>NZ_JBHYIM010000005.1:0-325516 GCF_042739655.1 Mesorhizobium sp. NPDC059025 | reverse complement strand
ACCTCGCGCTGTCGCCGCTGCGCGGCTCGCTCCGGACGGGGCGCGCCACAAGGCGCGGCGCACGGTCGTGCTCGCGGTCCCTGACCGTATCCTAACGCTGTTCGTCCTCGCGCTGTCGCCGCTGCGCGGCTCGCTCCGGACGGGGCGCGCCACAAGGCGCGGCGCACGGTCGTGCTCGCGGTCCCTGACCGTATCCTAACGCCGTTCGTCCTCGCGCTGTCGCCGCTACGCGGCTCGCTCCGGACCGGGCGCGCCACAAGGCGCGGCGCACGGTCGTGCTCGCGGTCCCTGACCGTATCCTAACGCTGTTCGTCCTCGCGCTGTCGCCGCTACGCGGCTCCCCCTGCCCCTGCCGACCCATCGCTCCCCGGCTGGGCACGGCATCGGGCGCGAAGGCCCCCTCTCCGTCACTGCTCCTCCGGCGGCTAAGCGGCCACAAGCGCCACCGCTTGAGCTGCAGTTCATCGCCCCTGCCAAAGGCGGGGGAGAGGTGGCTCGGCAAAATCGGGATGGAGAGGGGGACCTTATGCGCAGCAAGGCTGAGAGGTCGACCGGACACAGCAGACATCAACATCAGAGGCGGGCCTTCGGGCCCGCCTCCCTCCTATCCGCTCACCTTCCAAGGAGGCCACCATGGCTGAGAACGACAAGCCGGTCATTCGACTGATCGGTTTCAGGACCACCTATGAAAAGCTGCCGGTGCGCAGCACCGATCCGCTCGCGGACAAGGCCGACCCGCAGGGCTTCCTGCTGAACGCGGCCGGCAAGCGCCTGATCGAGCCGCAGGAGGTCGACTGGGCGATCTACGCGCCCGGCCACAGCCCGCTCGGCACGCATACGGTGGAGCGCGTCAAGCACCTCATCCCCGATCCCGATCGCCATGGCGACGACCTCGACGGCACCAAGCTCGCCTTCATGACCGCGCGCTGGGAGAAGATCCGGCCGGCCTACGAAGCCTGGAAGGCCGGCAAGGAGATCCCGACCTCGGGCACGCCGCTGACGGCCTGGCCGGCGCTCAACGAAGAGCAGGTCAGGATCTTCCGCCAGGTCGGCATCCAGTCGGTCGAGGAGATCCGTGATCTCGCCGAAACGCAGATCGGGCGCGTGCCGCTGCCCAGCATGCGCGACCTGATCAAACAGGCGGCCGTGTTCCTGGGCAATCTCGACAGTTCGGCCGCCGCCGAGCGCGAAGCCAAGAAGGACGAGGAGATCAGCGACCTGAAGGAGCGCTTGATGGAGCTGGAAAAGCTGCTGGACAGCCGCGCCAAACCTGCCCCGGCTCATGTCGAAGTTCCAGCGAGCGAGGAGCTGACCAGCCTGCGCGCTCAACTCGACGCCAAGGGCATAGACTATGACCGGCGCTGGGCGGCACCGAAGTTGCGCGCGGCGCTGACCGAGGCAGCCTGACCATGGCGATCGGCGACGTGCTCAAGGAAGTCTGCGTGGCGGTGGGCGAAGCCATTCCGCCCGCCTTCTTCTCGACGGCGGCAGGCACCACCAGGACGTGGCAGCAGCTGCAGCTGCTGGCCAACGAGGCTGCCCGGCTGATCGCCGGCGGCTTCGACTGGCAGGTGCTGCGCAAGGTCGCCGAGATCTCCGGCAACGGCACGGCCGAAGGCTTCGATTTGCCGGCGAGCTTTTCGCGCATGCTGAAGAAGGCAAACCTGTGGTCGTCGCGCTATCGCTGGGACATGACCCATATCGTCGACAGCGACGACTGGCTGTCGTTCGAGTTCACGACGATCGCGCCGCTCGCCGGCGCATGGACCATGCATGGCGGGCAGATGCACATCCAGCCGGTGATGGCGGCAGGCGAGAAGGCGAAATTCTTCTACATCTCGAAACAGATCGTGCGAGCAAGCGACGGCACGCCGAAAGCCGCCTTCACGGCGGACGAGGACACGTTCCTGCTCGACGAGCGCCTGCTGCGCCTGGCGATCATCGCGCTGTGGAAGCAGTTGCAGGCACAGGACTTCGCGGCGGAACTTTCCGACTACGAAATCGCCTTCGACCAGGCCAGCGACAGCGACGGCGGTTCGAAACCAGTGCTGTCGGGCAACCTGCCGGTGAGCCGGAACGGCCGCATCACATGGCCGGGCACGGTGACGGGACAGGGCTGAGGGGCAGACCGATGAAAAGCGCCACTCTCGCACGGCTGGCACAACCGGCCCGTACCCGCCGCGCGCAGATGACCACCCTGCCCGCGCCGATGGCCGGCTGGTTCACCGCCGGCAACCTGGCCTCGATGCCGCAAGGCACCGCCATGCGGCTCGAGAACTGGCGCCCGACCAACACCGGCATCGTGCAGCGCGGCGGCAGCAAGACGCGCGCCACGATCTCGGACGGAACGAAGCCGGTCGAGAGCTTCATCTCCTACAACGCCACGCAGAAGAAGCTGTTCGCGGCGACGCGCACGGACATCTTCGACGTGACGACGGTGGCCAATCCGAACGTGCCGCCACCGGCGGCAGTATCGGGGCAGACGAGCGGCTACTATTCCTTCGTCAACTTCACCACCTCGGGTGACGAATACCTGACCGCAGTGAACGGCACCGATGCGCTGCTGCTCTATCATCCGAGCAGCGGCTGGAAGAAGATCACCGACACGTCGAGCCCGGCCATCACCGGCGGTTCGACGGCGACGCTCTCCTTCGTGTGGGTGTACCGCAACCGGCAGTTCTTCATCGAGGGCGGCGGGCTCAGGGCACGCTACCTGCCCGTCGCCAGCATTGCCGGGGCGCTCGGCACCATCGACCTGAACGGCGTGTTCCAGCGCGGCGGCTCACTGATGTTCGGCGCATCCTGGTCGGTCGATGCCGGCGACGGCCTTGACGACAAATGCGTGTTCGTCACCAACCAGGGCGAGATCGCCGTCTACCAGGGCGGCGATCCGGCAACGGCGGCGGGCTTCGTGCTGGTCGGCCGTTACGACCTCGCCCGGCCGCTCGGCCCACGCGCCACGATGCGCGTGGGTGGGGATCTGCTGATCGCAACCGAGATGGGCCTGCTGCCGCTGTCCCAGGCGATCACCAAGGACATCTCCGTGCTGGACCAGTCCTCCGTCAGCCGGGCGATTTCGCCGGACTGGCGCAGGGAAGCCAAGGCACGGCGGTCGCTGCCGTGGGAGATCGTCAAATGGCCGGAACGCGCCTATGCCATCATCAGCCTGCCGGTGACCAACGGAAGCCAGCAGGGCCTGTGCTATGTGCTGAACACCGAAACCGGTGCCTGGTGCACTTTCACCGGCTGGGATGCGCGCTGCCTGATCTTCCACAATGGCGAAGTGGTGTTCGGCACGAACAAGGGCAAGGTCAAGGACACCGAAGTCACCGGCACCGATGACGGCGTGCCGATCTACTACACCTGTGTCGCCAATCCCGACCATCTCGAGACATCTGGCGTGCTGAAGACGATCCTGCAGGCGCAGGCGACGCTGAAACGGGCGACGCCGAACGAGATCCAGCTTTCCGGCTCGACGGACTATCGCGTCAAGCTGCCGGCGCCGCCCAATCCCGCCCCGGACGTTCCGCCTGTCGGCATCTGGGGATCCGGCCGCTGGGACCAGGCGCTGTGGGACGCGACGATGGCGAGTGCCTTTCCCGACATCGTCAAGACCAGCATCGGCATGACCGGCTATGTCTTCCAGTGGCAGTTGCAGGTGACCGGCGCGCAATCCTCGGCGCCGATGGTCGAGCTGGTCAGCGTCGACGTGTCGTTCGAAACGGGCGCGCCGGCGCTTTAGGGCCGTCCATCGATGCAACCGTTCTGGGGCCATGACGAGGCCGTGGCGGCATGGGTCGCCCGGCACATACCAGGCTGCGAGCGCGGCTTCGAGACGTGTCGCGCCATGGGCGTGCTCGACGGCGAAAAACTCGTCGCCGGCATTGTCTATCACAACTGGGAACCGGAACATGGCGTCATCGAGATCTCCGGCGCGGCCGACACGCCGCGCTGGCTGACAAGGCCGGTGCTCTGGCAGATGTTTTCCTACCCCTTTGTCGGCATCGGCTGCCAGATGCTGCTGATGCGCGTTTCGCAGCGCAACGAACAGTGGAACGGGCGCGGACTGCCGCGCCTGCTCAAAGCCTACGGCTTCGACAGACACACCATCCCCCGCCTC
Source organism: Mesorhizobium sp. NPDC059025 (assembly GCF_042739655.1). Classification (NCBI taxonomy): domain Bacteria; kingdom Pseudomonadati; phylum Pseudomonadota; class Alphaproteobacteria; order Hyphomicrobiales; family Phyllobacteriaceae; genus Mesorhizobium; species Mesorhizobium sp. NPDC059025. Next base: position 321,396 of record NZ_JBHYIM010000005.1, on the reverse strand, counting down.
TACGGCCGGCACGAAGACGGGCACGTCTTCGCGCTGACCGACGACGCCTGGCGGGCCAACGGATTTCACAGGAAGGAGCTTGCTGCCAATGGGTAAGCCGAAAGCACCGACGCCGCCCGATCCGAAAGAAACGGCAGCCGCGCAGACGGGCACCAATGTGTCGACGTCGATCGCCAATGCCGCACTCGGCAACGTCAACCAGGTCACGCCCTACGGCAACCTGACCTACAACCAGTCGGGAACACACAAGTTCACCGACCCGACCACGGGCAAGACGATCGATGTTCCCACCTACACGGCGACGCAGACGCTGAGCCCGTCGCAGCAGGCTATCTTCGATCAGTCGCAGCAGGCGCAAGGCAATCTCGCGAAGATCGGCAACCAGCAATCCGCGTTCCTTGCCGACTACCTGAACAAGCCGATGGACTTCAGCAACCTGCCTGCCGGCGGCGATGCGTCCAAGATCGGCACGCAACAATACCAGCAGTTCCAGTCCGGACCGCAGTTGAACACGCAGATCGCCGATGCCGGGCAGATCACCAAGGACTACGGGCCGAAGGACGGCTACGCTAGCAACACGCAGGAAGTGCGGGACGCGATGTTCTCGCGTCTCAACCCGGAACTCGACCGGCAGCGTGCCTCGCTGGAAACCTCGCTGGCCAACCAGGGCATCCGCATCGGCTCCACCGCCTATGACACGGCGATGAACCAGTTCAACCAGGGCGTGAACGACCAGCGCACGTCGGTGCTGCTGGCATCCGGCCAGGAACAGAGCCGGCTTGCCAATCTCGACGCGCAGCGCGCCGGCTTCCAGAACGCCGCGCAACAGCAGCAGTTCATGCAGAACAGTGCGCAGGGCGAATTCGGCAACACCGCCAGACAGCAGATGTTCCAGAACCAGAACAGCGTGACCGGGCAGAACAACGCGCTGCAGGACCAGCGCATGAATGCCCAGCTCGCGCAGTTCAACGCCGCCAACCAGCAGCGGCAGATGGCGCTGCAGGAAGCCTATGCGCGGCGAGCCCAGCCGATCAACGAAATCACCTCGCTGCTGTCCGGCGCGCAGGTGCAGAACCCGAACTTCGTCAACACCAACATGCCGAACATTCCGACCGTGGATTATGCCGGCCTGGTCAATCAGAACTACAACCAGAAGCTCGGCATCTACAACCAGCAGGTGGCGGCGCAGAACAGCCTTTTCGGCGGCCTTTTCGGCCTTGGCGCTTCGGCGATCATGAAGTCCGACCGCAGGGCCAAGAAGGACATCAGGAAGCGCGGCCGCATTGATGGCACCAACATCTACGAGTTCCGCTACCGTGGCGAGGACAGCGATGCGCCCAAGCATGTCGGGGTGATGGCGCAGGACGTGGAGAAGACGCACCCTGGCGCGGTGATCGAGGTCGGCGGCGTCAAGCATGTCGACTACGCCAAGGTGCTTCCCGGCCTGTTCGGACTGGGGCAGGCATCATGGTGAACTTCATCTTCGACGGCAACAAGCCGCGCCCGCCGATGACGCCGGAAGAACAGAGCCAGGCGCAGATGGCGCTGGCCACCAACATGCCGACGGACATCGGCAGCGGCCTCTCGGCGATCGGCCAGGCGCTGATCTACCGCCAGAACAGGGACGGCAGCTTCCCGCCGGCTCCGGGCGCCAGCCCGCTGTCGGGGCTTTTCGGCCTCGGCCTCCAACGCAGCGAAAGGATCCCGCTCTGATGACCCTTTCCTTCATCTTCGGCAAAGGCCAGCAATACGAAACGCCCGAAGAGCTGGCGAAAGCGCGGGCCTCGGCCAACAGCCTGCTGACCGACCAGCCGATGCCGACCGATCTCGGCTCGGGTCTGAACGCCATCGGCCGGGCATTGCTCTATCGCGCGATGATGAGCGATATCCGTGCCAGCGAGAAAGCCGGCCGCGACAGTGCCACGGCCGCCTTCAATCCGATTGCCGGCGCGATGAGTGGTCCCGGCGCCTTCCCACCGCCTCCGGGCGGAGCGTCCAAGGTCGCGCAGGCACTGGCCGGCAGGCCGATTCCGAAACCCGACAACCCGAATGCGCCGAGCCGGTTCGATTTCGCGAGAGCGGACGCGGCGGGAGCAGCCACCGATGATGGCGGGCTACCGGACGTGCCGACGATGGAAGCCTATATCCGCCAGTCAGCCGGGCAGCGCGGCATCGATCCCGACGTCGCGGTGCGCGTGGCACGCTCGGAAGGGCTTCAGCACGGAACCTGGCAGTCGAACGTCACCAGGAAAGGCGTGCGCGAGCCGAGCTACGGGCCATACCAGCTTCTCGTCGGCGGCAAGGGAACGGGTTTCCCGGAAGGCGTCGGCAATCGCTTCATCGATGCCACCGGTCTCGATCCGGCCGACACGGCCAACTGGCGGCAAGGCATCGATTTCGCCCTCGATACAGCCGGAAAACAGGGCTGGGGACAATGGTACGGTTCCAGGGCAGCGGGTATCAGTCCGTTCCAGGGGATCGGAACTGCCGGGCCTGCCGCTTCTGGCACGCAGGCGCCAAGGTCAATGCAAGACCTCCCGGTTCCCGGAGTTGCGCGAACGGCGCCTCAACCCGCAGCGATGCAGCAAGGCAACGCGCCCGCGCAGCCTCCGCAGGGCGATCAGTTCGACCTGTCACAACTTCCCGCCGCCGCCGGAGGCACCACGGATACATTCAACGCGTCGAAAGGGCCGACGCTACCGATGCTGCTCAACGCGCTGCAAAATCCCTGGCTGAACACAACGCAGCGCGGGTTGGTGGAGCGCGAGATCCAGCGCGTCAGTGGCTCGCGCTAGCGATCCTTGCTGGAACCACAGCAGGAGCGCGTCTTGTCCGATGCACTCAGGCGCACGCCCCGAAGCCCGCACCCAGAACCGATCCTGGAAATGAACAATACAAACCTGGAGATCACTGCAAATGGTAACCGCTGACGAAGCCCGACGCGAGCTGGCACGCCGAGAACTGCAGAGCAGGCGCGCGCAACAGGGAAGCCGGCCCGCGCCGGCTGACGACTATGGCAACAGCTGGTTCGCCCAGCTCACATCCGGTGCCAATGAAGGAATCGCCAAGACATTGGGGGCACCAGTCGACCTGACCAACAACTACATCGTCGGCCCGGCAATGCATGGCATCAATGCCATCGCGGGTACGGATTTCCAGCCTTCGCCAGAACCTTTCGGCGGTAGTGCCGGCCTGCTGCGCAGCCTCGAAGAGATCGGATCGATCAAACCACCAACGGATGATCCCGACAAGCAGCTCGGTCGACGACTGTCCGAAGAAGCTATCAGCGCGCTTCTTACCAGCATGGGTGGCATCGCAAAGGCCGAAGCGCCAATCCGCGAGACGTTGAAGGCCCTCTACAGCGGGCTTGGAAGCGGTGCCGGCGCCGCCTTTGCAGACTATGTTGCGCCCGACAACGCTTACGCCGAACTTCTCGGCAAATTCATTGGAGGACGGATCGGAAATGTCCCGTTTGAAATGGGCGGCCGTGCTGCCAGGCCGGTCTACGAAGCCGTTCCAGAGCTTGAGAAGCGGCAGGCGTTGCTGGAGGCAATGTACGAAAAAGCCGGCGATTTAGCGTCCCTGTCCGCGCCGGCCGCAGTGGACTATGTGAGACGGGCCTTCAAAGGTCCCTCTGTGATGAAGAGGCCGCGGCCAATGGAGCCTTTCAGGAAAGCCACCGGAAATCCCGTCTACGACGCGCTGACCGGTGGCCGGCCAACGGCTACCGCCGATTGAGCCGGTTGCCGTACCAGTTCTTGGCGTACCCGGCCACGCATCCCCAGAAGAAGGAAACGACGGCAGTCGAAATCGGGCTCTGAAGCAATGTGTTGCTGGATGGCGGCATTCCAATCAGACGATAAAGGGACAACAAGCCAACGGCAATCACGGCCGCGACAGCACCCCAGATGAATGGGTTTGTCTTCTTCATGGCATTGTTGCAGCCGGCTTGGCGGCAGCTCCCCGAACCCTTGCGATCATTCTCTCCTCCGACCTTCAGTGAACGGTAGTACATTCCCGAACGGTCGTTAAGGGCCAATTGGCCTGACCGGCACCGACCCTCTTTTTGTCACGCCTCCGATCTGCCGATGTGACCGACCCATGACGGCACGGGGCGAAAGACGGCCAGGACGACCAGAACGAAAGGATTCGCCGATGTCAAACGAGCTGCGCGCCTATGATCCCACCTGGCGCGATCGGGTTGCCGCCGCCCTGATCGGTGAAGGGAAACCAAGCCGCTACTATCGCGACGTCATTTCCGGCCTGGTCGGATCGGCCGGCATCGGCGGCACCGGATATTCCTTGTCTGATCTTACGCCCGCCGGCACCGTGTTCTCCGCCGACGAGATGGTCCGGAGTGCCCGGGACGGCAACTACGGCCAGGCGGCTCTCGATGCCGCGAGCATCATCCCTGCAGGTGTTGCTTTTCGGGCCGCTGCAAAGTTTGCGAAGGGTGCGAGACCCTTCGCAAACGTTGGCAGCAGGGTCGCGAGCGTGTATGATCCACGTGCGAAAAACCCGCGACCGTTCCACGTCGACTACCCAACCGGAGCGCTGGCGGATGAAGCCGGAAATCTTACGCGGGACATCGAGGGAAGACCCCTCGTCGCAAGATACATTGCCGGCCGACGACTGGTGGGTGGGGCAAATACTGCACTGTCACCCACCGAAATCCGATCCATTGGCACGCAAGCGACGGGCCGACCAATTACGGAGGTTCCGCAGCGTGGGCCGACCGGGCTCGGATCTGATATGGGCCGTGTCACCCTCAACCGATACAGCCGTCGTCCCGAAAAAATCTTCATCTCGGAAAATCTGCCCCCCCAACAGAGAGACAGGGTTCTCGCCCATGAGGTCGGTCACGTCATCGATCAGATGGCGGGCGAAATCCCCGTGGCAGGCCTCTCCCGTGAACTTGCATTCGTCTATGACGCATTGCTCACCGGACAGGAGCGTACCAGGAATTTTACCGGCCCTCAGCACCTTCGGTATCGAGGCGATGAAGTGCCGCGCGAATACATCGCCGAGGCCAGCCGTGCCTATATGGTCGATCCGAATTGGCTGAAGACCGTCGCTCCCAAAACCGCAGCCCGCATCCGCGAATATGTGAATTCACATCCCGAACTCAGCAAGATCATCCAGTTCAACAGCCTGGCTGCCGCGAGTATCGGCGGCGGTTCACTGCTTGGGGCGGAGAAGGCCGAAGCGGGTGAAGCCGTCTCGGCGCCGCTTGCGTCGAAACCCGCAACAGCTCCGGCAACTGCGGCGAAAGTATCAGATGAACCAGGGCTGTTCGCCCGTACCGGCGCAAATGACAGTCCTGGCAAGGCGAATGGATTTGCTTTCAGAGGCGCTGACAACATCGTGACCGCGTCGAAGGGCGAGGACGGCGCGCGGGTTGCGGCAGGCCTGACCAGTCGGAACAGCCCGGCCCTGGACGCCTTGCTCGCTGGCGGCCTCAGCTGGCCGGCGTCGAAGGTCGATCGTGTCGCCAGGGCGTTGCTTATGTCCTCAGCCGAAAGGCGCTGAGCGATCCATTGCGTGAGTGATGAGGGCTACTCGATAGATGAGTTGCCGCCTACGGCCACTCATCAGGGACTATCCCCACACGATGAATACGTTGCATCGCGTGACCTTGAGTGTTCGCCGACGATCACGACATAGCCTCCGGCATCGCCCTGAGGGCCTATCCATGAACTGCAGAGGAGATCGTCCATGCCGCGCGTGAACGGCGTCTACCAGCTTTTGCCGGGCGTCTACGGTGTTCCCAATGAGCCGATCGCCTCTGCTCCCTACAACAGCCAGTTGGATGACCTTGCAAAGGATGCCAATGATCCGCGGCCGATGGCGGCCGGAGGCACAGGTGCACAGACCCCTGGCGAGGCGTTGACCAATTTCGGTTTCACGGCTTTCGTCAAGTCGCTTGTCGGAAAAGCCAGCGATGTCCTGTTTCGCACGGCCATCGGCGCCGACGATGCGACAAACCTGACCAAAGGCACCCTGCCGGCCGGACGAATATCCGATGCCAGCCACGGCCAGCTCTCCGGCGGCAATCTTCATGCTGCCGCAACGGGCAGCGCCAGCGGTTTCATGTCTTCGGCCGACAAGACCAAGCTCGACGGGCTCGTCGAGAAGAACCTGACTGGCTGGATTTCCGGGCGTGATTTCACCAACGGCACGTTGATCACGACCAGTATCCCCGCGGCGGTCTCGGAGGGTGACGCGTTCCTGATCGAGATCGTCGGCAATTCGTACAGCTCGCTGGTGCCGTTCGACATCAAGATTCAGGGCTATCTCTATGGCAATGCGATCATCAACCATGGGGCGCTCTCGACCGGCAGAAAGCCCACCGAGATCTGGCTGTTCAATGCCGGCGGCTTCCTGTGCTGCTGGCTGCCCTACATGGAATACTGGCAGGGCTATACGGTGTTTGCCAGCGTTGTCGGCAGCAATGCAGGTGACCGCCCCGCCAGGAACGTGGTGACAACCATCACCAACAGCGCAAAACCCGTCGGCCGCACCAAGGAGGTTTCTGTTTCGATTGTTCAAGCCGCGCTGAGCTCAGGAGCTGTCTTCAAGGGTCCGGTCGACGTTTCGAGCACGTCCGGCAAGGCGCTGCAGGCCATTACCTCGGGCGCCGATTATGGCATCTACGGCCGATCGACAAATGCAGGCTACGGCGGCGTGCTAGGATATTCGGCCGATCTGAACAGTTTCGGCATTCTTGGCTATGCAAATGCGTATTCGCTGTATGGCGCCGGCAAGCTCTACACTTCCGCCAACATCGAAGCTGGCGGCCACATTCTGGTGAACGGCGGTTATTTTTATGGCGGCTCGAACTATGCCGTTCTGGGCCCAAACGGAACGGGAGTCGTGTATCTCAGGCCATTGGGGCCTGGCAATTCGGCCGGCGAGGCAAGGGTCGACTCCAGCGGAAATCTCTGGGCTTACAACATCATCTACTCAGGCAATGGCGCGTCCTATCTCCACACGAACGGCAACGTCTATGGATCGGCGTGGGGCGGTTATCTTTCTGACTACATAAGCAGAGCCACAGTCGGCTACGTGGCCGGGCTGGGCGGCGATAGCATCGGCAGCCAGGTAGAAATGGTCAATGTCAGCGGTAGCACCATCGGCGTCAATTCGGTGGTGGATGGCAGCCTGCTTCGCGTCTGCATCGGAGACCAGAACGGGCAGTCGACGGGGCGACAGCCCGGCGGAGCCTGGCGAAACATCTCCACCGACGTCGCCAACAACAGATCGGTCACCTTCGTCCGAGCCTGGTAGAGGTAATCTCGATATGGACACGCAAGATATCACGATCCCGGATGCCGTGACGCAGCTGCGCTGGGCGAGCCCGAACAACACGACCCTCGTGGCGCACGTTACACTGCGGGACGGAACATCCTTTGATGCCAGCATTCGCGATGGCGACCTGCCGCATGTCCAGCATGTGTGGAACAAGGCCGTCGCCGGCGATTATGGACCTATAGCGGCCTATGAGCCGCCCGCCCCGCAGATACCCGACCGCGTGTCGTCCCGGCAGTTCAAGCTACAGGCGCACGCCGCCGGTTTGCAGAACCCCATCGAGGCTTGGATTGCTGCGCAGGACATTCCAACCCAAATCGCCTACGCGAGCGCGGCGACTTTCGTCCGAACCGACCCGATGTCGCGAGCCGGATTCGCAGCACTCGGCTTCACCGCGCAACAGATTGACGACTTCTATGTCGAAGCATCGCGGCTTTGATCGAACCGGCTTCGAGACTTCGCTTTGTGCGGCCCGTCTTTGCCGAGGGTATCCTTCTCATTTGAAAACCGCACGGGAGACCCTTCATGCCGAGTTGCTACGATGCCGCAGGCGACTTGAGTTGCCTTTGCAAAGCTGAAAGAACAGGCGCGCTGTCCAATATCAGAACGGTGAGCAATCCTTTTGGCAAAGGCGTGCTATTTCTTCGCTGCTGACGCGACATACTTCCCTCATGCCGTCGTCGCAGCCCGGCGCGCAATGAGTTTATCCAGCTCTTTGCACGGCTTCATCTTAACAACGAGAATTCCAAATCAGGACATCGAAGTGGCGCGTGGGCTGCTTGGCAACGCAGTGCAAATCATCGACGTCTCTGCCTATGTCGAAGACTTGAACGTCAACACGTTCCGCCTTGGTATCGCGACCTATCTTCGCCTGTTCGCGGACGTTTTGCCGGAATTGCAACCGTTCGATCGAGCGATCTATCTGGATTGCGACGTGCTCGTGAACCAGGATCTGGCGACATTGGCAAAGACAGAGATGATCGCGCCACTGGTGGCCGCACACGACGATCAGCGTTATTTTGACGATGAGTTCCGCAAACGCCTGTCGATGCCTGCGGGTGCTCCTTACTTCAATGCCGGTGTCATGCTCCTCGATCTCGATACAATCCGGCGTGAGCGGCTTTTCGAGAAGACGCGCAGCTTTGCCGAAGAGCACCGCAATATCTGCAAACAACATGATCAAGATGCGCTCAACATCGTTTTCATGAACCGATGGCAAACACTCCACCCCAAGTGGAATGCCATGACCAACTTCAGCGGTCACATCCACTACGCAGACGCTTACATCCGCCATTTCAGTTGGGGCAAACCGTGGTGGAAGCGCCCGCTCGGTGTCGAACAGCCGGCGATGGACGAATATTATAAGCTGACCGGCGATACGCCTTGGGCAGCTATGTATCTGGGCAGATCAGATCACTGGGGGTTCCTGATGAAGCGGCTTGGGCGGAGTTTCGATCCCCTGCTTGGTTTCTTCGGCGACAAGCGGGCCAAGCGACGCGCGCCCTACAATGCCTTCAATGCACAGCAGGCCCAGATAGCAGACGCTGACGCGTTGCTCCTCGCTCGCTGGTTCCCAGAACGCACATGGAAACTCGATCCGCCGTATATGTGATTTGGAAATGATGGCTCGATAGTTGAGCCAGCGAACAATTCAGCCCTGAAAGCCAGGCCGAACGACGTGGCTCGCCAGGCCTCGACCAGGCAGAAAACAATCCGCACGGGTCACGCGCGGACTGTTTCTCGCACGCAAGTCCGGCCCACACCTCACTTGTCCAAGACTGCACAGGAGACAGCCCATGCCCCGTGTGAACGGCGTCTACCAGCTTTTGCCCGGCGTCTACGGTGTTCCGAACGAGCCAATTGCATCAGCGCCTTACAACAGCCAGATGGACGACCTTGCGAAGGACGCCAACGATCCACGTCCGGTGACGGCCGGCGGCACAGGTGCACAAACGCCAGGTGACGCGCTGACCAATCTGGGGTTTTCGGCTTTCGTGAGATCATTGGTTGGCAAGGCCAGTGACGTGCTGTTTCGCACGGCCATCGGCGCGGACGACGCAACAAACCTGACCAAGGGCCGATTGCCGGCAGCGCAAAATACCGCTGGCGTCATTACCGCCGCAAGCGGCACCATCGACAATGCGGACTGGAACAGCCTAGTGGCTCCGGGATGCGCTCCCGCCCTCTATATGGGCAATAGCCAGAATGGACCCGGCGAGGGCACCTACTTCTATGTCTGGAATTTCGAATATAGCGGTGCGCAGATCACACAAATGGCTTGGCCGTATGCCTCTCCTGTTTCGAATGCATACATTCGCGGTCGCTATGTTGGCGCTTGGACATCCTGGAAGAAGTTCGCCTACGAGGGCGACGTCGCCAAATTAACGGGTGCGACGTTCAACGGCGATGTCAAGGCGCCTCGCTTCTTGTCCGGCTATGCCGCGACTGATGTAGCCAACATTACGACAGCGGCTCAGATCATCTCCTATTCGCCACGTCGGGCGATCGAGTGGGGCTATCCGGGCAATAGACTTTATCCCAACACACTTGGAGCGGACGCGACGGGCTTCGGTCATATCCTGTTTGGCGGCGAGGCATCCGACATCTCCGGCAAATGGAACGCGACAGCCGGCAACAAAGCGATCGGCTTGCGCAACATCGGTGGCGGCAATAGCATCGAATTTTTCCATGTCCCGGCCGGGACCAACAAGGACTCGATTGCACTCGGCCGTATCAACGAGGGCGGCAACCAGGTTCTTCGTGGCTTCTACTTCGAGAACGAGCAGAGCGGGCGTTACCGGCAACTGTGGAACATTCCTGCTGGGATGATCGGTTTTTTTGCGCTCGGAACTGCTCCAGCCGGCTGGCTGCCGGCAAATGGCGCAGGCGTCCTCAAAGCAGACTATCCGGACTTGTGGGCAGCCGCATCAAACACCGGAATGACGGTACCTGAATCGACATGGCAGGCCGGGTACTATGGCCGATACTCAGATTACAGTGCAGCCACCTTCCGTGTTCCACTGATCAATGGATCATTCGTCCGTGCGCAGGATATGGGATCGGGCATCGATCCGGCAAACAGCTCGCTCGGTTACAAATATGCGGACTCAATACGCTCACACAATCACACTGTGACCATCGACGCGAACGGCAGTCACAATCACCGCCAACCAGTCTATCGCGGCTGGCAGGACACTGGCACCTATGCGGCAGCGAACATCGCCACCGTTCTGAATGCGTGGGCAGCAACCGACTATGATGGCGCCCATATTCACTCGGGCACCGTGGGTTACGCCGGTGGCACGCAAACCCAGCCCATCAACATCCCCCTTTACGCTGCCATCAAATATTGAGGCTGTCATGGAAGTGTACCATTTCGATATCAACACCAAACTGCTCACCGCCGTCGCCGATGCACACCCAAACCCCATGCGGGAGGGCGAATTCCTGATACCCGCTTTTGCCACTGAAATCGCTCCCCCGTCGCTTGCGCCCAATGAAGCTGCGAAATGGGAGACCGATCAGTGGGCCATCGTCCCGATCGTGGTGGATCCCGGAACCGGGGATCTAGAATTGGTGAACCTAACTCAATATGCCGCCGATGTTCGATGGCGGCTTGAAACGGGCGGCACCGGAATTGTTTTTGAAAATATTTCGATCCCGCTTGCGACAGACCGGGATTCACAAGTTAAGGCCTTCGCCGCACGTTACCAAGCCGACCAAGACCCCCAATTTACGATCAACTGGAAGTGTGCAGACGGTAATTGGAGGGCACTCAACGCTGCAACGATCCAGGCTGCAAGCAATGCGATCTTACAGCACGTCAAAAGGTGCTTCGACGCCGAACAAATTGTTGTTCAGAAAATTGAAAATGGTGAAATCACAACTGCGCCGCAAGTAGACGCAGCATTTGCCGTGATGTGACCCATTCTCCCCTCGCATCGAAACGCGGGAGATGATTCAACCATGACTATCTTGCTCGGTACCGGCATCAGTCTCACCGAGTCACGCCGAGCGGGCATCAGCGGGCCTTCTCAATCGTTTACGCCCGCCGCCCTATTCGTCAACGGGGAACAGGGGGCATGGTACGATCCTTCTGACAGAAGCACATTATTTCAAGACACTGGGGGAACAATCCCGGTGATTGCAGATGGCCAACGGGTTTCGCGCGTTTTAGACAAGAGCGGCAACGGGCATCACTTGGTGCAGCTGCTTAGCGACAACTGCCCCTATTATAGGAGCGTGGGTGCGATTCCTTATCTTGAACTCGCCAGCAACAACGGTTTCATCAGTGGTAATCTGCTCAACAGTCCGATCGTTTACAACGCGCAAAACAGTCCCCTCTACATTGTGTTCAGGCATCGCTTGAAATTGGGAACTCTTTCCCCTTAGGGCTCGCGCGAGATTCAACTGATAACATCCTCATCGGTTGTTCTACGACAGGTGTTAAAAACTGGTCGAGCCGGTACAGGTGGGATGGTGATCAGATATTTTACTATAAGCCCAGCGTCGGCGAAAACCTATTTCATTGGGCCGATATGCAGACTAAGCAAGCGGCAATTGTCGCTAACGACTTCATCGATTTTCAAGTGGATGGATCCGCGGGTACGCTTGCAGCGAACAATGCCCCCGCCACTGGCAACATATCCTATGTGCCCGCCATAGGCACCCAGAATATGTCCACCGGCTCGCCTGATACCCACGCGTTCTTTGGCGGCATCATCGTGTTGCGAACCGTAATCCAAAACGACCGGGACAGACTACGAACCTATTTCCGCACGCCGCGCTGACCACTGCCGCCGCATGGCGGCACCCGATTTTAGACACTCTCCCAAAAGGACTTCGTTCCATGGATCGATCGCGTTTCTACGCGAGCGTTCGCGCTCGCACGTCCGGTGTTTTTGGCACGTCCCTCTCTCAAAGCCAGGTCGCCGGCATGGAAGTCATTCTTGATGCCGGCCAGCGCACGGGCCTGTCGCTGAAGCATCACGCCTATGTGCTGGCCACCGCCTATCATGAGACCGGTGGCAAGATGCAGCCCGTCAATGAAAACCTGAATTACACCAGCGCCGCACGTATCCGGGAGGTCTGGCCGAAGCGCTTCAGCAGCACCGCTGCTGCCATCCCCTATGTGGGCAACCCCCGGAGCCTTGCCAATCGTGTCTACGCCAACCGCATGGGGAATGGTCCGGAAGCCTCAGGTGACGGCTGGCGCTATCGCGGCCGCGCTCTGCCGCAGCTCACAGGCGAGGAAAACTATCGGAAGGCATCCAAACTCGTAGGTGTCGATCTGGTTGCTGATCCCGAAGCAGCCAATGACGCCGATATTTCGGCGCATATCCTTGTCGAGGGCATGCGGGCCGGCATGTTCACAGGCAGGAAATTGGCCGATTTCGATGTCTCATCGTCGGCCCGTCCGACAGACTATGACTATGTGGCGGCGCGATCGATCGTCAACGCAGATGTCCAGGTCAACGGCAAGCTGGTTGCCGGCTATGCCAAGGCGTTCGAAATCGCGTTGCGGGAAGCGGGCTACGCCGACCTGTCGCCGGTAACGACCTCGACAGAAAATCCGTTCGAGACGTCAAAGACAATTCCCGTCGCCACGCAACCTCCCATGCCACGGCCAACGACCCTGCCTGTGGCAACGCTCTGGGGGTTGATCCGCACGCTGCTTGCCACTGCTTTCAGCAAATCCGTCAAAGGAGCCTGACATGGGCCCGTATGTCCGCATCATTCTGCGCTACGGCGTGGGCGCCATCATTGGCTACCAACTCGGGGATCAGCTCTCGAACGATCCTGATGTGGTGACCGCGGGTACCGTTGTGGCGACTACGCTTGTCGGAGTAGCTACCGAAGGAGCCTACTGCCTGGCGCGCAAATTCGGCTGGGACCGTTAACCATGTTGGCGCTCCTGCTCAGATTCTGCCCCAAATCGTCGGTGCCGTTGCCACGATCTTCATCGGCTGGAAATTCCGGCAATCCGGCGCCGAGGCAGAACGCGACGACAGGCGAAAGAGAAATTGGCGGCGGCCGAAGATCGCCTGGAGATGGACCGGGAGGCCACCGATATCGAACGGCACGTTTCCAGCCTGTCCGAGGACGAAGCACGGAAGGAAGCTCTGCGATGGTCAAGGCATTGATCCTTGCTGCTGCGCTGGCCCTTGCGGGTTGCGTCACCAAGCGAGACGGGCCGCTGCCGTCCGATCCACGCTCGATCTGGTGCGAATACAATTCGCCACGCCGGGATGCCCGGGCGGAGACACCTCGCGCCGGGCTGGATGAAATCAACAAACACAATGCCCTTGGTGAGAAATGGTGCGGGTGGAAGCCATGACAAGACATGTGTCCATCGATCCTGACGAACTGAAGCGCATCGTCAAGGAAGCCATCCGTGAGGAGCTTTCCGCCGCCGGATTGCGCATCGATGAGCCCGAACACCAATTTGAGGCTCGGGAGGATTTCCGGTTCCTCCGGAACTTCCGCCAAGCGCTGGCCGGCATATCGAGCAAGGTCGGCGCGGCCGTGATCCTGTCCATCGTTTCAGGGTTGCTTTGGCTGCTGTGGAATGGCGTCCAGGCCTTGCCAACGAAGTGAAGAACGAATGCCCGGTCGTGCAGGAACTGCTTCCATTCACGCGATGCCAGCCAGACGACAGCTGACGGCGCCAAGCAAGGGGAAACGTCCGTCAATCTCCGAGCAATTTGTCAGGATCGTAGACAGGTTTGCCTTGCAGAACCGTAGCAACCACCTTTGCGTTGCCGATGGCCTTGACCGGAACCTTGAGGATATCGCGGTCGATTATCGCAAGATCCGCGATCTTGCCGACCTCGATCGAGCCCGTCGTCCTGTCCTGATGCAACAGGCGGGCCGGGTTGATGGTCATCCAGGCGATCGCGGTAGCGACGTCAGGGGCACCGTCTTTCTGACGCGTGACAGCGGTCTGGATCTTGATCAGAGGCGACAGCTCGTCGGCGTCGAAATCGCTGCTCATCACCACATCGGCCCCCATGGCCTGAAGCGTGCCGGCGGGCATCATGGTGTCGGCCCTGTCGCCGATGAACTGGCGGATGAACTGTACATAGTCCGGATCGACGGAACTCGGGGCGAGCTGGAAATCGGCGACCACGCCCAACTGCTTGAAGCGAGGCAGATCGGCCTTGTCGACCAGATAGAGATGCGTCAGGCGGTGCGGCCCGGGCGCAGCATCGGCTTGCGCGATCGCGTCGAGAGCAAGCCGTGCACCACGATCCCCGGTCACATGATAGTGCAGTTGAAATCCCTTTTCGGACAGAACCTTTGAATAGCGGTTCAACGTGTCGATGTCGAAATAGAGAAAGCCGCGATCGAAACCGTGGTCGATGCCTGCTCCCGGCCGATAAGGTTCCAGAACCGCGCCGGTGCGCTGTTCTAAAATGCCGTCGACATAGATTTTGACCTGATTGAAGCGCAACAAGCTGTCCGGGTCATTTGAGAACTGCTTTGTCAGCGCTGCGACCTGCTCATCGAAAGGCATGTCCGGGTAGACGTAGAGCGCGTTGGAGGCCCTGACTGTCAGCGTGTTGTTGGCCAGTGCCTTCTGCCAGACCTTGACATGCCCCTGTGGCCAGAAACCTCCCGCATCACTCACGGTGGTGATGCCGTTCTTGGCCATGGTCTTCAGCGTCGGCAGCATGCTCTCATAGGCAAACTCGACATTCTCCGGTGTATCCGGGAACGCCAGGTTGCGCAGTTTCTGCTGTGCATTCTCCAATACCACACCGTTCGGCTTGCCTGTTTTCCTGTTGCGCAGGATGATGCCGCCGGGCGGATTGCCGTCGATCGCATCATAGCCGGCAGCATGCATGGCGGCCGAATTGGCCCATGCGCCATGGCCAATATCATCAAGAATCAAGACAGGGCGATCGGGTGAGATCTCATCGAGCAGCGCGATCGGATTGTCGCTCTGATCGAGCAGATTGGTCATGCTGACGCCAGAGCCGAGCACCCAGTCGGTCTTGCTGCTTTTCACACAGGCCTCGACCGTTGCAAGTGTGTCGTCGAGCTCGTCGAAGGGACCGAACTCGCACAGGATCTCGTTGACGCCGGCTTCGACGAGATGGACATGCGCATCCTGGAAGCCCGGCAGCACCATCTTGCCACCGAGATCGATGACCTCCGCTTCCTCGCCGGCGACTGCCACAACATCCTGCACCGCGCCAACGGCAATGATCATGCCGTTATCATCAATGGCCATGGCCTCGGCGGTCGGTGCCTTGGGATTGACGGTGTGAATGCTGGCGTTCGTCAGCACCTTGGTTTTGGCAAAGGCAGGCGGACTTAGCGCCATGCCTGCGGCCAGAAACAGTCCGGGAAGGTGCAATCGGCAATCGAAAATGCCTACCATCAATGGCCCTCCGAAACATGAGGCGATCTAAGCTGCTTTGCAGGAGGTACACAAGCAGCGATCTCTTCGCGCATGATTCTCTGGTTCGGTCCGGTGGTTTTAAGCTCCCGCCTGCGCAGCAGATTCCGCGTCGACCGGGTGCGCCGAGTTGAACGACAGACGCACAGTCAGCCCTCCCCCTTCCGTCTCTCCGAGTGCAACCGTACCGCCATGGGCGTTCATGATCTGGTCGACGATGGCAAGTCCCAATCCCGTGCCTTCGCCTTCACGATCCCTGCCGCGCACGAACGGCTGCAGGACGTCGCGACGCTCATCTGACGGAATGCCCGGACCGTAGTCGACGACGCGGATTTCGGCCGGTGAGAGCGCCTCCACGACTATCAATTTCGTGCCGACGGCGTGCCGGACTGCATTGAGAAGCAGGTTTTCCAGTGCAACCCGGATCGCAGCCTCTGATCCGGAGAGCGAGACCGGGCGTGCCGGCGATCTCAGCTCGATGTCGATGCCGTGCTTGAGGGCCATCGGCACCTGATCGGAGACAACGGCCCTGGCGACGGCGGCAAGATCCATGTCGGCAAAGGTCAACGACTGGCCGGACAGACGCGCAAGCTGAAGCAGCGTGGTTACGATGGAACCGAGGCGTTTGGTGTCGCGGATCAATCCGTCGCGCAATTCGCCATCCGGCAATCGCTCCAGCTTCAGGCGCATCTTGGTCAAAGGAGTGCGCAATTCGTGCGCAGCATTGGCAAGGAAGTTGCGCTGAGCAGCAAAGGCGGCGTCGATCCGCATCAAGGCCGTATTGAATGCTGCTACCATGGGCTTCAGTTCGCTCGGTGTGTCGGCGTCCGATATGCGTCTGCCATTGGGCAGCCCATCGATCCGCTCGGCGGATCGCACGACACGTTGTACCGGCCTTGCGATCGTGCCCCGGACGATGATGACGGCGATTGATGTGGTGGCAACCAGGATGACACCAAACAGTGGTAGCAGCCCCTGCGATCGCACCGGGACAAGGGCGACCAGAACGGTCTCCCAGTTCGAGAGCACGATCCCGCCAACGGAAACAATTTTCGGGCCGTCGCCTCGGCTGACCGACCTGATGCCCAGCATGTCGTGATTGTCTTGCCGGTAGCGGAACTCCGAATATTGAATTTCGCGCGGGGTCTGGTCGAACACCCGCTTGACCTCCGCGGGTTGTTGCCCATGTGAAATCACCTGCCGGCCATCGTCGATGACATACCAATAGGCCGGCTGGGCTTCGGCAAATTCGATGATGTTCGTGGCAAGCTTCTGCCTGTCGAGCGTGAGGTGGCCATCGGCATCATAGGCGATGGCGGCACCCAGCGTACGGGACAGTTCGCTGGTGTTGATCTGCAGGCGGTCTTCCGCGCTGATGCTGACGATGATCGCAAGTGTCAGAACCGTGCCGAGCAGCATCACGATCGCCATGCCGACGACCAGGAGCGCAGCGACAGGAAAGGCGATCGAGCGGTTCAAACTGTCACTCCAGAACCAGCATGTAGCCGATGCCGCGCACGCTCCTGATGACGGCCTCGCAGTCGGCATCGCGCAAGCGCCTGCGCAGGCGCGATATATGTGAATCCAGCGCGTTCGATTCGATGTCCTCACCGATGTTATAGACGGAGGACTCCAGCGTTTCCCGCTGCACGACACGGCCGGCGCGACGCATCAGCGTTTCCAGTATCGCAAGTTCACGCCGCGGAATGTCGAGCACTTTCTGCCCGACGCTCGCCATCCGGTGGTTGAGATCGAAGGCCAGATTGCCGAATTGGGTCGAACCCAGCACGTCCAGGCTGTAGCGGCGCAGGACCGCACGTGCACGGGCGACAAGTTCCGTTGGTTCGAACGGCTTGCCGACATATTCGTCGGCGCCTTTGTCCAGGGCCGAGGCGATATCGTACGGATCATCCAGCGCGGTCAGGACCAGGGTCGCTGGCCGCGGTTGCAGCCGTCTCAGCACCGGAAGCAGCGAGAGTCCATCACCGTCTGGAAGCCTGCGGTCGATGACCACAAGATCAAATTTATGAGCCATAAGCGCGGCTTCGGCCTCGGCAATGGATCCAAAGGTGTCGGATATGCCGATCGCGCCCTCCATGATGGCTTTGAGGGAAGAGGCGAGTTCGCGATCATCTTCAACGATCAGAATATGCATGAAAGCTCACTTCCATCGAAACCCGGCACTCCAGGAGTGGACGCGGTCAGCCCTCATATCGTTCGCCATCTCGCGAGCGATAGTCCCTGCGATCCCTTTCAATGTCGAACCTTTGCAGGCATCGCGAAAAATCGGGGGTGTCGTCATCGAACCCATATGACAGGCATCGTTCCCGATCGCGTGTATTCTGGCACGCCGACAGCAATACACCGATGCATACGACATAGAACAAACGCATTTGCCGACCTCGAACTGTTTCACAGGCGGCCTGTTTCCGGGCGTCACATTGCAGCAATGTTACGAGCCGCCACGCTGCCAGCGATGCGAATGCATCCCCCGGTTTCATTTCCTTCCAGGCATTCGAGGTTCCGCGTCCCGGCATCTTAGTGGACAGCAGCTAGCCCGGATCTTGACGGACGGTTAGCCATCCCTTGCGGCAAATCGCCGACACAGCTCGCGGTGGCATTGATGTTCTCCGCGCCTTTCCTAAAATATCAGGTCTGCAGCGTGAGTCCCTACCGTCATGTCCGAGCAGGAAGCAAACCATCACGATCGCGAGCATCGGCAACGTGTGCTCAAAGGGGCTACCATCATCACCAGCATCCACAATTCGGAAATCCCGTGCGTGGTGCGCAACCAGCATACGAATGGCGCGGAACTCAAGGTGGCCGCCGATGCCATCATTCCTGAACGTTTCAGCCTCTATGTCCCTGTTGACGGTGTCGCCTATGAATCGCTGGTGCGCTGGCGCCGCAACGACCGCGTCGGCGTGCAATTCACCGGTACTGGCCCGAAACCGCGGTTCCACTACGGCTGACCCTCCAACCTTCGCTCGGACCGCTCACCGCTGCTCCACATCCTAGCCGGTTGACGCTCGGCATTGCCGCGGCTAGCTTCGGGTTGGAGCTGGTTCCGCCGCGAGGCGGATGAAAAGGGAACACGGTGCGGCCGAACCATCGGTCAAAGCCGCGACTGCCCCCGCAACTGTAACCGTTGAGCCTTCTTCCATGATGCCACTGGCCGCCTCGCGCGACCGGGAAGGCGGAAATGGGCGATGACACGGAAGTCAGGAGACCTGCCTGTTCCAGTCACCCATGCTTGATCACGAGGGGTGATCAGGCGCGGTCGTCCGTGGCGGTGACACGTGAAGTGTTGCCGCATGCGAGAACGGCCAGGAAGTGCGACTGAACGCAAATCTGTCCTAGCCAATCCGTCTGCGGTTCGAAATGAACCTCACGGCGCTCGACCGCGCCGTCAATCCTTTTGGGGGCGGATTTGAAGAAGACATTCTTGCTTGCCAGCACAGCATTGTTGGCTTTCGCAAGCCATGCCGGCGCTCAGAACAACAACATTCCCGGCAATGCCACGATGCTGGAACGCATTGTCATCACCACGCCGCTCCGACGCGAGACGACGCTGGAGCGTTCGACCTCGTCGGTAACGGTGGTCGACCGTGAGAGCATCGAGCACTCGGCTGCTCCCGACCTGCCTTCCCTGCTTAAATCCTACACCGGCGTTTCCATCGTCTCTTATGGCGGCCAGGGTGCTGCATCCAACCTCTATCTGCGTGGCATGTCGGCCAGCCAGACGCTGGTGCTGATCAACGGCGTGAGGGCAAGTTCGGCCACTACCGGCACCGCCTCGCTCGGCAATATTCCGCTCGAGTCAATCGAGCGCATTGAGGTCGCCAAGGGCGCGCATTCGGCGCAATACGGCTCCGACGCCATGGGTGGCGTCGTCAACATCATCACCAGGCAAGGCGGCCCTTGCGCAGACGGCCGCAACAGCTGTGGCTCGGTAACAGCTGGTGTGAGCTATCCGTGGGGCGGCATATTGTCCGGCAATGTACGCGGCCAGAGCAGAAGCGGCGTCGACTATTCCCTCGGCGGCAGCCTGACCGGCACGCGAGGCTACGACTTCACGCTGCCGACCGCCTACGGCCATGAACCGGACGATGACGGTTTCCTGCTCGGCTCGATCAATGCCTCGCTGTCGAAGCAGTTCGACTGGGGCCGGATCTACGGCGACGCTCTGCTTGCCCGCAGCCGCGGCCAGTACGACGACTCGTATCCTGGCGCCAACGAAGTCGATACGACAAGTTTTGCCGGCAAGCTCGGTACCGAAATCAGACACTCCGAAGATTGGTCCTCGACCGTCGAGCTGTCGAGTTCGGTCGATCGCTCCCGCAACTTCCGCGATGGCGTCGCAGGCGACGGCCGTTTCAATTCCAGCCGCTACGGCCTTTTCGCTTACTCCACGAAGAATTTCGACACCGGTGCCGTTGCGCATGTGCTGACCGGCGGTGCCGAAATCTATCGCGAACAGGTCAATTCGACCGTCAACTTCGATGTGAAGGCGCGAACGCTCGCTGCGGTGTTCAGCCAGTACTCGCTGTCCTATGAGGCGCTCACCATAGACAGCGGCATCCGCTATGACCACAACGGCCAGTTCGGCGGCGCCACCACATACAATGTCGGCGCGAGCTATGAGATCCTGCCAGACCTGAGACTGCGATCATCCTATGCCACCGGCTTCCGGGCGCCGAGCTTCAACGAACTCTATTATCCGAACTACTCCAATCCGAACCTCAAGCCGGAAAAGTCCAAATCCTATGAGATCGGGCTGAACTGGCAGGCGAGCGCCGACACCAATCTGGATGTTGCGTTCTATCAAACCTGGCTGACCGACGCGATCGCCTCCAACCCGCCGACCTACCTGCCCTTCAATGTCGCCAAGGCACGTATCACGGGTTTCGAAGCGGCACTTGCGCACCGGTTCAGCACCGAATGGAATGGAAAGGTGAGCCTCGATGTCCGTCAACCGCTGAACCAGGACAACGACAAATACATCCCCTACCGCGACCGGCTCAAAGCAATGGCCGAGGTTACGTATAGCCCGACCGAGCAGTTGGACCTGACGACGCGCCTGCTCTACGGGGCGGCGCGCTACGCCAATGCCGCCAACACGACGAAGCTGCCGGACTATGTCACGGTGGACTTCACCGCGCTCTACGCATTGGATGCCTCGTCGCAGGTGAAATTCGCGGTCGAGAACCTGTTCGACGCCGATTATTCTACGGTGACGGACTACCGCGCCCCCGGCCGCACTTTCAATCTGAGCCTCACCCGGACATTCTGAACCGCGGAGATGACGATGCAGGCAAGGGTACAGATCGCGACGACTACCGGCAGGGCTTCCTGCCGCTATGGACGAACTCTGCCCTTGAGCCTGATGGCAGGTAACCTGTTTCTAGCGGGCGCCTGCGCCGCCCTAGCCGCTGAAGTGCCGAAGCGTGTCGTTTCCATGAATGTCTGCACCGACCAGATGGCAATGCTGGTGGCGGATGACGGGCAGCTTCACTCTGTCTCCTACCTGGCCGGCGACCCGGCAACGTCGGCGCTGGCCGTGGAAGCACGACGCTTCGTGATCAATCACGGGCAGGCGGAAGAGGTTTTCCTGATGCAACCGGACCTCGTCCTTGCCGGGAGCTATACGACGCGTGCGACCGTCGGCCTGCTCAGGCAACTCGGCATTCGCGTTGAGGAGTTCCCGCCGGAAACCTCCTTCGACGACGTGCGAGCAAGCCTTCGGCGCATGGGCGATATCCTCGGCAGGCAAAGTCGGGCCGAGGCACTGGTGGCCGAACTCGACGGCAAGCTCGCCCGGGCGAGAGCACATCCCCACCGCGACCTCACCATCGCGACCTACTTTGCCAACTCCTACACATCGGGTGCCGGCACGCTGGTCGATGCGGTGGTCACCGCATCGGGCCTGACGAACCTGGCGACGAAGCTTGGCCTGTCCGGCACCCAGCAATTGCCACTGGAACTCCTGGTCCTGGCAAAGCCGGACATGCTGGTCGACTCGGAAGCACGCTATGCGACACCAGCCCTGGCACAGCAGACCTTCGTCCATCCTGCTTACAGGGCACTCAGCGAAGAGACCGCGCGCGTTTCAGTGCCGGCTAAATATACCATCTGTGGCGCACCCTTCACGGCTACTGCCGTGGAGATGCTCACCGAGGCTGCCGCCAGTCGTTCAGAAAGCGGTCATGCAGGAGGGGCGCAGCCATGACAGACGTTGCGCGATACCGCACCCTGCTTTTTGTGCTCGGCCTGCTGGTTGCGGTGCTTTTCCTGCTGTCTCTCACCGTCGGCCCGGCAGCCATTGCTTTCAGCGACAGCATCAAGGCGCTGTTTTCCGGCAAGGGCGATGCGATCGCGCTGATCATGCGCGAGATCCGGCTACCACGCGCGCTGCTCGGCCTGATGATCGGTGCAACGCTCGGATTATCCGGCGCCGCACTGCAGGGCTATCTGCGCAATCCGCTGGCAGAGCCCGGGCTGATCGGCGTCAGCGCCTCGGCTTCACTGGGCGCGGTGCTTGCCATCTACAGCGGCCTGACCATCATCTTCCCGCTGGCCCTGCCGCTCTCCGCCCTCTTGGCGGCAATGCTTGCGGTGGTCGTCGTGCAGGCGCTTGCCGGCCGGCGTTCCAACACACTAACCATCATCCTGGCAGGCGTCGCGGTCTCCAGCCTCGCCGGCGCCATGACGTCGCTGGCGCTCAACCTGTCGCCCAATCCGTTCGCGGCACTTGAGATCATGTTCTGGATGCTTGGCTCCCTCACAGATCGCTCGATGATGCATGTCTGGCTGGCCGCACCCTTCATGCTGGCTGGCTGGGTGCTTTTGCTGATGCTTGGCCGCGCACTCGATGCGCTGACGCTGGGCGCCGATACCGCGGCCTCGATGGGCGTCGACATGCGCCGCGTGCAACACCTGGCGGTGCTGGGTACGGCCGCCTCGGTGGGTGCTGCAACCGCCGTCGCCGGTGCCATCGGTTTTGTCGGGCTGGTGGTGCCGCATCTGCTGCGGCCACTGGTCGGCGCACGGCCGTCACGGCTTTTGCCTGCCTCCGCACTCGGTGGCGCGGCGGTGGTGCTTGCCGCCGACATACTGGTGCGCCTCATAGCACCGGGCCGCGACCTGAAACTCGGCGTGCTGACGGCCATCGTCGGCGCCCCTTTCTTCCTGTGGCTTGTCTATCGCGAACGGCGGAGGCTGGCATGAGCCTGCTTGCCGTTTCCGGCCTGTCGGCCACACTCGGGCGGCAGCGCGTGCTGAGCGATGTTTCCTTCGCTGTCGGTCCCGGCGAATTCGTCGGGCTGATCGGGCCGAATGGTGCGGGAAAATCGACCCTGCTGAAGGCGGCACTCGGCCTTGTCGCCTCTCGGGGCAGCATCTCGATCGCCGGGCTCGAGGCCGCCACGCTCGGAGCGCGCGAGCGCGCGGCGAGCATTGCTTATGTCGCGCAGGAGCACGAGATCGCCTGGGCGATCCCGGTCGCAGCCGTCGTCGCGCTCGGACGTACACCATATCGGCCGGCATTCGCCGCCCTCTCATCGACCGATCACGTGGCCATCGAGCGCGCGATGCGGCAGATGGAAGTCGACAGCTTCCGGGACCGCGCCGCCACTGACCTTTCCGGGGGCGAGAAGGCGCGTGTGCTGATTGCCCGCGCGCTCGCCCAGGAAACGCCTCTGCTGCTCGCCGACGAGCCGACCGCGGGCCTCGATCCTTCGCATCAGATCACCTTGATGCGGCTGTTCGCCGACCAAGCAAAGCAGGGTCGCAGCGTCGTCGCCTCCATGCACGACCTTGGCCTTGCAGCACGCTGGTGCAACCGGCTTATCCTGCTCGACCGAGGCCAGATCATCGCGGACGGCTCACCGGAAACGGTACTGACTCCTGAAAGCCTTGCCAGTGTCTATGGCCTCGAAGCCTATTTCGGTAGGGCGGCAGATCGTACCGTCATCCAGCCGCTCGATCTGGTTCAGCCTCCCCCTCAAACCGGAAAAAGACCATGACCGATCTTGAACCGCTGCTGCAGAGGCATCTTGGCGACTGGCGATCTGGCTGGAGCATGGGGTCGTTCGGCGCCATTGCCGAATTCCACCAGGATGCAGACGAGCCACCGGTGATCGATGAGCCGCAGGATCTGACCCGGGCAACGCGACGCGGCGCCATCCGGCTCGAGCGCCGACGGCTCGCCGAGGCAACCGCAATTGCGTATGAGACGCTGAGCCCGAAGCGACATCGCTGGAGCCATGCCGTGGCGCTTTGCCTGCCTGAGGCGCGTGCGCGGCGCAACGGGCACAAGGTGCTGACGGAGATCGGCCCGGACGACGATGCCATTCGCGGCATCGACCGTACCGGCATCCTGTTCGACATGGGTCTCGGCCTGCCGCAATGCGATTTCTGCGTCCGCACCAGTGATCCGAAGCTGCTCGGTGAATTGCGCGCCAATCTCGGGCGATCGCTGTTCGAAGCCGGCAACGGCGCGACCGCCGCCATCATGGCTGCGCATCCGCATCGCGTGGCGCTGACCGCGCTGGGGCGTGTCGAGGTGTACCAGAAGATTGGCGGCCCCGACACCGGTGGCGTTTCACCGGCGGGACCGCATACACATCTCCTGCCCAAGCTGCTCGCCAGTGGCCGCACCCATTCCGCCAACACGCCGATACCGCGGGGCCTGCTGCCGCTCGCCTTCCTGCATCCGGGCAATCCGGTCATTGGCCCGCTGGGTGAGGATCAGCCCTTCGATCTGGACCTGCACGAGACATTCCAGAACCTGCTGACGCGTTACGGAACCGCAGAGGCGCGTATGGCGAAACAGGCGATCAGCACAGCGATCGGCGGCAGCGTGCCGCCGCAAGACTGGACGCCTCCAGTCAGCCGCGCCGCCAAGGCAGCAGCGCGCATCGCGCTGCGCCAGGAAGCGAGGCTAGCTGCCTACCATGCCGATACCAGACGTGCCGACATCGTCACCGACTGGCAGGAGGCATTTGACCAGCTCGACCCGGAGGCTGCGGAGAGCATCGAAGACGAAGCGCCGGGGCACTGAAGCGGGCACGCCAGCAGAAACCTCAGATCATAAGCCGGCTACTTGGTAGCCTGCAGCTTGTCGACCGCTGCCGTAAAGCCCTTCAGTGAGACGGGGATGGTCACCGGCTTGCGCGTCACGGATTCCATGCCGATGCTCAGTGTTGTCCCCGACTTCAATCCCGTCAGCAGTTCCGGCGTGAGAGGCACGGCGGCATAGGCGCCGTTCTGGTCACTGGTCTGAATGGCAACAGGCGCCTTGTTGCCGGAATCAATCTGGTAAGATGCGCCAGCGGGCAGGAACAGGCCGTGCGGCAGTGCCAGCAACATGGCGAGGCTGCCATTGTCGGCCTGCCGGCGTACGGTCAGCGTCAACACGCGCTGACCGGTCTTGGACTCCGTCAGGTTCTGCGAAGCCTGGCACTCGAGGTCGGTTCCCGAACCGCCACTGGCGCAGTTTACGACCCAGGGATTGCCCTCGGGCTGCTTGGCGTCGGCGGCCTTCGCATCTGCAGGCTTGGCGCTGGGTTTGGCTTCCTCGGCATACACGCCAGAGACCGTGGCGCCCAGCATGACAAGCACTGTTGCGGCGCTCGCCCACATGCTCCATCGGGAGCCATAAGACCCACCCATACAGACTTTGCCTTTCGTCATTTCGCACCCCATACGCGGACCCGCGTGATCCCTACATCAGTGCATACTTTCTGGAAAGCGGAACTTCACCTGCCAGATTACATGCTGTTACCAAATAACCACAGTATTGATGACTCTTCTTGGGAGTGTTCCACTCAAGGACTCGCTAATCAAGTGATTTTGGATATTGTCCCCCAACCTGGGGATGTTGCTGAATGGTTTGGGGGAAACGCACGCCGTTTCGTGTTCAGGCTGGCGTGCGTGGCGCTGCCCGCATGGGGGCTCGGTATTTGCCACACGCCTCCATGCCACATGCGTATTCGCAGCACGCACGGCAGCTTCTCAAAACCTCGGCGCTGTCTACGGTAGCACTTGCGCTGTCGGGCATCACCACGGCGCAGGCCGA
The DNA here is from genome assembly GCF_042739655.1 of Mesorhizobium sp. NPDC059025. Taxonomy (NCBI): domain Bacteria; kingdom Pseudomonadati; phylum Pseudomonadota; class Alphaproteobacteria; order Hyphomicrobiales; family Phyllobacteriaceae; genus Mesorhizobium; species Mesorhizobium sp. NPDC059025. The sequence goes on along the minus strand of NZ_JBHYIM010000005.1, from coordinate 295,606 downwards.
TCCCGACGGGCTTTGGCAGCCACAGGTGCGTGCCATCATCGGCGCCGACAACCACGGCGCCAGTGCCGCCCTGGAAGGTTTCATCCCGCTGAAGCAGACCGCCGAGTCGGTGCTGTTTCTCGACGTCCGCGGCAAACATCGATTCGACGACGGCTTCGGCCAGGATGTCGGCATCGGCGTGCGCCGACTGGTCAACCCCGACCTGCTCGTGGGCGGCTATGCCTATGCCAACGTGCAGACCGTCGACGGCCACACTTACAGTGGAGCAACGCTCGGCATCGAGGCGATCACGGCCAATTACGATGGCCATCTGAATGTCTACCTGCCGTTTGGCGGCGACGGCAACGAGAGCAAAAGCAATTCCACCTTGTCGCTCGTCGGCAATCAACTGCTCGAGCAGGTATCCGTCCTCGACCGGCGCAGCTACAGCGCCTGGGGCGTCGAGGGCGAATTCGGCGTGCAGGTGCCGCTGGACCTGCCGGACAATCATTCACTGAGGCTGGATGTCGGCGGCTATCATTTCGCCGATCCCGACGGGCACGACGGCAGTGTTACCGGTGCCAAAGCCGGTATCGAATATGCCATTCGTGACGCATTCAGCGCCGGCTGGGACCTCACGCTCGCCGGCGAAGTACGCAGCGACAATCGCGACCACACCCAATTCGCCGGTTCGATCCAGCTTAGCGTGCCGTTCAATCCGCCTGCACGCAATGCCAACCAGGATGAGGTCGCGACAGCCTATCCGGTGAGCGAGGGCCTGCGCAAACGGGTCAACGAGCGCGTGCGCGGCGATATCGGCGTGCGCGTCAACACCCAGGAGACGAAGCGCGACTTCACGCGCAACGCCATCAATGCCGCGACCGGCAAGGCCTTCGGCACCTTCTTCTTCGCCGACGGCGAAAATACACTGGGCCTCGGCACTCAGGGCGACCCGACGACGCTCGATGATGCCGTCGCCAAAGCAGGCAAGGATGGATTTGTCGTCGCCCTCGGCGGCAAGGGCAACATTTTGACCGCCGGGGCCATTCTGGCGCAGAACCAGACCGTGATCGGCGGCGCAGGCACCGTGAAGGCTCTTGCCCTCTCCGGAAACATCGAGACCTTCAGCTTCGGCGGCTCGAATGGCACCATCGCAGGAACGAACGCCGGCAATGCGGTGCTCAGTCTCGCAGACGGCGATACGATTTCTGGCATCACCGTAACGGGTGGCGGCGTCGGCATCTCGGGCGTCAACATCAAGGGCGCGACCCTGACCGATGTCACAGTAACCGGAACCGGCTCGCACGGCGTCGCCTTCACCGGCAGTTCGACGGGCGTCACAGGGACCAACCTGACGTCCAGCGGCAATGGCGGCGACGGGCTGCATATCGAAAGCGACGGCACCTTCAATTTCGCCGGAACCACCCTGCTCTCCGGCAATGCCGGCGACGGCCTCGATATCAAGGGCAAGGGCACCTACGCATTCGCAACGCTGAACGCGCAAAACAACGCCGGCGACGGCATCCATGTCGCAGGCACCTCCAGCACCGGCACATTCTCGACCACCGGCGGCACGGTCTCCGGCAATGGCGGCATCGGCGTCTTCGTGGACCCGATCACCGCCAGGATCACGCTGGGCTCGGTCGGCCAGAATGGCGGCACGTCGGGCATCGTGCTCGACAATGTGAGCGGCAGCTTCACCATCACCGGCCCGACGACCATCTCGAACACGAGCGGCGATGCGATATCGATCACGAATTCGTCGGCGACGATCTCGTTCCTCGGCGGCGTTCTCATCACCAATCCGGCCTCCGGCTTCGCCGGAGTCGACATCGAGGGCAACAACGGCGCGATCAGTTTCGTCAACCTGCAGATCGCCCTGCAGTCAGGCAACAGCACCGGGCTCGATCTTTCCGGCGCGCTGGTGAACGGCAACATCACCGCGATCATCTTCAACCTGACCAGCACCACGCCCACCGGCACGGTCGGCGTCAACCTGGTCGGCGCGAGCGGCACCGGCGCCGTACGGCTCGGTGACCCCAACGCCCTGGGCGCGAATGCATCGATCGGCGGGGCTGGAGGCAATGCCACCGGTCCGGGAACCGGCGTGCTATTGTCCGCTGCGACAAGCCTGAATTTCATCTTCGGCGACGGCGAAGCCGGCACAGACGTCGGCTCGACCATCACGGCGGCGACGCCTGTCGCCGCAACCGACACCCTGCCGCTTGGCGGCAGCTACAACTTCCTCGACGCCAGGCTCATCGGCAACACATCCAATCTCGCAACCAACGTCTCGCTCTACTACGTCGACAACGTCACCGACGGCATCGACGACGGCTCGCGCGATCATCCGGGCACGATCCTCGGCGCCATGAACAGCACGGCGGCCGTCATCATACTGGTTGACCGCACCGGAACCGACGTCATCGACACCAATGCCGCCACGCAAGGGGCGCAGGCATCGCTGCTGCTCGATAACAACCAACGCCTGATGTCGTTCCTGGCCGGAGACACGATCAGCGTCGGCGGCGGCGCACCGGCCAACTTCCTGCTCACCGGTATCGATGTCGGCAAGGTCACCAACCCGTTCGCCGGCACCGGCTCGCCGATGCTGACCACCACCGCCGCAGCCAATACGGTGACCCTGGGCAACGCCAACCTGATCGAGGGCGTGCAGGTCAGCAATGGCGCCGGAGCCGCCTCGGTTTCCGGTGCGGGCTCCAGCGCAACGCTCCGCAACAGCGTGATCGGCGGCCTGGCGCTCAACGCGATGTCCGGCACGGTCACTGTCGACAGTACCACCCTGGACCAGCTGACGGTCACAGGCGGCAGCGTGGCCGTGGTCGGGGCCAAGGCCAATCTCGCCACCGGCGCCAATGTTGCGGCATTGTCCGTAACCGGTGGTCATTCAGGCTCGATCACCTTCGATGCCGCCTCGTCGATCCTGGCCAGCAACGGCACCGGCCTGCTGTTCGACAATGCCGACGGCATCTACGGTTTCAACGGCGCTACGACGCTCAGCGGCGGCGATGCGGGCATCGACATCCTGAACGGCTCGGCGGGCTCCTTCACCTTTGGCACCGGCGCCTCGATCGCCAGCCCATCCGGCACGGCGTTGACTGTCGACGGCAGCACAGCGACAGTGACCTTCGCCGGCTCGCTGACGCAGAACAGCGCCGCCACGGCAATTTCGGTAACCAACAATACGGGCGGCACGATCACCCTCGGCGGCATGGTGGTGGCCACCACCTCAACTGCCGACGCCATTCTGTTCCAGGGCAACGGCGCGGCGACGACGCTCTCCCTGAATGGCGGGCTCGACGTCAACACCACCTCGGGCATCGGACTGCTGGCAAACGCCGCAGGCACGATCAACATCGCGGCGACCAGCGGCTTCGAATACATCAGCGCGCAGACCGGACAGGCAGTCGACCTGACCGGCGTGACTGCCAACATTGCGCTTGATCTGGTCTACGGCAATGGCGGCACGAGCGCGATCAGCCTGATGTCCGTCGACGGAACGTTTGCCGTCAGCAATTCGACCACCGTCTCGTCAACCAGCAACGACGGTATCCGGATCGTACAGTCCGCGGCCAATGTCTCCTTCGGCGGCACGACGACGATCACCGACACTGGTGGCAACGGCATCTATCTGCAGGACAATACCGGGACCGTCAGCTTCAACGGCAGCACGACGATCAGCAATCCGGGCGCGGCCTTCACGGCTTCCGGTGTTGCCATCAAGGGCGTCAACGCGGCGATCGCCTTCAACAGCCTGGCCATCGACCTCGCGCAGCCCTCGACAACCGGCATCGACATGTCGAGCGCCGTGCTGGCAGGCAATATCACCGTCACGGATTTCGACCTCACCAGCAGCTCTGCCGCAGGCACGATCGGCATCGACATCAGCGGCGTGACGAGTCCGAGCAACAAGACGATCTTCATCGGCGACCCGAGCACGCCATTCGCGAGCGGCCAGAGCGCCACCATCGCCGGCGTCGACACCGGCGTGCTGGTGTCGCCACTCACCAATATCGGCTTCACCTTCGGCGACGGCGAAGCGGTGCAGGATGTCGGCTCGACGATCAACGCAACGACGCCGATCCGGTCGACCGGCGCGCTGCCCACGCTTGGCACCTACAATTTCCTCGACGCCAACCTGGTCGGCGACACCACCAACCTGTCCACCAATGTCTCCGTCTACTATGTCGACGATGTCACCGACGGCATCGACGACGGCTCGCGCGACCACCCAGGCACCATCACAGGCGCGTTGGCCGCCGCGGCCGACGCGATCGTGCTGGTCAACAATCCGCTGGACGGTGACGGCACCATCGACATCTTTTCGGCGACGCAGGGTGTCCAGACCACCGTGTTGCTCGATGCAAACCAGCGTCTTTATTCCTTCAACCAGAATGGCTCGACGATCAATGTCGGCGGCGGCGCGCCGGGCACCTTCCTGCTGACGGGCATAAGCAACGGCACCATCACCAATCCGGGCGTCGGCACGCCGATCCTAACGTCGTCGAGTGGGCTGAGCCAGACCATCACGCTCGGAAGCAGCAACACGATCGACGGCATCATCGTCAGCAACAGTTCGTCTCCCTCGATCAGCGGCACCGGCATCAGCGGTGGCGTCATTGCGAACAGCAATCTTGTCGGGATCCTGCGCCTGGACAGCGCCATCGGAACGGTGACGATCACCAACACGACGATGGCGAAGTTCCTTATCGATGGCGGCAGCGTCAATGTGAACGGTACGAATGCCGACATATCGACAAACACCAGCGGTGAAGCATTCAGAGCGACAAACGGGCATACCGGGACGATCAACTTCGACGCGGCATCGAGCGTTGTCGCGACCAGCGGTACCGGTTTCCAGTTCGACAATGCAGACGGCTCGTACAGCTTCCTCGGCAACAACACGCTGAACGGCGATGACGCCGGCATCGACATCCTCAACGGATCGGGTGGCACATTCGTCTTCTCGACCGCCGGCTCGACCACGACAACGATCACCAATCCGACCGGTGTCGCCTTCAATGTCGATGCCAGTACGGCGACTGTGACCTACAACGGCAACATCACGCAGACGGCGAATCCGGCCGCGCTGGTGAATGTCACCAACCACAGCGGCGGCACCATCACCTTCCAGAACGGCACGCTGAACGCCACCACGGGCACCGGCCTGCAGTTCAGCAATGCCGACGGCACCTACAACTTGAACGGCACCACGACGCTCAACGGCGGCGACGCGGGTGTCGACATCGTCGGCGGCTCGGGCGGTACCTTCAGCTTTGGCACCGGAGCCTCGATCACCAGCCCCTCCGGTATCGCCTTCAACGTCGCCGCGAGCGCAGCGACCATCACCTACAACGGCACGATCACGCAGAACAATGCGGCGAACGCGGTTTCGCTCACCGCCAACACCGGCGGCACGATCACCTTCGGCGGCGCCATAACAGCCAACACGACGACCGCGACGGCTATCTCGATCGCCAACAACACCGGCGGCATCTTCAATTTCAACGGACAGGTCACGACCAGCACGTCGAGCGGCACCGGCGTGCTGCTCGACACCAACACGGGCGCCACGGCCAATTTCACCGGCGGCCTCGACATCGCGACGAACGGCGGCGATGGTCTGACAGCAATCAATGGCGGCACACTGACCGTCACCGGTTCCGGCAACACGATTGCGTCTGATGGCAACGGCCTCTTGATGGGCGGTATGAATGTCGGTGCCACGGGCATCAACTTCGACAACATCTCAGCCGACTCCAGCATTGCCGGCATCGCACTGAGCGGCGTAACCCTGACAGGCGATGTGAATATCGGTGGATTGCAGGTCACCGGCGTCAATGGCGGCGCCTTCTCGGGGCTGACAGGCCTCGGGAAAGTCAATCTGACCGGAACGATCGACCTAGACCTTACAGATCCAAACAGTATCGGCTTCGACTTCGGCGGCCAGATCGGCACCGTCAATATCGCGAACGCCACCGGATCCACACTGACCATCGATGGCGCCTGGCTCGGAATCCAGTTCAGCGGAGCACAGGGCGGCACGGCCAATGTCGGCGGCAATGGCGGCTCGGCCACCATCACCGCGGCCCAGGCCACCGGTTCGGCGATCGCGTTGAACGGCAACACCATCGGCGGGCCAGTGCTCAACTACACCGGCGCGCTCAATGTCAGCGCAGGCAATGTGGTTTCCACGGCCGGCGCAGACCTTGCCGTGCTCAACCTTGCCGGTACCGTCACCTCGACCACCAGCGCCAGCGCCTTCAATTTTGCCGTGGCGTCGGGCACCTACAACATCTCAAGCTCGATCACCCATAGCGGTGGAACCGGCGTCAATGTCGGCCTGGGCGCGCTGGCGACCGGAACCATCACATTCTCGGGCGCATCGAAGACATTCAGCACCGGTATCAACAATGCCGTCTCCATGGCCGGCCTGGGCACGCTCTCCTTCACCAATGGCGGCCTCGGCATCACGACCAGTTCCGGCATCGGCCTCGGAGCCGTCTCCGGCACCGTCAAAATTTCGGGCGGTACCGGCAACACCATCACTTCCACGGCCGGAACGGCAGTCAGCCTCAGCGGCACCACCGCCGACATCACGCTCAACTCCATCACCGCGGCCGGCGGCACGAACGGCGTGTCGCTCAGCACCATGGCCGGCAGCTTCAGCGTCTCGGGCACGACGCAGGTATCGAACACGACGGGCGGCGGCATCGTACTGGCCGGCAACAGCGGAACAGTGTCGTTCCTCGGCACGACGACCATCACCAGTCTGACCACAGCCGCGGTCAAGATCAACGGCACCAACGGTGCGATCAGCTTTGCCGACCTCGACATCGCACTGACTGCCGCAAACACGACCGGCTTCGACGTTTCGGGAGCCGTCGTCAACGCCAACATCACGGCGACCGATTTCGACCTCACCAGCGCTTCGGCCACGAACACGACTGGTGTCAATCTGGTCGGCACAACCGGAACCGGCCTCATCCAGCTCGGCGACGGCAGCGCACCCGCCGGCGGCCAAAACGCGAGCATCGCGGGCACCCTCGCCAACCCAGGCGGCCCGACGACAGGCGTACTCGTGTCCAGCGCCACCAATGTCGACTTCATCTTCGGCGATGGCGAAGGCAGCACCGATGTCGGATCGTCGATCACCGCGGTAACGCCGATCGCCGCCACCGACACGCTGCCCAACCATGGCACCGATGTCTACAACTTCCTCGACGCGACGCTGACCGGCGACACGTCGAACCTGTCCTCGCCATTCAGCGTCTATTACGTCGACAATTTCGACGACGGCACCAACAACGGCTCGCGAAACAATCCAGGCACGATTGCCGGCGCCATCGCAAGCGGCCGCGACATCATCGTGCTCGTCAACAATGGCGGCACCATCGACGTCAACAGCGCATTCCAGGGTGCCGGCACAACGTTGACGCTGGCCAACAACCAGCGGCTCTATTCCTTCCTGGCCGGCGACACCATCAATGTCGGCGGCGGCGCCCCGGCGAGCTTCCTGCTGACCGGCGTCGACAGCGGCAACATCACCAATCCGGCCAGCGGCACGCCGACGCTGACGACCAGCGCGGCCGCAGCGAACACAGTCACGCTTGCCAACAACAACGTGTTGCAGGGCGTTCTGGTCACCTCCGGGCCGGGCGGCTATGGAGTCTCGGGCACCGGCAGCAACACGCTGACGATAACCGGCAGCAATGTCGGCGGACTGAGGCTCAGCTCCGCTACGGGCATGGCGAACCTCGGCAACACGCTCTTCAGCCACATCCATCTCGCCGGCGGCAGCATCGTGTTGACTGCCACCAATGCCGATATCAGCAGCACAACGGCGGTGAATGCGTTCGAAATTTCAGGCGGCCACACCGGCAACATCACTTTCGATGCGGCGTCCACCATCAGCCAGACCGGCACGGCGCGCGGCGTCTCCATCACTGGCAAGACCGCGGGCACCGTCACCTTCAGCGGCCTTGTCACCGCCAACACCGGCGCGGCAGAAGGCGTCTTCCTGAGCGGCAACACCGGCGCCACGTTCAATTTCGACGGCGGCCTCGACATCGACACCACCACCGGCACCGGTTTCACCGCAACGGGCGGCGGCACGATCAATGTCGCCAGCAGCGCCAGCAACACGATCAACTCGACCGGTGGCCAGGCGATCAATCTCGCCAACATCACGAGCAACATCACGTTCGCCTCGATTGTCGCCGGCGGTGGGGCAAGAGGCATATCGCTGGATGCCGTCGCAGGCTCGTTCACGGTGTCGGGAACGACAACCATCAACGGTTCCACCGACGCCGGCATCCAGATCCAGAACTCGTCGGCCAACGCCACCTTCACCGGCAAGGTGACGATCCTCAACGGCATTGGCGCCAATGGCGACGGCGTGTGGATGGATACCAACACCGGAACCTACGATTTCAACGGCGGCGTCGACATCACGGTGAACGGGACCGGAGCGTTCGGTCTGCGGGCGCACAATTCCGGCACCGTCAACATCGCCAATGTCGCCGGCAACCAGATCACCTCGAACAACGGCACCGCGTTGTCGATCGATCCGATGACGTTCAACGCCACCTTCGACAGCTTGACGGCGGGCGGCGGCACCAACGGCGTTTTGCTGGACCAGATGAGCGGCTCGCTGACGGTGACAGGCATGGTCACCATCAACAATTCAACCGGCAACGGCCTGATGATCGCCAATTCGGCGGGCACGGTAAGCCTCGGCAGCGTCGCCATCAATGGAACCGCCGGCAACGGCGTCGACATCTCCGGTGTCAACGGAGCCATCACGATCAGCGACGGCTCGATCGGCGACAGCAACGATCCGGGCGGCATCGGCGTCAAGATCAGCGGCGGTACTGCGGCCGTCACCATCAATGCGTCGGTTGCGAAAACAACGGCAGGCGACCTGGTCGAGGTCACAGGGCGCACCGCCGGCACCGTCAGCTTCGGCGGCAATCTCTCGTCCAGCGCGCAGGGTGGCGGCATAGACGTCAACGGAAACAGCGGCACCGCAGTCATCAGTTTCAGTGGCGCGACCAAGGCGATCAACACCAGTGCCAGTGGCGCAGCCGCGGTTTCGCTCGTCAACAATGGCGGTGCCACGATCAGTTTCCTCGGCGGCGGACTTGCCATCAGCAGTGGTGCCGGCACCGGCTTCAATGCCACCGGTGGCGGCACGATCAATGTGACGGGCAGCGCGAACCAGATTTCCACGACGACCGGCACTGCCGTCAACCTCGACACGGTCGTGATCGGCGCCAGCAATGTCACATTCGATACGACGAACAAGACGGCCACGGGCGGCACCAGCGCCGTGGTGCTGAATACGGTAACCGGCGGCAGTATCGATCTCGGCAGCGGCACGCTCAACGGTGGCTCGGGCGCGGTGATCCGCGTCGGCGACGGCGCCGGCGGCGCCAACACCGGCGGCACGGCGGGACTTGTCTACAGCGGCAACATCGTCAGTGGCACCGGCCAGGCCGTCAACATCCAGGACCGTGCGGCCGGAGCGCAGAACATAACGCTTTCGGGCAACATCACGCACACCGTCAGCGGCCAGACCGGCATACTGCTGGATGACAACGCGGCTGGAACAATCACCTTCTCGGGCGCGTCGAAGTCGATCTCGTCGGGGTCGGCAACGGCCGTCAGCCTCACCGACAATGGCGGCGCAACGGTCAGTTTCCTCAATGGCGGGTTGAACATCACCGCCTCCGGTACAGGTTTCCTGGCCACGGGCGGCGGCACGATCAATGTGGTGTCCGGAGCCGGAACCGACGCCATCACCACGACCACAGCCACCGGCACAGGCGTCGACCTGAACGGGATCATCATCGGTGCCGGCAATATCGGCTTCGCGACGGTCAATGTGGATGGCGCCGCCACCGGTATCCGGGTGACCAATGTCACAGGCAGCGGCCTTTTCATCAGCGGCGGCACAATACAGAACACGACAACGGCGGCAGTCGATATCAGCGGCGGCAGCAGCAGCATCAATTTCGCCAACATGACAATCAGCAATTCCGCCGGCCGTTCCCTGTCGGTTGTTGGCCGCAGCATCGGCGCGATCAGCTTCGGTGGCGGCACTCTCACCGATACCGGCCAGGGCATGCTGTTCCAGAACAACACTGGCGGTTCGACAACATTCTCCGGCGGCACCCGCAGCGTCAACGTCGCAGGCGCGAACAATGCGCTGACCGTCATCAACAGCGCCAGCCACTCGGTAAGCTTCGGCGGTACGACCACGCTCCAGACCACGGGGACCGGCAATGCGGTCGACATTTCCAACGGCGCGACGCTGGCCTTCACCGGCACCGCCATCAATGCCAATGGCAGCGGCGCGGCTCTGCAGGCCGACGGCGGCGGCACGATCGTCATTACCGGAACGGGTGCGCTGAGCGCCGGCGCGACCGCAACGGCCGTCAGCCTGGACACCGTAGCGGTGGGTGCCGGCGGCATCACCTTCGCCTCCACCAGCAAGACGGCGGGCGGCACCAACGCCGTGCTGATGAACAGCGTCACCGGCACCGGTGCGATCAATCTCGGCACCGGTACGCTCAACGCCACGACGGGCGCGGTCGTCAGCATCACCGGCGGCACGGCCAGCTTCACCTACAGCGGCAACATCAACCAGAGCAACAACGCCGCTCTGCTCAGCGTCACCAACCACACGACCGGCACGGTCACGTTCCAGACCGGCACGCTCAGCGCCACCAACGGCACGGGCCTGCAGTTCGACAATGCCGATGGCACCTACAACTTCAACGGCACAACGACGCTGAATGGCGGCGATGCCGGCATCGACATCATCAACGGGTCGGCTGGCGCCTTCACGTTCGGTAGTGGCACCACGATCACCAATCCGACCGGCGCCGGCTTCCTGGTCAGCGGCGGCAACGGCAACATCACCTACAACGGCACCATTTCCAAGAACAATGCGGGCCGCATGATCGATATCCAGTCGCGTACGGGCGGCACCACGACGTTCAGCGGCAATCTGTCGGCAACGACAAATGCCACGGGCGGCATCTATGCCGCCAGCAACAGCGGCGGAACCTTCGATTTCAGCGGTGCCACGAAGACACTCTCGCTCAACGGCAGGGGTGTCGACCTCCAGGCCAACACCGGCGCGACATTCAATTTCACAAATGGTGGACTGGCCATCACATCGACCACCCAACTCGGTTTCAACGCCTCGGGCGGCGGCACGGTAACGGTTCAGGGCACGAACAACACCATCAGTTCGGGCACCGGGGGAGCGCTCAATATCTCCAACACCAGTATCGGGGCGGCCGACGTCACGTTCAGGTCGATTTCTTCGAACGGGGCAGCGAGCGGCATCGTCCTCAACAATACTGGAACCGCGGGTGGTTTGACGGTGACCGGCGATGGTGCTGCAGCCAACAACGGTTCGGGTGGCACCATCCAGAGTTCCACGGGCGACGGCATCAGCCTGACGAACACCACCGACGTCAACCTTGCCCGCATGAACGTCACCAACAATCTCGGCGACGGCATCGGCGGCGCGACCATCAACGGCATGGTGCTGGATCGGTTGAATATTTCTGGAAACGGCAATGACGCGGGGGCGGACGAATCCGGCATCAACATCGTTGACCTGACGGGAACGGCATCGGGCGGCGCGCACCGGACGGCGATCCTCAATTCGGTGATCAGCAACAACTACGAATTCGAGATCCAGATCACCAATAGTTCCGGAACGCTGACCAACCTTCAGTTCCTCAACAACAGCGTAACCGCCAACGACAGCGGCGGTGTTATCGGCAACGCGTTCAACTTCCTGGGAGAGGGCACTTCCACCATGGGGCTGACCGTGAGTGGCGGCAGCTTCACCGGAAATTACAATCCTGCCAGCCCGCCCGCCAATCCAACGGCCACCGGACTCCATGCCGACACCAGTGGAACGGCAATGACGGTCAATGTGTCGGGTGCGACATTCACCGCCAACAATGTCGGCATCAACATCTCGACCGGACCGGGCGGCAGCACGGTTGTTTTCGACCTCGACAACAATACATTCGTCAATCAGCGCTCGACCGCGATCAATATCTTCAACAACGGCAACGCCCCGTTCACCCGGACGGTCAACGGCACCATCACCAACAACATCATCGGGAATGGTGCCGACTTCTCAGGCTCGACTGTCGGTCGAGGCATTGATGTCGGCAACGAAGGTGCGGTCAACCTCACCGTGCTGATCAGCGGCAATACGATCCAGGACATCGGCACGCCGGGAACACTGACAAGCACCGGCAGCGCGGGTATCGGCTCCAACATCGGAATCGTGGGATCGCCAACTGGCGGTGGTACGACCAACCTGACAATCACGAACAACGCCATCAGCGATATCCACGACAGCCGCGCCATCGTGGTGGATGAAAGCAACGGCGCGACAGGCCCGCAGCCCACGGTGTTCGTCAACCTCTCCGGCAACACCATCAGCGGCTTCATTGGCGGCCAGGCCGGCGACGGCTCGAAGATTCGTCTGGATCAGGATAACGGCATCTTCCGTGTGACGCAGGGCGCCCCGGCAAGTGGCCCGGCCTCGCTCGAGGCCGTCAACACTGGCGTCACCGACGTGCAGATCAGTGTCGGCGGAACGGTTTCCTTCAACCAGGGCACTCCACCACTGCCGACAACCAATCCACTGCCGCTGCTCGCAGCTCCCGGCGGTGTTCAGGCTCCGGGCGACGACTTGTGGGGCGACGTGCTGACCGGCGAAACGCTGGACAGCATCATCGCCGCCGCGATCCAACGCTGGGCCGCCACCGGCCTGACCGACGAACAGCTCGCGGCTCTCAACGCCACGACCTTCGAGATCGCTGATCTCGGCGGCAATTATCTCGGCCTGGCGAGCGGCAACGTGATCCGGCTCGACGACAATGGCAATGGCCTCGGCTGGTATGTCGACCTCACTCCACTCAGCGATGAGGAATTTGCCAACCGTGTCGGCGAAACGCTCCTGTTTGCCGACGGAACAGCCGCGCCTGCCGGACGATATGACTTGCTTACCACCGTCATGCACGAATTCGGCCATGTACTTGGTCTTGGCGACGGCCACGCCGTCGATGACAGCTCCACCTTGATGTATGATGCATTTACACCAGGAGAGCGACGCCTTCCGGTCACCATATACAGTCCGCAGGAAAGTTACTATTCAGCTTCAACAGTAAAATGAGGCGTATATTGCTACAATCAAGAACGAATTATATTGATATAATAGTGATGCAGGATTGATTTACGGTTTTTTATTTACTTCAAAATGAGATCGTGCATTATTGATCTTGGGTGAAAAAGGGGGCATACCGTGGCGGAACCGTTTCTGTCTGAAATCCGGATCATGTCATTCGTGTTCGCACCGAGAGGTTGGGCACTGTGCAACGGACAGCTTCTGCCGATCGCCCAGAACCAGGCGCTCTTCTCACTCCTCGGCACGACTTTCGGCGGTGACGGCAGAGTGAACTTCGCACTGCCCGACTATCGCGGCAGAACACCCATCCATGTCGGTTCGGGACATACGCTCGGCGACCGAGGCGGAGAGCAGGCACACACGCTGTCGATATCGGAGATACCGCAGCATTTTCACGCGCTGCTTGCGTCGAGCCAGACCGGCAATTCCAACAACCCGAATTTCGCGGGCACGGGCAACGTTCTCGCACAGGATCCCGGAAACGTTTATTCGCCGGGGTTTTCTCCCGGTGCCGCATCGCTCAACGTAGGATCCGTCGCCAATGTGGGCGGAAGCCAGGCGCATCTCAACATGCAACCATTCCTGACCCTGTCCTTTTGCATCGCGCTTCAGGGCATCTTTCCTTCGCCGACCTAGGAGACATCCATGGCACAACCTTATGTTGGCGAAATCCGCATGTTCGGTGGCAACTTCGCTCCGGCAGGATGGATGTTCTGCGAGGGGCAGCTTCTGCCCATCTCAGAAAACGAGACGCTGTTCCAGCTTATCGGCACGACCTATGGCGGCGATGGTCAATCCACTTTCGCGCTGCCGGATCTGCGTGGCCGCATCCCTATCCATCAGAGCAATGATTTCATCCTCGCCGAGACCGGTGGAGCCGAAGAGATAACGTTGACGGTTACCCAGATGCCGGCGCATAGCCATCCCCTGCTCGGGTCGACCGGCAACGGTGCACAGGCAAACCCTCAAAACAATGTTCTGGCGAGCTCGACTGTCGTGAAGCCCTACGCGAATGAAAACGCAACCGCCAGTTTAGCTCCCACTTCGATCGGAACGGTTGGCGGAAGCCGTGCGCATACCAACTTCCAGCCGTACCTCTGCATCAATTTCATCATATCGCTGTTCGGGATATTCCCGTCACCGTCTTGAGAGAACGACATGGCCGACCCTTTCGTCGCTGAAATCCGAATTTTCCCGTTTAATTTTGCTCCCAGGGGCTGGGCTTGGTGCGACGGCCAATTGTTGCCGCTATCGCAGAACACAGCCCTTTTCTCCTTGCTTGGCACGACCTACGGAGGAAACGGCAAGTCGAACTTCGCATTGCCGGACCTTCAGGGCATGGCACCAATGCATCCAGGCCAGGGGCCGGGTCTTTCGCTGCACGATCTGGGCGAAACCGGCGGCTCGGAAACGGTCACTTTGCTTGAAAGCGAGATCCCCAACCATTCTCACCCACTGCGGGGGACCGTTGAAGACGGTACGCAGGGCACTTTGGCCCAGGGTATAACCCTCGCCACATCGGTTAGCGGCACCTTGTACCAAACAACGACCGCGAGTGCCTCTCTGGTGCCCATGTCGGCGCAGGCTCTCGCCCCCGCCGGAGGCGACGCGCCGCACAACAACATGCAACCCTATCTCACCTGCTATTTCTGCATCGCGCTGCAAGGCGTTTTCCCGCCGCGAGGCTGATCCAAACCGACGCCCGGGAGGGGTATCATGGCCAATACTGAAGCTGCAGCGGCGCCGGTCGCCGAGGCACCCGGTGCCGGACAGCCAGCCTTTTTCGAGTTGTCGCGGTTGATGGTCGTGGCCGTCGACACCTCGACGTCATTCCTCTCCTACAAGGCGCAGACCAAGCCGAACGGCCCCTGGGAGACGAACTGGACGCCGATCGACAAGAAATACATCTATACGCTTGTGACCAGTGGGCTGACGAAGGACGGGCGTGTCGCCGTCGCGGGCCAGATCCAGGGCGGCGGCATTGCCTATATCGATGAATCCATCGATCAGTCAGGTGGCATCGAGCGGTGGAACGCGCCGACCCTGCTCGGCTCGCCTGGCGGCAATGTCAACATCGTCAGCCTGTCGATGGCGCGCGACGTCGATGGCCGCGTCGAGATCTTCGCCGTGGCCGCTACCACCGGCACCATCTGGTGGATCTACCAGAACCCGGACCAGATCGTCGAAAAAGACGTGACGATCACACCGCCCGGCACCACCACACCGATCACTGTGAAGGTGCAGGAGCGCATTCCTCCGGCAACGCCATGGAGTGCCTGGCAGCAGATCCCCGGCGGCCTGATCAGCATCAAGGCTTGCCGTCAGGGCGACGGCCGCATCGCGCTGTTTGGCATAAATTCGAACAACAACCTCTATCGCAGCGTGCAGGCCACGGCCACGGCCCTGAAGGTCGGCGACTGGTCGCAATGGGTACAGATGGACGACGCCCTCACCGGCAAGATCCTCTACATGGCGCCGGTCGTCGGTCCCCTTGGCGCACTGCATCTGTTCGCGATCAACACGAACAAACAGGTGATCCACACGCTGCAGCAGCCGGCTGCTTCAGACACCTGGACGCCATGGCTGCGCAACGGCTTCTCACGCACCGGCTTCAACATGGTGGCGACCGGCCTGGACGGCAACGGCCACCTGATGCTCGTGGCTGCCGATGCAACGAATGTGATTTCAGCCAACACGCAGACCGATCCTGCCGCGCTTGCCTGGACCGGCTGGCAAGACATGGCCAACTCGTCATGGCCAGTGCAGCTCGCGCTCGACTACAACGCCGACGGCCGGCTCGCCTTGTTCTCGCATTGGCTGCTGCCGCCGGGTTCCGGTATTGGCGGCCTGTGGACGATATCGCAGGCCGCGATCGACAGCACGGAATGGGAATTGGAGTGGACACAACTCGCAGCAAGCAGCATCCAGCAATATTCGGTGGTGCGCGATCTGACGCCGCCGGCCGGCTGAATGCGATGATGCAAGCGGAAGCCTCGTTGGCCGAATGGCCCAGCACGAGATCGGCCAGCCTGTCGTTTCGCCCTATCGGCGATGGCGACATGGTGTTTCTTGCGGCTCTCTACACCTCGACACGCATGGAAGAGCTCGCCCAGACCGGTTGGCCGGAGGCCGCAAAACGCGGCTTCCTCAACCAGCAATTCCTTGCCCAGCACCAGCACTACATGCGCCACTATGCCGGGGCGCATTGGCTGATCGTCGAATGCGATGCCACAGCCGTGGGACGGCTCTACTTCGTTCACTGGCCTCAGGAAATCCGCATCATCGACATCGCCCTGATGCCCGAGGCGCGCGGCAAGGGCTTCGGCACCGCCCTGCTGGAAGACATCATCGAAGAGGCAATCTCAGCCGGCAAATCAGTCTCGATCCATGTCGAACGCATGAATCCGGCATTGTCCCTCTACAGGCGGATCGGTTTCCAGGAGATCGAGGACAAGGGTGTTTATCTGCTGATGGAGCATCCGGGCGGCGCCGCGGATCCAACCCACACAATCATATAGACCCGAAGCTCTGTCCTGCCGGCGGCCGAATCAGGCGAAGATCGCCTCGTAGCGCATGCCGTCATTGTGACGTGCGATCGGCACAATGAAGATATCCAGCCTGCCGAGCCTGGGGTGGACAAGCGGGTAGATGGCCTGCGACAAAGGCTCGGCCAGCGGACCACGGAAGGTCAGCGCGAAGGCGCCACCGCTGCGCAGGGCCGTTCCCAGCTGCCGCACCTCGAGCAGCTGCAGCGCAAGCGGCACGGAGGCTTCCGCCACATCGAAATCCGTACCGATATGCGGCTCGAAATCCGCCCCCGTCAGTTGCGCAACCATGTCCTCTCCCCGGTCGGATATGGTTTTGCAGCTTGTGGCGAGGCTGTCCAGTCCTACCGGCATGACGCCAAGAAAGGGCGGACTTCGGATCCAACCAACGGGCAGGCCGATGCCAGGCGCATCGAAGCGGCGGAAGACAGATTTCACCCCGCTGAAACCCAGGGCAGCCCCTTTCCTTCAAACCAAGCGATCGGTTAGCCTCGTCTCAGCCGGGCTTGAGACAAGGACAGGCAATGACCGACATTCCTGAAAGCATGAAGCCGGCACTGGCCAGCTGGAATGATGGCCGAGGGATCAGTCTTTGGGACTGGACGGCCAATAGCGGAAATTTTTCACTCGCCGTTGGCTACACCGAAGTCTTCTGGCCGCGTTTCGTCGCGTTCGAAAATTATGTTCTCATGGAGGGTTTCCATCTCGAGGGCCTGCGTTCTTTCGAACGAGATCCCGAAGCAACGCGGGAGTCCATCGAACAGGTGATGAACCACCTTCACATCGCGGACATCCAATATTGGGGTTGCCCGGATATCGCCGCCGACAAGCTGATCTTTCTGGGGGAACTGCTATGCGAAATCTACACAGCCAAGCTTGCGTTCCAATTCCCGGATCGCAAATTCGCTGTCGAGTTTTACCATCCCGATGACTCCGACGACCTGGAGGACTATCAACTCAGCTTCTTCCAGGTATGAATCTCGACTTCGGGCGCTTCACTTGCCGCCAACGCCCCAGGGCTCCGCAACACGCGGCCAGACAGGGCGTTTCAGCTTTTCATAATCGGTGGCAGCCGGATCGCTCGGGTAAGAGCTCGGCGACGACACATAGATGATCTCGGCCGCGATCGGCTCGAAGCCGGCGTAGAAATGGTTGGTCGACTTGATCAGCAGCACGTCCTTCGACAGCGGATCGAGACCGAGGTTGGAGAAGATGTCCGGCTCGAAGGTCTGCGTGCGGTTGGTGTTGAGGATGACGTCGATCTCGGTGCCTTCCAGCCTGACCAGCGCGGAGGCGCCCAAGGTGACGCGGCTCGGCCCGAAGCTCTGCCAGCTCTCGGCGACAGCCTTCACCACGCGCACCTTGGCGTCGATCGGCTCACCCGCAAGCGGGCCGGCCTTGCCGCCGAAACGCAGGTCGATGACCGCGCCCTCGCCGGCGGCATGGCAGAAGGTGACGGCGAGTGGGTCCCAGATGGTGGCGACACCGACATTGTCCAGGCCACGCGCCAGCATGGCACGCAGCAAGGACGTACCGTCGCCGGCGACACCACCGCCCGGATTGTCCCAGACATCGGCGATCACCACCGGCTTTGCCGTGCTGACCGCGCGCACCTCCAGGGCTCGGTCGATGCCTTGGTCGGCCGCCAGCATCGGCATGGCCAGCTGCCCGCGCAGCGCGTAAAGCTCGCGCCCCAACTGCTCGGCCAGGGCATCGCCCTTGGCCTTGTTGTTGTCGGTGACGACCATGATGCGCGCGCCCATCTCCGGCACGTCGGCGGCCATGAAGCCGTGGATGACGGAAGCCGACAGCACGCCGTCCTTGCCGTGCAAAGCCTTGATGCGGTCGACGAAGCCGCGCATCGGCTGGCGACTGGTCGGCATCACCTCGATCATGCGGCAGTCGAAGGTCGAGATCACCGGCTTGATCTCGCCGCGGACCGCGGCAAGCCCGAGTTCGACGACATGTTCACCGCGCTCATAAAAATCGGTGTGCGGAAATTCCAGGAAAGCAGCGAGCACATTGGCCGCGGCCACGCGCTTCGGTGTGAGGTGGCTGTGCGGGTCGAGCTCGGAAGCGACAACGACGTCTGGCCCGACGATGTCGCGGATGCGGGCGAGAAGATCACCTTCGCAGTCGTCATAGCCCTGCGCCACCATGGCGCCGTGCAGGCCGAGGATGACGGCGTCGACCGGAAGGGCAGCCCGCAACTGGTCGAGGATCTCGTCGCGCAGCGCCTCGAAGGTCTGCCGCTGCACCAGCCCGCCGGGCTCGGCCCATGTCGCCGTGCCTTCGATGACGGTAAGGCCCTCGGCCGCCGCGCGGCGGCGCAG
This sequence comes from Mesorhizobium sp. NPDC059025, assembly GCF_042739655.1. Taxonomy (NCBI): domain Bacteria; kingdom Pseudomonadati; phylum Pseudomonadota; class Alphaproteobacteria; order Hyphomicrobiales; family Phyllobacteriaceae; genus Mesorhizobium; species Mesorhizobium sp. NPDC059025. The sequence continues at coordinate 276,500 of NZ_JBHYIM010000005.1, read as the reverse complement.
GGCGACGATCGGCGAGGAGCACAGCGTCGGCGTTTCCGGATGTTGGCCAGGCCCCGCATAGAAGGCCATCTCGAAGGACGCCCTGTCGGTCGGCACCGGCGAGAAGGTGTTGGTCTCGGTCGCCAGCGAGGCGGTGAAGATACGCATGCGCTTTACTCGATTGATCCGTCGGAAGGTTGCCCTCCGCCGGTGATCGGCGGAGGGCATCCGGCAACTACTTCACCGGCGCGTAGGCAACCGCTTCGATCTCGACCTTGATGTCGATCATCAGCCGCGATTCCACGGTGGTGCGGGCCGGCGGCTCTTTGGCGAAGAAAGAGCCGTAGACCTTGTTCATGCCGCCGAAGTCGCGCGCGTCCTCGATCCACACCGTCGTCTTGACGACGTCGTCCATGGTGGCCCCAGCCAGCGCCAGCGCCGCCTTGACGTTCTCCAGAACCTGCCGGGTCTGCGGCTCGATGCCGCCATCGACCACCGAACCATCCGCACGTACCGGCACCTGGCCGGAAACAAAGACAAAATCGCCGGCGCGCACCGCCGGCGACAGCGGCACATGCGACGTTCCGAAAACCTGCTTGCGTGACATTTTCTGAAATTCTCCTGTTATTTGACGGCGCCCAGGGCAAGGCCCCGGACGAGATAACGCTGCAGCCAGGCAAACAGCACCGCCACCGGCAAGGTGGCCAGAAGCGCCGCCGCCATGACGTGATGCCATTCGATGGTGTAGCGCCCTGCAACCAGCGCGAACACCTGGATCGGCAGCGTGTAGTTCTCCTGACTGCGCAGAATGGTCAATGCGATGATGAACTCGTTCCAGGCATTGATGAAGGTGAAGATGGCGGTGACCGCGATCGCCGGCAGGCACAGCGGCAGGAACACCTTGCGCAAGGTCAGCCAGCGGCCCGCTCCCTCCATCCAACTGGCCTCTTCGAGGTCACGCGGAATGGTGTCGAAATAGCTCTGCAGCATCCAAACGGTGAAGGCGACGTTGAAGGCCATGTAGACAACGCCGACGGCGGTCGTGCTTTCGATCAGCCCCCAGGCAGCGATCAGCCGGAACAGGCCGAGCACCAGCACGATCGAGGAGATCATCTGCGAGACGAGCAGGAACTGCCGCATCGCACCATAGCCGGCAAAACGAAAGCGCGACATGGCATAGGCTGCCGGGATGGCGACGATGATGGCGCCGACAGTCGCCAGCACCGAGACATAGAGCGAATTCAGCAAGGCGCGGCCGAAGCCGGTCGCCACCCACATGTCGGCGAAGTTCGACCAGCGGAATTCGCTTGGCCACCAGTTCGGCGTCAGCACTTCGGTGCGCGGTTTGACCGCGGTCAGGAACATCACCGCGAAGGGAAACAGCGTCACCACGATCAGCGGCGACAACAGCAGCCAGGCGACGATGGAGCGGACGAGCTTGCTTTTTCTCATGCTTCCCGCTCCCGCATGGCCAGGCGCACATAGATCATGGTGAAGACGAGCAGGATGGCAAACATCACCAGCGAGACGGCGGAAGCCTCACCCAGTTTGCCGACACGGAATGCCAGCTTGTAGAGGTACGTCACCAGGATATCCGTGGAGTTGGCCGGCCCACCCTGCGTCATCACCCAGATGATGGGGAAGGAATTGAACACGTAGATCATGTTCAGCACGATGGCGATGTTGATGAACGGCTTCAGCAACGGCAGCGTGATGGTGCGGAACTGCTGCCAGGTCGAGGCGCCTTCAAGTGCTGCCGCCTCGTAGAGATCGTCCGGGATCGAGGACAGGCCGCCGAGGAAGATGGTGACGGTGAACGGCACGGTGACCAGGATGCCGATCAACACCTGCATCGGGAAAGCGGTGCCGGCGCTGGCCAGCCATTGGATGTTCTGGTCGATGATGCCGAGGCCCATCAGCGCCGAATTCAGCATGCCGCTTTCGCCGTTCAGCGCCCAGCGCCAGACCACGGCGGTCATGGTAAGCGAGACCGCCCAGGGCAGCAGGATGATGACGCGGGCAAGGCCGCGGCCATAAAAATCCGAATTGAGGATCATCGCCACCGGAATGGAGAGGATCAGCGCGCCGGCAACGACCGAAAGCGTCCACAGGCCGGTGCGCCAGAGCGCCGCCATGAAGTCGGGATCGCTCATCAGTGCCGCGAAATTGGCCAGGCCGGTGAAATCGCGCAGCTGGCCGAAGCGGCTGACGTCATGGGTCGAGATCTGCACCAGGTCATAGACCGGCCAGAAGATCACCACCGCCGCCAGGAACAGGCTGGGCAGGATGAGCAGGTAAGGCAGCGCGCGATTGTGCATCCGGGACTGTGTCTGAGAGTTTCTTGTCGCCGCGACGGGGATGCCACGGACATGAAAGCCAGCGGCGCGCCCCGCTGGAGGGACGCGCCGCTGTTTGGAGTTACTTCTTCAGCACACCGTTTGCCTTGGCAGCGGCTTCTTTCAGGATGGCCTCGGGCTCACCCTGTCCGAGATAGATCTTCTGGACGGCATCCGAGGTGATCTGGGCGATCTCTTCCCAGCCCGGAATGATCGGCGCGAAGCGGGCGTCGGGCAGCAGGGCGGTGAAGGCTGCGAGACCGGCGTTGTCGACGTAATAAGGCATTTTCGCCTCTTCCTTGTTCACCGGCAGGAAGCCTTCATTCTGGGTGAACTTGGCGCGCTGCTCGGTGGTGAACAGGTAGTCGAGTAGCTTCCAGGCCTCTTCCTTGTTCTTGGAGTTCTTGAACATGATGATGGAATCTGTGACGCCATAGGTGCCGCGCGCGCCGGTCGGACCGGCCGGGATCGCCGCCACGCCATATTTCAGGTTGGGCGCCTCTTCCTTGATCTGGTTCATCATGAAGGGAGCGGTGATCATCATGCCGACCTTGCCCTGCTTGAACAGGGCCATGACGTCCTCGCGGTTCATCGAGGTGACGCCCGGCTGCGTCAGGCCTTCGTCGATCATCGACTTGTAGAGCTTGGCCGCTTCCAGCGCGCCCGGTGTGGAGAGGCCCGAGGTGCCGTCCTTGTTGAGGATCTCGGTGCCGAACGACCACATGCCGTAATAATAATAGACGTCGGTCTCGATCTCCTTGCCCTGGATGCCGTAGCCGAAGGCGCCGGTCGCCTTGATCTTGCGGGCGTCTTCCTGCAGCTCGGCCCAGGTTCCGGGCGGGTTGGCGATGCCGGCCTTCTCGAACAGCTCCTTGTTGTAGTACATGGCGCGCGCCGAAGCGGCGATCGGCAGGCCGTAGGTCTTGCCCTCCATGATCGACGGCGACAGGAACGTCTCGATGAAGCGACCCTTGAAATCGGGCGTCAGATACTGGTCGAGCGGCTCGGCCACACCCTGCTGCACGAAATCGATCAGCCAGCGCGTGCCGATGATCGAAAGGTCGGCATTGGTGCCGGCGGTGATGTCGGTGGTCAGCTTCTGCAGCAGCACGTCCCACGGCACCACTTCGACCTTCAGGGTTGTGCCGGGATTGGCGGCCTCGAAGCCCTTCTTGACCTCTTCGAAATAGGGGCCGGTCTTCGAAGAGTATTCCGCAACGGTCACGCGGACTTCACCCGCCTCGGCCTGCGCGGCCACCGCCAACATGCTCAACCCGGCCAGAAGGCCGGCAGTCCATCGTGCCAGTTTCATAAACTCTCTCCCATTGTCATTGCGAGCCCACCGTCCTTGCGGACCGATGCCCCGAGCAGCAACATGCGGCTTTTGCCCTTCATGTTATTTTCCTACATTATCGTGCAAAACGCGGCTTTCAAGCTGATTTTTTTGTTGCTTAATTACATTTTTGATACCATTTTCGCACCCTGCCAGGTTGGAGGAGACAGCACGGGCAATGTCCAGTACGGAATTCCAGGGCAAGACCGTGGTGATCACCGGGGCCGGCGGCGGGCTGGGCTCGGCGCTCGTGGCGCTGTTTGCCGAACGGGGAGCACGGGTGGTCGGCTGCGATCAGTCGGTCGAGGCCCTGAGCAACGAGGCCATAACCTCCCGCCATGTCTTCGACCTGACCCGGCGCGAGGAGATGGAGGCCGCGGCCAGCGCGGTGATCGCGCGGGACGGCATACCCGACATCCTGATCAACAATGCCGGCTGGACACGCGCGGAAACGCTTGCCGCGCTCAACGCGGCAACCATCGAACGCGAGCTCGATCTCAATCTCACCGGCGTCATGACCTTCGCCGATCCGCTGACCAAGGCGATGGCCGGGCGCGGCAGCGGCAGCGTCGTCTTCGTTTCGTCGGTCAACGCCATCGCGCATTTCGGCAACCCGGCCTATGCAGCGGCCAAAGCCGGGATCAACGCCTATGCCAAGGCGCTCGCGGTCGAACTCGGCCGCAGCGGCATCCGCGCCAATGTCGTCTGCCCCGGCTCGATCCGCACCGCGGCCTGGGATCATCGGCTCGAGAAGAACCCGGAGGTTCTCGGCAAATTGAAACGGCTCTACCCGCTTGGCCGCATCGTCGAGGCCCGTGAGGTCGCCGAGGCTGTCGCCTTCCTGGCATCGCCTCGCGCTTCGGGCATCACCGGCGTGGTGATGCCGGTGGATGCCGGTCTGACTGCGGGTTTCCTGCCCTTCATCGACGACATATTGGGAGGCTAGCCATGACCGACGTCTCGTTCCGCGGCCTGTCGAAATCCTACGGTCAGCACAAGATCCTCGAGGACATCGACCTGGAGATCGCCAGTGGCGAATTCGTCGTGCTGGTCGGCCCGTCCGGCTGCGGCAAGTCCACGCTGCTGCGCATGCTGGCCGGACTGGAAACGATCACCTCCGGCGATCTTCTCGTCGGCGGCATGCGCTCCAACGACCTGCCGCCGCAAAAGCGCAACATCGCCATGGTGTTCCAGTCCTACGCGCTGTTTCCGCATCTGAAAGCCTCGCAGAACATCGGCTTCGGCCCGAAGATCCGCGGCGAAAGCGCGCCGGTGGTCGAAGAGAAGGTCAGGAAGGCCTCCGGAATCCTCAACCTGTTCTCCTATCTCGACCGTTATCCGCGGCAACTGTCCGGTGGCCAGCGCCAGCGCGTCGCCATGGGCCGCGCCATCGTGCGCGAGCCTTCCGTGTTCCTGTTCGACGAGCCGCTTTCCAATCTCGACGCCCAGCTGCGCGTGCAGATGCGCACCGAAATCAAGGCGCTGCACCAGCGGCTGAAATCCACCATCGTCTATGTCACGCACGACCAGATCGAAGCGATGACCATGGCTGACCGCATCGTGGTGATGGACAAGGGCCGCATCCAGCAGGTCGGCAAGCCGCTCGACCTCTACGACAAGCCGGCAAACAAGTTCGTCGCCTCTTTCATCGGCTCACCGTCGATGAGCTTCGTTTCCGGGGCACTCAAATCAGAAAGCGACGGTATCTGGTTCGAACCGTCGGGCGGCGGCAAGCTGAAACTCGACAGCGACCGCACGGCCTCCGGAGCGATCGAAGCCGGCATCCGCCCGGAGCATTTCATCGTCGGCGGCGACAGCGCCGTCAGTCTGCGCGTCGACGTCGTCGAGCCGACCGGCTCGGAGACCCACGTCTATGGCGCCATCGGCGATGACGCCATCCGTGCGGTGTTTCGCGACCGCATCGCTGTGAAGCCAGGCGACCGGTTGCCGGTCAGCGTTGCGCCTGGCAACATCCATCTGTTCGACACAGCCACGGGCCTGCCGCTGTGAAGACACCGGCGGACATCATCACCCGCCTGCAGATGATGGCCCAGGACGGCACCAAATCGGACCGTCGGCTCGCAGGCATGGTGCTGTCCGATCCCGATTTTGTCTCCAAGGCGGCAATCTCGGAGATCGCCGCTCGCGCCGGCATCAGCGAACCGACGGTGACGCGCTTCTGCCGCAATCTCGGCTGCGACGGCCTGCGCGATTTCAAGTTCTATCTCGCCCAGGCCATCGCCATCGGTGGCCAGTATCTTTCCGCGGAAGCTCCGGCCGGCGACGTGCGCGACCAGCGCATCGCTGCCGCCATCACCGAAGCCGCGATCGCCGCGATCCAGCGCGCCAGCGCCATGCTGCCGATGCCGAAGCTGATCGAGATCGCCGAACGCATCGCCGTTTCCGGAAACATCCTGTGCATCGGTTCGGGCGGCATCTCATCGATGATGGCGACCGAGATGCAGAACCGGCTGTTCCGGCTGGGGCTGTCCGCACTGGCACAGGTCGACGGCCAGCTGCAGCGCATGTACGCCTCGGTGGCAACACCTGAAACCACGGTGCTGGCCTTCTCCGTCTCCGGCTATGCGCGTTCGGTGGTCGAAGCCGTCCAGGTGGCACGCCAGTACGGCGCCACCACCGTCGCCGTCACCGCACCCGATTCCGCGCTGGCCAAGGCAGCGGAGACGCTGATCCCGTTCCAGCCGTTCGAGGACGGCAACATCTACAAGCCGACATCCTCGCGCTTTGCCCTGCTTGCCATCGTCGACATCATCGCCACAGCCACTGCCGAAGCGCGCGGACCGAAGGCGCTGGAGAACCTGCGCCGCATCAAGCAAAGCGTGAACACGCTGAAGGTGGCTGATCCGCGCCTGCCGCTGGGGGACTGACAGTGGCATTTCCTTCTCCGAAAGCTCTGGGTGCTGCCTTCCCGCGCGAATTCCTGTTTGGCGTCGCCACCGCGGCCTATCAGATCGAAGGGGCCCTGACCGAAGACGGGCGTGGCGAATCGGTATGGGATCGTTTCCTGCGCCAACCCGGGCTTGTGATCGATGGCAGCGATGGCGCGGTCGCGGCCGACCACTATCATCGCTGGCGCGAGGATCTCGGCATCATGACCGAGCTCGGCCTCGGCGCCTATCGTTTCTCCATTTCCTGGTCCAGGGTCCAGCCGACCGGTGGCGGCGTGGTCAACGAAGCGGGACTCGCCTTCTACGACCGCCTTGTCGACGGCCTGCTGGAACGGAACATCGAACCCGTCGCCACGCTCTTCCATTCCGACATGCCCGCCGCGCTGATGGATATCGGCGGCTGGTGCGCACGCGAAACGAGTGCACGCTTCGGCGATTTCGCGGAGCATGTGGCAAGAAGGATCGGCGACCGGGTCGGCAGCTGGTTCACCATTGCCGAACCCTACACCCTGATGCGTCACAGCTATGTGCTCGGCGAGCACGCGCCCGGCCTTCGACTGTCAAGCGGCGCAGCGCTGCCGGTGATGCATCATCTTCTGCTCGGCCACGGTCTTGCCACCCGGGCAATCCGCTCGCATTCCAAAGCAAGAGTTGGCCTGACCAACCATTCCTCGCCTTGTCGGCCTATTTCGCAGGCGACCGAAGACGTTGCGGCGAACACGATGTTCGACGCCCTGCGCAACCATACCGTCACCGATGCCGTCCTGCTCGGCCACTATCCGAAAGAACTGGAAGCCCTTGCCGATGCCGACTGGTCGGCCGTTCGTGAGGCTGACTTCGACATCATCAAGACCCCGATCGACTGGCTCGGCCTGACTTATTTCCACCCGATCGCGGTGAGCGCCCCAAAGGCCGCCGCCTCACCAGAGCCTTTCGATATCGCCGTATCCGGCGGCGAGCCGGAAACAACCATGGGATGGCCGGTCGTGCCGGCCGGCCTCGGCGAAGTGTTGACCACTCTCCGCGACCGTTATGGTGACAGCCTGCCGCCGATCGTCATCACCGAGAATGGCTGCTCAATGGCCGACCAGTTCTCCGAGGAAGGTCGCGTCGATGATCCGCAGCGAATCCGCTTCCTAGCAGGCCATCTGCAGGTGCTTGCCGAGGCGATACGATCCGGCATCCGTATCGACGGATACTTCATCTGGTCGTTCCTGGATCACTTCGAATGGGAACTTGGCTACACCAAGCGATGGGGCATCGTGTATGTCGATTTCGACACCCAGCAGCGAACGCTCAAATCGAGCGCCCGCTGGTATCGCGAACTGATCGAGGGCTGGCGGTCCGCCCAGCCTTGATCAATCGACAATCGTTTCTGCCGACGAGAGAATGAAGATGAGCCCACGCCCCAAGACCATTGCTGAAATCGACACGCCAGCCGTGCTGATCGACCTCGATCGCGCCGAACGCAACATCGCCAATGCCCAGAAGGCGGCAGAAGCCGCCGGCGTGAAGCTGCGGCCACATATCAAGACGCACAAGCTGCCCTTCTTTGCGAAGAAGCAGGTCGAGGCGGGCGCCATCGGTATAACCTGCCAGAAGATCGGCGAGGCCGAAGTGATGGCCGATGCCGGCCTGACCGACATATTCCTGCCCTACAACATCATCGGCAAAGCGAAGCTGGAGCGGCTTCTGGCGCTGCACAGGCGCATCGCGCTGTCGGTGACCGCCGACAGTGCAACGACGATTGCTGGTCTTGCCGAGACCTTCACCGATCCCGGTCGTCCGCTCAAGGTGCTGGTCGAATGTGATACGGGTGCTGCCCGCTGCGGTGTCCAGACCGCCGAGCAGGCGCTGGCGCTGGCCAGGCAGATCGATGCGGCGCCGGGTCTCGCCTTCGGCGGCCTGATGACCTATCCAGCCGCCGGCGCGCCGGAAGACGCCGAAGCCTGGCTCACCGCCGCGCGCGACCTGCTTCAAAAGGCAGGCCTTGCCTGCGAAACCGTGACCAGCGGCGGCACACCCGACATGTGGCGGAAGCAGGATGCGGCGATCGTCACCGAGTACCGGCCCGGCACCTATATCTACATGGACCGCTACCAGGTGAAACAGGGTGCGGCGACAGCCGACGATTGCGCGCTGACCGTGCTCGCAACCGTGGTCTCGGCACCGACACCGACCCGCGCCATCCTCGACAGCGGCTCCAAGGCACTTTCCAGCGACCTGCTCGGCCTGCCCGACCATGGCGAACTGGTCGGCATTCCAGGTGCCCGCGTGACGGCGCTCAGCGAAGAACACGGCAAGGTCGAACTGAGCGGTGGTGCGACACTCGCGGTCGGCGACCGCGTGCGCGTGCTGCCTGATCATGCCTGCGTCGTCACCAACCTGTTCGACGAGGTCTACCTGGTTTCCGGTGACCGCGTCGTCGAGGTATTGCCGGTCGCCGCGCGCGGCAAGCTTTCCTGAACCCAGACGAACGGAGCCTTCATGTCTGAATCCAAGAACCCATTTGCCGGCGACGCGGACCGCGCCTTCATCTGGGAAATGCTGATGCCGCGCGATTTCGAGGCTTTCGCCGCGCAGGACTGGTCGATGGTGGCCGGCGACTTCGACGAAATGCGTTTCCTCGGCATCCATGCCCACAATTCGCCCAACCACGATGACTGGAACGCCGCCTTCCCAACCTTGCAGGCCTATCGCGATGAGTGGCTGCGCCAGGCCGCCGAATCCGCGTCGGTCGCCTATGCCGAGCCGTTGCCTTCGGCGCTGCTCAAGGCAGTGACGCTCAACCGCATCGACATCAACGGCAATGTCGCCGTGGCGCACAAGAAGTTCGACGGCACCGTGCCGCTGGCCGATGGCGGTGTCGACCGGCTGAACTGGCAGACACTCTATTTCTGCCGCAATGACGGCGATCGCTGGCGCATTACCGGCTTCGTCGGCTACATGAAATACCGCTGACATGCTCGAGGCGATCACCTTGCGCACCAGGGCGATCGCCGTCAGAGCGTTTCCGTTTTTCACGGAAATGCGGAAACGCGCTAACTCGTTGTTTTCACGCAATTCCGAACAGAAAGCCGTTGCACGGTTTTCCTGGAATTGCGGCTGAAACCGGCCGCGTGCGGGCAGTTTATTAACTGGCGCTGCAATAAGCTCCTTTCGGCCGTCGCATCGGCCACCGTCCGCATCCTGCGGACGCGCATCGGAGCCGAGAAATGTCCGTGCATCGCCATCCCCGATTGGAAGGCCGCCTTGTCGATGGCATCGAGGCGACGGCATGTCGCTGAAAGGCTCCGCCAAGAGATTCCTCAAGCACGGCGCGATCCGTGCCGGCCTGGAAGGCGTCGCGCTGACACGTGCAGGCATGTTGTGGCCGGCGGCCGCGGGGCGCGGGGTGATCTTCACCCTGCATCACGTGCGCCCGGCGCGGCGTGGCGGCTTCGACCCCATTGCGACGCTTTCTGTCACGCCGGAATTCCTTGACGAGGCGATCCGCGTCTGTGTCGAGTCGGGCCTGACACCGGCGGCCTTGGACGATCTGCCGCGCTTGCTCACCGATCCCAACGACAAGCGCCGCTTCGTCGCTTTCACGCTGGATGACGGCCTGCGCGACAATGCCGAACACGCCGCACCGGTGTTTCGCCGCCACGGCGTGCCGTACACCATTTTCATCGCCAAGGGCTTCGTCGAACGCAGCCGCTCGATGTGGTGGGAAACCGGCAAGGTGCTGACGCGCTCCAAGGACCAGTTCGAGTTCGATTTCGGCAATGGCACGGAGACGGTCACCACACGAACCGTTGCCCAGAAGCAGGACGCTTACGAACGGATCGTCCATTTCGTGCATTCGAACAACGAAGATGCGGCAGTGGCGGAGATCGACCGGGCCGCCCGCTCGCGCATGATCGACCCGCTCGCCATCGTCGACCAGCTGATCATGACGGCAGACGAATTGCGGACCCTGTCCGACGACCCGCTGGTGCGCTTCGGCGCGCACACGCAGACCCACATCGCCATGGCGAGAGTGGATGAAGCGCGGCTCGCAGAGGAAATCAAAGGGTCGATGGATGCCGTCGAGGCCTATGTCGGCTACAGGCCGACCACCTTCGCCTATCCCTACGGAACCAAGGTTGCGATATCGCGGCGTGAATTCGACGCCGTTGCGAAGGCCGGCATCAAGCTGGCCGTCACCACACGTCCCGGCGTGCTGACGGCGGACAGCTTCAGCCAGCCGACGGAGTTGCCACGCGTCTCCCTCAATGGCCACTATCAGCGGCGGCGTTATGTAAAGGCGCTGTTGACCGGCATTCCGTTCCGGCTGTTCTAGGCAGTTCCAGCCAAAATGCGTTGCTCAAGCGCCAGCCGGCAGCGGGCCCTCATAACGGGCGCGCGGGCGGATCAGCTTGCCTGACATGACCTGCTCGATGGCATGCGCTGTCCAGCCGACGCTGCGGCCGAGCGTAAACAGGCGGATGGGCGCATCGCTCGGCAAGCGGTAGGAACGGGTCAGAGCCACCAGCGCAAAGTCGACTGTCGGCTGCGCGCCGGTGGCATCAAGGGCTGCCTGGCGCAGCTCGAGAATATCGTCGTCCAGCCGCATGTCGGCCAGCAATGCTGCTCCGCGCGGATCGCCATCGGGATAGAGCGGATGGCCGAAACCAGGCAGCGGCCGGTCGTGATCGAGCCAGCGTGCCATCGCCGCGCGCACGCCGATCCGTGCCGCATCGTCCACAAGCATGGCGACGGCATCGGCCGCAGTGCCATGGCGAGGGCCGTAGAGTGTCGACAAGCCGGCCAGCAGGCAGGCGACGAGCGGCGCGCCGGTGGAAGCGGCGACGCGGGCCGCAAAGGCCGAGGCATTGAGTTCGTGATCGGCCACCAGCACCATGACGCGGCGCAACACCTCCGCCGCCTGTTCCACCCGCCAGCCCCTTGCCAGCCTGAGGTGCACCGGCTCCGCACCGGGTGCCGCCCCCAATGCGCCGGCGAGCGCCGCGATGGCCGGCATCGCGTCCGCCTGCAACACGCCGGCGTTGCGCCCCAGCGAGGGCTGTCCCCTGGCCGCCAACCCAGCCAGCACGGAAAAAGCCTGCGTGATGCCTGTCTCGGCAGGTGCTCCCGATGTTGCGAAGCGGGGAGCAGCAGTGGTGGCCCACAACAGCCGTGCGGCGTCTTCCAGGCTGGCATCGCGCGAAAAGGTCACCGCATCCTCGCCACGGTAGATCAACCTGCCGTGGATGACGGTGGAGAGTTCCGTGGCGAACACCGGCTCGCCCCAGGCGACCGCACTTTCAGCGATCGCCGCGACGCGGCGCCCCCGCGCCCGGCGCGTGGTCAGCGCCTCAATATCCTCCGATCGATAGAGGCTGCGGCGAGGATCGGCAGGATCGGGCTGCATGCCGACCTGGTTGCGGCTGACATAGGCGTAGAGCGTCTGCGCGCGCACCCCCAGCCTGTCCAGCGCCTCGTCACGTGTCAGCCAGGTGCCCATATCGACCATATATTGATTCTATTGATCAAGATTGATGACAATCAACAACAGCATTATCTCGGATCGAAAATTGGTCAAGGAGCAAGATGATGACAAGCGGACTGGACGATGTGATTGCCGCCGAAACCGTGCTGTCGGAAGTGGACGGGCAGGGCGGGCACCTGACGATCCGAGGACATGCCCTGCGCGATCTTGCCGGCCGCCGCGATTTCGCCAGCGTGACACATCTGCTTTTCGACGGTTTCTTCACCGATCTTCCCAACGAGAAGCAGCTGGCGGCAAGGCTTGGACGTGCCCGCGTCGAGGTGTTCGAACGTGTGCAGGCGCTGCTGCCGACGCTTGCCGCACTCTCCGTCTACGACGGCATGCGTGCCGGTACGGCGCTGATGCCCGATGGCGATACGCTTGACGATGCGTTGCGCCTGATCGCCGCGCCGGCTGTGCTGACGCCCGCGCTCTTGCGCCTGCGCAAGGGCCTCGATGCGATTGCTCCCAATGCCGACGCAGGCCACGCCGCCGACATGCTGGCCATGCTCACCGACACGGACGAACGCGGCCTGAGCGCCGCGCTAGACACCTATCTCGTCACGGTCTGCGATCACGGCCTCAACGCCTCGACCTTCGCCGCGCGGGTGGTGGCCTCGACCCAGGCGGGTCTCACCTCGGCGGCACTTGCCGGTCTCGGCGCCCTGAAAGGCCCGCTGCATGGCGGTGCGCCAGGCCCGGTGATCGCCATGCTCGATGCCATTGCCGAGGCTGGAGAAGCGACGGAATGGCTGAGCAGGGAACTGGCCGAAGGCCGCCGCATCATGGGCTTCGGCCACCGCATCTATCGCGTGCGCGACCCGCGCGCCGATGTCCTGAAGACCGTGGTGCGCCGCATCCCCGATGGTGCGGCAAGCCGCCGCCTGGCTTTCGCCGAAACGGTGGAACAGGCAGCGCTCGACGTCCTGAGGCGGGCCAAGCCCGGCCGGGTGCTGCAGACCAATGTCGAATTCTACACGGCACTTTTGCTGGAGGCAGCCGAGTTCCCGGAAGATGCGTTCACCTGCGTCTTCGCTGCGGGGCGCATGGCCGGCTGGATCGCCCATGCGCGCGAGCAGCAGGCAACCGGCCGGCTGATGCGGCCGCAGTCGCGTTACATCGGTCCAGTGCCGGATCTCGTCGCCTGAACGACGTGCTCAGACACCCTCGACAAGCACGATCTCGCCGTCCGCCACCTTCTGGCGGATGGCGACGGCGCGCTGATATTCCGGCGAGTGGTAGCAGTCATGCGCCACCCGCAGGCTCTCGAACTCGATGATGACGTTGCGGCCACGACCCTGTCCCTCGGCCTTTTCGTGGTCGCCGCCGCGGGCGAGGAACTTCGCGCCGAAACGGTCGAAGGCGAGCTTCGCAGCCTCGACATAGGCCTTGTAGCCTTCCGCATCACGCACATCGACGCGAGCGATCCAGTATCCCTTGGCCATAAGCAGTCTCCATACGAAGCTTCAACGTTTCGGCTGGCTCAGGCAGCCGCCATCTCGTCCAGGATAGCCTGGGCAGCAGCGCGCCTGTCAACCGCGCCGACGATCGGCCGCGCCACAACGAGGTGGCTGGAGCCGTTGCGGATCGCGTCCGCCGGGGTGACGACACGCTTCTGGTCGCCGCGGTCAGCGCCGGCCGGCCGGATGCCGGGTGTCACCACAGCCATGTCGGGACCAACGACCTTGCGCACGGCCGATGCCTCCTCCGCCGAGCAGACGATGCCGCCCATGCGCGCCGACAGCGCCTGTTCGGCGCGCCGCAGCACCAGCGTGTGGGGATCATATTCGTAGCCGGCATCGATGACGTCCTGCTCGTCCATCGATGTGAGCACGGTGACGGCGAGCAGACAGAGATCACTGCCCTTGGCGGCTTCCACCGCCGCACGCATCGTCTTCGGATAGGCGTGCAAAGTGAGCATGGTCATACCCATCCTGACGATGTTTTCGACACCCTTGGCGACGGTGTTGTCGATGTCGAGCAGCTTCATGTCGAGGAAGATCTTCTTGCCGTCGGCGGCAAGGTCGCGCGCGAACTCCAGCCCGCCGGCGAAGGCGAGCTGATAGCCGATCTTGTAGAAGGAGACGGTGTCGCCAAGCTCCTGCACCGCCCTCTCAGCCTCGGTAACGGTTGGAACGTCGAGGCCGACGATCAGCCTGTCGCGCATATCGGTCATGTCTATCCCCTCATTGTCTGGCGAGCCCGCTCGACAAGCGCCTGCGCCACCAGGTCCATGGCGTGGCGAAGCCGCTCGTCGACCAGATTGCCGTCCGCGTCGAAAGCGCTGCCGCCGTTCGGCACCGAGCATTCCGGCGTGACGATGTCCATGTGGCAGCGCAGCAGGATGGCGCGCAGATGGTTGATGGCGCGCACGCCGGCAAAATGCCCTTTCGACGAGGAGCAAAGCGCCACCGTCTTGCCGGCCATCGGCTTCAGCTGCCGGCCGCCGTCATGGCGCACGATGCTGATCCAGTCGACGGCGTTCTTGAGCAGTGGCGACACGGAGCCGTTGTATTCCGGCGTCACCAGCAGCAGCCCGTCATGGGCGCCAAGCAGGCGTGCCAGTTTCATGACGTTTTCCGGGATGCCGGTTTCCTTCTCGATATCCTCGTCGAAGATCGGCATCGGGTAGTCGGCCAGCGAGATGCGGGTCACATCCGCGCCCTGCATGGCCAGCGCCTTCTGCGCGACATCGGCCGTCCTGCCGCTGAAAGCACCGCTGCGGATCGAGCCCGCGAAGATGAGAATCCTGGGAATCACGGCATGGCGCTCCTTTGCCGTCCGGCAGCTATAGGCGATAGCGCCGCCGAATCAAGAGCGACGCGTCGATCGGGTCATGAATCCGGTCGGTCCAGTCAGGCTCTGCGCACTGACGTTGTCGGCCGCGTCAGAAATACGCCAGCGATGCAGATGACAAAGCCGATCACCGCCGCGATGGTGATCGTTTCTGAAAACATCAGCCAGCCCCAGATCATGGTGACGGGCGGGGTCAGGTAAATCAGGCTGCCGACGCGGGTTGCCGTGCTCGTGCGGAGGCATAGCCAGTACAGACCATAGCCGCCGATCGTGGAGAACAGGATGAACCACGCCACGGCTGCGATGAACCGCAGATCGAGAACCGGCGCCATTCCCCCTTCCAGAAGCGCAAGCGGAGCAAACAGGAGAGCAGCGACGATGCTTTGTATGGCCAATGACGGCAGGAGGGGCGTGCTGTCCGGCATGGCCTTGGCGACGATTGTCGCGGTGACCAGGCTGAGCGTGGAGGCCGCCGACAAAACATAGGCCAGGAAGGATGCTCCACCCAACGAACCACCCACGGCGAGCGACACGCCCGCGAGGCCGAGGGCCAATCCCATCCATTGGAGGCGGTTCACCCGCTCATGCAGAATGGGGCCAGCCAGAGCGGCGGTCGCGACAGGTTGAAGGGCGGAGATCAGCGCTGCCGTACCCGCCGGAACGCCAAGGTCGATCGCCTTCACCCCCAGTGCCAGGTATCCGAACATCGCAAAGGCGCCCAGCACCGATTGCAGGATCAGCGATTTCACCGTCAAACCCCGACGCACTGCGCGGATCAACAATGGCAGCAGGACGAACGAGACAATCACAAAACGCCAGAACAGCACGAGGAACACAGACCCCGCATCCGCGGCGAAACGGGCACCGATGAATCCGGAGCTCCAGGCCACAATCAGGCCGGCTTCCAGTGCTGCGAGGGGAAGCGCGGGGCTTTTCATCCCGGCTCCGCCATTGCGTTGACCAGGAGATGCGCGGCTGCATTCCTGGCCGTTGCGATGGCAGCGCTGTCGCCGAGCGTAAAAGCCGCGGCGACGGCGCCCTCCAGGAGAACGAAGACCGTGAGGGCGAGTTGCCCGGCCTGCGTGTTCGACCAGCCGCCTTGCAGCAGTCGCTTCTCGATCTCGGCAAGATATTGCTGCTTGTGGCTCCGTGCCACGCTGCAAATGGTTTCGTCAGCCGGATAGTCAGCCGCCGCGCGCAGGAAGAAGCACCCGTTTCCACCCTGTTGCGTGCTCCATGCTTCAAGCCTGTCGAAGAGCTCGAGAACGCTTTCGACAGCGCTTCCATCTCCTTCTTCGAGCGCATGGAGAAAGCTGCCATGCCGCCGCTGCAGCGCGGCCGCGACCACCTCGGAGCGGGTTTTGAAATGCCGATAGAACGTCGCCAGCGCGACGCCAGCATCGCCCACGACACGATCAATGCCGACTTCCGCGAAACCATCCCGATAGAAGGTGCGGTTCGCGGCATCGACGATGTCATCACGCTTCTTGCTCATTCAAAATAAGTAGAACGATCGTTCTACTTTCGTCAAGCGTGCCCCCTGCACGGCGCATTGGTGTCCGACAACCGACGCTCATCCGCACGGCGGCCGTGGCAACGGACCGGTCGTTGGACGCTGCGAAAGAAAGCGCACAGGCGCAGTCCAGCCAGCTCAACTGGCGGCCTGCCATGACCATCAACGCGGATACGTTCGAAAGGGTCGGCTGAGCTTGCTAGTTCGCAGGCCGCCGATAGATCCACAGCCGTGTCGGCGGGATGTTGCGCAGCACGAAATGGAAATGTTCCACCGTGTAGTTGCCGCGTCCGGGCGGGATCGGCGACATCGGCCCGTAGGTCAGCTGCACCACCGGCCGGCCGGCCGGGATGCGGTCGAGCAGGCTTTCGAGGTAGCTGATGCGCTGGGCGACCGGGAAATTGAGCAGCGGAACGCCGGTGACCACGGAATCGAAGGTCAGGCCGCTATGTTCACCCAGCGTATCATTGAGGTTGAAGGCATCGCCCTCGATGACGTTGACGCCCGGATAGAGGCGGCGCAGATGCTGGACGAAATCGTGGGAATATTCGACGGCGTAGAGGTTTTCCGGCTTCACGCCGCGCTCCAGAATGGCGCGGGTGATGACGCCGGTGCCGGGGCCGACTTCCAGGACCGGCAGGCCGGAGCCGGTATCGACGATAGACGCCATCTTGCGGGCGGTGATCGAACTCGTCGGCACGATGGAGCCGACAGCCTTCGGCTTGTCGATCCATCCTTTGAAGAATTTCAGCTCGTCGTCAAACTTCTCGGCGAGCGACTTCCTCAATCCAGGGCCACGTCCCATCAAGCTCTCCTGACCGGCTCCCCCGGAACCCACTATGGATGCTACTTAGCAGTTACGCAGGGGTAGGCAAGGCAAACGTCCACCAATGTCGTGGACAAGACATTTTTTGTCGCCGCTCAGCGTTCGCTGAATGACTCGAAGAAATCCTTCATGCGCGAGAAGAAACCGCTCGACTGCGGGCTGTTCTCCTTCGACGACAACTGTTCAAACTCCTCCAGAAGCTCGCGCTGGCGCCGTGTCAGGTTCTGCGGCGTCTCCACCGCGGTCTGGATGTAGAGGTCGCCGATCTGCGGCTGGCGCAGCACCGGCATGCCCTTGCCCTTCATGCGGAACTGGCGGCCGTTCTGCGTGCCTTCCGGCACCTTCACGCGTGTCTGGCTGCCGTCCAGCGTCGTCACCTCGAATGAACCGCCGAGGGCGGCGGTCGTCATCGAGATCGGCACCTTGCAATAAAGATCGGCACCGTCGCGCTGGAAGAACTCATGCGGCTTGATGGCCAGGAAGATATAGAGATCGCCCGACGGGCCGCCGCGCAGCCCGGCCTCGCCCTCACCGGCAAGCCGGATGCGGGTGCCGTCCTCGATGCCGGCCGGAATGTTGACCGAGAGCGAACGCTCCTCGGTGATACGGCCCTGGCCGGCGCATTTCGGGCATGGGTCCTTGATGGTCTGGCCGCGGCCCTGGCATTGCGGGCAGGTGCGCTCGATCGAGAAGAAACCCTGGCTGGCGCGCACCTTGCCGTGGCCGTGGCACATCGAGCAGGTGACCGGCTGCGTGCCCGGCTTGGCACCTGACCCCGAGCATTCGTCGCAGGTCAGCGACGCCGGCACGTGAATCTGCGCGGTCTTGCCGGCATAGGCCTCCTCGAGGCTGATCTCCATGTTGTAGCGCAGATCGGCGCCGCGCTCGCGGCCGCCGGAGCTGCGGCGGCGTCCGCCACCCATCATCTCGCCGAAGATGTCTTCGAAGATGTCGGCAAAGCCGCCGGCGGCAAAACCGGCACCGCCGCCATTCATGCCGCCATTTTCGAAGGCGGCATGGCCGAAACGGTCATAGGCCGCACGCTTCTGCGGGTCCTTCAGCGTCTCGTAGGCTTCGTTGATTTCCTTGAACTTGTGCTCGCAGGAGGCATCACCGGGATTGCGGTCGGGGTGGAACTGCATCGCCAGCTTGCGGAAGGCGCTTTTGAGCTCCTTCTCGTCGGCGCCCTTTTGCACGCCAAGCGTTTCGTAGAAATCAGCTTTCATCGAGAGCCTGTTCCAATCCCGCCGACCGATGGCTCAAGCAAAGGCCAACGTCCTTAGCGCATTGTTTCGACCAGTCGTCCAAAGACTGGCCTCCGATTTAGTAACGATGCCGCGCTAATGCCAGTACCGGCAAGGAAACGCTGCACTTTTCCGGTGCATGGTTGCAAAAAAGCCCGGCTTGGCGCCGGGCTTTTCTGGATTTTCGGCCCTCAGGCCACTTAAGCCGACTTCTTCTTGTCGTCCTTGTCGTCGATTTCCTCGAAATCGGCGTCGACCACATCGGAATCCTTGGCAGCATCCGCCTTGGCATCGGCTTCCGCGGCTTCCTTCTGCGAAGCCTCGTACATCGCCTGGCCAAGCTTCATCGAAGCCTCGGTCAGCGCCTGGCTCTTGGCCTCGATGTCGGCAGCGTCGTCGCCTTCGGCAGCTGTCTTCAGCGCGGCGATCGCGTCGGCGATCGCGGTGCGGTCGGCTTCGGAGACCTTGTCGCCATAATCCTTCAGCGACTTCTCGGCCGAATGCACCAGAGCCTCGGCCTGGTTGCGGGCCTCGACCAGCGCACGGCGCTGCTTGTCGGCTTCGGCATTGGCTTCGGCGTCCTTCACCATCTTCTCGATGTCGGCGTCGGACAGACCACCAGACGCCTGGATGCGGATCTGGTGCTCCTTGCCGGTGCCCTTGTCCTTGGCCGAGACGTTGACGATGCCGTTGGCGTCGATATCGAAGGTGACCTCGATCTGCGGCACGCCGCGCGGCGCCGGTGGAATGCCGACCAGATCGAACTGGCCGAGTATCTTGTTGTCGGCAGCCATCTCACGCTCGCCCTGGAAGACGCGGATGGTCACCGCGCTCTGCGAGTCCTCGGCGGTCGAGAACACCTGGCTCTTCTTGGTCGGGATCGTGGTGTTGCGCTCGATCAGGCGGGTGAACACGCCACCCAGCGTCTCGATGCCCAGCGACAGCGGGGTCACGTCGAGCAGCAGCACGTCCTTG
Source organism: Mesorhizobium sp. NPDC059025 (assembly GCF_042739655.1). Lineage (NCBI taxonomy): Bacteria > Pseudomonadati > Pseudomonadota > Alphaproteobacteria > Hyphomicrobiales > Phyllobacteriaceae > Mesorhizobium > Mesorhizobium sp. NPDC059025. The sequence continues at coordinate 257,077 of NZ_JBHYIM010000005.1, read as the reverse complement.
ACGTCGCCCTGCAGCACGCCGGCCTGGATGGCGGCGCCGAGTGCGACAACTTCGTCAGGGTTCACGCCCTTGTGCGGCTCCTTGCCGAAGAACTGCTTCACCACTTCCTGGACCTTCGGCATGCGGGTCATGCCGCCGACCAGAACGACTTCGTCGATCTCGCCAGCCTTGAGGCCGGCATCCTTGAGCGCAGCCTTGCACGGCTCGATGGTGCGCTGGATCAGGTCGTCGACCAGCGATTCGAACTTGGCACGGGTGAGCTTCAGCGTCAGGTGCTTCGGACCGGAAGCATCCGCGGTGATGAAGGGCAGGTTGATTTCGGTCTGAGCGGAAGACGACAGCTCGATCTTGGCCTTTTCGGCAGCTTCCTTGAGGCGCTGCAGGGCAAGCTTGTCGTTCTTCAGGTCGATGCCCTGTTCCTTCTTGAACTCGGCCGCCAGGTACTCGACCAGGCGCATGTCGAAGTCTTCACCGCCGAGGAAGGTGTCGCCATTGGTCGACTTCACCTCGAACACGCCGTCGCCGATCTCGAGCACCGAGATATCGAAGGTGCCGCCGCCAAGGTCATAGACGGCGATGGTCTTGCCATCCTTCTTGTCGAGGCCGTAGGCGAGCGCGGCAGCGGTCGGCTCGTTGATGATGCGCAGCACTTCGAGACCGGCGATCTTGCCGGCGTCCTTGGTGGCCTGGCGCTGGGCGTCGTTGAAATAGGCAGGAACGGTGATGACCGCCTTCTCGACCTTCTCGCCGAGATAGGCTTCCGCCGTTTCCTTCATCTTCTGCAGGATCATGGCCGAGATCTGGGAAGGCGACTGCTTCTTGCCGCCGGCTTCCACCCAGGCGTCGCCGTTGTCGCCATTGACGATCTCATAGGGGACAAGCTTCTTGTCCTTTTCCGTCACCGGATCGTCATAGCGGCGGCCGATCAGGCGCTTGACCGCGAAGACGGTGTTTTCAGGATTGGTGACCGCCTGGCGCTTGGCCGGCTGGCCGACGAGGCGCTCGCCGTCGCCGCTGAAGGCGACGATCGAAGGCGTGGTGCGCGCGCCTTCCGCGTTTTCAATGACCTTCGCGTCCTTGCCGTCCATGACGGCGACGCAGGAATTGGTCGTCCCGAGGTCGATACCGATTACTTTTGCCATCTAGTCTCTCCACTAAGCAGGCTTTCAAGGACCCTGTCAGGCGTTCCGGCGAAAGCCCCTGTTCACAGAAATTCCGCGCCAGGCTGCCTTTCGGGCGGCCCGCACGGTTGCGGCGTATATAAGAACAGGCCGCCTTGCACGCAAGCATTCTGCGCCTCGGCTTTTCCACTGCCAATCATCCTTTTTACCGTCGGGGTGCCACAGGTCGCTCCACAAGGTCAAACATGACCTAAAGCCTTGAATTCACACACCGCCCGCATGGAACCCTAACTCGATCCCGACGCGCGGCGCGCCCATCGATCACATATGGAAACGGCATGTTAGAAAGCGCCAGAGCGGGATATCGGCACCAAAGTCCCATGTCTTTCGCGCTTTTCCGCACAAAATGGTGTGAAACCGGCGCCAAAGGCGCATTCCGGCGGCGAGAATCAGCCAAGGTGAATGGACGCCGTGTATCGGCTCGGCTAGGGTCCGCTCATCTCAGCGCATCGTCTCAAGCCTTCCCGGAATGCCCACCCTGCCAGCCTCTCCCCTGTTCGCTTTCGCCCGCGGATGTCTCGTTGCCCTTGTCACGGTGACCTTCGTCGCCGGCTGTACGGCTGCGACGCCGCCCGAGCAGGTGCTTTCCGTACCGGCGCCGGCGCAGAAATACGCGGCCATCGTCGTCGACGCCAAGACCGGCGCGACCGTGTTCGAAGTCAACTCGACCACGCCGCGTTATCCGGCTTCGCTCACCAAGATGATGACGCTCTACCTGCTGTTCGAGGCGCTGCAGGGCGGCCGCATCACCAAGGAAACGCAGATCCCGGTTTCGGCCAACGCCGCCTCGCAGCCACCGACCAAGCTGCGCTTCCGGCCCGGCGAGACGATCGACGTCGATTCCGCCATCCGCGCGCTGGTGGTGAAATCCGCCAATGACGTCGCCGTGGCGGTCGGCGAATATCTCGGCGGTTCGGAAGAAGGGTTCGCCGCCGCGATGACCTCCAAGGCACGCCAGATCGGCATGCGGTCGACCACTTTCCGCAACGCATCCGGACTGCCCGATGACGGCCAGCAGACGACGGCGCGCGACATGGCCGTGCTCGGCCTCGCGCTCAGGGCGCACTTCCCTCAGCATTATCACTACTTCTCGGAGGCCGATTTCATGTTCCGCGGCAAGCTGGTGCGCGGCCACAACGACATGCTGGGCCGCGTCTATGGCGTCGACGGCATCAAGACCGGCTACATCCGCGCATCCGGCTTCAACATCGTCACCTCCTACGATGCCGACGGCAAGCGTTTCGTGGTCGTGGTGATGGGCGCGGATACGGCCCGCCAGCGCAACGCCCATGCCGAAGCGCTGCTGCAGCGGGCGCTGAACCCCACCGGCTCGACCACCCGCCTGCTCTATACGGCAGCGCAATAGCTGCCTGCGGTTCGGCTCAGACAGGCTCGGCGAAGAACCGCCGCAGTTCGCTGGCGACCAACTTTGGCTTGCCGACATTGTCCGCCGCGATGTGGCCGACGCCCTTGAGCTCGACCCGCTCCGCCCGCGGCAACTCATGCTGCAATGCGTCGAGCGCCATTGGCAGATAGGGGTTGGAATTGTCGCCGCCCATCAGCAGGACCGGTATGCGGATGGCGCTGAAGCGCTGCACCTGCCCGGCCGTGGCGGCGATCAGTTGCGCATCGTAGCGGAAAGTGGGCACCAGTTCACGGATGGCTGTCGCCTCCTCGCCGCTGCCGCGCAGCGCCATGCCCATGATCGGGACCAGCAGCAGGCGTGGCAAGCCTGTGAACCAGTCGCGCCGATCGCGCGTCCCCTTCATCACCGTGGCCATGGCGGCGGCCAGATTGCCGGCGGCAAGCTCGCGCTCGTAGCGTTGCACAAAGTCCAGCGGCGATGGCGTGCCGACGGGCACCGGCGGCTCGTACAGCGCAATTCTGCCCAGCGCCTGCGGCCGGCGCAGCGCCGTCCACAGCGTCGCGATGGCGCCGGAGCTCAGGGCGAATACGTCACGTGCGCCTGTTTGCGCCAGCACCGCCGACAGATCGTCAACCTCGCTGTCGATGCCGTAGTCCAGCCCCGGCGGCCCGCTGAGGCCACGCCCGCGTCGGTCAGGCACATGCAGTGTGAAGCGATCGGCCAGCAACTCCGCCAGCTGGCTGAAGTTGCGGCTGCTCTGCATGCCGCCCGCCAGCAGCACGAGGCTGGGACCGGCACCGATCTGCCGGTAGCCGATGATCGTGCCATCACGCGAGACAGCATGATCAGCAGTCCATTGGGTCATGGCGCTCTCCGAGCTGTTGGGCGCGACCATAGCTCATGCGGCGCATCTGCTCGATGACGCGCTCCATCTCGTCCTCGGGCAGGATCGGCGGCTCGCCGAGCGCTTCTGGCTTGGCGCCCCAGTGCTTGGTCTTGGCGAGGGCCTGCTCAATTGGGTTGAGATCAAGGGAGCAGGGCGGCAAACACCAGAGCCTGGCGGCTCAGCCTTCTTTCGACAGCAAGGTCGCAAGTTGCGCCCGCGAGGCAATGCCGAGCTTGGTGTAGATGGCCTGCGTCTGGTTTCGGATGGTTGCTGGCGCCGAACCGAGGGCCGCAGCCGCCTGCTTGTAGGTTGCCCCAGCCGCAAGCGCCCGGGCCACCTGCGCCTCGCGCGGCGACAGCCGGTCAGATTTTGCCGTCTCCCTGAGACGCAATGCGACAAGATGCGAGTTCTCGAGGGTAACCAGCGAGGACGACAATACGACGCCTCGCCCCCTGATGTAGAACGTACCGGGTTCACGGACATAGCGCAGCAGCGATTTCGGCAATTGTTCGCCGCGCCAACCCGGCCAGACACCACGCAGAAATGCCTGCGATTCGCTGTTTGCGATATGCAAGCCGCCCTCTGCGTCGACAACCAGCATCTGTTCACCCAGCGTCCCGCGAGCATGACGTGTCGACACCTCCATCGCCAGCGAGATATGGTCGACCGCACATTGCAAAAGCTCGAGCTCATCCGGTTGCCAGTCGCGGCTGCGCGTGTCGCCACGATAGATCGAGACGAAAAAGGCGGTCCGACTGCGCCGGTTGTGGTGCATGGCGCTGGCCCATTTGCGCAGATGATAGCGCTCGCACAGGGCGATCATGCCATCGGTCTGCGCAGGCTGGGTCCGATCATAGGTGCCGATCAGCGTCCGTTTCTCCCGAAACGCCCGCGCCACCAGATCCTGGCTCTCGATTGTCGACCAGAATTTGGCAAACCCACCCGGCAGATTGACCGTCGCCGAGGCCGGCACGACGGTTCGGCCCGGCTCGAAACGCGACCAGCCGTACCAGGCGCTTTCGAAGCCCAGCACCGGTTTCAGCTTCTGCACCCCGAAGGCTGCAATCGCCTGAATATCCCGTTCACCGGCCAGCTTCTGGAGATCGGCGGCAAAGAGCGAAAATGCCTTGAGCTTCGAAATCACCACAAGTCCCGTCAGTTGTACTGGCGCAGTAGGTGTCTTGGGCAGTGTTGATCACACTACCGACGGCTTGCCGCAACGGCAAGGCGCGTGGCCGAGCACAGGCTGTTTGCCATTCTTCACCGATTCCATAGTGCATCTGCATCATTCGCAGGTTCGCCGAACCGGCTAACGTTTCTCCATCGCCGCGGGAGGATCGTAATGACGACAGGTTGGTTGTGGCATGAGCGCTTTGGCTGGCACGACACGGGCACAGCGGCGGGATTTCTGAAAGGCGAATTTCTGCAGCCGATGCAGCATGTTGAATCGCCGGAATCCAAGGCAAGATTTGCATCTCTCATCGAAGTTTCCGAATTGGCCAAATCGTTGCGCCGTCTCGACTGCGTGGCTGCCGGGGAAGAAGACATCCTGCGCGTCCACACACGCGACCATCTCACGAAGATGAAGCTGCTGGGTGACGATGCCCGCGGCGGCGATATGGGTGACAATGTCTCGCCCTTCGGCCTGGGCGGCTACAAACTTGCCCTGCTGGCTGCCGGCGGCACCATCTCGGCCACCCGGGCTGTTGTCTCGGGCGATGTAGACAATGCCTATGCGCTTGTGCGTCCGCCGGGACACCATGCGCGTCCGGAAAAAGGCATGGGTTTTTGCATGTTTGCCAATGTCGCCGTGGCCATCGCCCACGCCCGGGCAAAGCTTGGCGTCGAACGGTTTGCTGTCGTGGATTGGGATGTGCACCATGGCAACGGCACCGAGGCCTGCTTCGAATCCGACCCCGATGTGTTGACGATCTCCCTGCATCAGGACGGCAATTTCCCGCCGGACACCGGCAAGGTCACCGATCGCGGCGTCGGTAAGGGTGCCGGTTCGGCCATCAATCTGCCACTGCCGGCGGGGTCAGGCGAAGGCGCATATCTCTATGCGTTCGACCGGGTCGTCCTGCCGGCGCTGCAGCGTTTCAGACCGGAACTGATCCTGGTCGCCAGCGGGTTCGACGCGAGCAATGCCGACCCGCTGGGCCGTATGATGCTGACGTCGCGCGCCTATATCGAAATGACGCGCAGGCTGATGGAGGCGGCCGAGACGCTGTGTGGTGGCCGGCTGGTGATGAGCCATGAGGGCGGCTACTCGCCCTTCTACGTGCCATTCTGCGGACTGGCGGTGGTGGAAACGCTGAGCGGCGTGCGCACCGGCGTCGAGGACCCCTATTTGCAGTTCTGGCAGGATTTGCCGGGGCAGAAATTACAGCAGAACCAGAAAATACTGGTCGACGACGTAGCGAAGGCCTGTGGCCTTTAGCGGATGATGGCCGGCGTGGAGAACCGCTGGCCGAAAACAGGGGAACAGGGACAATGCGAACCACCCAGCAACGCGCCCCGCACGGGCGGGCGGTACTGATCTTCAACCTGGTATTGATGCTCTTTCCGCCGATCCACCTCTATTTCGCAAGCGGAAGCATCGACATGGCGCTGCTCTTCTTTCTGGGCAGCGGTGCGATGCTTGTCCTGACCATGCTGCATCTGCAGTCGAAGATGCAGCATGGTCAGGAGTAGCGTCGATGAACATGCTAATCGGCTATGGAATGCTGGCAGCATTTTTCGCAATTGTCGTCTTCGTTCTCGAACGCAACCAGCGCGAAAGCAAAAACTTCACCGACTATGCCGTGGCCGGCCGATCCTTCGGATCCTGGTTCCAGACCATGGCCTTCCTCAACACCTGGTTGCCTGGCACCATCTTCATCGCTTTCGCCGGCCTTGCCGCCTCGGCCGGCGTCATCGGCTATTATGTCATCTCCTATTCGCTGCTGGCCGTGCTGTTCATGTTTTTCATGGCGCAGAAAGTGTTCGACTGGGGCCGCTCGTTCAATCTGCGCACACAGGCTGATTTTGTCGGCATGCGCTACAATTCCACCAATGTCCGCAAAGTCGCCGCGGTCATCGGCGTCATCTCGGCGTTTCCATGGCTGGTGCTCGGCTTTCAGTCGCTCGGCCTGGTGTTTTCCTATCTGTCCTTCGGGGTCGTCTCGCCTACCGTCGCGGTTTTCATCGGCATTGTGGTGCTGGGAATCCGTCAGATCTGGACGGTTCGCATGGGCATGCACGGCATCGTCATTTCAGACATGGTGCAAGGCATCTTTGCCTATGGCGTCGGCGGTCTTGTCGCCATAGGCCTGATCGTCTGGCTGCTGGCGCAGGGCCATGGCTTCGACAGCCTTCCGCCAAGTTTTGCGACGCTTCCCGGTGTCGGCAGCGATCTTGGACCGCTCTATTATTTCTCGATCGTCGCAACCGGCGCGCTTGGTTCCTGGTGCTGGCCGGACATCTTCGTGCGGCTGTTCACCGCCCGCAGCGCCCAGGCGGTGCGCAACTCATCGGTGAAAGCCGCGCCATTGATGTTTCTCTTTCTGGCGATATTGCTGACCATGAGCCTTCTGGCCTCGCAATTGCCCGAGGTCGCGGCGGCACCTGACAATGTCTGGTTTCTCACAGCCGCCCATGGCGGACCATTCGTCCTCGCATTGGCAGGCATTGCGGTCTTTGCAGCCACCGTCGGCAATGTGAACGCCATCACCGCCGCAATCGGCACCCACACCGCCCAGGACATTCTCCACATCGGCGCCGACGAGGCGACGACCACGCGCGCCGCCCGCGCCACCATTGTCGTCGTCACCGTTCTTGCAATCATCGGCGCGGTCCTCACGGTCAATGTCACCTCCGGTCTGCTGACGCTGGCACTCGCCTCGTATCAAGGCATCGTCCAGCTGGCGCCGGCGCTCTATCTCGGCATCTTCTGGAAACGCGGCAATGCATCGGCCGCCGTTGCCGGCATGCTGGTCGGCTTCGCCACGGCGGTGGTGCTGCAATATCTCTATCCGGTGTCAATCCCGGCGCTTGGCGGCATCACCTCCGGCATCGTCGGGCTGATCGTCAACACCACGATCTATGTCGTGTTGTCCTATGCGATTCCGCACAGGCGCTCCGAAAGCGAACGCATCGAGGCGTTGTTCAGCGACATTCAAGATGGGCCGGCCGACGCTGCGGGCCGCACCCTGTCAACTCGGACGGTGTAGAAAAAACGGCGCTTTGCGGCGTGGGTGAAATCGCGATCTTGCGAGGCTTCAGCTCTTCCTGAAATTGGCTTCAACTGGCCGTCAGATTGCCGCTGAAGTTCCTCGATAGTGTGACTTGCGACGCCAGAGGGTGGCGGCTCTGGCGCCGTGACTATGCCGAGCAGACGCCGCCAAACTCCGCCAGAGCCTTTTGGGCCGCGACATCTGGATCGAGTGCATCTGCCAATCCACCCAGAGCATTTTGTAGCCAAGTGGAACCATTTGGCGTTACAAAAATGCCCCGAAAACAGAAACTTAGAGCGTTTCCGCGTTTCCGTGAAAAACGGAAACGCTCTGGTCTAGCGCCGGTGTGCGTCGCCGCCCTTGCCTTCCTCGTTGGGCGCGAGGCCGTAGCTCATGCGGCGCATCTGCTCGATGACGCGCTCCATCTCGTCCTCGGGCAGGATCGGCGGCTCGCCGAGCATCAGCGCCTGGACATACATGTGCGACAGCGTCTCGACCTCGATCGCCAGCCAGAGTGCCGCTTCCAGCGTCGTGCCCAGCGATATCTGCCCGTGCTGGCCGAGCAGGCAGGCCAGCCGTCCTTCGAGCGCAACCAAGGCATGGTCGGACAGCGCCTGTGTGCCGAAGGTGGCGTATTTCGCGCAGCGTATGGTCGAACCGCCGGCGACGCCGGTCATGTAGTGGAAGGCCGGAATCGTCTTGTGATGGCAGGCCAGTGTCGTGGCATGCACCGAATGGCAGTGCAGCACGACATTCACATCGCTGCGGCTGGTGAGGATGTCGCGATGGAAACGCCATTCCGATGACGGCATCCGGCCGACATAACCACCCTCGAAATCCATCGCGACGATGTCGTCGGCATCCATGGTTTCATAAGGCATGCCCGACGGGGTGACCAGGAAGCCGTCGCCCGAGCGCACCGACAGATTGCCGGCAGTGCCCTGGTTGATGCCACTGGAATTCATGCGCCGGCAGATCGACACCATCTCCTCGCGCAAGGCCCTGTCGCTGCTGGTTGCTCCACTCATTGTCCACTACTCCATATGAAAAACCTGCTGCAGCGGCACGACCAACGGTTCGTTGCGGTCGTTGACCTGCATGATGTCGGCCATGAAATCCCACCAGCGGCGGTTGACCTCGGTGTGCGGCAGCGCGTCCATGGCATGGTCGTCGGCCCGCATCAGCGTCGCGAACAGATGATTGGTCTCGGGGTCGAGCCAGATCGAATAGTCCGAGACGCCTGCCTCGCGCAGCGCCTGCCGCAGTTCCGGCCAGATCGCGTCGTGCCGCTTCCTGTACTCGTCGGCCTGACCGGGATCGAGCACCATTCGAAAGGCTATGCGTTCTGGCATGGCCGCCGCTCCGTTCAGACGATGCCGCCGCCAGCCGCGGCAATGGCCGGCCGTTCCGCGGCGACTTTCGCCCGATAGCCACTGGCGCGGTAGGCCGAGACCGGATCGATGGCCCCGCCCCGCTTCAGGCGCGCCATGGCCAGGATCGGATCGACGTCGGTGCGGTAGGCCGCCTTCAGCGTCTGCGTCGCCATCAGCGCGTCGTTCGCTTCCTGAAAGCCTTCCAGCGCCTTGCGGTCGACCAGCAGTGCCGCAGCATAGGCGCGCTGCACCTCGATCGCCGACAGCATCAGGCTCTCGATCGGGTCGGTGACGTTGTGGCTCTGGTCGAGCATATGCGCCGGCTGGAAATCCTTCGCGCCGGCAAGCTCGGCATCGACCAGCTCGTTGAAGACGAGGAAAAGCCGGTAGGGGTCGATCGAACCGGCGTCGAGATCGTCATCGCCATATTTGGAATCGTTGAAGTGGAAGCCGCCCAGTTTGCCGAACTGGATCAGCCGCGACACGATCATCTCGATGTTCACATTGGGCGCATGGTGGCCGAGATCGACGAGGCAATAGGCCTTGTCGCCGAGCTCCCTGGCGATGATGTAGTTGGTGCCCCAGTCCTGCACGACGGTGGAATAGAAGGCCGGCTCGTACATCTTGTGTTCGGTGAACAGGCGCCAGTCCTGCGGCAGCGCGGCATAGATCGCCTTCATGGCGTCGAGATAGCGTTCGAAGGCGCGCGCGAAATTGACCTGGCCGGGGAAATTCGAACCGTCGCCGATCCATACCGTCAGCGCCCTGGAGCCGATCGTCCTGCCGATCTCGATGCATTCGAGATTGTGCTCGACCGCCTGGCGGCGCGCGCCGGCATCGGCATGCGACAGCGAGCCGAACTTGTAGGAGAGCTTCTGGCCTTGCGCATCGGAGAAGGTGTTGGAGTTCATCGCGTCGAAACCGAGGCCGAAGCGCGAAGCTGCCTGCTTGAGGCGGTTCGGGTCCGCCTTGTCCCAGGGGATGTGCAGCGAGACGGTCGGCGTCGCCCGCGTCAGCTGGCTGATGACGGCGCAATCCTCGATCTTGTCGAACACATCGCGTGGTTCGCCCGGCCCCGGGAAACGGGCGAAGCGCGTGCCGCCGGTGCCGACACCCCAGGACGGGATCGCCACGCCGAAGGCCTCGACCTTCTCCAGGATAGCATCGACGGAAATGCCGCGCCGGTCGAGCTGTTCGCCGAGTGCCGCATAGTCAGCCTCGAGCGCTTTCCGGCGCGCGGCATTGCTCTGTTCGACGTCATCACCCGCGATCACCGTTTCCATATCTTCCTCCTCACCATGTGAAAGCGCGCAGCAGGAAATCCGGCGTCGCTTGATGCTCGGCGTAAAGCCGCTGTTTTTCGACGGCTGTCGCGGTCTCGAGGATACCGGTCGTCACCAGAGCGGTGCTGAGTCCCGCCCCTTGCCCGCCGGCGATGTCGTGCTCGATGCTGTCGCCGACGCAGACGACGCGAGCGCGGTCCGGGTTGCCCAGCAGCTTCAGTGCGGCGGCGTAGATCTCGGCAAACGGCTTGCCGATCCAGGTCACCGGCCCACCGAGTTCGACGTAGAGTTCGGCAATCGCCCCCGCCCCGAAACGCGGACCGACGGACGTCAGCATGATCTTGTCGGGGTTGGTGCAAAGGCAGACCACGCCACGCGCCGCGGCAGGTTCGAGCAGGAGGCGATAGTGTCCGAGATCGAAGCGATCGCCTTCGCTCGCCGCAAGCAGCACGATATCGGCTTGCGAACCATGATCGACCAGCGTCAGCGGCAGCCCATCGACCGCCGACCGATCGCCATCGCGCGAAACAAGCAGGCAGCGCACATTCTTCCCGCTGGCAAGCGAGCCGCGCAGGCTTTGCCAGGCGACCTCGCCGGAAGAGAGGAAATGCCCCCAGCTTCCGGGAACGAAACCAAGCTTTTCGAGCCGCGCTTCATTGGGCGCCGAGCGCTTGCCCGAATTGGACAGCAGCAAGATCGGCTTGCCGGCCTGCTTCAGCCGCACCAGCGTCTCGACCGCGCCGGGGTAAGGTGCAGAGCCGTCATGCAGCACGCCGAACTGGTCGAGGATGAAGACATCGAAGCGGTCGGCAAGATCGCGGATGCCGGAAAGCTCGTGCACCATCACAGATCCCCCACGGCCTGCAGGCCACCCAAGGCAAGCCGCGCAGCGCCCGCTGCTGCCTCGGTGGATTGGGCAGGTAGGAACGGCACCTGCAGTTCGCGTTGCCGTATCGCGTTCCATTGCGCATTGGCGGCACCACCGCCGACGCTGCGCACCGATTGAAGCGGGTCGGCGCCGAGACCAGCCAGACGGTCAAACCCACGTTTTTCGATCGCCGCCATGCCTTCGAACATCGCCTTCAGGAAGTCGGCGTCGCTGGCCGGACGCGGCTGCAGCCGCGGCGCGAAAGCAGGATCGAAAACGGGGAAGCGCTCGCCCGGCTCCAGCAGCGGATAGAAGTGCAGGCCGGTCAAAACCGCCGGATCGATCGCGGCCGACAGCCGAACAATTTCTTCGGCGGAAAAGAAATGCGAGAGCACCTTGCCGCCCGTGTTGGAGGCGCCGCCCGCAAGCCACATGCCGTTGATGCGGTGGCTGTAGACGCCGTAGTCCGGCGCGAAGATCGGCCGGTCGCACAAAAGCTTCAGCGTCAGCGTGGAGCCCAGCGCGGTGACGCCATCGCCCGGCCGGTCGGCGCCGGTCGCCAGGAAGGAAGCGCAGCCATCGGTCGTGCCGGCAACGATCACGACCTCTTCGCCAAGCCCGAACGTCCTGGCCATGTCAGCTGCGATGGTTTCCACCGGTGCGCCGGGTGCAACCACGCGCGGCAGCAGGTTCATGTCGAGCCCGGTCGCTGCGATCCATTCCGGCCATAGCCGCTCGACCGGATCGTAGCCCGTCTTCAGGGCATTGTTCTCGTCGGTGGTGCCGAAATGGCCGGCCAGCCGCCCGGCGATCCAATCGGCCTGATGCAGGACTTTCGCGACACCCGGCACGGCCTGGAAACGCAGCGCCTTGGCGAGCCCGGATGTGGCGCCATGGGCGCCGCTCTCGGCCGGGATGACGGCACGGATGCGCGCCAGCAACCCATCATCCTCGACCCGATCATTGTACATCAGCGGCGCGGCGAGCGGCTCGCCATCGGCGCTGACCGGCAGCAATGTTCCTGACGTGGCGTCGATCGCGATGGCATGCACGCCGGCTCGATCAATCCCTGCAAGCGCTGCCGTCAGTGCGCGCTCCACCGCCTTCCACCAGATCGCCGGATCGCGCGGGTCGGGCCCGAATTCCGCGAGCCGGGCAGCACCTTGCGCCACAATTTCGAAGGACGGCGTCATCGCTACGGCGCGCGCGCCGGACGTGCCGAGATCGATGCCAATGGCCAGAGCATTTCCGCCTTCGGAAACGCGGAAACGCTCCGACTTTTGCTGGAATTGCGCGAGCGGTTCGTTCATCAGGCGATCTTCTTCCGGGCAAGCTCCTGCCGGTACTTCTCCGCATCCCAGTCGGTCAGCTGCCGATGCTCCTCATCGGTCAGCACACGGACCGGCGCATCGGCAGGAATGCGCGCCGTCACATCGGCAAGGCAGCGCGCCATGGCGTCGGCCCCCGGCACGGCATCGCCACGCATGAGAACGCCGACCCCAGGCCACAGGATCGTGACGGGCGCCGTACCCAGGCGCGCGACCACGCCGGCGGCGTCTTCATCCTGCGAGGCGATGACCGAACCGGCGCCAAGAAAGATCACATGATCCGGATAGAGGCTGCCTCGAGCCGCCAGCGCGGTGTTCTGCGGATCGGTCGCGACCCAATGGGCCGCTTCGGACGAGGGTAACCGGTAATCGCTGCCGGCGATCAGCCGGGCCAGCCGGTCCAAGTCCGCGCCGGGCGCGGCACGCGGAGCGACATGCAACCTTGCCTTGACGTCGGAAAGCAGCGCCTCGGCCTCTTTCACCGTGCCGGCGCCGACGACCAGGCCGTGATTGGCGAGAACCAGCACGTCCGGCCGGTTGCCGCTGTTCTCCGCAATGGCGAGCGCCAGCGGCAGACCGGGCCGCGCATAAGGCACATAGGCCCAGTTGAGACCAGCCAGGCGAGAGGCAACCTGATCGACGCAGTCGCTGCGCACGGCAAAAGCAATCGTGTCGACGCAATGCACATGCAGAACAACGCGATGCCGCATCAGTGCATGCACGGTGGTTTCGATCGATGGGCGCAGGCCCGAGCCGTTGCGTTCGGTGACGACGAATTGCTGCGCCTGTTCGGCAGCGGGGTCGACAGCCTCGACTGCCGCGATCAGCGGCGCCATCTCGACCGGCACCATGATGTCACGCTCGGCGGCATGGGCGAGCCAGGTTCCGGACGCCTTGATCCAGAGCGTGCCGTCGACTTTCAGCGACGTGTTGCCGCCGGCCCCCTGCGTCAGCAAGGGGTCGTTGCCGATACGGGCCGACAGGGTCTTCAGCGCGGCAAGCTCGGCTCGCCAATCGACCGCAGGCATGACGCGATCCTTTCCAGATTCAGTGGCGAAATCGGCCGGCAGGCGGGCCGGCCGATTTCATGGGAGGAGACACCAACGAGCGTCTCCTCCCGCAAACTCAGAAGTCGAAGTTGTTGATGTTGTCCTTGGTGAAGACGGTCGGCGCGCCGAGCAGGATCTCCGAGCCGTTGATGACGGAGAGATCGCCCAGCTTGCCGGCCTTCACCGAGGTTGCTCCCGGCGCCAGCGTACCGTCGGCGACGGCGCGCAAGACATGGGCGGCGGCGTAGCCGAGATCGACAGGATTCCACAGCACCACCGACTTCACGCAATCCGCGGCGACATAAGGCTTCATGGCGTTCGGCGTGGCGAGGCCGACGACCGCGACCTTGCCGCACTTCTTGGCCTGGGTGACCGCGTCGGCGGCAGCCGGCGTGGCGACACTGGTCATGCCGAAGACGCCCTTCAGCTCGTCACCATATTTGTTGAGCAGCGTGTTGGTCTGGTTGAAGGACAGGATGTTGTCCTCCTGTGCCTCCACCGTCTCCAGCCACTTCATCTTCGGATGGCACTTGGCCTGGTAGGCCGCCATTTCGGCAATCCAGCGCGCCTGGTTCGGCGTGGTGAAGGTCGAGGTGACGATGGCGAAGGCGCCTTCCTCGCCGGCTTCCTTGGCCATGGAATCGACCATCGCCTTGGCGATGCCGTTGAACTCGGCCTGGTTGACGAACCACTGGCGTGCATCCGGCGTCGAGTTGGCGTCATAGCCGACGACATTGATGCCGGCGGCAAGCGCCTTCTTCAGCACCGGGGCGATCGCCACCGGATCGTTGGCGGCGAACAGGATGCCGTCGACGCCGCTGGTGATGTAGTTGTCGATCAGCGTGATCTGGTCATCGATGTTGGCCTTGCTCGGACCGTCGGTCTTGGCATCCATCGTGCCGATTTCCTTGGCGGCGTCGGCAATGCCCTTGGACGTGGCGTTGAAATAGCCGATGCCGACCAGCTTCGGCACGTCGACGACCTTCAGCGTCTTGCCCTTGCGGTCGGGCGCATTGGTCGGCGCGCCGCCGTCATAAGGCTTGGCGGCGACCGTTGCCGGCGTGGCATCGCAGGCGAGCGGATTGGTCGGCAGGTCGTCACCGCCGGTCCAGGCGGCGGATTGGGCATGGCTGAGGCTTGTCGAGAAGGACAAGGCCAGCAGTGCGCTGAGCACTTTATTACGCATTTCATCCTCCAATTATTCGTCCGGACACTGATGAGCGGCAGTGAAGGACGCTTCTCCCTTGTTATCGAGTGCCGCTCCTCTCGAAGAGGTTGCTGGCGAGGATCGCCAGGATGAGTACCGCGCCGATGAGCATGATGGTGCCGTCGCCCTTCACACCGGCGAGCGACAGGCCATTCTTCAGCGCCTGGATGAGGCAAAGGCCGATCATGGTGCCGGCGATGGTGCCGCGGCCACCGAAGATCGAGGTGCCGCCGAGCACCACCGCGGTGATGGCGTCGAGTTCGATGCCGGTGCCCATGTCGGAGCGCGTGGTCGAGACGCGCGACACGAAGATCACGCCGGCCACGGCCGCCGCGAAACCCGAAGCGGTGTAGAGGGCAAGCTTGGTCTTTTCCACCGAAAGGCCCGAGAAGCGGCTGGCGACCTCGTTGGAGCCGATGGCATAGACCGTGCGGCCCCAGCGCGTGTAGGCAAGGATGATCGAGGCGATGACCGCCGCCGCCACCAGGATCCAGAGCTGCGTCGGCACGCCCAGTACCTCGCCCTGGCCGAGCACATAGAACCAGTCCGGGTAGCCGCGCACCGAGCGCGCCTGGCTGATGCCTTCGGCCAGTCCGCGATAGAGCGCCAGCGTCGCCAGTGTCGCGATCAGCGGCGGCACGGTGAAGCGGGTGATGATCAGGCCGTTC
This sequence comes from Mesorhizobium sp. NPDC059025, assembly GCF_042739655.1. Classification (NCBI taxonomy): domain Bacteria; kingdom Pseudomonadati; phylum Pseudomonadota; class Alphaproteobacteria; order Hyphomicrobiales; family Phyllobacteriaceae; genus Mesorhizobium; species Mesorhizobium sp. NPDC059025. Next base: position 241,654 of record NZ_JBHYIM010000005.1, on the reverse strand, counting down.
ACGAAGCCGGCAAACGTGCCGACGGCGATCGCGGTCACCGCAGCCGCCGGCAGCGGCAGGCCGACATTCTGCCAGAACACGCCGGTCAGGATCGCGGTCAGGCCGAGGATCGAGCCGACCGAAAGATCGATGCCGCCCGTGGCGATGACAAAGGTCATGGCGATGGCGATGAGGCCGATCTCCGTCATCAGCCGGCCCTGGTTGAGCAGGTTGGAGACGGTGAAGAAACGATCGGACTGGAACGACAGCACGACCAGCACGACAACCAGGAGCAGGGCCAGGAAGGTTTCGTGACGGAGCAGGGATTTCCAGTTCATCCGTGCTTCCTCATATCCTGCCGCGCCGGCGCAGCATGTCGGCGAGCACCGTGGCCAGGATCAGCAGGCCGATGACCGCACGCAGCCAGTAGGCCGAGACGTTGACGAAGATCAGCGCCGAGCCGATCGTGGCGAACAGGATCGTCGCCAGCGTCGAGCCGATGACGGTACCCGAGCCGCCAAGGATCGACACGCCGCCGATGACGGCTGCGGTGATGACGGTGAGCTCCAGATTGGGCGGCACCGTCGACTGGATCACCTGCAGCTGCGTGGCGAACAGGATGGTCGCCAGCCCGGCGAAGGCACCGTGGATGACGAAGACCGCGACGGTGCGGCGCTCGACCGGAATGCCGGTGGCGAGTGCCGCCTCGGCATTGCCGCCGATGGCATAAAGCGAGCGACCGAAGGCCGAGTAGCGCATCCAGAGTGCTGCAAGCACAGTCAGAACCACCATGAACACCAGCGGCACCGGCAGGCCGAAGACACTCTTCTGGGCGATCAGGAAGTCGGGCGGCAGATTGGTGATCCAGGTGCCGCCGGTGACGCTGATCAGCCCGCCGCGCATGATCGACAGGGCGCCCAGGGTCACCACGATCGAAGGAATGCGCGCATAGGCGACCAGACCGCCAATACAGGCATTGACCGCCATGCCGACCAGCACCGGTGCGAGCCAGGCGATCCAGACCGGGTAGCCGGCCACGGCCAGCGTGCCCGAGATCGTCGCCAGCACACCGATCAGCGCGCCGACCGACACGTCGATATGGCCGGTGATGATGACCATGGCCATGCCGATGGCGGCAACGGCGATATAGGCATTGCCGGAAAAGATCGTGGTCAGGTTGTTGGCGCTGATGAAGCGCGGATTGACCATCGTCACCACGACGAACAGGGCAACGATCGCGGCAAGGACGACGAGCTCCTGTCCATAGTCGGCAAACAGCCGCCGGAAGAAGCCGGGCCGCTGTGCGGCCGGGGACGGACGGGTTGGCGGAAGATCGACGATAACACTCATCACGCCGCCTCCCCGCTCTGATGTGCCGTCATCGCCATGCCGACGCGTTCCGGCGTGGCGTCGGCCCGGTCGATCTCGCCGGTGAGGCGGCCACCGCTGATCACCAGCACGCGGTCGCTCATGCCGAGCACCTCCGGCAGCTCGCTGGAGATCATCAGAATGGCGACGCCCTGCTTCACCAGCTCACCCATGATGGTGTGGATCTCGGCCTTGGCGCCGACATCGACGCCGCGCGTCGGCTCGTCGAGGATCAGCACCTTGGGATTGGTCTCCAGCCATTTGGCGATCACCACCTTCTGCTGGTTGCCGCCCGACAGTTCGCCGACCGGCTGTCCGATGTTGCGGCAGCGCACGCTGAGCCGCTTGACGGCGTCGAGTGCGCGCTGCGCCTCTTCACCCGCCTTGATGAAAATTCCGGACGAGAAGCGCTCTATCGAGGCCATCGACACGTTCTTGCGGATGGCCATCTGCTTCACCAGGCCCTGCTGGCCGCGATCCTCCGGCACATAAGCGATGCCCAGGTCGCGCGCCTGGCGCGGCGAGGTGATGCTGACCGTCCTGCCCTCGAGCGAAATCAAGCCCGAGGTCGCCGGCGTCATGCCGAACAGCGTGAGCGCGAGTTCGGTACGGCCGCTGCCGACCAGGCCGGCAACGCCGAGAATTTCGCCGCGCCGCAGGGAAAAGGAGATGTCCTGCACATGGCGGCCGTGATTGAGGTTCCTCACCTCAAGCACCGTGTCGCCGATGACGGCTTCGGCCTTGGGGAACAGGCTGTCGATCGGCCGGCCGACCATCATGGAGACGAGAGCGGCCTCATCGACCTCGCCGATGTCGCGTGTGGCGACATAGCCGCCGTCGCGCAGCACGGTGACGCGATCGGCCAGCGCGAAGATCTCCGGCATGCGGTGGCTGACATAGACGATGCCGACGCCGCGCTCGCGCAGCTGCCGCACCACCGCCATCAGACGCTGCACATCCGCCTCCACCAGCGACGCGGTCGGCTCGTCCATGATCAGGATGCGCGCATCCTTGGAGAGTGCCTTGGCGATCTCGACGCGCTGGCGCTGCGCCACCGACAGCGTCAGCACCTTGGCGTCGACATCGAGGTCGAACGTGTCGAGCTGGTCGAGCAAGGCACGCGTACGCGCCCGCACCTCGCCCCAGTCGATCCAGCCGCCGGGCCGGCGCGGATAGTTGCCGAGGAAGACGTTCTCCGCCACGGTCAGCTCGGGAAACAGCAGCAGTTCCTGGTAGACCGTGGCGATGCCGGCGGCGGAAGCGTCCCGCGTGGAAGCAAACCTCACTTCCTTGCCGTCGACCGTGATGGTGCCGGCATCGGGCGAATAGAGACCGGACATCATCTTGATCAGCGTCGACTTGCCGGCGCCGTTTTCGCCGAGCAGCGCATGCACCTCGCCCGGGCGCACGTCGAAGCTGACGTCCTTCAGCGCTTTCACGCCGACGAAGGATTTCGACATGCCGGCGAGGCTGACATAGGGAGCGGCGGTCACAGGCTTGCCTCCCTTTTCTCGGCACGTGCGGCATCGCGGGCATTGCCGGCCAGTTCGCGCCAGTGGTCGCGATAGACTTCGAGACCGGGCACGCTGCTCGCCGCAACCGGCACCGTCTCGTCGCGGAACGGCGTCGTTCCGAGCGCCTTGAAGGCAAGAGCGGCAGCGCCCGTGGCCGAGCCTTCGCTCATCTCGGAATGGATCACCGTCTGGGCCGGGCGCAGTTGCGCCAGCATCGCCGTCAACAGTTCGATCTTGGCGAGACCGCCATCGACGACCAGAAGATTGTCGGAGCGGATAAGGTCGAGCGACAGGTCCGTCATCATCAGCACATAGAGGGCGGCAACGGCGGCACGCTCCTCGCCCTCGACATCACCTCCGACGATCTTGCCGCTGGTTTCCGGGAACGGGCCGCCGGCAGCCCATGACGGCAGCGCGAAGATGCCGCGCGCCATCACCCGCTCGACCGCCTGCTGCGAGATCGGCTGGTTCCAGCTTTCGCTGATCAGGTCATACTCGCGCCCGCCCATGAAGCGCAGCGAAGGCGCCGGCTCGCCATCGACCGTGACGTTGGCGATCATGTCGCGCTCGCGGTCGAGCGCATCGAGCGGGCAATCGAGATTGATGATGATGACCCAGGTGCCGGTCGATACCAGCGTGAAGCCGGACAGGCCGGTCATGCGGTAGTAGGCAAGGGCGGCGTTGGAATCGTGCACGCCGTTGTGGACGCGGATCGACCGGCTGGACCCGTCCGGCAGCGCCACACGGGTTTCGCCAATGATCGCGCCGGCGGGCTCTATCTCGGGGAACTTCCCGCGCCAGTCCAGCCGGTCGACCAGTGAGGAAAAATCGCGCTTCAGCGGCGCCCACAACTGGCTGTGCGCGCCGAGATAGGACCATTCCGCGAGCGGGCGGCCGGAAAACCGCCAGCCCCAATATTGCGGATAGCAGAGGATCGCCTCCGCATCGGCGAAGACGCGCGGCTCCTCCTGCTTCAGCCAATAGATGTGGCGCGCGATCGAGAAGCCGAGCGGCAGCCAGGGCGTGTAGGTCTCTGAAAAATCCGGCAGCATCGGATCGATCACCCGCGCGATCGATGGCGGGATTTCCTGCTCGTAATCCAGCACGGGATGCAGAAGCTCCGCGCCACGCACCAGGGCGAAGGCGCAGCCATGGGCGGAAACCATCAGCCCACCGACATCGTGTTGGGCGACGACGTCGGCAAGCTCGCGGCTCATCCAGGCAAACAGGCGCTCGTCGTCGAGCACATGGCGGCCCCGATATTCCTTCCAGACCGGCCTGGTGCGGCGCTCGTCTAGCAGGGCGCCGTCGGGTGCGAACACGAACAGCTTCGAATTGGTCTTGCCGAGATCGAAAACTGCGAGTGCGTCGCTCATCCTCCCAGCCCCCCGCTTGGGGCGATGCGAAGGGCGATACCGGCGGCCTCCAGCATCTTGGCATGCTGGTCCGACAGGCCGTCGTCGGTGATCAGGACACCGATGCGGGTCAGCGGCAGGGCGGCGTGGCGCGCATGGATGGAGAATTTGCGGCTGTCGGCCAGCACGATCACCTGGTCGGCATTGCGGCTGAGATCCTGGATGGCGCGCACCATGAGCGGATGCGATTCCAGCAACCCGTCGGCACTGATGCCCTGCGCGCCGAGGAAGAACTTCGAAGCAAAGAAGGCCGGCTGCGACGGTGAATAGAGGACACGCGGCTCGCGGTACAGTTCGCCGCCTGCAATCGTCAGGCTGCATTTGCCGTGCTCGCCAAGATAGGCGGCGAGCGGCATGGAATTGGTGAAGAGGCGAACGTTGCGTTCGGCCAGCTTGACGCCAAGGTGGTAGCAGGTCGAACCGCCATTGACGATGACGGCATCGCCGTCCATCACCATGGTCGACGCCAGTTCGGCGATCTGGCGCTTGGCGTCGACGGCGAGGTCGCGATTTTCATCATAGGGCCGTGCGAACGCGGTCGTCTGCGAGGCCGCGCCGTCGAGCGCGGAGATGCCGCCATAGACCTTCCGCGCACCGCCGGACTGGTCGATCTTGTCGATGTCGCGCCGAATGGTGGCTGCCGAAACGCCAAGCTGTTCCTGCAGCTCGCGCACCGACGCAAAGGGCCGGTCGCGCAGCAGCTCGATGATCTGCCGATGGCGGACCAAGTCGTTCAAGCCAAAATCCTCCCAAGACGATCGACAACCGAACGTCATGATCCAAGTTACGCAAAATCGATGGGCGCGCAAGTCATTTGTGAAAAACTTTGCTCATATTGCGATGCATATAACGCAGTTAGCATCTGCGATATGAGCGACTTCAATCTTTCATGATTGACAAACCGCATGCCTTGGACTGATTTTAGCACTCATGCCGCGCCTGGGAGGCCGGCGGGAGGACCAGACATGCTCGACAAACAGCCGGCACGGCTCGCCAATCTCTGGAATGACGGGAAAGCGGCGGCGATGAGCGAACCGGAACGGCTCGTCTATCGCTCCAACCTGCTGGGTTCCGACAAGCGCATCACCAACTACGGTGGCGGCAACACGTCATCGAAGGTCTGGCAGAAGGATCCCTTGACAGGTGAGGACGTCGAGGTGCTGTGGGTGAAAGGTTCGGGCGGCGACAGCGCCTCGATCAAGCTCGACGGCTTTGCCACCCTTTACATGGACAGACTGCGCGCGCTGAAAAATCTCTATCGCGGCGTGGCACATGAAGACGAGATGGTCGGCTATCTGCCGCATTGCACCTTCAACCTCAACCCACGCGCCGCCTCCATCGACACGCCGTTACACGCCTATGTGCCGAAGCCTTTCGTCGATCACATGCATCCCGACGCGATCATCGCCATCGCCGCCGCCAGGAATTCCAAGACGCTGACACAGAAGATCTTCGGCGACGCGATCGGCTGGCTGCCGTGGAAAAGGCCCGGCTTCGAGCTCGGCCTGTGGCTGGCCAAGTTCTGCGCCGAGAACCCGCAGGCGCGCGGTGTCATCCTGGAAAGCCATGGCCTGTTCACCTGGGGCGACACACCCAAGGCGTGCTACACGACCACGGTCGACGTGATCAACCAGGCCATCGACTGGTTCGAGCGCGAAACGAAAGGCAAGCCAGCCTTCGGCGGCGCGATCACGCAAGCCTTGCCGGCGGCCGAGCGGCGCGCCATCGCGGCACGATTGATGCCGATCGTGCGCGGCATGATCTCGAAGCCGGGCGCGATGAAGATCGGTCATTTCGACGATTCCGACGCGGTGCTCGACTTCGTCAATTCGGCCGAACTGCCGGCGCTCGCCCCGCTCGGCACCTCTTGCCCCGACCATTTCCTGCGCACCAAGATCAGGCCGCTGGTCATTGGTTTCGATCCGGCCAACCCGGACATAGACGCGGTGACGGCAACCCTGCCCGCGGCGCTCGACGCCTATCGCGCCGACTACCAGGCTTACTACGAGCGCTGCAGATATGCCGACTCGCCCGCCATCCGTGACCCCAATGCGGTGGTCTACCTGATGCCCGGCGTCGGCATGTTCACCTTCGCCGGCGACAAGGCCACCGCGCGCATCTCGGCCGAGTTCTACGTCAACGCCATCAATGTCATGCGTGGCGCGGCGGCGGTCTCCTCCTATGCCGGCCTGCCGGAACAGGATGCCTTCGACATCGAATACTGGCTGCTGGAGGAAGCCAAGCTGCAGCGCCTGCCGAAACCGAAATCGCTGGCCGGTCAGATCGCCTTCGTCACCGGTGGCGCCGGCGGCATCGGCAAGGCAACCGCCATCCGCCTGTTGCGCGAAGGCGCCTGCGTGGTGCTGGCCGACATCGACGAGGCGGCACTCGGAACTGCGCAGGATGAATTGGCCAAGGTCTTCGGCAAGGATTTCGTGCGCAGCGTCAGGCTCGACGTCACCGACGAGGCCGGCGTGGCCGCAGCCTACGCCGACAGCGCCGTCGCATTCGGCGGCGTCGACATCCTGGTCTCCAATGCCGGCATTTCCTCCTCGGCGCCGATCGAGGATACGGAACTGTCGATGTGGAACCGCAACATGGACATCCTGGCCAAGGGCTATTTCCTGGTGTCGCGCGAGGCCTTCCGCACCTTCAAGCAGCAGAAGCTCGGCGGCAACATCGTCTTCATCGCTTCCAAGAATGGACTTGCCGCCTCACCCAATGCAGCCGCCTACTGCACCGCCAAGGCGGCCGAGATCCATCTCGCCCGCTGCCTGGCGCTGGAGGGCGCGGACCATCAGATCCGCGTCAACACGGTGAACCCGGATGCCGTGCTGCGCGGCTCCAAGATCTGGACCGGCGAATGGCGTGAGCAACGCGCGGCCGCCTATGCGATGCAGCCGGATGAGCTGGAAGAGCACTACCGCAAGCGCTCGATGCTGAAACGCTCGGTGTTTCCGGAAGACATCGCCGAAGCGGTGTATTTCCTGGCGTCCGACATGTCGGCGAAATCGACCGGCAACATCATCAATGTCGACGCCGGCAACGCCCAGAGCTTCACGCGCTAGAGAAACTCCGTGCGGAGCACGCGCGGAGGCAAAAGCGGCAAATCGCGCGCGGTGGGGGCACCGCGCACGGGAGGCGACTGGCATCGCCAGATGCCAGTCGCCTGACTTCAGAGGATGTTATGCTCCTCTCACGTAAGGCAGCAGCTCAAGTCCACCGCGGTAGATCATGTCGCCGGCGACATAGAGGATGACGGCAAGGCCGACATAGGCGATCCAGCGATATTTCTGCAGCAGATTGGCGATGAAGCTCGCGGCGATGCCCATCAGCGCGATGGACAGGACGAGACCGAACACCAGCACCCAGGGATGCTCGCGCGCCGCGCCGGCGACGGCCAGCACATTGTCGAGCGACATGGTGATGTCTGCGATCACGATCTGCCAGGCGGCCTGCGCGAAGGTCTTCCTCGGCGCGGCCGTGCCGCCATGCGCGTCTTCGCCGGCAACGCCTTCAAGCGCTTGCTGGCCATGTCCATGCTGCAGTTCCTTCCACATCTTCCAGCAGACCCACAGAAGCAGCAGCCCGCCGGCGAAGAGCAGACCGACGATCTGCAGAAGCTGGGTGGTGGCGGCAGCAAAGCCGATGCGCAGGACGGTGGCGGCGATGATGCCGAGCAGGATCGCCTTGGCGCGCTGGTCCTTGGGCAGGCCGGCCGCGGCAAGGCCGATGACGACGGCGTTGTCGCCGGCCAGAACCAGGTCGATCATGATGACCTGGAACAGCGCCGTCATCGCTTCGGGGGTGAAAAAGGAATTGATAATTTCTGTCATACGGCACCCTTGATATCTGAAGGGCGGCGTAGCTTTCAGAGCTGCTCTGGCGCGATCGCGCTAGCGTATCGACATTTATTGCCAGAATTCAGGGACGTCTAAGCCAGGCCACCGGATTGAAAAATCCCAGTCCGACATCACAGCCTGGATGGCTGCCAGAGGGGCCCGGCCTGGTGGCTCTCACCTACTCGACATGACGGCAGAATTCAATGTCAAATTGTGGCGTGCCGGCAAGGGTGACAGCCGGCGCGGGCAGACCGCGATTCCACCGCAGGAGTCCCGGCGGTGGAACGAAGCGTTGCTCAAGGAGACTGCTATCCCTTCGCGAGGGTGGCGTTTCCGGAACCGGCCGGGACATTCCTCGCCTGCCATTTCCTGTGCAGGTAGAAATACAGCTTCACATATTGGCCGACGAGGATCGCGTTCAGGATCGTGCCTTCGCGGATGAACATGATCTGGTGCAGGAAGAGCAGGCCGATGCAGGCCGCCACCACCAGCAAGGTGCAGTCGAAGGCGGTTTTGATGTTGCCCCATTTCCGGCCCGTCCGCTTGAAGACCGTGTTGACGAACATGTCGATAGGCATCAGCACCAGATTGGCGCGGATCATCAGGAACAGGCCGAAGGCCAGCGCCGCGTCGCCGAACACCAGCAGCAGCACCTTCTGGTAATAGACATCGAGCGCGATGAAGCTGGTCATCTTGAGGTTGAAATCCAGGAACACGGCAAGCGCGAAGGCCGGGATCAGCGAGGCGAAATTGGTGAGCTTGAAGTCCTTCGGCAGCACCAGATAGGTCAGGAACAGCATGATCAGCTCGAGGATGAAGTTGTAGGTTCCCTGGCTGAGCGGCGGAAACACCAGCGTCATCGTCCTTGTCAGGCTGCTTTGCGGCGAGATGCCGATGCCGGCCCTGATCGCCAGGCTGACGCCGACAGTCAAGATGTAGATGCCGAGCAGATACATGATCCACCGCGCCTTGAGGCTGCCGGTGCTTTGCATTTCGTCCGAGGCTGCTTGATGCGCCATGGATGTTCCCTCCCCTTTGTTCCGTTTCCACCCGCCGGGCCTCCTCCGCCCGCCAGGGTGTCGTGATCTTCGGCTGCCGGCTATTCCATGAACCGGAAGCGGTGCAATGAAATGAACAGGCTGAGCAGCTTGTTGACGACGGGCTCGCCCTCGTTGCGGTTGCCCATCTCTTCCAGCGCGGCATCGATGGCGGCGGCGCTGGCAGTCAATTCATCCACCGTCATATCCGCCATGACGCCATGGATTTCGAGCGGCATCACCGCCTTCTCCACCCTGTTGTCGGTGACGATGCAGGCGCCGGAATAGCGGTCGACCTGTTTCAGGCAATGACACATCTCATCGCTGTCCTGTCCGACGGCGACGAAATACGGCGTCGGGGCTGGCCAGAAGGTGGCGACGGCACCACGGGTCACGTTCACACCCTTGAACAGGCCGCTGACGATGTGGCGCTTGCCTTCGGCATAACGCTGGACGACGCAAAGCCGGCTCAGCGTCTTGCCGTCGTGTTCCTGGACGACCTTGCCGTCCCTGAAGGGAACCCAGATCTCCCGGTGGAATTTGGCATGGCCGCGCCCATAGACGTCGAACAGCAGGACCTTGGCCTGGCTGCCATCGGCCGAAACCTCCAGCGGCACAATGTCGAGCGCCTGTGGAGCCAGGTCATTCAGACCCGGACGTCCGGCGGTGCGCATGCCGGAATAGTCGATGTCGGCATTGCGCAGCAGCTTGCCGCCTTCGGCAATCAGCTCGCCATCCTTGAAGACGTAGAGCGGATTGATCCTGGACAGGCTGTCGGTCAGCACGATGTCGGCGAAACGGCCCGGTGTCAGCGAACCGATCTGGTCGTCCATGTGGAACGACCTGGCGGTGTTGTAGGACGCCATCTTGATCGCCTTGATGGGGTTGATGCCCATGTCGGCGCACAGCGAGATGATCCAGTCCATATGGCCCATCTTCTGCAAGCGCTCGATCGAGATGTTGTCGGTGCACAGCATGAAATTGTCGGTCGGGAACTTGCGGTCGACGATGCTGCGCAGCAGCGCCTTGATCACCTCGTTGCTGCCGACGCCGAACTTGATGTGCGTCGGGAAGCCGTAGCGGATGCTCTTTTCGATATCGTCGCCGGTCCAGACGTCATGGTTGTTGGAGACGCCGATCGCCGGCAGGTAGTTCAGCACCATGTCGGAGAGCGCGGTAACGCCCCAGTGGCCGTTGAGGAAGCCGCCCTTCTCCCGTACCCAGGCCGCCTTGTGGAAGTCGTCTTCGCTGCCCGAACTGTAGGTGAAGTGTTCGAATTCACCCAGCCCGATGACCGGCTCCATCTCGAGCACGGCCTTCGTCACCGAAGCCGCGGTCTTCTTGCCCGGCGCGAAGGCGTAGAGGCGATAGGGCAGCTTGTGGTAATCCCGGAACAGGTCCTTCGCCGCCTGGACGCCGTCCTCGCCGGCAGCGCTCAGCAGATCCAGGCACTCGGCATAGATCGTCGTGGTGCCGCAAGGCACCATCGCTTCGGCCAGCGCGGTCGGATTGGCGAGCTGTGATTCGAAATGCAGGTGCGCGTCGATCAGACCGGGGATCGCGTAAAGCCCCTCTCCGTCGAAGACCTGCCTGACCTGGATTGTCGCCTCGTCGGGATTCAGCGCCACGATGCGCTTGTCGTAGACGAGGATCGAACCCTGGTAGACCGTCTCGCCATGCACATCGAGGATGTTGAGGTTCTTCAGGAGAAGATCGGCCTCCTTCTTGCCGTGCAGGATGTCGAAGATCGCCCGGACCTTCTCGTAGTGATCGATCTTGACGTGCTGCATCGTGGCCGCTCCTCCCTCGCCGTGCTTATGCGGCTGATAAGAAGCGATTGAACCGCTTCCGAAAAGCAGTATTTTCTGCACGCATCGCTCTCTTTTCGAGAGCAGTAAGATGAGGGTATCCGGTGCTGCATTCACGCATCCTGCGCTATCTCGACGAGGTCGCGCGCAGCGGCTCGATCCGCGGCGCGGCAGAGCGGCTGCACGTCGCTTCATCCGCCATCAACAAACACGTGCTGCAATTGGAGGAAGCGATCGGCGAGCCGCTGTTCGAACGGCTGCCGCGCGGCCTGCGCCTGACGCCAGCCGGTGAAATCCTGGTCGCCCATGTGCGCAGGACGATGCGCGAATACAGCCAGGTCGAAGCGGAGATCCGCGATCTCAAGGCACTGCAAAGCGGCGAGGTCATCATCGCCACGATGAACGGGCTGGCCGGCGGCATCGTCCCGCAGGTGGCCGCCGCCTTCTGCGCGCGGCATCCGAAGATCAAGATATCGATCCGGGTGATGTTCATCCGCGACATCGTTCAGGCCGTGGCCGATGGCGAGGCCGACCTCGGCTTCGCCTTCAACCTGCCGGAACAGCAGCAGCTGGAAGTGCTGACCAGGATGGATGGCCGCCTCGGCGCCATCGTGTCGCCCGAACATGCGCTCGCCGGCATGGAAACAGTGCCGCTGGCGCATTGCGCGGACTATCCGCTGATCTTCGCCGATCGCAGCATGTTGATGTTCGACATCATGACGGATGCCTTCCACCAGGCCGGGCTCGATGTCGAGCCGAGCTTCCTGACCAACTCGATCGAGTCGATGAAATACCTGGCGGCGGCCGGTAACGGGGTCGCCTTCCTCAGCAAATTCGACATCGCCGAGGAATACCGCAGCGGCACGCTGGCCTATCTGCCGATCCGGGATCGCGCCATGGGAAAGAACATCCTCTCGCTGGTGCAGCGCGAGCGACGCTCGCACGGCCTGGCGACCTCCATGTTCGCGGAAGAAATCGTCAGGGCGCTGCGCGCCACCATCGAGTGACGTAGCCCTGTGGGTCTGGAACGCTTCATCGCATCAGCGTTCCGGCGAAACACAACAGCGACCGGCAACATGCCGGCCGCTGTAGTCCAGATCGCCTCGCTTACAGCCCATTGTCCTTCAGGATCTGCGGCGCGTTTTCCTTGGTGATCGTCAGGGTCGGCAGGATGACGGTCTTCTCGACCTTTTCGCCGCCGAGGAACTTCAGCGCCTGGCGCAGGCCTTCGGCGCCCGGCGTGGCGTAGAGGAAGGTTGCCGACAACTCGCCCTTGTTGACGAGTTGCACGCCTTCATTGGGCAGGCCGTCGATGCCGATGAACTTCATCTCCTTCTCGCGGCCCGCATCCTTGGCGGCGAGATAGGCGCCATAGGCCATCGGGTCGTTGTGACCATAGACGAGATCGATCTTCTCGTTGTTGCGCAGCGCGGTCGCCATGATGTTGTAGGCCTGGTCCTGCTTCCAGTCGCCCGACTGCTTGTCGAGCAGGTACTTGATGCCCGACTCCTTGTCGGTGAATTCGTGGAAGCCGTCATGACGGTCATGCGCGGCCTGCGTGCCCATGCCGCCCCAGATCTCGACGACATTGCCGGCGGCCTTGCCCGTGCCGCCGAGCAGCCCGACGGCATATTCGCCCGCCGCGCGACCGATCAGCTTGTTGTCGCCGCCCACGAACTGCGTGAAATCATTGGTCTCGACATTGCGGTCGAGCACGAAGACCGGGATCTTGGCCTCGATCGCCTTCTGCACCACGCCGGTGAGACCAGCCGATTCCTTCGGCGAGATCAGAAGCGCGTCGACCTCCTGCTGGATCAGGTTCTCGACATCGGCAACCTGCTTCTCGGTCTTGTCCTCACCGTCGGTGATGATGAGATTGACGTTCGGATGCTTGGCGGCTTCGGCGAGGATGTCCTTGTTGAACTGCGCCCGCCACGGCTCGATGGTGGTGACCTGGCTGAAGCCGATGGTCCATTTCTTGTCCTCGGCGAAGGCACTGCCCGGCATCAGCACGGTGGTGGCGGCAAGCACTGTCGTCAGGGCTGCCAGCCCCAGGAATTCACGGCGTTTCATTTGCGTTTCCTCCGATTGTTCGAGACTGCGTCTCTTTTGTCGTCCGCTCCTCCGCGGACATTTTTGTCGTCCGCTCCTCCGCGGACGGTGGCGTCGACGCCGACCGCTTTCGCGGCAGGCGCAAATGGGAAAAGAGGTCGGCGGCATTGCGCTCCTGCACCAGCACCGTGCCGATGATGATCAGGCCCTTCAGCACCAGCTGCAGGTTGGAATTGATATTGTGCAGCTGCAGGATGTTGGACAGCAGCCCGAAGATCAGCACGCCGCAGAATGTGCCGGCGAGGCTGCCGCGCCCACCCATCAGGCTGGTGCCGCCGATGACGACGGCGGCGATGGCGTCGAGCTCCAGCCCGGCGCCGGCGTCCGGCTTGCCCTGGCGGTATTGCGCCACATAGAGCACCGCAGCGATGCCGGCGAGCAGGCCAGACATGGCATAGGTGGCGATCTTGACGCGGCCGGCAGCGATACCGGAAAGCCGGGCGGCCTCCTCATTGCCGCCGATGGCATAGACGTAACGTCCGAATGGCGTGAAGCGCAGCACGGCGCCATAGATGACGATGGCACCGAGGAAGAACAGTCCCGGCATCGGGATCAAGCCGAAGGCGAGCGAGCGCAGGACCTCGAAATCCTCAGTCGCGTTGGAGCCGGTATAGACCGGCAGCACAGCGTTGTTCTGCCCGGCGGTCAGGCGCGCTATACCGAGTGCCGTCACCATCATGGCCAGCGTGACGATGAAGGGTTGCAGCCGGCCGGCGACGATGATGACGCCGTTCAGGGCGCCGAACAGCAGACCGACGCAGGGCGCTACGATCAGAACGCCGAGCACGCCGAATTTCGAACCGACCTGAGGCAGCAGGAACCACAGCGCGAAGGCGCAGAGGATCACACCAACCACGGCAGGCAGCGCCACGCCGCGCGTCACATCGAGCTGGGTGGTCCGATGCTGTGTGCCGGCCGCTGGTTTGGCCAGATTGGCGAACAGGAAGCGTGTGACGACGACACCGAGGAACAGGGCGATGAAAGCCACGGCCGGGATGCCCATGACGGCTGCCGGCGTGGCGCCAGGCATGGTCAAAAGCATCGCCGTCACCACGGTGCAGATCGCCATCAGTGAGCCGACCGAGAGGTCGATGCCGCCGGTGATGATGACCGCGGTCATGCCGGTAGCGATAAGACCTGTGGTGGAGACCTGCCGCAGCACGTCGAGCAGGTTGCCGTAGGACAGGAAGATGTTGCTGCCCTTGGAGGTGACCGGCGAGGAGAACACGCCGATCAGGAAGATGGCGATCAGCCCCCAGTAAAGCTTGGTGCGCGACAGGACCCTCAGCGCACTCATGCCGCCGTCCGTCCCTTGGCATGCCGGGGTGCTGCCAGTTGCATGATGCGTTCCTCGCTGGCCTGGTTGCGGGGGAGAATTCCGGTCTGGCGGCCTTCGGCCATCACCAGGATGCGGTCGGAAAGATGCAGCAGCTCCGGCATCTCGGAACTGACGACGATGATTGCGAGCCCTTCATCGGCCAGCCTGAAGACGAGGTCGTAGATCTCGCGCTTGGCGCCGATGTCGATGCCGCGTGTCGGTTCGTCGAGCAGCAGCACGCGCGGCTTGGTGGCCAGCCACTTGCCGATCACCACCTTCTGCTGGTTGCCGCCGGACAGCGTGTTGGCGATCTGGTCGATGCCGCTGCAGCGTATGCCCAGCGCCTTGACCGCGTCATCGGCGAGCGCCTTTTCACCCGATACCGAGCGCAGGCCGAAACGCGACAGCGCGCCGACCAGCGGCAGTGCAACATTGTCGACGATCGAGGCCTTGAGATAGAGCCCTTCCGCCTTGCGGTCCTCAGTGACCAGTGCGATGCCAAGATGGCGCGCATCGCGCGGCGAACGGATCGCCACCGGCTTGCCGTCCAGCCGGACGTCGCCGTCGACCCTGCCTTGCGCGCTGCCGAAGATCGCTTGCAGGATTTCGGTACGGCCGGAACCGAGCAGCCCGCCGATGCCGAGGATCTCGCCGCGTCCGAGATCGAAGCCGACGCCGGAGATCACCCTGCGCCAGCCACTGCGGTCGGCTCGGTCGAAGGAAAGGTCGCGCACCGTCAGGATCGGCGTGTCGTAGTGGGCGGCGCGCATCGCCGTGGATG
The DNA here is from genome assembly GCF_042739655.1 of Mesorhizobium sp. NPDC059025. Lineage (NCBI taxonomy): Bacteria > Pseudomonadati > Pseudomonadota > Alphaproteobacteria > Hyphomicrobiales > Phyllobacteriaceae > Mesorhizobium > Mesorhizobium sp. NPDC059025. The sequence goes on along the minus strand of NZ_JBHYIM010000005.1, from coordinate 226,480 downwards.
CGTCGAGCAGGGTGCGCCCGACCATGGCGGCGATCAGCCTGTCCTCGTTCAACTCGCTCATGGCGCGCGTCAGCACATGGCGTCCGTCGCGGAAGACCGTGGTGCGATCGGCAAGATGCATGACCTCGTCAATGCGGTGCGAGATGTAGACGATGGCGACGCCCTGCGCGGCCAGCTGGCGCATGATGCGGAACAGCCGCTGGCACTCGGCCGGAGACAGCGCCGATGTCGGCTCGTCCATGATCAGGATGCGCGCATCCTTCGACAGCGCCTTGGCGATCTCGACCAGTTGCTGTTCGCCAACCCGCAGGCCACCAACGCGTGCTTCCGGATCGAGGTCGATGCCGAGCGAGGTGAGCAGGGAGCGCGATGCGGTGAGGCTGGCCTTGCGGTCGACGATCAGCCCGGCGATCAGCTTTTCCCGGCCAAGGAAGATGTTCTCGGCCACGGTGAGTTCGGGAACGAGGTTCAATTCCTGGTGGATGATGGCGATGCCGGCATCCTCGGCGTCGCGCACGCCGGAAAACCGCACCTGCTGCCCGGCAACCGAAACCGTGCCCTCATAGTCGGTGTAGACGCCGGAGAGGATCTTCATCAGCGTCGACTTGCCAGCGCCATTCTCACCCATCAGCGCATGGATCTCGCCGCGCCGCAGATCGAAGCCGACGTCGCTCAGCGCAACGACGCCGCCGAAAGCCTTCGAGACATTACTGGCGGCAAGGACAGGCTGCCCCGACGGTGGGACGCCATGATCCTGCGGAAACTCACGGTCGGCCATGACAGGAACGGCCTCCCTACCGTGCTGCCAGTCATGCAAAAAGCTAATCTAAACGTTTCGAATTAGTCAAGGATGGAGTCGGGCCATCAAGGCGATGTTTTTTTGATTCTTGCTAAAAACAGGAGAATTCCATAGGTATTGGCAATTGATGCGCTTCAAAACGTTTCGAAAATGACCGAGCCAAGTCCCAAAAGATCCCGAAGGAGCGGCGCGCCCACCATGCTGCATGTGGCGGAGGCCGCACGCGTTTCGGTGGCGACGGTCTCAGCCTATATCAACGGCACGACCACGGTCAGCCAGGAGCTTTCCGGCCGCATCGAGCAAGCGATCCGCGAGATCGGCTACAAGCGCAACGCCATTGCACGCAGTCTGAAGATCGGCACCACTCGCACCATCGGCCTGACGGTGCCACACATCACCAACCCGTTCTTCACTGACGTCGTCTCCGTCATCCAGCAGGCCTTCGACCGTGCCGGCTATGCGGTGATGCTGTGCTGCACCGACGAGGATCTGAACAACCAGGACGAGCAGATCCGGCTTCTGCTCGACCGCATGGTCGACGGCCTGATCATCGCCCGCGTCGGCGACGGCGCCTATCTGAGAGAGACCGTCGAACGCGCCAACGTGCCGGTGGTGCTGCTCGACCGCGAAGTCGACGGGGTCGACAGCGACAGGGTGGTGCTCGACAACCATCAGGCCGTCTTCGAGGCGATCACCTACCTTGTCGAACTCGGCCACCGGCGCATCGGCTACATCACCGGCGCCTTCAACATCACGCCGATGCGTGACCGCATGACCGGCTATCACGAGGCGCTGCTCGATGCCGGGCTCAACTTCGACCAGAGCCTGGTGCGCTCCGGCGACCTGCACGAAGCCGACGGCTACACTGCCGCCATGCAACTGCTTTCCCTGCATGAGCGCCCGACCGCGATCTTCTCCGCCAACAATCCGATGGTGGTCGGCGCGATGAAGGCGATCCGCGACCTCGGCCTGTCCTGCCCGGAGGACGTCTCCGTCATCTGCTTTGACGATTTCCCCTGGGCCGACGTCTTCAACCCGCAGCTGACGACGATCGCCCAGCCGGTTCAGGCGATCGGCGAACAGACGGCGAGCCTGCTGCTCGACCGCCTGAACGGCAATCGTGAAGCACCGTCGCGCCGGCTGGTGCTGAAAGGCCGGCTGATGGTGCGCAATTCCTGCCGGCCGGTGCAGGCAGGTGCCTTTGCAACGACCGCGGCAGTATCGTCTGACTGAAGCTTAACCGGCGTGCAGATCGCGCGGGATCGCTTCGCCGACGGTAAAGTCGGAGAATGATACGTCAAACCCCGGGCCTTGCGGCGAGCAGGCCATGACGCCGACCCGGGCATCGGCCGCCGGGAACGGACACAGCCGCGCCATCTGCCAGGCCATGTCGCCGACCGAATATTGCACGCGCACGGCATCGCCGTGCCGGGTCAGGCGGATACGAACCGGATCGGTCGGCTTGGCAGCAGGCAGCGGAATGACGGACCAGTCGGACACGCCGCGCGTGACGACGACGGAAAAATGCATCATGCCGTCGGTGTATTCGATGCCGGCCTTGATCCAGTGCCGTTCGTCCAGCCGCAGGAAAAGACCGGCCTGGTCATAGAGATCGGCATAGTCGCCGAGCACCGTCGCTTCCGCCGAAAAATCATCGGCGACCGCGCAGGTGTAGGCATGGCCGCTGTCGCGGATGAAACCGTAGAAGGTCTCGCGCCAGAAATCCGTATCCGGCTCGGTCGTAAGCTTCAGTGCACCGGCATCGCCGGACCAGGACTTGGGCTCATTGAACCAGGAAAACTGGGCTGCCATGATGAAGACCGTTGGCTTGGATGAAGGCGGGCCGGATGTCGCGGACTGTCCGGCTTGGAGCCGATCGACAGGCCACGATTAACTTCCGGCTGGTTTCTGGGTCTGGCAAGCCAGCGAAAGGAATTCGCACACCCTGTCTTTCAGATTGGGCAACGCGTCCGGATCCTCGTTGAGGAAGTTCAGCAAGGCCGACTGGAACAGACCGTCGAGGGCCGCGTAGGCGACCGGCGGCGATATGCCGGGCTCTTTGCCGCTCAGGGCAAATGCCCGCGAAATCACGCGCCAGACCATCTGCTCCAGACTTTTGTCGATCTCGTGCACGTCCGCGCGAAACGCGTCTTCATAGAGCGCCTGCGCCCGCAGGTCATACCACAGGCGGTGAAGCAGGGCCTCTTCGCGCAGGGTCTGGACAAGCCCCTCGGCGAACCGGCTTTCAAGTTCCTGGTAGGAGGTCGCGTCAAGCACGATCTGGTCGTAACGCTTGACGCATTTTGCCTTGTACTCGCGCACGCAATAGGCAATCAGGTCGACCTTGTCGCTGAAATAGTAGTGGATGGCACCGTGGGAGAAGCGCGACTTCTGCGCGATTTCGCGCAGGCTCGTGCGCGCATAACCCATCTCCGCCAATGTCTGAAGGGCCGCTTCGACCAATTCGGCCCGACGTTCCAGGTACTTATCCACCGGAGGTCGCCGCTCGGTACGCTGTCGCGGGGCAGTTTGCATCAAATGCCTTCATTTCCAACTCTCTCGCGGCAATATGGTTTATTGCTTAAGTAAGTTCAACGTGCGCGGCCGCTTTGCGACCGTGACATTCTGGCGTTTCCCAAATCAGAACATGTAGCCACCACTGCAGACGAGTACCTGGCCGCTGACGTAATTCGATTCCGGAATGCAGAACAGATAGACCGCTCCCGCGGCTTCTTCCGGCGTGCCGGCGCGGCCAAGCGGGATGCCGGCCTCCATGGCCTTCATCACGTCGGGATTGACTCCCACCTTGATGTCCTTGCCTTCGATCTTGATCGCGCCGGCACCGCCCGCGACTTCGGTGAGGCGAGTCCTGATCAGGCCGAAGGCGACGGAATTCACGTCGACCTTGTAGCGCCCCCACTCCTTCGCCATGACCTTGGTCATGCCGTTGACGCCGGCCTTGGCCGCGCCATAGCCCAGTTGGCCGGCATTGCCGCCGACGCCGGCAAGCGAGGAGATGTTCACCACCTTGCGGAAGACCTCGCGGCCCTCCTCGGCCTCCCTCCTGGCCGCCAGCCGGATGAAGTCCGACGCCGCCCGCAACACACGAAACGGCGCCGTCATGTGAACGTCGACCATCGCGTACCATTGTTCGTCGGTCATCTTGCCGACGGTGTTGTCCCATGTGTAGCCGGCATTGTTGACGATGATGTCGATGCCACCGAACGCGTCGAGGGCCGTCTTCACCAGGCGATCGCCGAAATCGGGATTCGTCACCGAGCCGACACAGGCGACCGCTCCGGAACCCGACAGCTTCACCGCCTCGACTGCTTCCTCCGCCAGGGAAGCATCGAGATCATTGATGACGATGCTGGCGCCCTCACCCGCGAGTTTCAATGCGATCTCGCGGCCGATGCCGCGGCCGGAACCTGTTATCAGCGCCACCTTGCCGTCAAGCTTTCCCATTGTTGTCCCTCCCATTGGCATCCAGGAATTCGGTAACCGCTTTGGCGGCCTCGTCCGCGCTCGAGATCAGAAACAGATGACCGTCGTTGAGGACACGCAGACGGCTGTCGCGGATCAGCATCGAGAGCACGCGTGCATTGGCGAGCGGAACGACCGGGTCGTCGTCACCGGCCAATACCAGCGTCGGCTGCGCGAGCAGTGGAAGCCAGGGCATGCTGGTCCAGCCGAGCAGCGCCAGTTGCTGGTAGAGATAGCCACGACGGCTCGTCGTGCGAAACTCCTCGACAAGCAGGCGCTCGGTGCGCGCCTTGCCTCCATAAATCTCACCGGCGATCTGCTTGCGGTAGCTGGCGTCATTGAACCGCCTCGGCGTCATGAATTTTGACAGCACCGAGAACCTTGGCGGCACCATCAGCATGCCTTGCGAGGTTGCTGCGAGAACCAGCTTGCGGCAGCGGCGCGGATTCTGCAGCGCGAACTGCTGCGCAAGAGCACCGCCCCAGGATACGCCCAGCACGTCCACCCGGCCGTAGCCCAGCCTGTCCAGCACAGCCGATGCCAGCATGGACAGCATCCACAGGCGGTAGGGCAGGATGGTGGCTTCGGATTTTCCCGAACCCGGCACGTCGAAGGCGATGATCTCGCGGTCCTCGAGCGCATCGGCAAAGGGCATCAGCATCTCCAGGCTGGCGCCAATGCCATTCAGCAGCAGCAGCGGGGTCCTGGCCTTGCCGTGACACGGCCAGACGGCGACGCGGATATTCTTGCCGAAAACCCTGAGCTGGCGCGAGGACATCTCGCGCCTGTCGGGGTCGCGAGCCCGGTGTTCGGAGACTGTCTCGTTCTTGCGCCGCAAGGTCTCATCCACGCTCATGAACATAGGTCCCGGGTGCGGCACATAGTGGGGGGAATTCGGCGTTGCCTTCCGCTCGTGGCGCGCCAACCATCCTGCCGGCGCGGGCGGAGGTCCAGGCAACGCCATGATCCCACCAGCTGCCCGCGTGTCTTTCCGCCGTCGTCAGCCACTCTTCCGCCGACTCCGGTTTGTTCTCATTGGTGAAGAAGCTGGCCTTCGGATTGCCGGGGGGCGAGACGATGGTCTGGATGTGGCCGCTGTTGCCGAGCACGAACTGGCTGCGCTCACCCAGAAGCCGGGCGCTGCGGTACACACTCTGCCAGACGCAGAGATGATCGTTGGCGGCGCCCAGGACATAGCTGTCGATACCGAGCTGCGACACCGGCGCGATCGCGGTACCGCGCACATCCATGGCACCGTCGGCAAGGAACGGATTCGCCTCCACGAACGCTGAAAAATCATGGTTGAACTGCGCGGTCATGCCGGTCCCGTCGCCGTTCCAGTAAAGCACGTCGAAAGCGGCGGGCGTGATGCCCATCAGATAGTTGGACACCCAGTAGTTCCAGATCAGGTCGTTGGGCCGCAGCATGGCAAACAGCAGCGTGAATTCATTGGCGCTGATGCGCTTGTTACGGCTCACCTTGCGCACCATCTGGCGGGCCATCCCGTTGCGCGGCTCGGCAAAGGCGCTGAGTGAGGGCGCCTGCGCCATCGCCTTGGTGTCGAGCGGCGAGACAACCAGCAGCAGGCTGTTGATCTTGCGGGTCTTCCTGGCGGCATAATAGCCGGCCAGCGAGACGGCGACGGGGCCGGCGCCGCACACCGCCCACAGATTGACATCGTTCGAACCGGTGATCGCGGAGGCCGTGCCGATGGCGGTATCGATCGAGTCCTGGTATTCGCCCATGCCCCAGCGATCGTGCCGCTTCTGCGGATTACGCCAGGCCAGCATGAAAACAGTGTGGCCGTTCCTGATGTAGTGCTCGATGATCGAGCGGCCCGGCGCGATATCGAAAATGTAGAACTTGTTGACGATGGAAGGCACGATCACAATCGGGCGCTCGTGCACCTTTTCGGTCTGCGCCCGATACTGGATCAGTTCGAACATCTCGGTGCGCAGCACGACCGAGCCCGGCGACACAGCCAGGTTTTCGCCGACCCTGAACGCGCTGTCATCGACCTGCGATGGAATCGGGCGCAGCTTTGCGATGTCCCCGGCCAGGTTCCTTGCCCCACGCACCAGGCTGGCGCCGCCGGTTTCGATGGCGGCTCGCATCGCTGCCGGATTGCCAAGCAGGCTGTTGGTCGGAGCACCGGCCTCGACGAGCTGATCGAGCAGGAAACGTTCCTTCTCGTTCAGCGCGACGTCCGCGAACCCCCTCAGCGCGGATCGCCAGGCGAGGTAGCCCTGGAGCAGTCCCGCATAGAACAGGTTCTCGGTATAGGCCTTGTCACCGAACCGGCGATCGCCCTGCTCAGGCTGCCGTTTCTCCGCCGTGCCGGTGGCGATCCTGGCGATATCGGTCCAGAAACCGAGCGTCGCCCTGCCGAGTGCCATCGGCTGGCGCGCCGCCCGGAACAGCAGATCGACCGCGGTCCCGTACAAATCGGACGGCAGGAAATCGCCCGTCACATTCTGGCCGAGGGCGCTGTCGATCGTCCGCCTGACCTGCTCGCTGGCCGGCCCGCCCTCATTGGCCGGCGCGGTCTGTGCCCGCTTTCCGGCGTTCATGCGGATGCCTCCGCGCGCCACTGATAGTCGGTGGACGACCTTGCGAATTCTATGAAATAGGCAAGCGAATCCGGGTTCGCCATCGCATCACGGCTCGCCGCTTTCCCGGGTTCCCAGCCCATCAGGATCTTGCGGATCGGCACTTCCATCTTCTTGCCGGTCAGCGTGTAGGGTACGGCGTCGATCGCGTAGATCCTGTCCGGTACGTGCCGAGGGCTGTAGTCCTGCCTGAGACGCCTGTTGATGCCGGCGCGGATCTCGTCGGACATCTCGAAGCCCGGCTTCAACCTGACGAAGAGCGGCATGAAAAAATTGCCGCCCGGCAGTTCGCAGCACACGATCAGGCTGTCGGCCACTTCCGGCTGCTGTTCGACGGAACGATAGATCTCTGCGGTGCCGATGCGGACGCCGTAGCGGTTCAGTGTCGAATCCGACCGGCCATAGATGTAGCAGCCGCCGCGCCGGTTGATCTTGAGGAAGTCGCCGTGACGCCAGACGCCGGCGAACACGTCGAAGTAGGATTCGTGATAGCGCTTGCCGTCCGGATCGTTCCAGAACTTCACCGGCATCGATGGAAACGGATTGGTGACGACCAGTTCGCCCACCTCATCCACCAGCTCCCTGCCGTCATCGCCCCAGGAACGCACGTCCATGCCCAGCATACGGGTCTGGATCTCGCCGGCATGGACCGGCAGGCTCGGCGCCGCCCCGACAAAGCCCGAGCAGATCTCGGTGCCACCGGACTGCGACGTAACCCAGAGGTCCTTCTTCACGCCCTTGTAGAACCAGGCGAAGGTTTCCGGCGTCGAAGGGGCGCCCGCCGCCATCACGCATTCCAGCGCCGACAGGTCGAATTTCCTGCCCGGTTCCAGCCCGGCCTTTTCCATGATCTGCACGAAGGTCGGGCTGGCCCCGAACATCGTCGCCCCGGTATCGGCGGCGAGCTTCCACAGGAAGTCCGTTTCGGGGTGCGCGGGATTGCCGTCATAAAGCGTGGCGGCCGAGCCGGTCAGGAGCGCGGCCACCAGAAGGTTGAACATCATCCAGCCGGTTGTCGAATAGAAGAACATGTTCGATCCGGGCTTGAGATCGAGCTGGAAGTGCATGAGCTTCAGATGCTCGACGAGAACACCGACATGGCTGTGCACGATCGCTTTCGGCAGGCCCGTGGTCCCCGACGAGAACAGGATCCAGATCGGATGGTCGTGCGCCACGCGCTCGAACTTGAAGTCCGCGCGCGACGGCGCCTGAGCATCCATCAGGCTGTGCCACTGGGTGACATTGGCGACGCCCTCCAGCCTGGCATTCCGGTCGAGGTAGGGCAGCCAGATCACGTGCTCAAGTGTCGGCAGCGCATCGGTGATCGACTTGACGTCGCCGCGCCGGTCGAAATCCTTGCCGCCAAAACGGTAGCCGTCCGCGGCGAAGATCAGTTTCGGCTCGATCTGCGCGAAACGCTCGATCACGGTCTTGACGCCGAATTCCGGTGCTGCGCTCGACCAGATCGCGCCGATGGCGATGACCGCGATCATCGCCACCGCCGTTTCGGGCAGGTTCGGCATGTAGGAAACCACGCGATCGCCCGGATTTATGCCCAGCTTGCGCAATTGCGTCGCCAGCTTGCGCACATCGTTGCCGAGCTCGGCCCATCCCATCCGCCCGAGAGGCCGTATCTCCGAGAGATGATGGAAGGCAACGTCGTCCGGCCGCGCCTTCGTCTCGTAGCGCAGGAGATGTTCGGCATAATTGACCGTCGATCCCTCGAACCACTTCGCGCCCGGCATCCGCCGACTGTCCAGCACCTGCGCGTAGGGCGTGCCCGATTGCACGTCGAAATAGTCCCAGATGCTGGCCCAGAACGCCTCGATCTCGGTGACCGACCATTGCCGCAGCGGTTCGTATTCCGGGAAGTCGAGACCGCGCTCCGTCTTCAGCCACTGCATGTACGCATGCAGGTTGGAGCGTTCGACGAACGCCCGCTTCGGCGCCCACAGCAATTCGCCTTCACTGACCATTTTCACCTCCCACGAATTCTGATGTTGCTGGCACCGCACTCATGGCGACCTCAGGCAATCATTCCGCCATCCACCACGAGGTCACTGCCCGTGATGTAGCTGGCTTCGCTCGAGGCAAGGAAAAGGACGCAATTGGCTATCTCGGCCGGTTCGGCGAAACGACCCATCGGAATGCGTGCCAGCGAGCGCCCGGCAAAGGCTTCCGCGTCCCCGGGGTCGAGCGCGGCGAGCGCATCGGCCACCATCTGCGTGCCGGCGAAACCGGGGCTTACCGTATTGACGCGGATGCCGTAGCCGCTGCGCGCGCAGTGGATCGCGGCCGAGCGGGTGAACATGCGGACCGCGCCCTTGCTCGCATTGTACGCCGGCAAACCAGGATCGCCGACCATGCCCTCGACCGAAGCGATGTGGACGATCGATCCTCCCCTGCCCTTCATCCGGGCGATTGCAGCCTTGGTGCCCAGGTAGATGCCGTTGAGGTTGATGTTGATTGTGCGGTTCCACTCGGCGTCCGAGATATCCTCGACGCTTGCGATCGAGCCGACACCGGCGCTGGAGACAAGCACGTCGAGCGGTCCGAACGCCTTTTCCGTAGCATTCAGCGCGGCATCCCAGGCCTTGGCATCCGTCACGTCCAGCCTGTGAAAGGCTGCCTTGTCGCCCAGCGTCCTGGCGGCGGCCTCTCCGCTGGCCGCATCGACGTCGGCGATCATCACCCTGGCGCCTTCGCGCACCAGCGCCTCCGCCGATGCCAGGCCAAGCCCCTTGGCTCCGCCGGTCACGATCGCCACCTTGTCCTGAACGCGTCCCATTTCTCCTCCCTTCGCGGTTGTCCCGCCGTGCTTTTCCGTTTCAGCTCACCTTCTCGAACAGCGTGACCACACAGGCACCGCCCAAACCCAGATTGTGCTGCAGGGCCAGACGCGCGCCCTCCACCTGGCGCGCGCCCACGACGCCGCGCAGTTGCGCGGTCAGCTCGGCGCATTGTGCCAGTCCGGTGGCGCCAAGGGGGTGTCCCTTGGACAGGAGGCCTCCGGACGGGTTGACGACGACGGCGCCGCCATAGGTGTTGTCGTTGTCGCTGACGAGCCTTTCGGCCTCTCCGGGACCGCACAGGCCGAGCGCCTCGTAGGTAATCAGCTCGTTGTGGGCAAAGCAGTCGTGCAGTTCGATGACATCGATGTCGCGAGGGTCGATGCCCGTCTTGTCATAGACCTGCCTCGCCGCCATCCGCGCCATTCCCGCTCCGACCACGTCGCGCATATCGCGCGTTGCCGGATCGATTGCCGGATCGGTCGTCATGACCTGAGCCGAGATCACCACACGCATGTCGAGCCCGTGCCTGCGGGCGAATGCGGGCGAGCACAGCAGGCTCGCCGCGGCACCACATGTCGGCGGGCAGGCCATGAGACGGGTCATCACACCGTCCCACAACATGGGTGAAGCCATGACGTCTTCCACGCTCAGCGGCTTGCGGAAAATCGCCATCGGATTGTGTTCGGCGTGACGGCTGGCCTTGGCCCTGATGCTGGCAAAGGTTTCCAGCCTGGTCCCGTACTGCCGCATATGCGCCAGGCCGGCGCCACCGAAATAGCGGATGGCGATCGGAAGCTCCGCATGGCCCGCCAGCCTGTCGGCTTCCTGATCGAACAGGTCGAACGGGCTTTCGCGGTCGGTGAAGACATTGCCGATGGCGCCTGGGCGCATCTGCTCGAAACCGACCGCCAATGCGCACTCGACCGCGCCGCTCGCCACCGCCTGCCGCGCCAGGAAGAGAGCCGAGGAGCCTGTCGCGCAATTGTTGTTGACGTTGAAGATGGGGATTGCGGTCATGCCCGCCTGGTAGACGACGCGTTGTCCCGCGCAGCTGTCGCCGTAGACATAACCGGCATAGACCTGCTGGATGACATCGTAAGGCAAGCCTGCATCCCGCAGGCACAGGGCAATTGCCTCTGCGCCCATGCGCACATAGCTGTCGCCGGCATCCGGCTTCCTGAAGGGGATTGCTCCAACCCCCGCAACGACGACCTGCATGGACGCGGCATCTCCCTGGCGCACGGCGAACAGCCGAGCGCTCCTCCAATCGGCCGGCTCTTTTCCGGTTACAAAAGGGCTGACGACGCATCCGTCGATCGCCGTCAGCCAGGGGTCATGGTCTCTCGCGCGGCAAGCCGCGCATCGAGCTACCGATTGACCGTGACGATCGGCTCGCCGACGAAGCCGAAACTCTGCAGCACGCCGAGCAGCTCGCGGTGGCCGAAAGCCTGGCCGGCCGAAGCGAAGCCTGCACGCCTTGGCGGCTGCTGGATCAGTGAATAGGCAGCGTAGGCCTGCAGAAGACCGGTCTGCTTGTAGTTGCTGTTGCCATGGATGACGACATGCACGCGGGTCAGCGGACCGGAGGCGTGGACCGAGTCGATCGAGCGGTTGATGCGCGGATTTTCGCGCGGCGGCATGTTCGACTGGATCGACGAGGCGATCTTCTGCAATTCCTCGATCTGCCTGTCCATCGGCAACGGCTTGATGTTGTCTTCGTACATCTTCACCGTGGCGATGACGCCTTCCATGACCGGGCGCGCAAACACGCCGGCTGCCACCTTCACATTGGCGACGCGCGGATCGTCCTTGAACCAGATCGGATGGCTGGTGCCGCCCCACGGCAGGGCAAGACCCATCTCGTGCTGGCCGGGAACGACGACGTCAAACTTGGTGCTGGTCGGCCATTCCTTGTATTCATTCTGCTCGAGATAGTACCACTTCGCCTTCAGGATGGTGAAAATGGTCTGCGTCGATGCCGTGGTCGGGAACCCGCCCCACAGCGTCAATATGTCGAGCGTGTCGAGGCCCGGGGTTTCCAGCGCGATCTGTGCCGCGATCTCGCCGGTAGTGTACATGTGCGCGACGCCAGGAGAGAGCAGCAGGCCTTTCCTGGCGAAATCGGCGCCCCACTTTTCCTTGCACTCCAGGACCCAGTCCTGCTCTCCGGTGGTATCGAGATAATGACAGCCGGCTTCCAGACAGGCCTCGACCACGTCACCGCCATAGGAGATGAACGGGCCGACGGTGTTGCAGACCACCGAAGCGCCCTTGAACAGCTTCACCAGGGAGGCCTTGTCGTGCTTGACGGTGGTGACGTCGAACCGCGCGGTTTCGGTGCCGGGCAGTTTGTCCATGACGTCCTTGACGAGCTTTTCGTTGCGGCCGACCGCCGTGAAAGGCACGTTCAGTTCGCGCAGGTATTCGCAGATGAGGCGGCCCGTGTAACCAGACGCGCCGTATACGATGACAGGCTTCTTGTCGCTCATGGAACTACCCTGAAAGTTAGGTGAATTATCGCGGGTTCAAATGGGCGCGAGCCCTAGGTTCCCATGCCGCCGTCGACCGGAAGCCCGATGCCGGTGATGAAGCGTGCGGCATCGGAGCAGAGGAAAACCACGGCGTCGGCGACTTCCGGCTGCTCGGCCAACCGCCCGAGCGGCGTCTGCTCGACAACGCCGCCGACCGCTGTCGGGACGTCCGGCGCAAGGCCGAGCGCGACGATGTCATTGGCCAGGGCGACGCCCATCGAATTGGCGATCAGTCCCGGATAGACGCAATTGACACGCACGCCATAGCCAAGCTTGCCGGCCTCGACCGCCGCGACGCGGGTCATGCGATCGACCGCGGATTTGCTGCCCGAATAGGCGGCGATGGCCGGAAATGCGATCGTCGCGGCGACCGAAGCAATGTTTACGACCGAGCCGCCGTTGCCTGCGGGGCCGCCCGGCCGCATGGCACGAAAGGCATGCTTCATGCCCAGTGCCGTGCCAACGCAATTGATGTTGAACATCCGCAACATGCTGTCGGCATCGATATCGGCCACGAGCGCCGTGACTTCGATGCCCGCATTGTTGACGACGATGTCGAGGCCACCGATCTGCTCGATGATTTGCGGAACGGCGGCTTCCCAGTCCTTGTCCTTGGTGACGTCAAGATGGACAAAGCCGGTCCTGGCTCCCTTGGCCGCGAGGTCCTTGGCGGTCGCCCGGCCAACATCATCCTGAATATCGCCGATCACGACATCGGCGCCGGCCGCAACCAAAGCGGCAGCAATGGCTGCGCCGATCGACTGAGCGCCACCGGTAACGAGAGCCTTCCTCCCCTTGAGATCTCCCATGTCAGCACCCGCTCGGCCTGGATGGGCTGCAGTCGCCGTTGAAATGCATACCTCGCTTTTTCGAAACCATCCGACTCTCCTCCCGTAGATCGCTGATCGATACAAACCAGTATGGAAACGATGCTTTACGACTGTCAAGTTTTCTTTTGACAAGTGTCAAGATTCATTGCGAAGCCTGCGATCCGTCGGGTGGAACATGGGCTCACGGAGTGCCTGTTCCACCAGATCGCCTGCCGCGTCCCCAAACAGAACCGGCTTGGAGAAACTCTAGAAAAGCTTCATCAGCCGAACGGTGCCGATGAAATCGTTGCGGAAGCCGCCCTGAGTGTTGAGGTCGGTGCCGATCATCCCCTGCACCTGCAAGGTCGGCGTCAGGAATGTGCTGCCGAACAGCCGCAACTGGTCGGAACGGGTCTTCGTGCCGGCATAAGTGTCGTTGACGAAATCCTTGCCGCCGAAGGTGCCCGAATAGCCGAACGAAACATTGGTCGTCGCCGAGAACTGATAGCGAAGATACGCCTGAACCTGGACGGAGGCGTCACGCGAGAACTCGATCCCGTTCTCGGTATGGTCGGATCGCACGGCGACGTCGAGAGCGCCGTCGAAGAAGAAGCCATTGCCGAGGCCCTGGATCAGGCCGATCTGCGGCGTGAAGGTCCAGGTGCCGGAGCCGATGTTGATTGCCCCCGGTTCGTCGCGGAAAGCGCCGGTGGGGAGGGAGACATAGGCCGTGACGCCAAGCGTGGTGCCGGTCGGGTCGGCGCTGCTCAGCGGCCATGCGGTGATACCGAACGTCAAGTCGCCAATGCCGCTCTTCGTCAGCGGTTCGGCCCCTCCGATCCGTGCCTCGGTGAAACCGCCAAACGGCAGGAAGGCCTGCAGTCCGACCGGTACCCCGCCAACGCTGGTGTAGTGCAGATAGCGTGCGATCCCGATTCCGAGGCCGAGTTTGGAATCCGGCACTTCGCCGACCCCGTCTACCTTCAGTTTCGAACTCTGCGAATACTGCCCGTAAAGCAAAAGCGCATTGGTCCCGGCAGGCAGCACCGTGTAGTCGCCGGGCATGATGTCAATTGCATTCGCGGGTACGGCAAACAAGACCGATGCAGCAAGCGCGATCGGGCTCATCCAGTGGCGCGGTCTGGTCATGCTCTCTCCCTCTCCCTCCGGCCGAAGCCGACTTGTCAAGCGTCAAGTAAAAATATTCAGTCGTCAAGGAAAATTTTGACAAGTGGATAAAAACGCTGCCAGGCCGCCTGTCCACGACAGGAAAGAGGCGTCGGGCGCAATCGTATCGGGCGCCGCAAAGACCGGACCAGCGGTGGAAAATCGGTGTCGGCGACCGAGGATGCTCGTTCAGGAAGCGCCTGCGATCCGACAGGCGCAGCATGGCCGCCGCGAACAATGGCGGTCCCCGCCTGTGCATGCCGGCGTCATGTCGAAGCTTGGTCGGAATGCCTCAATCCGAGGTGCGTTTGATTGCCCCGGCAACAGACATCACCGCCCCGGGGCGTGATGTCTGCCTCCCGCTCAGCGATGCGACAGACGTTCAGGGGCCATCAAACGACCAGGGCCACCGCCAGACCCGAAAAAGCCAGCAGGAAGCCGCAGATATAGATGCGGAACGTGGTCTGATAGCGGGTCGCCGCATCCGCGTGGATGCGGTTGTTGAGCATCCGGAACAGGACGATGGTGAAGAGAACGGCACTGCCGAACAGCGCCAGCGCGATGATGAAGTCAGAAGCACTGTAAAGAGCGGGCGACGAGCCATCGGCCTGCGAGGCCCAGTTGGCCAGGAACGCCAGCAGGAAGCCGAGGACGATGCCGACGGACGTGACCATCGGCTGTCGGTAGCCGGCAATCTCGCTCTCGAACTCCTTCTTCTGGTCGTCCATGCGGATCACCCCTTCCTGCAACGTCGATCCGGCAGATCGCTCCGCATCCTGAGGCTGCCGCATTCCAGAATGCCATGTTTTCACCCGCTCCGCAGGATGCAACTGTACGGACACTCGGGCTATGAAGCGTCCGCTTCGAAGAAATGCGGAAAACTCCGGCGAATCTCCGGCAGGTCGTCCAGCACCCTGCGCAGATGAATCTGCATGATCCCCGCCGCGCCGTCCGCGTCCGCCGCCGCCACCTTCTCTGTCAGGCGGCGGTGGTCGTCGACCAGCACATCCATATGGCCGCTCTGGATCGACAGCTTGCGCAGCCGGTCCATGTGCTTCTTTGCATCGGAAATGAAACTCCAGACGCTCTCCCGTCCCGCCAGCGCGCAGAACAGGCCATGCATGCGTTCGTCGGCCTCGAAGAAAAGCTCGGGGCTGTTCTCGTAGATCGCCAGTTCCTGTTCCTCGATCGCCTGCCTGATCCCGAGCAGGATGCGCCTGTTCGACTGGGTGGCCGCCTCCGCCACGATGGCCATCTCCAGTTTTTCGCGAACAAACTGCGCGGTGCGCACAGCATCGAGGCGGATCGGCGCGATGATGACACCTGCCCGCGCCCGCAAATCGACCAGACGCTCGGCGCTCAGTCTCGAAAGCGCCTCGCGGACCGGCGTACGGCTTACCCCAAGCATCTTCGCCAGCGCCTGCTCGCCAACCGGCTCGTTCGGCTTGAGTTCAAGCGAGACAATCTTGTGCGACAGCGTGCGATAGCAGTGCTCTGCCGCCGAAATCTTGGACTCTTGCGCCAATCCGCCAATCTCCATTCCCTGTGTTTTCTTGTATGCAAGTTCGCGAACTGTCAAGCATATCGGGTTGCCTCGGGCGACGAAGCCCCAGATATCGCTCGCTTGACACTCGATCATATTCTTGCATACAAGGATACAAACAGGGGAGGAAGCCTGTGATGTCGAGTGATCGGGCGAGATGCGGGACGAGCAGCCAAGGCGGCCTGCATGGCTGAGCTGGTCTTCGACGCGGGCGATATTGTCGGCGAAAGCATCATCTGGTCTCCCGCGGAGAAGGCGCTCTACTGGGTCGACATCGGCGGCAGCCGTATCCATCGGCTGGAACCAGCAAACGGTCGCCACAACCTCTGGCCGACACCGACCATCGTCACGTCGATCGGCATGCGCGGCGACGGCGGCTTCATCGTCGGCATGCAGCGCGACGTCTGCCTGTGGGCGCCGGATGGCGGTTTCGAGACTTTCGCTGTCCCCGAGCCCGACCTGCCGGACAACCGCCTCAACGAGGGCAAGGTGGCGCCGGACGGCTCGTTCTGGGTGGCTACCATGCAGAACAACCTGAACCCGGATGGCTCGCCCAGGGAGATGGATCGGGCTTCGGGCGCGGTCTACCGCATCGACCCCGACGGGACCGTGAAACAGCTGACACCCAACGAATACGGCATCTCGAACACGATGGCCTGGACCGACGACGGCGGCTTCCTCTTCGCCGATACCGTCGCCAACGAGATCTACCGGTTCGACCATGACGTCGATGGCCGGACAATCGGCAACCGGCGCACGATCGTGTCGGGGTTCGCGCCGGGCCTGCCTGACGGGTCGTGCATGGATGCGGCAGGCACGTTGTGGAACTGCCGCGTCGTCGGCGGTGCCGCCGTTGCCAACTTCGACACCGACGGTCGCCTGCTGCGCATGGTAGACCTGCCCGCCACATGGCCGACAAGCTGCACCTTTGGTGGAGACGATCTGTCGACGCTCTACGTCACCTCGGCCCGTTTCACCATGACCCCGGATCATCTTGCGGCGCATCCGCTCGAGGGCGGCGTGTTCGCGCTCAATCCAGGTGTCCGAGGCCGTCCGGAACCAAAATTCGGTCCGGGACCCCTATCCGTCGAAAAGGAGCAGAGATGATGGCCGAATTCAGCGGCAGGAGCATCGTCGTCACCGGCGGCAGCCTGGGCATGGGCCGCGCCTGCGCGGAGCGTTTTGCCAGCGCCGGCGGCAAGGTGCTGGTCATCGCCAACGACAAGGCCTCGGTCGACACGGCTGTCGCCGAGATCGGGACGAATGCGGCGGGTTTTGTCGGCGATGTGCGCAAGGCCGATGACATGCGGGCGGCAATGGGCCTCGCTGTCGAGAAGCACGGCGGCGTCGATATTCTGGTCTGCTGCGCCGGCATCCAGCGCTACGGGACGGTGGTGGATACCGCGGAAGACGTCTGGGACGATGTTCTCGACATCAACCTGAAAGGCATCTTCCTCGCTGCGAAATTCGCCATCCCGGAGATGAGGAAGCGCGGCGGCGGTGCCATCGTGGCGATATCATCGGTGCAGTCCTACGCCTCGCAGGCTGGCGTGGCCGCCTATACCGCCAGCAAGGGCGCCATCAACGCCCTGGTGCGCGCGATGGCGCTCGATCATGCCCCGGACAACATCACGGTCAACGCAGTCTGCCCGGCTTCGATCGACACGCCGATGCTGCGCTGGGCAGCGGATCTGTGGAAAGGCGACAGCACCGCCGAAAGGACGCTGGAGGCCTGGGGCAAGGGGCACCCGATCGGCCGCGTCGGCAAGGCGTCGGAAGTGGCCGACCTGGTGGCGTTCCTCGCCAGCGACAAGGCGCGCTTCATCACCGGTGCCGACATGAAGATCGACGGCGGCGCCCTGTCGAAACTCGGCATCGTGCTGCCCGAATAGGATGACAGGGATGAAGCCGGCGCCCGACTTCCGCTCGAAGGATTTCCTCATCGCGCATATGCGCGAGATCATGGATTTCTACCATCCGATCTGCCTGAACACCCTCGATGGCGGCTATTTCAACGAATATCGCGACGACGGGCTCATCACCGATGCCAAGACCCAGCACATCGTCTCCACCACGCGGTTCATCTTCAACTTCTCCATAGCGGCGGATGTGCTCGGCCGGCGCGACTACATCGATACCGCCGCGCATGGCGTGCGGTATCTCGCCGAGGTGCATCGCGACCCGGACCATGGCGGCTATTTCTGGGTGATGAACGGGCGTGAGCCCGCAGACACAACCAAGCATTGCTACGGCCACGCCTTCGTGCTGCTGGCCTATGCCTCGGCCGCCAGGGCCGGGATCGCCGGCGCGAAGGAAAAGGTCGCCGAGACCTGGGACCTGCTGGAACAGCGCTTCTGGGAGCCAGCGCGCCAGCTCTACAGGGACGAGATCAGCCGCGACTGGTCCACCGTATCGCCTTACCGCGGCCAGAACGCCAACATGCACATGACCGAGGCGATGCTTGCCGCCTACGAGACGACCGGCGAGACGCGCTATCTTGACCGGGCAGAGACACTGGCAAGGCGCATCTGCGTGGAACTCGCCGGCCAGGCACAGGGCGTTGTGTGGGAGCACTATCACGAGGACTGGTCCGTCGATTGGGATTACAACAGGGACGATCCCAAACACCTGTTCCGTCCCTATGGCTACCTGCCCGGCCATATGACGGAATGGACCAAGCTGCTGCTGATCCTCGAACGATACCGGCCGCGCGACTGGCTTCTGCCCACAGCCGTCACGCTCTATGAAACGGCGTTGGCCAGGAGCGCCGATCTCGAATTCGGCGGCATGCACTACAGCTATGGGCCTGACGGCAGGCTGTACGATCTCGACAAGTATCACTGGACACATTGCGAGACGGTGGCTGCAGCCGCAGGCCTGGCGATGCGCACCGGACGGGAGCGCTACTGGCAGGACTATGACCGGCTCTGGGGTTACAGCTGGCGGCACCTGATCGACCACGAGTACGGCTGCTGGTTCCGCATCCTTTCCCCCGACGGCGTGAAGCGGAGCGAGATCAAGAGCCCTCCCGGCAAGACCGACTACCACCCCTTCGGCGCGTGCTGGGAGATCCTGCGCGTTCTTGGGGAGGTGAAGTAGCACCAGGAGCAATTCCAGGAAAAGTGCGTAGCGGTTTTCCGTCCGGAATTGCGAAAACAAAGAGTTGGAGCGTTTCCGCGAAAGGCGGAAACACCCAGGCACCGGACCCGCGCCGCGCGCTCCGCGGATACCCGGCCTTGAAACAGGGCACGCCAATCAGAACCGGAGGAGAAGAAATGCTGAGGAAATCGTTGGTGGCCCTGGCCTTGGGCATTGCGTTTGCCGCGCCGGCACAGGCCAAGCCGAAATTCGTCTACCTGACGCAGACCGGCATCGACAACAGCTTCTGGCAATCGATCAAGAAAGGCATGGACGACGCCTGCGCCCAGTTCGACGCCGACTGTCAGCTGCTGTTCACCACGCCCAACGGCGACCTGCAGAAGCATCTGCAGAACCTGGAGACGGTGATCGAACAGGGTGTCGACGGCATCGTCACCGTCATCGTCAATGACGACCTCTATGACGAGGCCGTGAAGAAGGCGATCGACAAGGGCATCCCGGTCATCAGCGCCAATGTCGACGACACCAAGCGTGGCGACGGCAACGCCCGCCTCGCCTTTGTCGGCCAGGACCTTTTCCAGGCCGGTTACCTGCTGATGCAGGGCCTGTACAAGAAGATCCCCGAGGATCAGCCGGTGCATGCCCTTCTCGGTTTGTCCCGTCCGGGAGAAAGCTGGGCGGAAGACCGTATCGGCGGCGCGAAGAAATTCCTGGACGAGGCAAAGGCTGCCAATCCGAACCGCCAGATCACCTATGAGGTGATCGACTCGTCGAACGACATTTCGGTGACCGCGCAGCGCATCTGCCAGTATGTGCAGGGCAAGCCGGAAACCAACGCCTATGTCGATGCAGGCTTCTGGGGTGCCGGTGCCGGCGAATGCCTGCGCGACCTCGGCATCAAGCCCGGCCAGCTCCACATGGCGACCTTCGACCTCGTGCCGGTAGTGCTCGATGAGATGAAGAAGGGCTATGTCGACCTGACGATCGACCAGCAGCCTTATTACCAGGGCTATCTGCCAATCCTGCAGCTGGCGATGATCAAGAAGTTCGGCCTGTCGGCCTTTGACGTGAACACCGGCAAGGCGCTGATCGAACCGAAGGATGTCGAAGCGGTCGAAAAATACGTCCAGATGGGGGTGCGCTGATCGGCCTGCCTTCCCTCGTCGACACAGCCTCCCGCTGAGGCGGGAGGCACGGAACCCTTCCGTTTTCACGGGAACGCGGAACCGATCCAATTCTTTGTTTTTCATGCAACTCCAGACGGAAGCCGCCACGCGTTTTCCTGGAATTGCTCCAGCAAGGTTCAGCTCATGAACGTCAAGCTAAGATCCCTGATGGCACGTCCTGAGATGGCTGCGCTCGCCATCTTCCTCGTGCTCGTCGTCCTGTTCAGTTTCCTCAACGCCCGGTTCTTCACGACCGGCAACATGACCGTCTATCTGCAACCGATCCCCGAACTCGCAATCGTCGCCATTGGCATGACGATCCTGATCATCGCCGGCGAATTCGACCTGTCCGTCGGGTCCGTTTTCGGCCTTTCGCCCATGGTGACCGTGCTGCTGATGCAGGCCGGCTGGCCGGTGGCGGCCGCGATCCTGATCGGCCTCTTGGTGGCAGCGGCCATCGGCGTCGCCAACGGCCTGATGACGCTGCGGCTCAAGATACCCTCCTTCATCGCCACGCTTGGCATGCTGTTCATGGCGCGCAGCCTCGCCGTGGTGCTGGCCGGCGGCTTCCCGCCGATCTTCCCGCGCGAACTGGACGTATCGTGGCTGGTCGGACGTCTCGACCTCGGCATCGTCACACCGCGCGCTTCGCTGCTCTACATGATCGCCATCGCGCTGGCGCTCGGCTTCGTGCTGCGACGCATGGATTTCGGCCACTGGATCTACGCGACGGGCGGCCAGCCGCAGGCGGCACGCGACATGGGCATCAAGACCGACCGGGTGAAGATGGCCTGTTTCGTGCTTTGCGCGACACTCGCGGGTTTCGCCGGCATCATCCAGAGTTTCCGCGTCAAGGTGATCGTGCCGAACCTCGGCACCGGGCTGGAGATGCAGGCGATCGCCGCGGCGGTCATCGGCGGCGTCGCGTTGACCGGCGGGGTCGGTTCGATCCTCGGCGCGATCGTCGGCACGCTGCTGATCGCGGTGATCGAGAACATCCTCGTGCTGAGCGGCGTCAACGCCAACTGGTTCATGTTCGCGGTCGGCGCAATGATCGTCATCGCCGTCGTTCTCAACACGCAGACCCGGCTCAAGGCCGAAAGCATGAAGGGAGCGTGAGATGAGCACCATCGCCAGCGAAATCGCACCCGTCATCACCGCGCAGCCATCGGCCAACCCGATCATCCGGTGCAGCAGCCTGCAGAAATGGTACGGCGCGGTGCATGCGCTCAAGGATGTCGACTTCCATGCCGAACGCGGCGAGGTCATCGGCCTGGTCGGCGACAACGGCGCCGGCAAATCGACGCTGATCAAGATCCTGTCGGGCGTGCATACGCAGGATAAGGGCCAGATCTTCATCGAAGGCAGCGAGGTCGCCATCACCGGACCGGAGGTCGCGATGCGCCTCGGCATCGAGACGATCTACCAGTACACGGCGATGGTCCCCGAGATGACGATCGCGCAGAACTTCTTCATCGGTCGTGAGCCGCTGAAGTTCGGCCGTCCCGGTCTCGGCGTCGTCGATCGCGACAAGATGCGGCGCGAATCCATGGAGGGGCTGAAGGGTGTGGGCCTGCACCTGCGTGGGCCCGACACGCCGGTGAAAGCGCTGTCCGGCGGCCAGCGTCAGGGCGTGGCGATCGCCCGCGCCATGCATTTCCGCTCGAAGGTGCTGATCCTCGACGAGCCGACGAACCATCTCTCGGTCAAGGAAACCAACAAGGTGCTGGACCACGTGGTCGAACTGAAGGCGCAGGGTGTCACCTCCATCTTCATCAGCCACAACCTGCATCACATCCACCCGATCTCCGATCGTATCGTTGCGATGGCGCGTGGCCAGAAGGTACTCGACGTGCCGCGCGACGACGTCAGCGTCGAAGAGATGACCCGCATCATCAGCTAGCCGGTGTCTCCCACCGGCCGCCGGCCGCTGGGGGCAGCGGCCGGCACCCCATTCGAAACGCATGCCAGGAGCCTTCCATGAAGCGGCCAAAGATCACCGATATCCGCGCAACAACAGTCACGGTTCCGCTCGAGGCGCCACTGCGCCATTCCAACGGTGCGCACTGGGGGCGCTTCGTGCGTACGATTGTCGAGATCGAAACCGACGTCGGCATCATCGGCCTTGGCGAAATGGGCGGCGGCGGCGAAAGCGCGGAAGCTGCGTTCCGTGCGCTGAAGCCCTATCTCGTCGGCCACGATCCGTTCGAGCTCGAGCAGTTGCGCTTCGCGATCTGCAATCCGACCGCCAGCCTGTACAACAACCGCACGCAGATGCATGCGGCGATCGAGTTCGCCTGCATCGACATCATCGGCAAGTTCCTGGGTGTGCCGGCCTATGACATCCTCGGCGGCAAGATGCGCGACATGGTGCCTTTCGCCAGCTACATGTTCTTCCGCCTGCCGAACAAGGATACCGGCGAGGGCGAGACGCGCACCGCCGACCAGCTGATCGAACAGACCCTGGCGCTGAAGAAGAAATGCGGTTTCACCTCCCACAAGCTGAAAAGCGGCGTCTTCCCGCCCGACTACGAACTGGAGGTCTACCGCGCCTGGGCCAAGGCGCTGGGCGGCGACAGCGTACGTTATGATCCCAATGCCGCCTTCAGTGTCGAGGAGGCGATCCGTTTCGCCAAGGGCATCGAGGACCTGAACAACGACTACTACGAGGACCCGACCTGGGGTCTCAACGGCATGCGGCGCGTGCGCGAGAACACGTCGATGGCGCTGGCCACCAACACGGTGGTCATCAATTTCGAGCAGCTGTCGGCCAACATCCTCAATCCGGCGGTCGACGTCATCCTGCTCGACACGACCTTCTGGGGCGGCATCCGGCCCTGCATCAAGGCCGCCGGCGTCTGCGAGACCTTCCAGCTCGGCATCGCCGTCCACTCATCCGGCGAACTCGGCATCCAGTTGGCCACCATGCTGCATCTCGGCGCGGTGGTGCCGAACCTCGTCTTCCATGCCGACGCGCATTACCACCAGCTCGTCGACGACATCATCGTCGGCGGCCCGATGCAATATGTGAACGGCGCGATCGCAGTGCCGACAAAGCCCGGCCTCGGCGTCGAGATCGACCGTGACAAGCTCGGCAAGTATGCCGAACTCTACAAGTCGATCGGTGGCTACCCCTACGACCGCGACCCGTCCCGCCCGGGCTGGTTCTCGGTCGTGCCCAACACCCGCTGGGCAGACCCGCACGACAACCGGGTGGTGGAGTACTGATTGCCGAGGCGCGCGCAAGGTCGATAGGAGCACGCCATCATCCGAGAAAGCCTCGGCCGTTCACTTCAGCGGCCGCTTCTCCAGCTTCCGTGCCAATGTGCGGCGGTGCATTCCGAGCCGGCGCGCCGTCTCGGAAATGTTGAAGTCGGTCTCGACCAGCGTCTCGTGGATGCGTTCCCATTCGAGGTTCTTGATCGAGGTCGGGCGCTGCGACAGCGGCACGTCGACATCGCCCTCGGTCCTGCCGAAGGCGGCCTCGATGTCGTCGGTGTTGGCGGGCTTGGCGAGATAGTGGCTGGCGCCGAGCTTGATCGCCTCGACGGCCGTGGCGATGCTGGCGAAGCCGGTGAGCACGACGATGCGGATCGACGGGTCGCGTCCGTGCAGCGCCTTGACGCATTCGAGGCCCGAGCCGGTGCCGAGTTTCAGGTCCACAACCGCGAATTCCGGCGTGCCCTGTTCGAGAAAGTCGGTGAGAGCCTGGACGCTGTCGCAGACATCGACATGGTAGCCGCGTTTCTCGAAAGAGCGTGCCAACGTGCGCGCGAAAGCAGCGTCGTCTTCGACGATCACGAGCGAACGGTCAGATGCCATTTTCATCTCCTGCCGCCAGGGCATCGAGAGGCAATGTCAGCGTCACGCAGGCGCCTCGCCCGGTGTTGCGCGCGGTAACGGTTCCGCCGAGCTTCCTGATCACGTTGACGACCAGGAACAACCCGAGCCCTCCACCCTCGCGCCCCTTGCTCGACATATAGGGCTTTCCGAGCGCCGCGAGTATCTCCTTGTCGAACCCTTTGCCGTGATCGCGGACCATCAGCACCAGGGCCTGCCCCTGCCGCCTGGCGGTGACGCCCACCCATTGCGGCGATGCCTCGAGCGCGTTGTCCAGCACGTTGAAGATGACCTGCTTGAGTGCCGCATCGGACACGATCGGCTCATCCGGTTCGAACTCGTTGTCGTAGTCGAGCTGCGCCGGCGACCTGTGATCGCGCCACTCGGCGACCAGCCCGTCGAGAAAGCCGCGCGCCGTGGTGTGGACGCTGCCCTCGCCGCGTGCCTGGCCGGACGACATCAATATGCCGGAGACGATGCGCTTGCAGCGGTCGAGCTGGGCCTGCATCTCGTCGACATCGCCAAGCAGTTCCGGATGCCGCGCGATGATGTCGGAATGGCGCCAGTCGCCGAGCAGCACGGAGATCGTGGAGAGCGGGGTGCCGAGTTCATGCGCGGCGCCCGAAGCCAGCAGGCCCATGCGAACGATGTGGTCCTCCTCGGCCGACTGCTGGCGCAGGTCCGCCAGATAGGCGTCGCGTTCGCGCAGGTTGCGGTTGATGCGTGTCATGAACAGCACGATCAGCCCCGCCGCCAGGATGAAGCAGACGAACATGCCGCGAATGTGCAGGTCGAGGAGATCGCCGCCGTGATGCGACATCTCGATCGGCAGGAACACCATCGTCAGAAGCACGAAGCAGAGCGAGGCTGCAGCGACGAGCACCCATGTCGACCAGGGTGCCAGCAACACCGCGCCAAGCGTGATCTGCAGCAGATACAGCGAGACAAAAGGATTGGAAGCGCCGCCGCTGAGGTAGAGCTGCGCCGTCAGCGCTGTCATGTCGAGCAGCAGCGACGCGAACAGG
Source organism: Mesorhizobium sp. NPDC059025 (assembly GCF_042739655.1). NCBI lineage: Bacteria > Pseudomonadati > Pseudomonadota > Alphaproteobacteria > Hyphomicrobiales > Phyllobacteriaceae > Mesorhizobium > Mesorhizobium sp. NPDC059025. The sequence goes on along the minus strand of NZ_JBHYIM010000005.1, from coordinate 201,617 downwards.
ACGCCGTTCGACACGGGTCTTGCCATGCGCAGGAACAGCAGGCTGGCCAGGTTGAGGCCGACCAGCGAAAGCACGACGGCGGCCATTTCCGGCAGTGGCAGGTCGATGCCGAACCCCCATTCGATCGCCGCGATCGTGATCACCTGTCCCGCTACGGCAAGCCAGCGCAGCTGGATCAACAGAAGAAGGTTCTTCCTGTTGGTGGCATCCGGATTGAAAATGATCGTCCTCCCCAGAACGTTTCCGCTTGTCGCGGACCCGGTCGAGGCGTGTGTCTTCCAGCGTGGCGGCGGCGTCAAGGTCATCGGCGCTTCCCATCGGCGGCGTGATGCCGGCCGCGCAACAGGACAAAGCCCAATGCAGCCGAAAGCATGGCGGCGAGGCCGAACCATGTCAGCGCATAGACGAGATGGCTGTTGCGGAAGCTGATCACCGTCAGGCCGCCGCGCGGCCAGGCATCATCGGCGATCGCATCCGCGTCCACGAAGAAGGGGGCGGCACCGGCAAGGCCGCGCGCGGCAGCTATGGCAGCGGCGTCGCGTGAATACCAGCGATCATGGGCCGGATCGTTCTCGCGCAGAAAACCGCCACCCGGCTCGCTGATGCGCAACAGGCCGGTGACGGTGGTGGCGCCTTCGACGAGGCCGGCCTGCCGTGTGGCAGCAGCCTTGCGATCAGGCGGCACGAAACCGCGATTGACCAGGACGATGGAGCCTTCGTCGGTCCGGAACGGCGTCATCACCCAGAAGCCACCGCCTAAAGCCGTCACCGCCTGCGTGAACGTCTCGCGATCATTGAGAAAGGAGCCATTCAGGCGCACCCGCAGATATTCATGGCTTTGCGCGGTGACCCCGCTCCACTCGGAAGGCCCCGGCATCGCAACCGCCGGAGCATGGATGCGCTGTTCGACACGGGCGATGAGGTCCAGCTTCCATGCCCGCCGCTCGACCTGCCAGATGCCGAGGCCGATCAGGGTGGCGATGCAAAGCAGCGAAAGCGCAAGGGGCACGAAACGGATCACGGGTGAGCGCCGGGGGCGAAGCTCCCCCGCTTCTCTCGATCCGTTGCTGTTTTCGCCGACGTCGGTTCCCCCTGCGCCCTCGCCGGCGCTCACGGCATCTCGCTCATTTCGTGCAGCCCAGGCATCATGTTCGTGTTGAGATGATACATCACCCACAGCGACCCGGTCAGCACGATCACCACCACGATGATGGTGAACATCATCGCCAGCATTGACCAGCCGCCTTCCGACGACGAGTTCATGTGCAGGAAGTAGATCATGTGCACGACGATCTGCACGACCGCGAAGACCATGATGACGATGGCGGCGGCCTGCTTGTTCTCGATCGCGCCGGTCATGACCAGCCAGAACGGGATCGCCGTCAGGATGACGGACAGGACGAAGCCGGTCAGGTAACCCTTCAGCGAGGCATGGCCATGGCCGTCGTCATGCGTATCGTGGGCATGCGCGCTGTGGGCGTCATGCTTGTCATGGGCGGCGGCGGTATCGTGGTGCGCGCTCATCGCAGCATTCCCATCAGGTAGACGAAGGTGAAGACGCCGATCCAGATCACGTCGAGGAAGTGCCAGAACATCGACAGGCACATCAGGCGGCGGCGGTTGGCCGCGATCAGGCCTTGCTGGCCGACCTGGATCATCAGCGTCACCAGCCAGATGATGCCGAAGGTGACGTGCAGCCCGTGCGTGCCGACCAGGGTGAAGAAGGCCGACAGGAAGCCGCTGCGCTGCGGCGTCGCCCCTTCATGGATCATATGGGCGAATTCGTAGAGTTCGATGCCGAGGAAGGCGAGGCCGAACAGGCCCGTCACGCCGAGCCATACCTGCGTGGCCGCGACGCGGTTCTTCTCCATCGCCAGCATGGCGAAACCATAGGTGATGGACGACAGCAACAGCATCGTCGTGTTGACCGCCACCAGCGACAGGTCAAACAGGTCCTTCGGTGCCGGGCCGGCGGCATAATTGGTGCCGAGCACGCCATAGACCGCAAACAGGATCGCGAAGATGAGGCAGTCGCTCATCAGGTAGATCCAGAAGCCGAGCATGGTGCTGCCGCCCTCGGCGTGGTCGTGCTCATCCTTCACATAGAAGGTCGGAACGGCTTTTTCGGCGGCCGTCACCGCGACGGCGCTCACGACCGCACCGCCAGGAGCTGGGTTCTCGCCTCTTCCGCGCGCGTGACTTCCTCGGCCGGAATATGGAAGTCGCGGTGGTAGTTGAAGGTGTGGCCGATGGCGACGACCAGCAGGGCAAAGAAGCCCACCGCCGCCAGCCACCAGATGTACCAGATCAGGGCGAAGCCGACGACGGTGCTGATCCCTGCCAGGATGACGCCGGTGCCGGTGTTCTTCGGCATGTGGATCGGGCGATAGCCGGAGAGCGGCCGGCTGTAGCCGCGCTTCTTCATGTCCCACCAGGCATCGTTGTCATGCACGACCGGCGTGAAGGCGAAATTGTAGGCCGGCGGCGGCGACGAGGTCGACCATTCGAGCGTGCGGCCATCCCAGGGATCTCCGGTGTCGTCGGCGAGCTTTTCGCGCCGCATGATCGAGACGAAGAACTGCAGCAGCATGGCGGCAATGCCGACCGCGATCAGGGCAGCACCCAGACCGGCGATGATGAACCAGATCTGCAGCGACGGATCGTCGAACACGCGCATGCGGCGGGTGACGCCCATCAGGCCGAGGATGTAGAGCGGCATGAAGGCGAGCCAGAAGCCGACCACCCAGCACCAGAACGACACCTTGCCCCAGAACGGGTCGAGCTTGAAGCCGAACGCTTTCGGCCACCAGTAGGCGATGCCGGCGAACAGGCCGAACAGCACGCCGCCGATGATGACGTTGTGGAAATGCGCGATCAGGAACAGGCTGTTGTGCAGCACGAAGTCGGCCGGTGGAACCGCCAGCAGCACGCCGGTCATGCCGCCGACCGTGAAGGTCAGCATGAAGGCCACGGTCCACATCATCGGCAGGTCGAAGCGGATGCGGCCGCGATACATGGTGAAGAGCCAGTTGAATATCTTGGCGCCCGTCGGGATCGAGATGATCATCGTGGTGATGCCGAAGAAGGAATTGACGCTGGCGCCCGAGCCCATGGTGAAGAAGTGGTGCAGCCACACGAGATAGGACAGGACGGTGATGACGACGGTGGCGTAGACCATCGAGGTGTAGCCGAACAGCCTCTTGCCGGAGAAGGTCGATGTCACTTCCGAGAAAACGCCGAACAGCGGCAGGATGAGGATGTAGACTTCCGGGTGACCCCATATCCAGATGAGGTTCACATACATCATCGGGTTGCCGCCGAAGTCGTTGGTGAAGAAGTTGGTGCCGACGTAGCGGTCGAGCGAGAGCAGCGCCAGCACCGCCGTCAGCACCGGGAAGGAGGCGACGATCAGCACGTTGGTGCAGAGCGAGGTCCAGGTGAAGACCGGCATCTTCATCAGCGACATGCCGGGTGCGCGCATCTTGACGATGGTGCACACCAGGTTGATGCCCGACAGGGTCGTGCCGACGCCGGCGACCTGCAATCCCCATATGTAATAGTCGACGCCGACCCACGGACTGTAGCCGATGTTGGAGAGCGGCGGATAGGCGAGCCAGCCGGTCTGCGCGAACTCGCCGACGAACAGCGAAGCCATCACCAGAACCGCGCCGCCGACCGTCATCCAGAAGCTGAAATTGTTGAGGAACGGAAACGACACGTCGCGTGCGCCGATCTGCAGCGGCACGACATAGTTCATCAGGCCGGTGACCAGCGGCATCGCCACGAAGAAGATCATGATGACGCCGTGGGCGGTGAAGATCTGGTCGTAGTGATGGGCGTTGAGGTAGCCCTCGGAACCGTTGAAGGCCATCGCCTGCTGCAGGCGCATCATGATGGCGTCGGCAAAGCCGCGCAGCAGCATGACGATGCCCAGCACCATGTACATGATGCCGATCTTCTTGTGGTCGACGGAGGTGAACCACTCCCGCCACAGATAGCCCCAGAGCCGGAACCAGGTGAGCGTGGCAAGCAACGCCACGCCGCCCAGCGCCACGACCGCGAAGGTCGCGACGACGATCGGTTCGTGCAGCGGGAATGCTTCCCAGGTCAGACGTCCGAAAAGGAAAGTGGTTTCCACGTTTTGCGGGACAGCCATGCGTCAGAGCCTTGAAGAAAGAGCGGGGACGTCGATTTGCGACATCGCGCCGGGCAGTTCGGGGCGCATCCACGGCCGGAGCATGCCGGCACCGCGGAGCGGAGAATGGTCCTTGGGACCGATGGCGTCGTCGCCGGCGGCGCGCGCCGCGCGGAACGCGGCTTCGGCTTCCTCGGCCGTGCAGATGGTGGCGACGTAGGATGGCCGCGGACCGAGGATCGAACCGCGACGGGCGAACTTGTCGTATTCGAGCGGCAAGGTGTTATAGGCGCCTTCGAGGCCAAGCCCGCCCTTGGCGTTGATCGACATCATCTCGTTCATGCACATCTTGCCTGTTTCGACGCACATGTTGAGGATGGCCTGGTAGAGGTTGGGATCGACCGCGCCGTAGCGGCGCACCGGCTCGTTCTCGCTCGGCCTTTCCAGCTCCAGGTAGTGCGCCCGGTCCAGCGTCTGGCCGGCGGCCTTGGCCTTCGCCACCCACTGTTCGAAACCAGTCTCCGACTGGCCATGGAAATCGAAGCGCATGCCGGAAAAGCCGGCGCCGCTGTAGTTCGCCGAGAACCCCTTGTAGGTGCCTTCGTGGTTGATCACCGCGTGCAGCTTGGTCTCCATGCCGGGCATGGAATAGATCATGCCGGCGAGCGCCGGGATGTAGAAGGAGTTCATCACGCCGGACGAAGTGATGCGGAAATCGATCGGCCTGCCGACCGGTGCCGCCATCTCGTTGACCGCGGCAACGCCGTATTCGGGGTAGATGAAGAGCCATTTCCAGTCGAGCGACACGACCTCGACCCTGAGCGGCCTGTGTTCTTCGGTCACCGGCTGTCCGGGCGCGATGCGGTCGAGGCGGCGGTAGGGATCGAGCAGGTGCGTGCCGAGCCAGGTCAGCGCGCCAAGGCAGATGATGATGAGCAGCGGAGCCGCCCAGATGACGAGTTCCAGCTTGGTGGAATGGTCCCAGTCGGGCGCGTAGGTGGCCGACGCATTGGACTGCCGATAGCGCCAGGCAAAGAGCACGATCAGCACCATCACCGGCACGATGATGATCAGCATCAGCAGCGTGGACACCACGAGCAGATCGCGCTGCTGCGCAGCAATGTCGCCGGCAGGCGCCAGCACCACGAAATCGCAGCCGCTGAGAATCGCCGCCAGCGGCAGGATCAGCAGACTGGCGAGCCTGCGCCCGAGTCTATGTGAAGAGAACCAATGTGTGGACATGAAAGCGTCCGCCCGTCATTGTGCACTGCAAGATAGATGATGGAGTAGCCGAGCCGGACACGGCACCGACATTGGACAATTTGTCCAATCCCCCTGGAGAGTGCGATGCATCAAGATTTTAGGTGCATCGCGGTATGTCTCCGCGGCCTTGTTTTTTGCCGCATGATCCTCTTCCGGAAAGTCTGCAACTTTTTGCTTTGCGGACCTTCGGTTCGGGATCATGCTTCTGCACTGGGACGGCACCGCTGGAATGACTGAAGCCACACAAGCCGACGCGCACGGCGACCACCACGACGTCAATCCCGGCGACATCGCCGTCGGCGTCGTCATCGGCAGGACGTCGGAGTTCTTCGACTTCTTCGTCTATGCGATCGCCTCGGTGATCGTGTTCCCGAAGCTGGTGTTCCCCAACACCGATCCGCTGACGGCCACCGCCTACTCCTTCGCCATCTTCGCGCTCGCCTTCCTGACCAGGCCTCTCGGAACGATCCTGTTCATGGCTGTCGACCGCCGCTATGGCCGCAGCGCCAAGCTCACGATCGCGTTGCTGCTGCTCGGCACCTCGACCGTGGCCATCGCTTTCCTGCCGGGATATGCCACCATCGGTGCGGCCTCGGCCTGGCTGCTGGCGCTGGCGCGCATCGGCCAGGGCATCGCCTGGGGCGGCACCTGGGACGGTTTGCCGTCGCTTTTGTCGCTCAATGCGCCTGAGAACCGGCGCGGCCTCTATGCAATGGTGCCGCAGCTCGGTGCCCCGATCGGGCTGATCGTGGCCAGCACGCTGTTTGCCTTCTTCGTCGTCAACCTGTCGGCCGAGGACTTCTTCGGCTGGGGCTGGCGCTATCCGTTCTTCGTCGCTTTCGCCATCAATGTCGTTGCGCTGTTCGCCAGGCTGCGCCTTGTGGTGACGCCGGAATTCGCGCGCCTGTTCGAGAGCGGCGAACTCCAGCCAACACGTGTCCGCGAGACGATCAAGGCCGAAGGCCGCGTCGTCGGCATCGGCGCGTTCATACCGCTGGCGAGCTTTGCCCTCTTCCACATGGTGACGGTGTTTCCACTGTCGTGGGTGTTCCTGTTCACCAAGGAAGGTCCAGGGCGCTTCCTGCTGATCGAGGCGGGCAGCGCGGTGTTCGGCCTGCTGGCGATCGTCGCGTCCGGCCTGATCGCGGACCGCATCGGCCGGCGCTCGCTGCTGTTCAGCACGGCCATCGCGATCGCCGCCTTCAGCGGCTTCGCGCCGCAGCTTCTCGACGGCGGCACCGCGGGCGAGATCGCCTTCATGGTGCTGGGCTTCATCCTGCTCGGCCTCTCCTTCGGCCAGTCCTCCGGCGTGGTGGCTTCGCGTTTCTCGCGTCGCTACCGCTATACCGGCTCAGCCATCACGTCCGACCTCGCCTGGATGTTCGGCGCCGGCTTCGCGCCGCTGGCGGCCTTGCTGCTGTCAGCCAATTTCGGCCTGATATCGGCCGGCGCCTATCTGCTCTCCGGCGCGATCTGCACGCTTGTCGCACTGTGGATCGCCGGACAGGCGATCGACCGCGGCTGGCAGGAGAAAAGCCCGGCCGACTGACACCTGCCGCGCTGCGATCCTGCTAGGAACGACATGCGCAAGATCGGGCGGCCGAGGCGGGCAATCAGGCAAGGCGAGCCTTGCCTCCTGTCCTCACCCTACCGGGATTGTCCAGGTTTCGTCTGACCGCCTCAGAACTTGCCGACGACGTTGAGGAACACGCCCCTGTCGTCGAGCGTGAGGTCGCGAAGATCGTCGGAGAACCGGCCGAAATTGTAGCCCACGCCGACCTTGAAGTTCTCCCCGGCATGACGATAGAGCGCGACGAGTGCGCCGTAGTCGACCGTGTCGGCCTCAGGCATCGCCAGGGCGCGCGCCTCGACCAGCGCATCCCATTGCTTCACGATGTGCAGGTCGGCGCGCACGATGCCGAGATGCGCCGATGACCGTTGCCAGCCCTGATCGATGGCCACGTCGTTGCCGCTGACACGCTCGCGATAACGCACGTCGCCGATGCGGAAACCGTATTTGCCGCCGATCGAAAGCCACGGCACGAGATCGTAGGTGAAGTCCGCCGACATTATGTGGCTGCGCTGCAAGGGCCCGAAACGGTCGCCCGTGACGGCGCTGACCTGATCGTTTCCGGGCAGGTCATAAAGCCAGGTGTACTTGAACAGCGCGTTCAGCCGGTCGTTGTCGACGGGACGGTAGGCGTAGCCGAGCGATGCCTCGACATAGTCGCCATCGCGGAAGGAGTTGATGCAGTTGTTGGCGATGATGCTGGCGTCGCAATTGCCGGATGCCGACCAGACACCCTCCAGATTGGCGAGCACGCGCCAGTTCGGGTCCGTCTTCCACGACAGGCCGGCAGCGAAGAGATAGGTGTTGACGTCGCCGCGGCCGGTGCTGGAACTGTCGAAGCGGGCCTCGCCGCGCACGCGGCCGGTGATGCCCGCTTCCTCGTCATTGTAGCCGAGCGACATCGACACCGCCCTGCGGTTGAAACTGTCGCGCCGCTGGTACTGGCCAGTCTCCTTGCCGTTCTGGTCGAGCACGGCATAGATCCCGTCATCCTCGACCCGGCCTGCCTCGAAGGAGGCGTTGACGGTCCACATCGCGTCGGGCGTGTAGATGACGCCATAGGTCTGGTTCAGCGAACGCCGGCTGCCGAACATGTCGTAGCTGTCTTCAGAGAATGCCGACAAGGTGTCGTTGATCTTGCGCTTGACGCCGCCGACGATCTGGCCGCTGTCGCTGCCGATCAGGTCATAGTTGCGATCGAGATCGAAGGCGCGGGTGGGGTCGAGCCTGTAGCCGATGTAATACTGGTCGTCGGCGGTGGGGTTGTATGTGATGGCGGCCAGGCCGCCGACACCGCCGGTGCCGTAGGAAATCTCGCCGTTGAGGCCGATCTTCTCGGTCAGCTTGTATTCGGTGCCGACGCCGAAGCGGTCGTTGCGGTCGATGTCGCCGGAGCGGCTGATCGTTCCCTGGCCGAAGGCATAGTACAGCTGGTCGCTGTCGGGCCGGTATTCGACGCGCACGCCGCCATCGACCCTGTCGCCATTGTAGCCGGAACGGAAGCCCGATCCCCGGGCTCGGAGCGGATCCGACAGTTCGGTATAGGTGACGCCGAACGAAACCTTCCAGTATTCGTCCCACTGCCAGCTCAGCACGCCTTCGCCCTTGCGCTTGGAACGTGTCCTCAACGCTGGATCATCGATGCCCGAAAGCGGTGCGACATAGCGATTGTAATCGTCGACCCGGTAGTCGTCATAGGTGACCTTGACACCGACATCCTTGTTGACGGCGACATCGGCGAACGCGCCCCAGCTGCGCTCGTTGCCATCCACCTGCGTGGACAGCGTCGAGAAGCCATCGTCCTTCTTTTCGAAATAGCCGCCGACGACGCCTTTCGGGCCGCCGCCGAACAGCTCGTCCACCGCCGCCTGGCCGCGCATGCGCCAGGCCATCGCGGAGTGGTCCCGCGATCCGGTGGTGGGAATGTCCTCGATGGAGAGACCGCCGTCGACCGAGCGCGAGGTGCCGAAACCCGGTCCCCTGGAGTGGGCAACCTCAGCCTCGAGGAAGGTGCGGTCCGACTGGCGCAGCTTGATGTCGGCGCCATAGGCGCGCTGGTGGGCCTCGCCGGTGTTCTCGTCCATGCCGGTCACGCCGACGCGGACCTTGTCGTTGATCCAGTGCTGGCCACGTCCGCCATAGACATAGCCGTCGACCTCGCCGACGGCCGGCGTGTATTCGTACTGGGAGATGATGTAGACCTTGTTGCCGCCCAGAGTCCCGTCGCGCACGGGATCGCTGGAGCCGGTCGTGGAGAAGATCGGCCGCGTCAGCAGCAGCGTGCCCTGCATGTAGTCGAACGAGTAGTCGTCGCCGTAGCGCAGGTTGCGCCGCTCCACCACCCGGCCGGTCACCGCATCACGGATCTCGAGCGTGATGGTTTCCGAGCCGATGGTGATGTCCTGGTGCTTCATCCAGTAGAAGGAGCCGCTGCCCAGGAATTCGTCGCGCTGCGGCAGCGTGTCGGGCTGCGCGGCATAGACGGTGGCTTCGGTCCTGCGCTCGCCGAAGGTGGTCGTCTCTTCCGAGCGGTAGACCGCGTTGGCGCCGTAGAGGCCGCGCTCGGAACGGATGAATTCCGTGCCGGTGATGCTCGTCTTGTAGTTGCCCCACATGACATGGCTGTCGCCGCGCTGCAGGCGGACATAGAACTTGCCCTTGGTCGGAGCGTCCTCGATGGCGGTCGAATCGTCGCCATAGACGGGATAGTAATCATCGGGGTCGAGACGGCGCAGCAACTGGCGCGGATCCTTCGAATCCAGCCCCTTGAACATGTTCTCGAACTTGTCGTTGCCGGTGTCGCCGGCGGCGGTGAGCAGATATTTGCCCTGGATCTTGCCCTTCAGGTAGAAGGCCAGCCGTCCGTTGGTATAGACCTTGTCGTATTCGCCCGGCCGTACGTCCTCGATCTGGGGATCGCCGGAGCGTTTGCCGACGGTCAGGTCGGCGAGCGCGACATAGAACCAGTCATTGTTGGGGATGTTGATCTGGCGGCTGAAATTCAGCGCTCCGGTCTTGGCACCACCACGCACGGCGACATCGACGTCATGCTCGCCGGGCGGCAGGATGCGCTGCACGACGAAGGCCTGGTTCGGGTCGACCGGTATCGTCTCGCCCAGCGCCACCACCTGGTGGCCGGACGGCACGTTGCGGCCGAACACGGTGACGGCGCCACCGCGGATCGGGATGTTGCGCAGCGCCGTGCGATCCTCGCCCATGCCGGGTGCCGTCGCCTCGCGCGGCGCCACCGGCTTCAGGTCGGCATCGGTTCGCGCGATGGTCAGCGGCACCGTCTCGTCGTAGCGGCCCTGCGCGTCATAGACACGCAACACGTAGAAATAGCCGACTTCCTTGCCGGTGTCGGGGTCGCGCTCATCCGGCATGACCCAGTTTCCCTCGCCGTTGATGGCGACAGGGAGCACCGCCAGCGCCGGCTCCCCTTCCCGCTTGTTCGTGCGATAGATGCGGATTTCCGAACGCTCGATGAAAGCCGGATAGTTGGCGGTGGCCAGGAAATCGATGCGCTCGCCTGCCTTGTAGACGCGGCGGATCGGCGTGGTGGAGATGTTGAGGGTCGGACGGCTCTCCAGCCCGTCATACTTGACCTGGATGTCGACGGCGTTGAGGCCGAGATCGGCCTTTCGCTGGGCGTCCACCGACTTGCCGGACGGTTTTGGCCGCGGTCCCTTGCGATTGTCCTTGTCTGAACGGGGGCTGGCTTCCCGGTTCTCCTGACCAGGACTGCGGTCGACCTGCTCTCCATCGACGCTGATCGAGAAGGGGATATTGCCCTGCTCGCCAGGCTTCTCGGTCTCGGTGTTGCTGCCGGGCGCCACCGTTTCGCTGGAGCTGTCATCCAGCACCTTGCCGCGGATGGCGGGTTCGCATCCGCGTTCCAGGCAGGCACCCTGGGCAAGCGCGCTACCAATACCTGCCGGCATGACGAAGGCACAGCTGGCCAGCAGGAAGCCAGCACGCGTGGCGGCATCGATGCCAGCCTTGCGCAGCCCGGACTGGATGTGGGGGTAGCGGGCTGCTTTCATCGGCCGGTCTCTATGCGTGTTTCGATTTCGAGCCTGTAGCGGCCGTCGACGGCCGACCAGCGTTGCGAAATCTCCTTCTCCAGTTGCTGGACGCGGCTGCGGGCGAGCTGCTCGTCGGCACCCGGTTCGATGTAGCTCAGGCGCAGCACCGACTGCTCCCTGGCCAGGACGGCGATCAGCTGATCGAGCCCTTTCCGCCATTTCGGATCGAGTGCCGTGGAACCGCGCTGGAACGCCTCGTCCTTCAGGTCGAGGCGCACCACCCGGCCGATGCGGGCGCCGAAGTTGAGCTTCGTCATCTTGCCGGCGGTCAGGCGCACCACGCGCGGATTCTCGGTCGTCAGCCGATAGCCGCTGGGCAAGGTGCGTTCGTCGAGCTTCATGATGAAGTTGGAGCCGATGCGCTTGTCCGGCAGGTCGGCGCAGGCGACATGGAAGCGCCCGTATTGATCGGTGGTGATCAGGAGTCCCCTGACGGTCACCACGCGCACGCCGGGCAGGCCGGGTTCGCCCTCGTCCTGGTAGCCGTTGCCATTCTTGTCGTCGAAGATCTTGCCGATGATGTCGCCGCAATCGAACACCGGCTCGGCGACGATCTCGACCCACGCCGAAGCTTCATCCGACAGCGGCGTGCCGCGTTCGTCCGTCGCCAGTGCCCGGTTGGTGTGCCGGCCCGGGCCAGCGGTGTTCAGCGCCAGCATCTGCAGGCGGATCTGCACCTTGGCATTCGGGCCGAAGTTGATGTTCCTGAAGATGACCTGACGGCCGGAGACCTCTGGGGTCACCGCGGTGCCGTCGATGGAGGCGGAGCCGACCACGAAACGGAAGCCGACGGGAATGGTGTCGACGATCGTCACCGGCCCGACATTGCGGGCTTCGTTGTTGGTGGCGGAGATGACGAACGGCGCCTTCTCGCCGATGCGGATCTGCCTGATCCCGGCCTGCTTGACCAGCGTCAGCGTTCCGGGTTTGCCGGTCGGCAGCGCCACCAGGGCGGTGCTGGCCGGCGAGACGATGCGCGTGCCGGAGGTGCGGTCGCCATTGGCGTAGGCTTCGCCCGTGGCGGTGTTCTTCACGCCGTCTGCTATGCCGGCCGCGGAATCGACGTCGGCGGTACCCAGCACATAGGTAGCGCTGAACGTTGCCACGGCACCAGGGGTCAGCACGGCGACGCTTGCCGGCGAGAAGCTCGAAAGCTTGTTGGCGGCCGGCTTTCCGTTGAAAGTCGGGCCATCGTCCAGCGGCGCGACATCACGCAGCGTCGCGCTGCCGGTGTTGGTCACCTCGTAGCGGTAGGTGATCTTGTCGCCCTCGCCACCGACCACGCCGTCACCATTGTCGTCGCGCAGCGCATCCGCCGTTTTCTTCAGCGCCAACGCCGGCTTGCTGTCGATCGGCACGACGGTGGGGTCGCTGTCGCCGGGCAATGTCGGGTCATCGGAGGTAGCGGTCACCGGAGGTCCGCTCGGCGGCGTGCCCGTCGCCGTCGCCTGGTTGACGACGCGACCGCTGTCGATATCGGCCTGTGTCAGCGCATAGGTGGCCGTGGCGGTGCCGGCGGCGTTCGGCGCAAGCGTCGCCGGCGTCACCGCGAGCCCGGCGACGCCGATGCGGGCATCGTCGATCTTCAGGTTCGTCAAGGTGACGGTGCCGGTGTTGGTGACAGCAAAGTCGTAGGTTACCGTGTCACCGGGATCGGTGCGGCCATTGCCATTGACGTCGATGATCTTGCCGGCGGTCTTCTTGAACGTCAGGCTCGCGGCCGACACCAGCGGCGTGGTCACGGCGCTGGGCGGACTGTCCACGGCGCCGCCAGCCGGGGACGCACCACTGGCGGTCGCCTGGTTGACGACAGAACCATTGTCGAGGTCCGCCTGCTTGATCAGATAGGTTGCCTTGAACGTGGTCGTGTCCACGGCCGCCGGCTGCAGCGTCGCGATCGGGCCGCCGGTGAGCACGATATCCACCAGGGTGTCGGTGACCTTGACGTTGCGCAGCACGACATTGCCGGTGTTCTCGACACGGAAGGCGTAGACGATGGTGTCACCCACATCCGTTCGCCCGTTGCCGTTGGTGTCCTGCACGGTCGCGGTCTTGACCAGGGTAAGCGTCGGCCGCTGCGTGGCATTCACCGTCTTCGAGGCCGGCGAGGAGGTGGTTGCGCCGTCGGTGGCGGTCGCGGTGTTGGTCACCGACCCGGCGTTGAGGTCCGCCTGGGTGACCGTATAGCTGGCCGTGCAGGTCAGCGTCCTGGTGGGCTCCAGCCCACCGGCCGGCAGGGCCGGACAGCTGACAGGCGTGATCTTGTTGTCGTCGACCGAGATCGGTTCGGTGATGGTGACATTGCCGCTGTTGGTGACGACGTAGCTGTAGGTGACCACGTCGTTGACCGCAGCATAGGGGTCGCCGGCGGTCACGTTCTTGACCAGCGTCAGGGCCGGCGACTGCACCGCGGTCACCGTCACCGTGGAAGGCGGCGAAGTGGTTGTGCCATCGGTGGCGGTCGCGGTGTTGGTCACCTTGCCCGCGTTGAGGTCGGCCTGGGTGATGGTGTAGCTGGCGGTACAGGTAAGCGTCTTGTCCGGGTCCAGCCCGCCGGCCGGAAGCGCGGGGCAGCTGACCGTGTTCGGTGCGGCGATCTTGTCGTCGGCGACACTGATCGGGCTGGTGATGGTGGTGTTGCCGCTGTTGGTGACGAGATAGCTGTAGGTGACGACATTGCCGACAGCGGTGTAGCCATTGCCGGAGGTGGCGGATTTGACCAGCTTTAGGCCGGGCGTGCGCGAGATTGTCGTCGTGGCCGTATCGGTTTTCGAGACAGGGGCGCCGCTTGGCGGATTTGCCGTGATGGTGACGGAATTGACGCGGTCGGTGCCTGCATTGATCTGTGCCTGGTCGACGGCATAGGTCGTCGTGTAGGTCCAGATCTCGTCTATATCGAGCTTGCCGTTGCCGTTGGTGTCACCGCTCGGATTGGCGAGCGTGACGGTGGTGCCGTTCGGCAGCGTGTCGACCGGGTTGACATTGCTCAGCGAGACATTGCCGGTGTTCTCGACCGTGATCGTGTAGGTCAGCGTCGCCGGCCCGGTGACCGCCTGACGGTCGACCTCCTTCTTGACCTGCATGGCCGGCGCCTGGCTGATGGTCGTGGTCGCCGATGCATCGACCGGGGTCGGCGTCTGCGTGCTGGTTACCGAAGCGGTGTTCACCAGGCTGGTGCCGGCCTCGACGTCGGCCTGGCTGACAGCGAAGGTCGCCGTGTAGGTCCAGGTCTCGCCGACGTCGAGCACGTTGTTGGTCGAAATGCTCTCGCTTGGCGAACCGACATTGATCGGCCGGGCACCGGGCGCCAGCGTGTCGGTGACGCTGACACCGGTCAGCGACACGTTGCCGGTATTGTGCACGTCGATGGTGTAGGTCAGCGTGCCGGGTGCCGAAATCGAGGTCTTGTCGACACGCTTGGCGATGGTCAGCTTCGGTGCCGACGTGATCGTCGTCGTCGCCGAGGAACTGCCCGACAGCGCCGGCCCGCTTGGCGGATTTGCCGTGACCGTGACCGAATTGATGCGGTCGGTGCCGGCATCGATCTGTGCCTGGTCAACGGCATAGGTCGTCGTGTAGGTCCAGACCTCACCGGTATCGAGCCTGCCGTTGCCGTTGGTGTCTCCGCCCGGATTGGCAAGCGTGACCGTCGTGCCGTTCGGCAGCGTGTCGACCGGGTTGACATTGCCAAGCGAGACGTTGCCGGTGTTCTCGACCGTGATGGTGTAGGCCAGCGTGCCGGGTGCGGAAATCGACTGGCGGTCGACCGCCTTCTTGACCAGCATGGCCGGTGCCTGGCTGATGGTCGTCGTCGCCGACGCGTCGACCGGGGTCGGTGTCTGCGTGCTGGTGACCGAAGCGGTGTTCACCAGGCTGGTGCCGGCCTCGATGTCGGCCTGGAGGACATCGAAGGTCGCCGTGTAGGTCCAGGTTTCGCCGACATCGAGCACGTTGTTGTTCGACACGCTCTCGACCGGCGAGCCGGGGTTGATCGGACGGGCGCCGGGCGCCAGCGTGTCGGTGACGCTGACACCGGTCAGCGAAACATTGCCGGCATTGCGCACCTCGATGGTGTAGGTCAGCGTGCCGGGTGCCGAAATCGATGTCTTGTCGACGCGCTTGGCAACGGTCAGCTTCGGGGTCTTGGTGATCGTCGTCGTGGCCGAGGAACTGCCCGACAGCGCCGGTCCGCTCGGAGGATTTGCCGTGACCGTGACGGCGTTGACGCGGTCGGTGCCGGCATCGATCTGCGCCTGGTCGACGGCATAGGTCGTCGTGTAGGTCCAGGTCTCGCCGACATCGAGCCTGCCGTTGTTGTTGGCGTCTCCGCCCGGATTGGCGAGCGTCACCGTCGTGCCGTTTGGCAGCGTGTCGGTCGGGTTGACATTGCCAAGCGAGACGTTGCCGGTGTTCTTCACGGTGATCGTGTAGGTCAGCGTCGCCGGTCCGGTGATGGCCGTCGGATTGACGGTCTTCACCACTTCCATCGAGGCTGCCTGGCTGATGGTCGTGGTCGCCGAGGCGTCGACCGGGGTCGGCGTCTGCGTGCTGGTGACCGAAGCGGTGTTGACCAGGCTGGTGCCGGCGTCGATGTCGGCCTGGCCGACGGCGAAGGTCGCCGTGTAGGTCCAGGTCTCGCCGACGTCGAGCACGCCGTTGTTCGATACGCTCTCGACCGGCGAGCCGGGATTGATCGGCCGTGCGCCAGGCGCCAGCGTGTCGGTGACGCTGACACCGGTCAGCGACACGTTGCCGGCATTGTGTACTTCGATGGTGTAGGTCAGCGTGCCGGGTGCCGAGATCACGGTCTTGTCGACACGCTTGTCCACGGTCAGCCTCGGCGCCGTGGCGATCGTCGTCGTGGCGGTGTCCGTCTTCGAGACAGCGCCGCCGCTCGGCGGGTCGGCCGTGACGGTGACGGAATTGACGCGGTCGGTGCCGGCATTGATCTGCGCCTGGTCGACGGCATAGGTCGTCGTGTAGGTCCATGTCTCGCCGACATCGAGCCTGCCGTTGCCGTTGGTGTCTCCGCCCGGGTTGGCGAGCGTGACGGTGGTGCCGTTCGGCAGCGTGTCGACCGGGGTGACGTTGCTCAACGAGACGTTGCCGGTGTTCTCGACCGTGATGGTGTAGGTCAGCGTGCCGGGTGCGGCGATCGAGTGGAGATCGACCACCTTCTCGACATGCATCGAAGCCGCCTGGCTGATGGTCGTTGTCGCCGACGCATCGACCGGGGTCGGCGTCTGCGTGCTGGTGACCGAAGCGGTGTTCACCAGACTGGTGCCTGCGTCGATATCGGACTGGGCGACGGCGAAGGTCGCCGTGTAGGTCCAGGTCTCACCGACGTCGAGCACGCCGTTGTTCGAAATGCTTTCGCTTGGCGAGCCGACATTGATCGGACGGGCGCCAGGCGCCAGCGTGTCGGTGACGCTGACACCGGTCAGCGACACGTTGCCGGTGTTGCGCACTTCGATGGTGTAGGTGAGCGTGCCGGGCGCCGAAATCGTCGCCTTGTCGACACGCTTGGCGATGGTCAGCTTCGGGGTCGTCGTGATCGTCGTCGTCGCCGAGGAACTGCCCGACAGCGCCGGTCCGCTTGGCGGATTTGCCGTCACCGTAACGGAATTGACGCGATCCGTGCCGGCATTGATCTGCGCCTGGTCGACGGCATAGGTCGTCGTGTAGGTCCAGGTCTCGCCGATATCGAGCCTGCCGTTGTTGTTGGCGTCTCCGCTCGGATTGGCAAGCGTCACCGTCGTGCCGTTGGGCAGCGTGTCGGTCGGGGTGACATTGCCCAGCGAGACGTTGCCGGTGTTCTTCACCGTGATCGTGTAGTTCAACGTCGCCGGTGCGGAGATGGCCGTTGTATCGACGGTCTTGGCAACCGTCATGGACGGCGCCTGGCTGATGGTCGTGGTCGCGTCGGCCGTCTTGGGCGTCGGTGTCTCGGCACTCGTCACCGAAACGGAATTGACCCGGCTGGTGCCGGCCTCGATCTCGGCCTGCGTCACGCTGTAGGTCGTCGTGTAGGTCCAGGTTTCGCCGACATCGAGCTTGCCGTCGCCGTTGACGTCTCCGGTCGGGTTGGCGAGCGTGACGGTCGTGCCGTTCGGCAGCGTGTCGACCGGCGTCACATTGCTCAGCGCGACATTGCCGGTGTTCTTCACGGTGATCGTGTAGTTCAACAGGCCGGGTGCGCTGACCGAGGCCTTGTCGACCTTCTTCTCGACAGCCAGCGAATGGAACTGGGTGATGGTCGTCGTTGCCGAATCCTGTGGCGACGGCGTCTGCGTGGTCGTGACCTGGACGGTGTTGACCAGCGTGCCGCCAGTTTCGATGGCGGCCTGGTCGACGGCGTAGGTGAAGACATAGGTCCAGGTTTCGCCGACATTGAGCACGTTGTTGGCGGAGATGCTCTCGGTGGGTGCCGGCAGCACCGCCGGGTCGCCGTTCGGCAGCGTGTCCGTGGGGGTGACGCCGGTCAGCGAGACGTTGCCGGTGTTGGTCAGCACGATGGCGTAGGTCAGCGTGCCGGGTGCCGAAATCGTCGCCTTGTCAACGGTCTTCTTGGTCGTGAAGGCGGCGTTGCGGACGATCTGGGTATCGGCCCGGCTGCTTGCCGGCGTCGGTGTCTGGGTGGTGGTGACCGAGGCCCTGTTGGTCAGCGTGGTGTTGGCCGGGTTGTCGATCGTTGCCTGGTCGACGGGATAGGCAAGGGTGTAGGTCCAGCTTTCGCCGACATCGAGCACACCGTTGGTCGTGACGCTCTCATTGGGCAATGGCAAAGTCGCCGGGTCGCCGTTCGGCAGCGTGTCGGTCACGTTCACGCCGGTCAGCGTGGTGTTGCCGGTGTTCCTGACGACGATGGTGTAGTTCAGCGTCCCCGGCGCCGATATCGTGTTCCTGTCGACCGTCTTGGTGATCGAGACGCCCGGCGAACGGCGCGTCGGCGGCACGGTCTTAGTGTCGGTGCCGGTGACACGCCCGGCCGACGTGTTGCCGGCCGCGGTGACGACATTGCGCAGTGCGGCCTGCTGGTCGATCTCCGCCTGGGTGACGGTGTGGGTATAGGCCGTGCAGGTCGCGGTTGCGCCTGGCGCCAGTGTCTGCGGCGAGCAGCTGAGCGTCGTCGCCGGGGCGCTGTCCAGGCTGTCCGTGACGGTCAGGGCGGTGACGGTGACATTGCCGGTGTTCTTGACGGAAACGCCATAGGTGATCACCTCGCCGGCGTCGGCGGTACCGTTGACGACGACGGTATCGGCGAGGCTCGCCGTCTTGGTCACGGTCAACTGCCGCGTCTGGGCGATCGGTGTCGTCGTGCTGGAGGAATTGGTTACCGGCGGGCCGGACGGAGGCGTGCCTGTCGCGGTCGCGGTGTTGACGACCTGGCCGGCGTTGATGTCGGCCTGGGTCAGCGTATAGGTGACGGCGGCGCCGCAGGACGCGGTAGCGCCCGCAGCCAGCGGTGCGACCGGACAGGTTATGGCGCCGCCGAGCAACGGATCGTTGACCGTCACCGGGTTGAGCGTGACGGTGCCGGTGTTCTTCACCGTGAAGGTGTAGGAAATGGTGTCGCCTTCGTCCGGCCCGTTGCCGTCGAGATCGTTGATCGCGCTGGCCGTCTTGGTGAGCACGATCGAGGTCGCGCCGGTGATCGGCGTGGTCGTCGTGGATGGCGGGCTGGTCACCTCGCCGCCGCTTGGCGGCCGGCCGCTGGCGGTGGCGCTGTTGTTGACGGTGCCGGAATCGATATCGGACTGGATCAGCGTATAGGTGACACTTGCCGTTCCCGTGGCGCCGGGCGCCAGCGTGGCAGGCGAAACGGCTAGATCGGTGACACCGATGCGCGCGTCATCGACATTGACCCCGGTCAACGGCACGTTGCCGGTGTTCTTGACGGTGAATGTATAGGTGATCTTGTCGCCGGCATCCTGGCGACCTGAACCGTTGGCATCGACGATCGGGCCGGCGCTCTTGGTGATGGTCAGCTTCGGCGCCTGGGTTATCGGCACGGTGGCGGTGGCCGGCGGGCTGGTGACGTCGGATCCGCCTTCCGGCGGCGACCCGGTCGCCGTCGCGGTGTTCACCACCTGGCCGGCCGTGACCTCGGCCTGCGTCAGGGTGTGAGTGCCGGTGCAGGTCGCAACCGCGCCGGGCGCCAATGTCGTCGGGCTGCAGACGGCGGCGGCGTCCAGCTTGGCGTCGTTGATCCGGACATTGGTCAGCGTCGTGTTGCCGCTGTTGGTGACCGTGAACGTGTAGGGGACCCGGTCGCCGGCATCCTGAGCGCCGCTGCCATTGGTATCGGCGATCGCGCCCGCGCTCTTGGCGATGGTGATGGCCGGGTTTCGCGGCGCATTGTTGAAGACGCAGGTGATGTCGTCGCCGGCAATGGGCCTTATCGTGCCTGTCCGCACCGCGCCGCCGGGCAACACCGTGGGCGAGCCCGCCTTGGCGTTGCTGCATGTCAGGGTCGGTGCATAGCTGCTCTGCGGGCTGGCGCTGCCGGCCGCCATCGCTTCTGAAATGGTATAGTTGGTGTTGACGGCGATGTTTGAAAGCTGCGCCTGACCGTTGACCGTCGTGCCGGCTCCCGTCGTGTTGACGTTGACGGGACCGTTGGTACCGGCGATCGAAAGGGCGAACTGATCGCTCGCCGCCACGCGCGGACCGGCCAGCGTCTTCTGCACCGTGATGCGGGCATCGTCGTCGATGATGGTGTAGGTGCCGGTGGCGGAGGGCGTGGCGCCGCAGGATTGCGTGCTGGCGATCGTGTAGCTTGCCGGATTCGGCGTGATCGTCAGCTGGATCGTTTCGTCGGGCTCGATCAGCGTGTCGTTGATGATGGCCATGCCCGTGGCGATCGGCTGGGTGCCATCATAGTTGCCGGCTGGAATGGTGACCGTGAATGTGTTTGTCCCGGATGGCGTGGTGTAGTCGGTGCCAAGCGTGGCAGTACCGCCGGTGATCTGGATCTCGACGGACGTCGGTGCGCTCAAAAGGCCGGCCACGCGCAGCGCGGGCAGGTTGGCTGTGGCAATGCTTTCCAGGCCCGAACTGTTGCCGGGCACGAATTCAAGATAAGGCGTCAGCGTTATCTGGATGTTGTCGAGGAAATTGCCGGCAGTCGTGCCGCCGATGGCTTCGAAACCCAGCGTCTGGACCCCGGATGGGCCGGGGAACGTGTAGGTGCCTGTCCGGTTTGCCCAGGCGGACCCCGAGACAGTTGACCTCACGATCTGCGTTCGCGTGCCATTGGCTGTCGGCGCGATGTTGAAGTCGGCAACTTCATTGCCGCCCGAGCGCGAGCGGTGGCTGAAACGGTAGGCGAACTGCTCACCGGCGACGAGGCAGACCGTCTGGTAGAGGCGCGAGGCGCGCTCGGCGTTCAGTTCGGCGAACTGGCTGCCCTCGGCTGCCGTCACGCCGTTGAACGGCGCGCGCCACAGCTCGATCAACGCGCCGGAGGCCGCCGAAGGCGAGGTGCAGTTGCCGCTGCCCTGTACGTTTGGATGTGTCGTCGACCAGCCGGGAACCGTGCCGTCCGTGACCTGGACATAACATCCGTTCGCCGCATTGGAAGGAACGAGAACGGGCTGTTCGAAGCCTTGGTTGATGAAGCTGCGCTGTACCTGCGCCTGCGAAGGCACAACGAACATCAGGACGGCGATCAGCGCGAGGAACCAGGAAACGGCGCGGGAAGCCGCCCGCTTTTCGCAGAAGTGTTCTGGAGATGCCCTATGGGCGACCCCACCCAGTTCCGGGAAATCGATCCGCTCGCGCCAAAATTCCAAATACTTCCCCCGACCTTGTATATTAGAAAAAGTGAATAGAAATCCTCCCCGCGGAAGCGCACCTCCGCAGGCCCAAAAGAAATTTAAGACTAATATGACGAGACTCTAATATTGAATGATTTTACTATTCAACTGCACTAATATTCGAATCGAAATACTCATTATTGGACGTTTGTATAAAACGAATCCATTTTACAATCCAATCTCGCAACCCGTGCAACCAAAGGCGGACCGTTGTTGCATTCCAGCAACAAAAGGTTGCATCACAGGGCCTTGCGACCCGATCTCTTGTGACAAACGCCGAAAGGGAAGCCCGCGGCGGACGGGATGGCGCCGTGCTTGCCCGGTTTTCGCATCCCATCTGTCATGGACGTTCGGAGCCGTTTCATGCTGTCGGCCAGCCGTTTGATCTCCGGGTTCATTTTTCCGGGGATGGCTGCACACGCAAGGCACTTCGCAATATCCGCCGGCAGCTGCGCTTGAGCATACCTGCCCGATTGAAGTCTCCGGCATCGGGCTGAGAGCAGCGGATGCTTCGCACAGCCGGCACAATTGGCTCAAAGCCGCGCAAAAGGGGATTATTTCCCTTTTGAATTAATGTTTCAGCTTTCGGAGTTTCCGTTTCTCGGCTAGGCAAGTGGTGGGCAGCAAGGGGACAATCATGGCCGAAGACAACAAGGTTTCCAACGATCTGGTAACCGAACTTACCGCAGCGATCGTGGGTGCATATGTCACCAAGAATCCGGTTCCGGTATCCGATTTGCCTGGCGTCATCGCCAGCGTGGCAGACAGCATCGGCAGGCTGGGACAGACCCAGGCGGAGGTCGCGCCGGAACCTCAGAAACCGGCAATTTCGATCCGGAAATCGCTCACCCACGATTATCTGATCAGCCTCGAGGACGGCCAGCAGTACCGCACGCTGAAGCGCCATCTCGGCAAGCTCGGTCTCACCCCGGAGGAATACCGGGCCAAATGGGGACTTCCGGTCGACTACCCGATGGTCGCGCCGGCTTATGCCGCCAAGCGCTCGGAACTGGCCAAGAAGCTAGGGCTTGGCAGGAAGCCCGGCACCAAGCGCGGGCGGGGCAAGGCCAAGGGCTGAGCCGCGCGATCCCGGCGGGATACGAAAATCCCCATCCCGCCGCCGGATTTGTGATCTTCCCGCGTATCGTGCCGGATAGCGGCATGCCGCATTCGCCGGCATCAGTCCCGACGCAAAATAGTGTTCACTTTCCAGAAGCGGTGAAATCGGCGACGCAGCAGCTCGAAGGAAGCGCGGCGCATGTTGATGGCTGCCTCTCGCGGATGTCGGAGACCGGAACCGGAGCGGAGAACGGTCGATTGTCGAAGTTGCGGCGGACGGGTAAACTGGCTGCAGTGAACCGCTGGTTGCGTAGGGCCTCTGCCGGAGGCTGCGCAGAAGATTGAAAACTGTCTTCAATACGAGCGGTTCTCGAAACCAGGGCTGAACGTATCGTGGTGTATTCGCCCTGTTGTTGGCATGGAGAACGACAATTGGCGCACGAGGACCATGAAAGCCGATATCCCACCGACCGGCTGCTGATTGCAAAGCTGGTGCTGATCGGGACTGTCGTCTGCATCGGTGTGTCCGCGATCTTCAACTACCTGCTGTCGTTCGGCGCCTTCACCCCCATACAAAAAACAACCATCACCGCATTCGCGGTGCCTGTCATCATTGGCGTGCCCGTCTTCACACTGCTCAGCTTGAAGATCGATGAGATTCGCCGGCTCAGGAGAAAGCTGACCCATTCGGCCAGCCACGACAGGACAACGGAGTTCTACCACGCCGACGTGTTTTCTTCCCTTGTGGATCGCCGCATCCGTGCACCGATGGGACCAACCCGCCCGCGAGGCGCTTTGCTGGTGGTCAACGCCGGCCAACTTCAGTCCACCGCGAAGCAATATGGTTTCGAATGGGCCAATGAAGCGCTGAGACAGATAGCGACGACGATCCGTGCATCGGTGCGCAAGGAGGATTTCGTCGGCCGGCTCGGCGAAACGGAGTTCGGTATATTCCTGCATCACGCCAGCGAAGAGGAAGCCCGGGACGTCGGTCAGCGCATCCGCGATGAAGTGGCCAAGGTCTTTCTCGCGCCACAGGGGAAAGCAATCGAACTGGCCGTGCAGGTCGGCGGGATTTCCTTCGAGGACGCCACCACCGTCACCGAACTGCTGCGCGTCGCCGACAAGCAGCTTGAATCCGCCAAGCGCCAGTCGGGCGGCCTGGAGATCAAGCGGCTGATCATCGACAGTTAGGGGCCCGCTCCGCCCGGGCGGCAATCCGACATTGCAGCGCCAACCATTTCAGAGAAGCCCGTGCAGCCGCGCGGGCTTTTGACGTTTGCCCTACCGCCTGGATGCCAGGCGGCGCGAAGGACAATCGGCGCCAGGTATGGAATCCTCGCCCGCTTTCACCGCATTGGACGCGCACTTTCGCGATCACCACACTTTCATCAAGCGTCGGAGCTTTTTTGATTTTTTGATCAAAGTTTCTTTACAGCGCCTTTCAGCCTCGCTTACAGTTGGCACAAGGTGTTCCGCCGCGAGGTGGAATGGATCTGTGAGCCGCCAAGCCGCGCTTCCGGCGCAACAGGCTTCTCGCCCAGGAGATTGAAGATGCGTCGCGTCGCCAAGCGGATATCGCAGACATCCGCCAAAAGCTTCGGCATGTATGACAAGGCGGCACGCCTTGCCGGCGAAGACCTCATTCATCTCGAGGTCGGCAGGCCACATGCCGACACGCCGGCCCACATCAAGCAGGCGACGATCGCGGCGCTCAACGCCGGCAAGGTCCATTACTCGGATCCGCGCGGCACGCTGGAACTGCGCGAAACCCTGGCTGCCAAGCTCACACGGCAGAACGGCATCAAGGCAGGCCCGCAGGATGTGCTGGTCACCAACGGCGTCACCCACGCTGCCTTCGTCGCCTTCATGGCGATGTTCGATCCCGGTGACGAGGTCATCCTGCTGCAGCCGCACTATCCGCAGCATGTCGGCAAGATCGAGCTGGCCGGTGCGGTGCCGGTGTTTGCGACGCTCGACGCTAAGGACAACTACACCATCCACGCCGCGGCGATCGAGGCCAGGATCACTCCCCGCACCCGTGCGATCGTGCTGGTCAACCCGTCGAACCCGACCGGACGCGTCTACAGCCGTGTCGAACTGCAGGCGCTCGCGGATGTGGCGACACGCCATGACCTCATCGTCATTGCCGACGAAGTCTACGAGGACATCGTCTATGACGGCGCCCGGCACATCAGCATCGCCGCGCTGGACGGCATGCAGGACCGCACGGTGACGATGTTCGCCTTCACCAAATCCTACGCCATGGACGGCTGGCGCATCGGTTATCTCGCGGCACCGCAATGGCTGATGCCGGCCCTGCTGAAGATCGCCATGAACGACGTGACGCACGTCAACACCTTCGTCCAGGATGGCGCCCGCGCCGCGATCGAAGGACCGGAGGCCGTGCTCGAAGGGCTTGTCGCGGAAGACCGCGGCAAGCGCGACTTCGTGGTGCGCTCGCTCAACCAGATGCCCGGCGTACGCTGCGCGCTGCCGCAAGGCACGATCTATGCCTTTCCCGACATCAGCGAGACCGGCATCCCGTCGCAGGAACTCGCCGACAGGATATTGCGGGAAGCGCACGTGGTGGTCGAGGCGGGAAGCTTCTACGGCGAGGCCGGCGAAGGCCATCTGCGCATCTGCTTCGGCTCGGAATCGAACGAGCGGCTGGAAGAAGGGATGAAACGGCTGACGGCCTTTTTCAACGGCCTGTAACGCCCTGCCCGCTGGGCATGTCGCGTGATCCAGGGCGAAATTCGCGGCAGACGGACCGACCAGTCGTCGCCGGGGTGTCTCACCCTCCGCGATTTCTTGCCAGCGCGGCGAGTGCAGCAGCGCGGTGCCATCGCGCCGATGACGCCTCCTTCGGATCGCTTGACATTTATTTCGCTGCCAATATTGTTAGATTAACTAATTATTAGATTTGCTAAATTGTTGGGCCTATCCGGTCCGAGTTCAGGAGACCGGTTCCGGAAATCGCTTCCGCGACAGCAGGCATCACCTGTCTCAATTCCATTAGGGGGCATGACCATGAGCGACGACCTGGCTGCCGACAACGAGGCGCAGATCCGGCAACAGATCGAAGCCTGGGCCGCGGCCGTGCGACGCAAGGACATGGCCGCGATCCTTCGAGACCACGCCGACGACTTTGTCATGTTCGACCTGCCGCCACCGCTGTGGTGCAGGGGCATCGAAGCCTATCGGGCGACCTGGCCATTGTTCTTCGCGGCTTCGCCCACGCCTCCGGTTTTCGACATTCGCGAGCTCCACGTCACGGCAGGCACCGACGTCGCTTTCGCCGTTGCCCTGATGCGCTGTGTCGTCGTCGAGAACGGGCAAGCCAGCGACCTGGATTTCCGGCTGACCATCGGTTTGCGCAAGGCCGGAGACCGATGGCTTTTCATGCATGAGCATCATTCGATCCCGGCTGCCGGCTAGGGCGATGCGGGGCTATCGCGTGCGTACGGCCAGTTGCCCGGGCGTCCTGCCGACGAAGCGCTGCAGCGATCGCGTCATATGCGCCTGGTCGGAATAGCCAGCAATGTCGACGGTATCGAGGATCGACACCCCTGCCGACAGCAGTTCGACCGTGCGCTCCGCCCGCTCGATCTGGCGCACCGTGCCATAGGTCAGTCCGGTTGCACGCAGGAAGCGCCGCTGCACCGACCGTTCGGTGACGGCTACCGGCTTGCGCAGCATCGCCTGCTGCACGACCGGATCGCGGACCAGCGCACCCTCGCGCACGAGATGTTCGACGAAATCGAAGGCATTGTCGAAGTTCGGGATTTCCCAGCTTCTTCCTGCGAAGGCGACCCTGCTGGCCGAAACGGCGTCCAGTTCCCGCCCGACATTGACCAGTGCGTCGAGCGCGACTGTGGGCATGAACGCGCCGAGCTTGAACTCGATGCCGATGAATTCCGCATCCTGCGGTATGCCGGTCACGCTCGTCGTCGTCTCCGGTCCACGCACGACCGTCATCGGCCGGCCGTTCGCAGGTTTGACGACGACGATCTGCCAGTGAGGCAACGCCACCGACAGCATGTTCTCTTCGGGCACGCTCCATGTCCGCCAGATCCGTTCGACGAACTCCGACGGCTCCGTGCGGCTTTCAACCGAGAAGATCCTGGTTGCCCACTCCATCGGCTGAACCTACTCCGTCCGCCGACAGGCTGCAAAGTGTGCACCCAGCTCGCCGGGCGGGGAGACCTCGCTGTCGCTTTCTTTCAAGACCCGGCCCCCAGGTCATCGTAGCTCTTGCCCACATCCAACAGGAGACGATCATGACCAACAAGATCATCACGACCCAATACATTTCCGTCGACGGCGTCATCCAGGATCCCGTCGGCATGGAAGGCTCAGGCCTTGGCGACTGGACCGGCCCTTTCAGCCGCGGACCCAAGGGGGACCGGTTCAAACATCAGGAGCTGATGGATGCCGAAGCGCTGATCCTGGGCCGCGTGACCTATGACGGCTTTGCGGCGGTCTGGCCAACGGTCAACGATCCCGAAGGCTTCGCCGCGCGCATCAACACCATGCCCAAGTTCGTGGCCAGCACCACGCTGAAAACCGCCGGCTGGAACAATTCCACGCTGATCGCCGGCGATCTCATCGAGGCGGCGAAATCCATCAAGGCCGAGGCGAAGGGTGACATCCTGATCTACGGGAGCGCCTCGATCGTCCATCAGCTGGCCCCTCATGGCCTGATCGACGAATACCGCCTGATGGTGTACCCGACCGTCCTCGGGCGCGGCATCCGCCTGTTTCCCGAAAACCACGCGCAGAGGCTGGCGCTGGTCGAGAACGAACAGTTCGGCGACGGCATCACCCTGCTGCGATACGTCAACGCGTAGCTCCATGCCGAGGGAAGCGGCGGCGCGCGGTCATCGGAATGTGATCGCGCCGGTCCGAAACTTGGTTGTGGAGGACAGATGGCTCGATGTGGAACACACCCGCCTTACGATATCGGAGACTGTAGTCGACAGAATGGGCTCGCCGATGCCCGGCTTGGCGACCTTCCCATTAGATAAAAGCGTTGATCGACATTAGGCCAACCATAAAGAAACCCAAGCCTGCCAATGCTCCTATCAACGAAACCAAAAATGTAGCGGTTGCCCAAAGATGCCATATGCGTGAGGCTCGCGTCTCGACGAGGTATGGCGGAATATCAATTCGAGCTCTCGCCAAACCTTCATCGGCATAACCCCGATTGGACAGGAAAGCCACTACGGTCGCGAGCACCGTCACAAAGGCACCAAGCGCAAACCAACGCAAGGATGCAACCATGCTTGCGAGAAGATGTTGCTGCGCCTGCGGCATGTTTTCTTTAGCAAAAGTGTTAGCAAGGAAGCCGAGAAGCGCAATGCAAGCACCGCCGTTCAGCAGCAAAAGTGCTTGAAAAGACTGTTTGGCGAACTGAATTCCCGCGTCTGTTTGTCGTTCATACCTTTCGTTTGCTCTGTCATGAGCAATCTTGGCCTTCGAATCTGCCATAGGTTCCTCCCACATCGGAAGAAAGCATCATTCGCGCATGTCGTGCAAGGCGTCGATTTCCGATCGGATTGGCTCAGGCAGACATGGTGGCCGATCCGCTGGCGCCACGTCCTACCATAGGCCCTGACGTGATCTCCGCTGGTAGGTGCCGATGGTTTTCAAGGTATGGTTTCGGCAGATACCGTTACATAATGCCAGCGGTGTGGCTGCATCGTCGTCGACGGCGAGACATCAGAGGCGCCAACCACGAGAGGGGTCATGACAGGGGTAAAGCGTCGAAAGGCCGACCTTGCGCCAGTATAGGTTTTAAGTTTGATGTGCTCGGCGAGTAAAAAGTCTGCCAAGCTCGCAACCTAAATGGAAAGCTGGCGCACCCGACAGGATTCGAACCTGTGACCCCTGCCTTCGGAGGGCAGTACTCTATCCAGCTGAGCTACGGGTGCTTCCGGGATCGCGAGATCCAGAAAACGAACCAGCCCGTTGGAGCCGGTCACCGGCTTCATAGACGAAGCCGGGCCCTGCTTCAATGCAGAAATGGGGAAAGACCTTGCCTTCAATAGCGAGGGGTCATCTGTCCGGCGTCGGGGTCAGGTCCTCGAACGCCAACCCGAACCGCAGGAGATATTTGCGCAGGCGGTCGGCATCGTTGCCGCTTGTCTTCTGGAGACGGGAGGCGGCAAAGAGCTTGCGGCCGGCAGCGCTGATCGAGGCGCTTTGGCGGCACACATCGATCACCGCCGCCAGTTGCGCGCGATCGAACAGGTCAATCGCCTCGACGCTGTCCGCCCCAAGGATCGCCTGCAAACCCCTGTCTGGTGATGCCTCAACCTCGCCCGTCGACCATAGTTGCCTGAGACGGCCGATCTCGTCGCGAACGGTTTGCTCGTTGATGCGCCCCTCCGGCGCCAGCGTCGCCATGCGCGTCACCGATGCCGAGAGATCGCGAAAGTTCGCGCGCCAGGCGGCGTCCGGCATCATAGCGAAGGCGAGATAGAGGTCACGAGCCTCCCTGTTGAAGGTCACGTTCTGCCCTTCGCGTTCGGAGAACCGCCTGAGCTCGAAGTCGAGATTCGGCTCGATGTCTTCGCGACGATCCCTCAGCGCCGGAAGCCTGAACGTCCACAGGTTGAGCCGCGCGAACAGATCCTCCCTGAAGCGCCCTTCCCTGACCGCAACGGAGAGATCCCTGTTGGTACCGGCCAGCAGCTGGAAGTCCGAAGCGACATCCTGGTCGGCTCCGACCGGAAGGAAACGCTTCTCCTCGATCGCCCGCAGGCACATCGCCTGTTCGTCGGGACCGAGCTCGCCGATCTCGTCGAGAAACAGCACGCCCCTGTCCGCCGCCTTCATCAATCCGGCGCGGGCGGCCTGCGCACCGGTGAAGGCGCCCTTCACGTGACCGAACAGGGTGGACATTGCCTGGTCACCGCGCAGCGTCGCGCAATTGACCTCGACAAAAGCGCCGCTGACCTGGTGCTGGGCTTTCTTCAGCTCGTAGATCCGCCTCGCAAGCTGCGACTTTCCGGCTCCGGTCGGGCCCGTCAGAAGCACCGGCGCACGCGAGCGGATCGCAACCTTCTCGATCTGGTCGATCATGGAGTTGAAGGAGGGATTGCGGGTGGCGATGCCTGACTTGAGAAAGGACGCGGCATCCTCGCGCTCGGCGGCGAAGCGCGTCGCGATCGCATCGTAGCGCGAGAGATCAAGATCGATGATCGAATGACTGCCGGCGACGCTGCCGCCTTCGCCGCGATCCTTCGGCGGCGAAAGCTGCAGCAGCCGCGCCGGAATGAAATGCGCCTCGGTGAGCAAGAACCAGCAGATCTGCGCGACATGCGTGCCGGTGGTGATGTTGACGAGATAGTCCTCGCGGTCCGGATCGAACGGATAACCGCGGGCAAATGCGTGCAGGCTGGTGTAGACCTCGCTGAAATCCCACGGATCCCTGAAGTCGATCACATGCGACCGCACCTCGGTCGCAGGGGAGACGTCGCCGATGTCGGCCGTCACCTGCGCTGCCAGCCCGGCGGCCGATCCTGTGCCATGGATCAGTTCGAGCCGGTCGATGAAGAGGTCGGGCTGCTGGCATAGTGCGACGGTCGGGCGCCAGCGCTGCCAGCGCCCGCCTCGCCCCATATCCAGCGTGGTCCCAAGAAAACCGATAGCGACCCGACGGCGCATTTCTTATCCAAAAATCTAATCTCTTATCTCTCAATATCACGAACCAGGAACCAACTCAATCGCGCCGCTTTGAACAGCGAACCGGCATGATTTTTTTATGGTAGCAGAATCATACTATTACGAAGAATTCGAGCCTTCGTCCGGTGCTTGGCATGCAAGTTGGCACGCAACTTGGAATGTAGATGGCGTGAACAGAAGGAACGAGAACAATGGCAAACAAATCCGTGTTTGCGACGATCAAGGGAAAGCTGCTCCCGCGCGCTGACGCCATGAACCATGCGGGTGCCCAGGCCTATGCCCTGACACCGCACCAGGCCCTGGCGCAGCTGGCATCGACGGGAACGATGAACGCGACCTTCTATGCCGAGCCGCGGGAGCAGCTGGACGAGGTTCTGAAGCTGGCCTGGCAGGTCGAGCCGGAATTCCTGGCGAAGACCGCCGTGCATGCCTACGAGACCGGATACATGAAGGACATGCCGGCGTTGCTGCTGGCTGTGCTGTCGATGATGCAGGGCGACGCCTTCGAACGCGCCTTCACGCGAGTGGTGAAGAACGGGCGCATGCTGCGCAACTTCGTGCAGGTCATGCGCTCGGGAGCGGTCGGACGCAAGTCGCTTGGAACGCGCCCGAAGCGCCTCGTGCTCAACTGGCTCGAGCGCGCCTCGGACCTCGAGATCATGCGGGCTGCCGTCGGCAACGACCCTTCGCTAGCCGATGTCGTGAAGATGATGCACCCGAAGCCGGCTTCGGCCTCACGTGCAGCGCTTTACGGCTACCTGATCGGCAAGCCGCATGACGTGCTGGCGCTGCCGGATCTGGTGAAGGCCTTCGAGGCCTTCAAGCGCGATCCGTCGCTGCCGGCGCCTGAAGTGCCGTTCCAGATGCTGACCTCGATGCCGCTGACGAAGGCGCATTGGGTGCAGATCGCGGAGACGGCCGGATGGCAGATGCTGCGGCAGAACCTCAACACCTTTGCACGCAATGGCGTGTTCGAGGTGGAGGGTTTCGCCGAGAAGCTGGCGGCTCGGCTGCGTGATCCGATGGAGGTGAAGCGCGCGCGCGTCTTTCCCTACCAGCTGATGGTTGCATTCAGCACCATCGGCACCGGTGTGCCGGATGTCGTGCGGGATGCGTTGCAGTACGCGATGGAAGTCGCGCTCGGCAACGTACCCGAGGTGAACGGCCATGTCGTGGTGGCGCCCGACGTGTCGGGCTCGATGGGTTCGCCCGTGACCGGCCACCGCAAGGGGTCGACCTCGGTCGTGCGCTGCATCGACGTGGCGGCCCTGGTGGCGGCGGCGCTGCTGCGGCGCAACCCGACGGCGAAGGTGCTGCCGTTCGAGAACGATGTGGTGGATGTCCGCCTCAACGCTCGCGACTCGGTGATGACCAACGCACAGAAGCTTGCAGCGGTCGGTGGAGGCGGAACCAACTGCTCGGCTCCGCTCGCCCGCCTGGTCAAGGAGCGTGCCAAGGTCGACCTCGTGGTGTTCGTTTCGGACAACCAGTCCTGGGTTGATGGGACCTCCCATCCGCACCAGGGAACGGCGACGATACAGGAATGGCGCAAGCTCAAGGCGCTGAATCCTGGGGCGAAGCTGGTCTGCATCGACATCCAGCCCTACACCACGGTGCAGGCCAAGCCGGAAGCCGACATCCTGAATGTCGGCGGTTTCTCCGACAGGGTCTTCGACGTGGTCGGGACAATGCTCTCCTCGAAGGGCGACCCGGACCATTGGGTCCGCACCATCGAGGCGACCGAACTTTAGAGCAAGACAAAGAGTTACAGCGTTTCAGCGTTTCCATGAAAAATGGAAACGCCCCAGCGACGATCCCGGCGGATGATCCGCCGGGATCGATAAACGGAGATATCGAACAAGGCATGACGAATGCCGATGGAACTACAGGCTGTTACCCTCCAGGTCGCGGGTTCGAATCCCGCCGGATCCACCAGATACGGGTCCGTAGCTCAGCGGTTAGAGCAGGTGCCGATCCGAACGGACCGGCGACGTTTCATCATTCTTGTCGTCATGACCTCGGATCATTGGAAGCTACAGAAAGACAGACGCGGCGAATGCCGGACGGAACTACAGCACTCATCGGAAAATCCGCGAGGTTCGACTCCTCGCCTTGCAGGCGCTCTCTGGCACGAGCGGGATCCCGGAGTTTCGTCCATCCTTGTCGCCGCGGCTACGAATAACCGGCGAATGCTGGCAGGACTACAGGTAGCGCGCCCGTCGCAAGACGGGAGGTCGGATGTTCAAATCATCCCTTCGCCGTCGGGCGAAGTGGCGCAGCAGAAACGGTCTTGCCGATCTCGTCGCCGGTGCGGCGAATGCCTGCGGGACTACAGGGATAGAGCGCCTGCCTTGAGAGAGGCAGGAGGTCGGGTGTTCAATCCACCCCTTTCCGGATTTTCCGGAAAAGTAGCTCAGTACTGTCTCGCAAATCTTGTCGCCGTGTTCGCGGGGAAGACGAATGAACGCAGGACTACATTGGGATTGGCGGTTCGAATCCGCCAGGCGGCTTCCGCCGAATTGTCCTGCAGGGACTTGTCGTCTTCCTGGCCGAATGGCGGATGCAGGCCAGACTACAGGTAGACGCGACCTGCGCAGGCAGGTGTCGAAAGACGTGAAGGTTCGTGTCCTTCCTTCGCAGCGGTTGCGAAGTGGCGGAACAAGTCTTGCCGATCCTGGCCGCTATTCGGCCATCACGATCGATTGAAGGGAATGAGGTTATGGTTGACGTATTGAGTGGACAGGATCTGATCGACGCCGGACTGGCGCAGGGCAAGTGGTTCGGCAAGGCGCTGGCCGCGGCCAATGCCGTGCTCGAACGCGGCGGCTCGATGGATGAAGCGATGCAGGTGGCGCAGGGCTTCGCGCCGCCGCCGGTGATTGCCCTGCATCCTGCCGGGTCGGTGCCTTTCCACGTGAACATCGAAGCGGAAACGCCCGAGGAAGCCGCCAATGTCGAGGCGGTGAGCCGGAGCATGACGGAGCTGATGCGCACGCCGGTCATCAAGGCCGGCGCGATCATGCCCGATGCGTGCCCTGCCGGTCCATCCGGCACGATCCCGGTCGGTGGCGTGGCGATCTCCGAGGCCATCCACCCCGGCATGCATTCGGCCGACATCTGCTGCTCGATGGCGATCTCGACCTTTCCGGGCGTGGCGCCAGCTGCACTGCTCGATGCCGTTCACGCCGTGACGCATTTTGGTCCGGGCGGCCGGCCGCGTGGCCAGCAGGTGCGGCCGCCGAAGGATGTTGCCGAGCGCATCGACGCCAACCCGTTGCTGCGCGACGTCATGAGCGCCGCGATCGAGCATTTCGGCACGCAGGGAGACGGCAACCATTTCGCCTTCGTCGGCACGATCAAGTCGACGGGAGAAACGGCACTGGTGACCCATCATGGCTCGCGAGCCCCGGGCGCCAGGCTCTACAGCAAGGGCATGAAGATCGCCGAGAGCTACCGCAAGCAGCTCTCGCCTGAGACGCTGCCCCAGAATGCCTGGATCCCGGCCGACACAAGCGAGGGCGAGGACTACTGGGAAGCCCTGCAGACGATCCGCGCCTGGACGAAGGCGAACCACGAGTTGATCCATGACATGGCCGCCGAACGCCTGTCGGCCAAGGTCGCGGACCGGTTCTGGAACGAGCACAACTTCGTCTTCAGGCGTTCCGACGGGCTGTTCTACCACGGCAAGGGTGCGACGCCGGCCTTCGACAACTGGGCCGATGACGCGACGGAGCTGACGCTGATCCCGCTCAACATGGCGGAGCCGGTGCTGATCGCCCGCGGGAAGAACGCCCCGAACGGACTGGGCTTCTCGCCGCACGGTGCCGGGCGCAATTTCTCGCGCACCCAGCACCGCAGGCAGAAGGCGGGACGGACGAACGAGGAGATCTTCGCCGAAGAGACCAGGGGCATCGACGCCCGCTTCTTCTGCGGCGTGACCGACATCTCCGAACTGCCCAGTGCCTACAAGAACGCCGCGGCAGTCCGCCGGCAGATCGAACATTACGATCTCGCCGAGATCGTCGACGAGGTGCTGCCCTATGGCTGCATCATGGCCGGAGACTGGGAAGTCAACGCGCCCTGGCGCAAGAAGAAGCAGCGTTCCTAAGGCGCTCACCGGTTGCCGGGATGCATAGTCCCGGCAACCGCGACACCCGACCCGCCTACGCGACAGCAGCAGCGCGCGTGGGACGCGCCGGCTTTCGCTCGTCAACTCCCTTTTGTCCCAGATGCATATCGTGGATGTCGGCGACCAGCGAACGGATCGATTGCTGCATGGTGGACGGCAACGCCGAGAACTCCTGCCACATCTTCCAGTCCGACGGGTCGAGCCCGGCAATGCCATCTCTTGCGGCGCTGCCGCCTCTGCGCACGCGGGTGGCGAGATTGGACAACCTCGCATGCTCGGAGAAGAAATAGTCGATCGGCACGCCGAGATAGGCGGCGCAGCGCTGCAGCATTGCCGGCGAGATGCGGTTGCGGCCGCGTTCGTATTTCTGCAGCTGCTGGTAGGAAACGCCGATATGGGTGGCCAGCTCCATCTGGGTGACGTTGCGGAGCTGGCGCAGGCCCAGCAGTCGCGCCGCGATGTCGGCGGTTTCCGTATGGTGCATCTGCTTCCCCTTCACTGGTTTCCCGGCGCTCCCGCGATGCGTGTCATCGGCTCAGCGTCAGATAGAGTTTCGGCAAAAGATCGGTCAGCCGCTCGACCGCTGCGATGGTGATGGCGTTGCGTTGGCCGAAGATGCGGCCGAGATAGGAGTCCGCATTCGAATCCAGTCCGACACAGAACGTATCGATGCCGAAACGATTCAGGTGATGCACCGCCTTGCGCGCATCCTCGACCAGATACTGGCGGTCCTCGACATCGATATCGGACGGCTCGCCGTCGGTGACGACGAGCAGCAGGCGCCGGTAGCTGCGCTCGCGGGCAAGATCGGAGCCGGCATGGCGCATGGCGGCGCCGATGCGGGTGGAGAGCCCGCTTTCCAGGCCATCGAGCCGCGCATCGACAAGATCGTCATAGGTCTGGCTGAAATCCTTGATGCGGAGATAGCGTACATCATCGCGCTTGTCGGAACAGAAGGCTGCGATGGCGAAGGGATCGCCCAGTCCGGCCATCGCCCTGGCCAGCAGGGCCGCCGACTGGCGCTCGACATCCAGCACCGTGCGCATCGAGCCGCGCACCTTCTCGGCAGTCGACTGCGAGATGTCGAGCAGCAGCAGCACAGACAGGTCGCGGCTGCGCCGCTCATAGCGGCCATGGATGCGATGGTCGGCTGCCTCGCCGATGCGACGGGCGACCGTCGCCTCGATGCAGGCGTCCATGTCGAGGAACTCGCCTTCCGGCTGGCGGCGCAGGCGTTCGGCGCGACTGACACGGGCGGAGCGGATCAGCGCCTTCACCCGAGCGACGAGATCGGCATGCTCCTCGGCAAGCCGCGCGACCGCACCGTTGGCGGCGACTTTCGGGGCGTATTCCTTGACCGATGTCCATTCGGGCTGATCGCGCGCGGCGACATAGTCATATTCGGGATAACGGGCGACGAGCACGCCGTCCTGCGCCTGCTCGATCACCTCGACGCGTCCACCGGTGTCGCCCATTTCGGTTTCGGTGCGATCGGGCGGACGGCTGTCGTCCAGCTCCTGACGGATGCGTGCCGAAGACAGCACCTGCTCGGCTTCCGACGATTGCTGCTGGTCGTCGTCGCCGAAATCCCACAGGCCGAGATTATCGTCGCGATAAGGCGGCTGCACGACATAGTTCTTCGGATCGAACTGCACGCGCATCTGGCCGAGATCGTTGCCGAGCAGGTCGCCGATGCGGCGGCTGAGCTGCTGGTTGCCCCACTCGGCCTCTGCCTCGAAGAAGGCGCGTCGGCCCTTCTGCACCCAGGGATCGGGATCGTCATAAGCCGGATCGGCGAGTGCCCGCGCCAGCCGCGCGAACAGGCCGGGCGCGGTGGCGGTGCCGGATGCTTCCGCCACATGGAAGGGTGTGAACAGGCGGCTGAGCCCCGGCAGCTCGCGCATCGCCAGCCGCTCGACCCTGGCATCCTCGATCAGCGACACCAGCGCTATCTGCGCCGGCTTCAGGGCGCCGACCGGAAAGCGTTCGTGCGAGAGTTTGAGGTGGGCGCCGATATGGGCGACGGCGGCGCGGTAGAGTTTTTCGCTGTCGCTGCCGGAGAAGCCCGGATAGGCGGCAGGCAGCCTGACGACGCTGCCGTCGAAACCTGGCCTGCGCCTCGCCTGTTCGGGCGCATTGGCCGGTGTCTCGCGCATCGGCGGCGTCTCGCCCCACAGGGCGGCCAGATAGGGCTTGAGCCTCGCCTCGAGGTCGAGAAAGCCGACCTCGCCGCTTTCGCGTAGCAGCCAGCGCCGCGCATTGGGATCTTCCAGCGTAAAGAAGCGCAGGCGCCGCTCCGGCTCGCCATGGTTCGAACGCAGGCCGATCCGCATCCAGGACGCCAGCGCCCGCACGTCGAGGCGCGCGGTCAGGCTGGCGGTCTGGTCGAGCAGCGCTCCCGCCGATTCCGGTGCCTGCTCGCCGACCTGCTCGATGAGCCGCAGCCATTCCTGCAGCGATGCGGCATCGGTATAGCGTCTTGCCGCGACGATCGCCGCGACAGGCGCCAGAGACGCCGCGCGGCGGCCGGCGCGGATCGCCAGGCCCGACACGATCGCGGCCAAGGCGATCGCCGCCTGCGGCGAGGCCAGGCGTGCGAGTTCGGGCGAATGCCTCAGATAGCTGTCGGTGACGACATCGCCGTAACCGGCGCCGGCAAGGCGGCGGCAGACCTCGCCCCAGGATTCGTAGAGATCGCCGGGAAAGGCGGAACGCAAAGCGGCGTCCGGCTGCATGGTCGTCTTCTGCCCAGCGATCATCGCCGTCAGAGACAGGCCGCGATCGCGGCGCTGAGCGCGTCGCGCATGTCGGCATCGTCGGTGATCGGCAGCACCAGCGCCACCTCGCAGGCCTGATCGAGCGCGATGCCGCCGGCGACGAGCTGGCCGGCATTGATCAGCATGCGCGTCGAGGCGCCCTCTTCCAGCCCGTGTCCTTTCAGATTGCGCGAGCGCTGGGCAATGCGCACCAGCGTTTCGGCGACCGGCCGTTTGACGCCGGCTTCCGAGGCCACGATCTCCGCCTCGATCGCGGCGTTGGGATAGGTGAAGGCGATCGCCGCGAAACGCTGCTTGGTCGATTCCTTCAGGTCCTTCAGCACGCTCTGGTAGCCGGGGTTGTAGGAGATGACGAGCTGGAAATCGGGATGCGCCCTCAAGACCTCGTTCTTCTTTTCGAGCGGCAGGATGCGGCGGTCGTCGGTCAGCGAATGGATGACGACGGTGGTGTCCTGCCGCGCCTCGACGATCTCGTCGAGATAGCAGATGGCACCGGAACGCACGGCAAGCGTCAGCGGCCCGTCATGCCAGACCGTGCCGTCGGCATCGAGCAGATAGCGCCCGACGAGATCCGAAGCGGTCATGTCCTCATGGCAGGAAACGGTGACCAAAGGCCGCTGGAGCCGCCAGGCCATGTGTTCGACGAAGCGGGTCTTGCCGCAGCCGGTCGGCCCCTTGAGCATGACCGGCATGCGCGCGCCATAGGCCGCCTCGAACAGCGCGACCTCGTGCCCGACAGAGCGGTAATAGGGTTCCCGGTCGATCCTGAAATCGTCGAGCGCGGGATCGTGAGCGGATTTGGCGCCGCCGGTGCTGTGCATTTCCAACCTCGATGCGAATACTGGTCAAATTTCTCACCCACGTTCCTCCCTCGAGGAGACGCCGGATGAGCCGCCATGGAGAGTGCCTATGAGAAAATTCGACGCCAAAGCGTGCCGCGACCCCTCGCCTGCCGCGACACGCCAGTGGCCGCGCCGTTCAGCGGTGCGCCGCCACCTTGTTCGGAATGCCTTCGATCGGGCTTTCCGGCGTGCCGACCGTCTGGCGGGTCATTGCCTCGACCTTTTCGCGCGTGCCTTCCGGATCGGTGATCCACTGGTGGTAGAAGTTGTACGGGCACACGGCATGGCCGCGGGTGTCGTCACCGGAATTGATCAGGCCGGTGTAACCGCGATGCAGCAGCTTGAAGAGATGGTTCTGTGACTGCATGTTGCGGCGCGCGTCGCGCAGCAGCGAGGTCGACAGCTGGGCATACTGGATGCCGTTCTCCTCGGTGCCGCATTCGCCGAGCGTGCGGCCGTCGAAGCCGATGATCGCCGAATGGCCGAAATAGGAATAGACGCCGTCGAAGCCGGCGGCATTGGCGACCGCGACATAGACGTTGTTGGCCCAGGCCATCGATTTCGAGATCAGGATCTGCTGTTCCTTAGCCGGATACATATAACCCTGGCAGCGTATGATCAGCTCTGCCCCGCGCATGGCGCAATCGCGCCAGATCTCGGGATAGTTGCCGTCGTCGCAGATGATGAGCGAGATCTTCAACCCCTTCGGGCCATCGGAGACATAGGTGCAGTCGCCGGGATACCAGCCCTCGATCGGTACCCAGGGCATGATCTTGCGATATTTCTGCACGATCTCGCCCTTGTCGTTCATCAGGATCAACGTGTTGTAGGGCGCCTTGTTGGGGTGCTCCTCATGGCGCTCGCCGGTCAGCGAGAACACGCCCCAGACACGCGCCTTCCTGCACGCCTCGGCGAAGATCCTGGTTTCCTCGCCTGGAACGGCCGAGGCGGTCTCGTACATCTCCTTCTGGTCGTACATGATGCCGTGCGTGGAATATTCCGGGAAGATCACCAGATCCATGCCGGGCAGACCGCGCTTCATGCCTTCCACCATGTCGGCGATCTTGCGGGCATTGGCGAGCACTTCTTCGCGCGTATGCAGCCGCGGCATCTTGTAGTTGACGACGGCAACACCGACGGTGTCGTTGCTGCTCGAAATATCGCCATGGTACATTTTTCAGTCTCCTCCTGTGGTTGCTGAACGTTTTGTTGGGACATGATCCCTGGGGGTCGTGCTCCGGTGCCTAGACGACGAGATGTTTGTGGATGAGGTCGTCGCTTAGTTCGTGAATGGCGCCGCCGACGGCGACGCTGCCGCGATTGAGGATCGCGAAATGCTTCGAGGCGCGGCGGGCAAAGGCGATGTTCTGCTCGACCAGCACGACGGTCAGCCCCTGCTTGCGGTTGAGGTCGATCAGCACCTCCTCGATCTGCTCGACGATGTTGGGCTGGATGCCTTCGGTCGGCTCGTCGAGCAGCATCACCTTGGGTTCCGACAGCAGCGCCCGGGCGATCGCCAGTTGCTGCTGCTGGCCGCCGGACAGGTTGCCGCCGCGGCGGTTGAGGAATTCCTTGAGGATCGGGAACAGGTCGAGCACCCATTCGGCGATACGGCCACCACCACCCTTGGCGGCGAACGTGCCGACCATCAGGTTCTCGCGCACGGTGAAGCCCGGCAGGATGCCGCGCCCCTGCGGCACGTAGCCAAGGCCGGCCAGCGCGCGCTCATGGGTTGGCTTTGCCACCAGTTCCTCGCCGTCGAGGCGGATCGAACCGGAGGTGCGGCTCATCAGGCCGAGCATGGTGCGCAGCAGCGTGGTCTTGCCGACGCCGTTGCGGCCGAGCACGGAGAAGAAGTCGCCTTGTTCGACCGTCATGGACACCGACTGCAGGGCGCGGCTGCGGCCATAGAAGCCATCGACATTGGCTAACTCAAGCATGGCCGATCCCTCCGGAACCGAGATAGGCGTCGCGCACCGCCTGGTTGCTTTCGATGTCGGCGATGCTGCCTTCAGCCAGCAGCTTGCCCTGATGCATCACCGAGATGGTCTGGGCGATGTCGCGCACGAAGCCCATGTCGTGCTCGACGACGATCAGCGTGTGGCGGCCACCGAGCCGGTTGAAGAGCTGCGCCGTCTTCCTGGTTTCCTGCGCCGTCATGCCGGCGGTCGGTTCGTCCATCAGGATCAGCGACGGGTCCTGCGCCAGGATCAGCGCGATCTCCAGCCACTGGGTCTGCCCATGCGAAAGATGCGCGGCCGGCGTGTCGAGCTCGTCCTCCAGGCCGACCAGTTCGGCGAGCCGCTCTGTGTCGTCGGTGTCGCCGCCCTGGCCGAAGATCGCCAGATTGGCGAGCACGCCGGGCTTTCTCGAATGGCCGATATGCAGATTGTCGCGCACGCTGAGCGCCCGGAACACGCTGGGCACCTGGAACTTGCGGCCGATGCCGGCACGCGCGATGGCGTGTTCGCTGAGCCGGTGAATGGGCTTGCCCTTGAACATGATTTCGCCGCCCGACAGCCTTGTCTTGCCGCAGATCAGATCGAGCGCGGTGGTCTTGCCGGCGCCGTTGGGGCCGATCAGGCAGCGCAGCTCGCCGGCACGGACCTTGAGGCAGAGGTCCGACACGGCGCGGAAGCCGCTGAAGGACACGCTGGCGTTTTCGACGATCAACTGATTTTCACTGGTCATCGCGTGCCCTCGATCTCACGGCCGTTTGGCATCGGTTCTGTGTGCTGCACCGGCTTTGGGACCGCCGTCGGGCGGTGCCGCTCGAAGCGTTTGGCGAGGCTGGCGAAGGCGCCGGCAATGCCTTGCGGCAGGAACAGCACGACCAGCACGAACAGCAGGCCCATGATCAGCGTCCAGGTGTCGAGGAAGGTTTCCGATTCCGACAGCGCGCCCTGGACGCCGGTGACGATGAGGGCACCGAGCATGGCGCCGAGCAGGCTCTGGCGGCCACCGACCGCGACCCAGATCACGACCGAGAGCGACAGCGGCACGCCGAGGAAGGTCGGCGAGGCGAACTCCATGACGATGGTGTAGAGCATGCCGGCAAGGCCGGCGATCGCCGCCGAAACGGAGAAGATGAAGATCTTGTAGAGCGCAACGTCGTAGCCGAAGAAACGGACGCGATCCTCCTCGTCGCGGATCGCCTGAATGATCAGCCCGGTCTTGCTTTTGGCGATGGCCAGCGCCACGAACAGCGTGACCGCCAGGCAGATCGCGACGAGATAATAGCTCGACGAGCCATAGGCATCGAAGGTGATGCCGGCGATGTCGAACTGGCCGAGATCGGTGATGCCGTTGAAGCCACCGGTGAAGGCCTGCTGGTCGATGATGACGAGCTGCACCACCACCATGGCGGCAAGCGTGATGATGGCCGCGTAGACGCCGGTCACCCGGCCCTTGAACACGAACCAGCCGAGCAGGGCCGCGACGCCGGCAGGCAAAAGGATGCCCGCCAGCACGCCGAACAACGGCGAATGGAAGGGCGTCCAGAACCAGGGCAGTTCGGTGACGTTGTTCCAGACCATGAAGTCGGGCAAGCCATCGGCGCCGGTGTGCACCGGAATGGTCTTCAGCTTCAGCATCATCGCCATGCAGTAGGAGCCGATGCCGAAGGTCATGGCCTGGCCGAGGTTCAGGATGCCGGCATAACCCCAGGACAGGCTGAGCGAGACGGCCAGCATGCCGAAGACGAGGTAGCGGGCGTATTTGTTGAGCAGGAAGGCATCCTGCAGGAACACCGGCACCAGCAGGATGGCCAAGCACACCGCCGCGTAGAGCGCGATTTCGGTCTTCGTTCTGGCTAGAGCGTTTCCGTTTTTCACGGAAACGCGGAAACGCTCCAGTTCTTTGTTTTCACGCAATTCCGGACGGAAAACCGCTACGCCCTTTTCCTGGATTTGCTCTGGCACTCTGTTGTTTCCTTGATTGGACATCGTCGCCTCAGGCACGCACACGGGCGGTGAACAGGCCCTGCGGCCGGAAGCGGATGAGGACGACGATGGCGAGCAGCACCAGCGCCTTGGCGATCGTGTCGTTGGAGTAGAAGGCGAGGTAACCCGACAGCTCGCCGAGGATGCCGGAGCTGGCCAGCGTGCCCATCAGGCTCTGCGTGCCGCCGAGCACCACCACCATGAAGGCGTCGACGACATAGGTGGTGCCCATCTCCGGCGACACGCTCTTCAGCGGCGACACCAGCGCGCCGGCAAGGCCGGCCATGCCCGCCCCATAAGCAAAGGTCGAGCGATAGATGCGGCCGGCATTGATGCCGAAGGACGAGGCGACCGCGCGGTTCTGGGTGATGGCACGCAGCTTCAGGCCGAAACTGGTGTAGCGGTAGATGCCCCATGTCAGCGCGAACAGGCCGAGCGACAGGAACAGGATGAACAGGCGGTAGGCGGAATCCGTCGCGCCAAGGATGTTGACGCTCTGCGACAGCGATTCCGGCATCTGCACATAGCGCAGCTCACCGCCGGCGGTCAGGCGTATCGCCTGCTGCGCCATGACGCCGATGCCCCAGGTGGCCAGGATGGTGTCGAGCGGCCGGTCATAAAGATGGCGGATCACCAGCGCCTCGATGAGCCAGCCGAACAAGGCGAGAAGCAGGAAAAT
This sequence comes from Mesorhizobium sp. NPDC059025, assembly GCF_042739655.1. Taxonomy (NCBI): domain Bacteria; kingdom Pseudomonadati; phylum Pseudomonadota; class Alphaproteobacteria; order Hyphomicrobiales; family Phyllobacteriaceae; genus Mesorhizobium; species Mesorhizobium sp. NPDC059025. Next base: position 159,627 of record NZ_JBHYIM010000005.1, on the reverse strand, counting down.
CGGCACCAGGCTCGCCAGCAGGCCGAGCCCGAACTGCGTCTGCAGGAACCAGGCCGCGTAAGCGCCGAGCATGACGAACTCGCCATGGGCAAGGTTGATGACGCCGGTGACGCCGTAGATGATGGCGAGGCCGAGCGCGACCAACAGCAGGATGGAGCCGATGCTCAGGCCCGTCATGATCTGGGAGACGAAGATTTCCATGGCGCCGCTTCTTCCCGAATGGAGAGGCGGTGGCGGTGCGAAACCCGCCACCGGGTATCGCATTGTCAGCTCTGCTTCAGGCCTTCGGCCGTGCAATGCTGGTTGGGATAGGCCTTATAGGGCGAAGGCTCGAGCCAGTTGGCCGACTGCTTCAGGATCTTGAACTGGCCGTCGGCCTGGCACTGGCCGATCTTCGGCCACAGCCAGCTGTGCAGGTTCTCCGGCTCGATGCGCACCTTGCCCTGCGGGGCGACAAGTTCCTGGCCCTTGACCGCTTCACGGATGGCGGTAGGCGAGATGTCGGAGCCGGCCAGTTTCTCGACCGCCTGCTTGAACAGATAGATCTGGAAATAGGACGGCTCGGACACGAAGTGGGTGACCTTGTCGCCGCCCCAGCGCTTCTTGTAGGCGTCGACGAATTTGTGGTTCTCGGGCGAATCCCACACCATGAAGTAAGGCGCCGAGGTGAAGTGGCCCGCGGCCGCCTCGCCGCCCATCGCAGCCACCTCGTTTTCGGAAGTGGTGAGGCTGGCCATCGGCATCTTCTCGGGATCGAGGCCGGCGGCATGGTACTGGCGGTGCAGCGCCACGACGGAATCGCCGACAACCGTGGAGAAGATGACGTTCGGCTTCTCGGCCTTCAGCTTGTTGATGACGGACGAGAATTCGGAATGGCCGAGCGGCACATATTCCTCGGCCACCACCTCGGCGCCGAGCTCGGCCAGCAGCTTCTTGCAGTAGTTGTTCTCTTCCTTCGGATAGATGTAGTTCGAGCCGATCAGATACCAGCGCTTGCCGAACTTCTCGACCAGCCATGGCACGAAATCATCCTGCTGCTGGTTCGGCACGGCGCCGGTGTAGATGACGTTCTTCGAGCATTCACGACCCTCATAGAGGGTCGGGTACCAGTAGAGGTTGTTCTGCTTCTCGAACACCGGCAGCACCGCCTTGCGGCTGGCCGAAGTGTAGGAGCCGAAAACCGAGACGCATTTGTCGGACAGCACCAGCTTGCGCGCCTTTTCGGCGAAGGTCGCCGGATCGGAAGCCGGATCCTCGACCACCGGCACGATCTTCCTGCCGTTGATGCCGCCGGCTGCATTGATCTCCTCGATGGCCATGATCGTCGCCTTGTTGAGCGACTCCTCGATGATGGCGGTGGTACCTGTGAGCGAAAACAGCACGCCCACCTTGATCTCGCCGTCGGCGGCATAGGCCAGCGACGAATTCTTGCTCCAGATATGCGGGAAACCGACGAGGGACACGGTGCCGAAAGCGGCAGTGGCCTTCAGAAAACTGCGACGATTGCTTTTCACCTTCTTCTCCCCTGAAAACAAAAAAGGCCCCGAAGCGAGCTGCCGAAGCAGACCGTCTCGAGGCCGTATTGCCCTGTTGTTTTTTCGCGGCAGCAACGCCGCTGCGACCCATGAAGGTTCGCTAGAGTAAGGTCGTACGCAACAAAAAACCCCACGTCCCGCTTCCGCGAAAGTCGTGAGGTTCCGTTACCTTTATTTCGCCGGCAGCGTCGTTGCTGCCGATACCCGAACGCTAGCCAAGAAGTTCGTAGGAGTCAATGATGGCGCTGGCCACCGCGCCGATCGTCACGCGCCGCTCCATCGCCTGGCGCCTGAGATAGTTGTAGGCCTCTTCCTCGCTGACATTCTTTAGCCGCATAAGCAATGACTTCGCCCTTTCGACGCTGCGCATGGTGCGCAGGCTCTCGTCCAGCTTCTCGATGCGCCCACGCAACCGGCGCTCGTAGAGGAAATGCCCGCGCGCCAGCGCCAGGGTCGACTGCACCGAGCGCGGCGTCACCGGGTAGTGCAGCACGCCATGGGCCGCGCAATTGTGCAGCAGGTTGAGGTCGAGCATGCCGGCGCCCGGATCGATGACCACCAGGGCCGAGGCCGGCTCGCCCGGGATCCAGGGCAGGCGCTGCGGCAGGTCTGGCGAAAGCACGCAGAAGACGACGTCATACTGCGCCGGTATCTGCGAGGGCATCGGCCATTCGTGATGCACGTCGCAGCGCAGACGCTGCAATTCGCGGATCAGCCGTTCGCCGTCGTCGTTGCGGTCGACGATGACCGCAACCTTGAGGTTCCAGAACGAACGCGATGATGACGGGCCGGAAGGCGCGTCACGGCCGCCCGCGTCCTTCCTGGTGCCTGCGCCCTGCCGTTCGCGGGCAAATCTTGCGATGTCGATGGTTTCCTGCATTCTCTCCTCCCCGCCGCGCTATGCGAGCTCGAGATTTTTCTGGCCAAGGCTGCGCCCGTAACCCAGCAGATAGGGGTCCGAGAGGACGCAGGATGGCGATTCATAGACGAGGTCGAACTGGCCTTGCCGGTTGGCGCGACCGATGCGCGTCCACAGGTCGGCATGCCCCCAGATCGGGTTGATCGCGACATCGCCCTGCGGCGCTTCGAACTCCGATCCCATCACCGACGCGCGCAGGATCTCGGTGTCCATCGAGTTGGTCTGCTCCAGCGTCTTGGCGAAGGCGTTGACCTGGAAATAGGAAGCTTCCAGGCACATGTTGGTCGGCTCGTCATCGCCGTAGCGTTTCTTGTAGTCACGCACGAAGGATGAATTGCGTTCATTGCCGACGCCCTGGAAATAGGGTGCCGCGGTGATGTGACCCTCGCCGACGTCGAAGCCCATGGCGCGGATCTCGGCCTCCGTCGTGGTCAGCGACGCGATCGGCATGACCTTCGGGTCGAGCCCGAGATCGGCATAGGCCTGGTAGAGATAGACGGTGCCGTCGCCGACGACGGTGGAGAAGATGACATCTGGCTGCGCGCGCTTGACGTCGCGCATCACCGGCAGGAACTCCTCCCGCGAAGCGCCCATGCGCACATAGGATTCGCCGACGACCGTGCCGCCGCTGTTGCGGATCAATTCACGCATGATGCGATTGGATTCGCGCGGATAGATGTAGTCGGCGCCGATGAAATAGAAGCGGGTTCCGTAGCGCTCCATCAGGATGCGGCACAGCTCGACGCTGTTCTGGTTCGGCGTCGCCCCGGTGTAGATGACGTTGGGCGAGAACTCGAAACCCTCATAGAGCGTCGGATACCACAGCAGCCCGTTCAGCCTTTCGACCACCGGCAGCACAGCCTTCCGGCTGGACGAGGTGTAGCAGCCGAAGATGGTCGAGACGCCATCCTCGACCATCAGCTTCTTGGCATAGCGGCCGAAGGCGCTCGCCTCTGAGCCGGGATCGTAAACCACCGGCTCGAGCGGCCGGCCGTTGATACCGCCCGCAGCGTTGATTTCTTCGATCGCCGTCAGCGTGCCGCGCAGCTGCGTCTCCTCGATCACGGCCATGAAGCCGGTACGCGAGAAGAGGACGCCGACGCGCCACGGTTCGGAGGTATTGCTTGATCTCGCCAATATACGCTCCCACGATTCCCCAGTGCCGCTTGGTTCTTGTTTTTGATGCATGCCGCGGCCGGCCGCGCAGCTTGGGGCCGGCCGCCCTACGGGTCAACTGGCCAGAAGTTCCTTCAGCTTGCCGTCGAGGAATTTGACATCGTTCGGGCTGGTTCCCGGCCCGCCCGCGAAATGCCCCCAGACCGACTCGAACGGAAGGAACCTGGCGTTCGGCATGTTGGCCACTTCGAACTCGCTGTCTTCCGGCGGGAAGTAGAGATCGGTGCGGCCGGGCATGACGAAGGCCTTGGCCTTGATGGCCTTGAGCGCCTTCTTGAAATCGCCCCTGTAGAGCTCGTTGTCGCTGATGTCGCCGTTCTGCCAGGTCCACAACATGGTCAAAAGGTTGTTGGCGTCCTTGGGCAGGAAAAAACCTTCCCAGAAGGAGACCAGGAAATCCTCCAGCGAGGAATGGCCGAGCGCCTTGAGGTCGAGCTCCTGCCGATAGAAGGCCTGCGAGAAGCCCCAGCCGGCATAGACGCGGGCCATGGCGCGCAGACCCTTCTCCGGCTTGTCGTCGTACCAGCCATTGTTCCAGGCGGAATCGGCGGTGAGTGCTGCCTTGACGCCTTCCAGGAACACGAAATTGTGGCGCGAGCATTTGGCGGAACCGCAGAACGGCGCGATGCGCTCGACCATATCGGGATACATCGCCCCCCAGTGGAAGGTCTGCAAGGCGCCCATCGACCAGCCGACCACCAGCTTCAGCTTCTTGACGCCGAATTTCTCGGTGACCAGCTGGTGCTGGGCGCGGACATTGTCGTAGGCCGTCACCTGCGGGAAGCGTGACTTGTTGTAGGGTTCCGGCGTGTTGCTGGGCGACGACGACAGCCCGTTGCCGAACATGTTCGGGATGATGATGAAATATTTGGCCGGGTCGAGCGTCATGCCCTTGCCGATCAGCCATTCATTGTCGACGTGCTGGCCGGAATACCAGGTCGGAAAGACGATGACGTTGTCCTTCCTGGCGTTCAGCTTGCCGAAGGTCTTGTAGGCAAGCTTGGCGTCGCGCAGCGTCGCCCCGCGTTGCAGGACAAGATCGCCCAGCGAGTAGATCTCATAGTCAGGCATCAGGCAGTTTCCTTTACTTGCGAACAGAAGGTGGGCGAGGCCTGTTCGTCAGGCCCCGCCCGAAAGATCATGCGGTTGCCCGCTCCGGCGATGCGCGCAGCGACAGTGCGGCATAGGCAATGCCGCCGGCGAGCGCCGCGCTGATGGCGGTCGAGAAATGCGGCAGGTAGAATTCGACGATGACGGCCACTGCCGAACCGATGATCCAGGCGATGAACGCGGTCGGGCGCCAGTCGCGGTCGATCTCGGCATTCCTGCGGGCGAGATACTGGTCGACCAGGATGATCGCGCCGATCGGCGGAACCAGGATGCCGAGCAGCGACAGCCACTGGATGAAGAAGGCCCAGACATTGCCGGCGGCGACGACGATGCCGATGGCGCCGAGGATGACCGCCATCACGCGCATGCGGGTGTGGAAGATGCGCGACCAGCCGGTGGCGGCGTTGTAGAGGCAGTGCGCGCAGACCGAACCCAGGTTGAGGTAGAGGAAGACGAAAGCAAGCGCGCTGAGGAAGGCCACCTGCTTGCCGTTGATGTAGCCGAACATGTTGTCGGCGCCGAACGGATTGGCATTCGGAACGGCAAGGGCCGCCGTCATGATGCCGCCGACCAGCATGGCGATCAGGTTGGCGAACGGGAACGCGCTGAAGGTCGCGATCAGCGAGGCCCTGCCATCCTTGGCCCAGCGGTTGAAGTCCGCACTGACCGTGCCGGCGTCGATGAACAGCGCGATGACCACGGTCAGCCCGACGCCCATCGACATGGTGGCTGCGCCATTGTTGCCGGGATAGGCCATGATCGCCTGCCAGCTGGTGGCGGAAGCAGCATCGAACACCACCCAGCCGCCGAGGATGACGAAGAGCGGCACCGAGACAAGCCCGACCAGATGCAGCCCGTGCACGCCGACGAAGGTGATGCCGATGTAGAGCAGGCCGGCGATGATGGTCATCGCCACATAGTTGAGGTCATAGGCCGAACTGATCAGCGCACCGGTGATGCCGGTCTGCACCGCGTACCAGCCGAGCAGGAGCGTCGACAAAAGGCCGGAGGCGAAGACGTAGCCCTTGCGGCCGAACACGATCGAGGCCAGCAGCGCGAAGTTCATGCCGCGGTTGGTGCCGAGAAGCCCGAGCGCGCCGACATAGGCGAACATGATGAGGTTGCCGATCACCATCGCCCACAATGCGCTGGTGAAGCCCATGCCGAGCACGAGGATCGAGCCGGTCATGGCCCCGGTGATGATCATCGGAAAGCCGATCCAGACCGTCGTCACCGAAAAGGTCGAGCGCCGCGCCGCCATCGGCACCGGCTGATGTTCGTATTCTTCTCCCAGTATGTGATCGACGCTATCGAGCGCCTCGATCTCCGTCTTGTTGTTCATGCCACCCTCCCAGGGGTCAATCGCGTTGCGTGTGCGGCTGTCGTCGCGATTGGACATCCTTGTCCTCACCCGCTTTCCCCGGTGGAAGCGCATTCAGGCCATGGTCCGAAAGGCGCGCGGCGCGACCTTCCGGTTCGCCGGCGCAAGCCCCTTGTCACAGCCGTCCGGCGCCGGTTCCCCATCGGCATCTCGGTCGGTATCGCCAAAACGACAAAGGCCTCCCGATGGCTTCGTTTCCGAAGTCAAAGGGAGGCCTTCTTGCCTTGATCTGATTGGGTGGCCCCGTTGCCACCTGCCTGCTTAACAGGCGAAGGAAACGTTAGACGGGCATCGAAACCCTGTCAATACGGCGTTTCGGAGTTCGAAATCATGCCCGGGAACAGGTTTCCGAGGCGCCTCGCGCCCTGACGCGGCTACAGTTGCAGCCGCGTGCGCGCATGCGCCACCGCCTTGTCGAGAGGCGCCAGCGAGGGTTTCAGCAGGTCCGAGACAAGCGCGGTGAGTTCGGTGCCGGCACGCGCCGGAGTACCGGCGTCATAGGGCGGTGCCGGCGCATATTCCAGGATCAGCTGGATCGACCGCGCCCATTCCTCATCACGGATGACCGAAGCGATGACCAGGCCGAAATCGAGCCCGGCGGTGACGCCACCGGCCGTGATGCGGTTGCGGTCGCGCACCACGCGCCCGTCTTCGAGAATGGCGCCGAGTTGCGGCAGCACATGCCGCGACTGCCAGTGGCCGGTGGCGCGGTAGCCCTTGAGCAGGCCCGCCGCACCGAGCAGCAGCGAGCCGGTGCAGACGCTGGTGACGAAGCGCGCCGACGCACCGGTCTTTGCCACGAAGGCAATCACGTCCGGGTCCTGCATGCAGGCAACCGTCCCTCTGATCCCACCCGGAACGAACAGCACGTCGGGCGCGGCATGGGCGTCGGCGAGAGTGGCGGTCGGGCGGATGTCGAGACCGACATCGGTGCTGACCGGGTTGCGATCCTTCCACACCAGTTGCACGTCACCCATGGTGAGCTTGAAGGCGGTCAGTGCCGGAACGAGATCGAGCAGCACCATGTCGGGATGCACCAGCATCACGAATTTCGGCTTCGGCGCATTCGGATCGAATTGGATGCCGGCCTGCGCCTCCGGCACCTGCAGCGCCGGCACGGCAAGCGCCGCCAGGGCCAGCATCTGCAACACGTCGCGTCTCTGCATCGTCATCGTCCTTTCGTTTGGTCGGGACGTGGATAGCGGAACGTGCTAATTGGCAGGATGACAACGAAGCTTCATTTCCTGCCAAAATGACAAGAACCATCCTGTTCCTCGCCTTCGACGGCGTGACCGATCTCGACCTCGTCGGTCCGATCCAGGTGTTTTCGACCGCATCCAGCGCGGCCGAGCAAAACGGTGGCCAGCCGATCTACACGATCGTGGTGACATCGATCGCCGGCGGCATGGTGCGCACGCGCTCCGGCCTGACGATCGGCACGCAGCCGCTTGCCGAGGTCGACATGGACACTGTCGACACCATCGTCGTACCGGGCGGCCGGTCCAGCCTGGAGGACGAAGCGGAACGGCCTCTCGTCGACTGGCTGGTGCAGAATGCCGGGCGGGCGCGACGCATCTGTTCGATCTGTGTCGGCGCCTTCCTGCTCGCTGCCGCCGGACTGCTGGACAGGCGCAAGGCAACCACGCACTGGCGCGCCACGGACATGCTGAAGGCACGGTACCCTTCCACCACCGTCGTTCCGGAGCTGATCTACCAGCAGGACGGCCCAGTGTGGACCTCGGCCGGGGTCAGCGCCGGCATCGACCTCGCCCTGCATCTGGTCGAGCAGGATCATGGCCGCGGCCTCGCCATGATGGTGGCAAAGGCGCTGGTGGTGTTCCTGCGCCGGCCGGGCGGCCAGAAGCAGTTCAGTTCCACGCTCGCCCTGCAGGGCAGCGAGGCCTTCTCGCAGTTGATCGCCTGGGCGGCGGACAATCTTGCCGAAGACCTGTCGGTCGAGGCGCTGGCGGCGCGCGCCGCCATGAGCCCACGCAGCTTTGCCCGCAAATTCCACGCCACTGTCGGCCAGACACCGGCGGCAGCCGTGGAGGCGCTGCGGCTCGAAGCCGCCAAGCGCATGCTGGAAGACAGCGCCCAGTCGATGAAAAGCATTGCCACGAAGAGCGGTTTCGGTGACCAGCAAGGATTGCGCCGCGCCTTCATGCGTGCGCTCGGCATCACCCCCAGCGAATACCGCGAACGGTTCGGCTAGGACGATATCCCCTTACCTTCTCCCCTTGCGGGAGAAGGAACCAGCCAATGCCCTTACGAAACCACCAGCTTCAGATGGCTCTGTCCGGTCGGCCGACGGTTCTTCATGCCGGAGATCGCATAGCCGTCGCGACCGGCTTCCTTGGCGCGATAGAGCGCTTCATCCGCCCTGGCGGTCAGGTCGACAGCGGCGACATAGATGTCCGGCGTCCATTCGGCGATGCCGACGCTGATGGTGAAACGTTCCTCGTCTTCCGGCCTGCCGCTGCCTTCACGCACGGTGGCGACGAGAACGGAGGCAACCTTTTCCGCCTGGCGTGCGGTCGTTTCCGGCAAAAGGATCGCGAACTCGTCGCCGCCCAGCCGGAAAACGGTATCGCTGCCGCGTATCATCGCCCTGGCGATCTCGGCGAACTGGCGCAGGATGCGGTCGCCGAAGGCATGGCCATGAGTGTCGTTGAAGCGCTTGAAATGGTCAATGTCGATCAGCATCAGCGAAAAATGGCGGCCGGTGCGGCGCGTGCGTTTGTCCTCGGCCTCCAGCAAGGCCAGGAAGTGACGGCGATTGGGGACACCGGTGAGATCGTCGGTCTGGGCGAGCTCGGCAAGCTCCTCGCGCAGCCGCCCGATCGACATGACGGTGAAGCCGAAGTTCCACACCACGCCCGAGAAGATCACGCACAGCAGCGCGTAGGATTCCACCGTGGAGTAGAAATCCTGGTCGACGCGGCCCAGCATCAACCCGACGTTCAAGGCACTTTCGATGAGATGGCCGAGGATGCCGACGATCATGGCGGTGGCCGCGATCATCGCGCCGAGATCCCTGCGATGCCAGCGCAGCAGGTACCAGGCGGCGAGCACCAGCGGCACCGACTGGCCGCCGGCATAGACGAGATTGCGGCCCTGCAGGCTGCCGAACAACAGCAGAAGCAGGAACAGGCTGCCGGCGGTGATGGCCATGCTCGCCTTCAGCCCGCCGGACTGGCCATAGAAGACGCGCACGCCGACCCAGAACATGCAGAAGCCGAAGATGACGAAGCCGTTGCCGATCACGGCAGGCCCGTAGCTGCCCTCATTGCCCTGCAGCGCCAGCACGCAGCCGCCGATGGTGGAAAGCACGCAGCCGGCCAGCCACACGCGTGCCGCCGCGAAATTGCGGTAGCGGTAGGCGATCGCGCCCCAGATGACGGCCACCGTCAGCGAGTTGAGCAGGATGACGATGTAAAGCGTCAGGAAGTCGAGTTTCATCACAATGTCCCGGGCGAAGCCCCCTCCTACGGGTTCGCCACTTGCCCAGACGTTAAAATAAAAGGTGCGTTTTGCGTCAACTGTTAGAAAAGCCAGTGGCGATGACAGGATAGCGGGCCGCAGTGGAAATACTCAGAGGTCCGGCTGCGGCATCCACGTCGTCTGCGCGCCGCGATGCACTGCGACAAAGGCCGCAGCCACGGCTCCCGTCGCCAGCACCCCGCCCAGCCAGGGCAGGCTCTGCAGAGGCAACCAGGCCAGGGCAGAGCCGCCCAAGGCCGTACCGAGGCCGACACCGACATGCATGGCCGACAGGTTGAGGCCGACGCCGGCTTCCGCCGTCTGCGGTCCGGTGGCTATGAGGAAACTCTGCACGACGGGCGAGATCATCCAGCTGATCATTGCCCAGGCCATCATCGCGATGATGAAAAGCCCGGGCACTTTCGCCGCCAACGGTATTGCGAGAAGCGCGACCAGATAGGCGAGCGGCGTCGCCACAATGGCGAGACGCGGCCCGGCGACATCGGCCAGCCAGCCGCCGCAATAGCCGCCGCACACGCCGGCGATACCGAAGGCGAGGAAGAACAGCGTGATGCTGCCTTGAGCGACGCCGACCACGTCGGTGAGGTAAGGCGCGAGATAGGCGAACAGCATGAAATGGCCGCCGATCATCAGGATGGAAACGAGCTGGGCGGCAACCAGCGGCAACGAGCGCAGATGCTGCCGATAGCCCGATGCCGCCGGCTGGCCATGCCCGACCGTCGGCAGCGTGCGCAGGCAAATCAGCAACACGGCCGCGGCAAGCAAGGCAAGCGCGACAAAAACCGCGCGCCAGCCGAAATGGCCGCCGATCAGCATCCCAACCGGCACGCCGAGCACCATGGAACCGCTGATGCCCATGAAGATGATGCCGATGGCCCTGCCGCGCATGGCAGGCCCGGCCAGTTCCGCCGCCAGCATCGTCGCAACGAGGCAGGCAACCGCGCTGGCGGCGGCCATGCCGATGCGGGCCATGAACAGAACGGCATAGCTGGCGCTTGCCGCGGCCAGCAGGTTGCTGGCGATGAACAGCAGCAGCGCCAGACACAGCATGGCCTTGCGTTCCAGCCGCGTCGCCACGAAGAGCGCCATCGGAGCGATCAGCGCGAAGGTGATCGAGAAGACGGCCGTCAGTTGGCCGGCAAGGCCGATCGGGATATCAAGGCCTGAAGCGACCTCCGGCAGGATACCGATGACGATGTTTTCCGCAGTGCCGGTGACGAAGGTGGCCAAAGCCAGCAGGAAGATCCGAAAGTCCATGAGCCCGTTCCGTTGCGCGTTGCGCCGCGACGGAAGTGCCTCCGATACGGCGTGGTGTTGCGTATCGGGTTTCGAGGCTATGCTTCGGTTATCCCACGAGCCGGCTTGTTACCATGCGCAGAGCTAGGCGGAAAGGCGCGACGATGGCACCACCGCTCCAGGCTATCCTCGAGGCCGAGCTCGCGCGCGGCAACTGGATCGCCGAGGTCGGCGACTGGCCGCCGCACTGCCGGCTGCTCGTCGTGCTGGCGCAACCGTTCCACGCCATCTACCCGCTTGCGAAAGGCATGGAATTCCGCGAGATCGGCGACCCGCATTACTGGAAGGCCGAATACACGCTTGCAGGCGAATGCCTGGCCTGCCGCTTCCACGCACCATGAACCGCCGACACGGCCTGCCCGCCCACATCGAACGACCGAGGACCGATGCCCATCCATGAACTCGCAGCCCTCGGCGCCGCAACCTGCTGGGCGCTGACCGGCATCATCTCGGCGGGACCGGCCGGCCATCTCGGCGCGCCGGCCTTCAACCGTCTGCGCCAGATCTTCGTCACCGCAATGCTGGCGCTCTATGTGCTGGCGACCGGTTCCTGGCGCGAGCTCGAGGCGGCCAATGTGCTGCCGCTTCTCGCCTCCGGCTTCATCGGCATCTTCATCGGCGACACGCTGCTGTTTGCCACGCTGAACCGTGTCGGCCCGCGCCGTTCCGGCATCCTGTTCGCGCTCAACGCGCCGATCGCGGCGATCCTCGGCTGGCTGCTGCTCGGCGAGACGCTGACCACCAAGGCAGTCGCCGGCATGGCGCTGGTCGTCGCCGGCGTGCTGCTGGCCATCCTGTTCGGCAAGCGCCGTGCGCAGCTGCATCAGTGGGAGAAAGTGAAAGGCCCGCTGTGGATCGGCGTGGCGCTGGGGCTGGGTGCCGCAACCGGCCAGGCGATCGGCTCGATCATCGCGCGGCCGGTGATGGAAACCGGCATCGACCCGTTCGTGGCTTCCATGCTCAGGGTCGGCATCGCGGCAGCTTTTCTCACCGTCATGATCCAGCTGCCCATTCCCGCGCTGAAGCCCAGGAACCCGCTGACCTGGAAGGTGGCGGCCATGACCGCGCTGACCGGCATCCTCGCGCTGGCAATCGGCATGACGCTGCTGCTGTTCGCGCTATCGGGCGGCAAGGTCGGCATCGTCTCGACACTGTCGGCAACCTCGCCCGTCATCATCCTGCCGCTGCTGTGGCTGCGCACCGGCGAACGGCCGGCGGCAGGCGCCTGGACCGGCGCCGCCCTGGTGGTGGCCGGCATGGGGCTGATCTTCATGGCGTGATCCACGCCCGAATTTGCGTCTCTCTCTGTGGCGAACTAGCTGAACCAGTAACGGTTCATGGCCTGGAGAAACCCGATATCGTCGACAGGAAAGCCCGACGCCTCACCGATGACCGCGTCTATCCCGCATTCAGGGCAAAGCGCGGTGACGCCTTTGTCGGTCCAGTCTTCGATCTCATTGAAATCGAACGTCTCGCAGCAATAAAAGCAGCCGCAGACAGCGCTATGATAGAGTTCGCCCCAATGATATGAGGAATGCTCATGAGCTTCCTTCAACGCGTGGTCCGGCACGTCCATGGCGGGAGAGCGCGGCGCCAGCGCAATGCCTGATTATCAGTTGGTCATCTAATCGAATTGCGGCGACGGGTCCAGAGAGGACCCAAGTCTGCATCTCACACAACCACCCCAACGGGAGTACTGCCGCCGGGAATGGACATGACGCCGCTTTGTTCGCTTCTCCGAGGCAAGGTCGGCACTCGCCATGTCCTCGATTGATGTATGGTCTGCCGGGCGACAATCGACCGCGAAGCCTGACTGCCTGAATGCCCGAACAGGGGAAAACAATGAACCACATCGATATGCTTGGCCGCAGCATCGCCGACCCGGTGGTGGCGTCTTATCTGGCCGATCATGAACTGTTGGACCCAACCGATTTTCGCAAATACACCGAGATCGGTAGTTTTGGTGGGCCGAATAGCGGGTTCAACCTGCGGTCTGACCCTCTTCGCGTTTACCTCTCGCAATACGAGGAAATCCGATCAAGAAACCTTCCAGACGACGAGGAGATGATTGTCACCCAGCTGTCCTTTACCGGACCTGATACCATTAATAACCAGCAGCGAGCCTACACATCGATACTGCCCCTGCGGCTGGCATTTGGCGACAGCACCGACATCGTGGCCAAGAAGCTGGATGTACTGCCGTTTCGCGAGGAGAAAAGTACGACATTACCCGACTATTCGGCGGAACGTTTCGTGTTCTGGTATGCCGTCGATCGTCTGCACGTCATCGCCAAATACGACGGTGGACATCGGCTGATGGCGGTTTACCTTCAGCAAGCCGATCGAAACACGCTTCGCGCAGAGCGCCGCCGCGCCTCTCTGGACAAGTATGAAATCATCCCAGGCAACGTCGAAAAGATCGAAGCGCTTCGGGCCAGAATTCCCACTCCTCGCTGGCGGGAGGCAATGGATGACGGCGACGATCTTTTCAACGAAGCCGATATCGCAAAAGCCGACGCGTTGCTCAACACCTTCATCGACAGGGTCAAGGACGCAACCGGTAAAGCTGATGCAGCGGCCATCTACGCGGCGGTCAAGCATCTCGTTCTCGGGCTAAATCAGATCAATACGCAAAGCGGGATGATCGAAACCCTGGAGCGCGACGAACTTGGCGACCTGATCGACCACGTCGTCAGGACCACAGGTTTCAATCTGGCCGAGGGCGAAGACGTCACAAGCGAATGGCGGGAATGGTAGAACGCAGCCGGATCGAGCCTGCCGTCGACACGGCTGGCGAGATCGCGACCTTCATCGCCGCCAACCTGCCGGTCGCGCCTGTTCCGGGCATTCCCGAAATCCGGCTGCATGGCGCGCATGCGGGCAGCAATTTGCGCCGCGTCGTCGAACAGCGCAGCAGGCTCTCGCCCTACTGGGCCTATCAATGGGCCGGCGGCGCGGTGCTGGCCCGCCATTTGCTCGACCGTCCCGAAACGGTGCGGGGGCGCACCGTGCTCGACCTCGGCACCGGCTCCGGCCTCGTCGCCATCGCCGCGGCCAAGGCCGGCGCCGCCAAGGTGGTGGCAGCGGACATCGACGCGCATGCGATCGCCGCAACGCGCCTCAACGCCGTCCTGAACGATGTGACCGTGGAGACTTTGCTGGTGGACCTCACAGCCGAAGAACCGCCGCATGTCGACCTGGCGCTGGTCGGCGACCTGTTCTACGAACGCCGGCTCGCGCGCCGCGTCACGACATTCCTCGACCGCTGTCTTGCCGCGGGCATTACGGTCCTGGTCGGCGATCCCGGGCGCACGCACTTGCCGCGCAGGCGGCTCAAGACCATCGCCGAATACCATGTGACCGACTTCGGCGCGGCGGGTGCGGCGACCCCGGCAACCGTCTTTGCTTTCATTCGGGAAAGCTAATTCAACCCAGGCGAAGGGACTCACTTTCCACGCCACCTGCGATTGCCCGGAAGAATAGCGCCAATTTTTGCGTGGATTGTCTTAAAAACAGAATCCCATGCTTCGCGTGAGCAGGAATCTTGCTGCAAGCTGAAATAATCATCCGGTGATTCCTCCCGTACCACCGGTTGTGTTCTTCCCTCCCAAGAGGCTTTTCAGCCTCTGCTTCGGCCGGGGCGCCAGTCGTCCCGGCTTTTTTCTGTGCTCTGTTTCTCGGGCTCTATTTTGCCGGGTCGACCCAGCCGTTCGGCGGTCCGAATTTGGCCATGGTTTCGGCAGGCCCCCAGGTGCCCGGCTCGTAGATCGCCGGCTGGCTCTTGTCGTCGAGTATCGGACCGACGATGCGCCAGGCAGCTTCCGATGCATCCTGACGGGTGAACAGGCGCACGTCGCCGTTCATGGCATCGCCGATCAGGCGCTCATACGGCTCCATGTCACCGGCGGAATCGTCCACGGCCGAAAGCTCGACCTGCTCGCCGACCATCTCGTCGCCGGCCTGCTTGCGGCGGGCGCCGATGCTGATGGATATTTCCGGGTTGATGCGGAAACGGACATAGTTGGCTTCGTCCGGCGCGATCGTGTCGAAGACATCGAGCGGCGGGCGTTTCAGGCGGACCACCACCTCGGTGGCGCGCACCGGCAGGTTCTTGCCGGCGCGGATGAAGAAGGGCACATCCTGCCAGCGCCAGGTGTCGACGAAGAAACGCACCGCGGCGAAAGTCTCGACGGTCGACCCCGGCGCGACGCCCGGCTCCTGCAGATAGCCGGCGAACTGTCCGCGCACCACGTCGTCCCTGGTCAGCGTGCGCACGGCCTTCAGCACCTGCACCTTCTCATCGATCAGATCCTCCGCCGAGCGGCCCGATGGAGGCTCCATGGCCAGAAGCAGCATGATGTTGAGCAGGTGGTTCTCGATGACGTCGCGGATGCAGCCGACCTCGTCGTAGAACTTGCCGCGCCCCTGCACGCCGAAATTCTCCGCCATGGTGATCTGCACGCTCTCGACATAGTTGCGGTTCCAGATCGGCTCCAGGAAGGAATTGGCGAAGCGGAAATAGAGCAGGTTCTGGATCGCTTCCTTGCCGAGATAATGGTCGATGCGGAAGATCGAGTTCTCGTCGAAGACGATGTGCAGCACCCGGTTCAGCCAGCGTGCCGACTGCAGGTCGCGCCCGAACGGCTTTTCCACCATCAGCCTGGCGCCGACGGCGCCGCCCGACTGCTCCAGCCCCTGAACCACCGGCTCGAACATGGAAGGCGGCACGGCCAGATAGTAGAGCGGGTGGCGGAAGCCGTTCAGCTCTTCCTTCAACTTGTCGAAGGTTGCCTGGTTGCGATAATCGCCGCTGACGTAGCGCAACAGCCCGACCAGCCTGGCGAACACTTTCTCGTCCACCTTGCCAAGGGCCGCCTTGATGCCGTCATGGGCGCGCTCGGCCAGTTTCTCCACCGTCCAGTCGTCATAGGCGATGCCGATGATCGGCTCCTTCAGGTGGTCGCGTTCGACCATTGAATAGAGCGCCGGAAAGATCTTCTTGTGCGCCAGGTCGCCGGTGGCGCCGAACAGCACAAGCACGTCCGATCGGGTTTCAGCCGCTGCAGCCATGATCCTTACCCCCCTCAGGCTTTCGGCTTTTCGAGATGGCCGCCGAAGGCATAACGCATGGCGGACAGCAGCTTGTCGGCAAAGGCCGACTCGCCCTGCGAGGAGAAGCGATCGAACAGCGCTGCCGATAGCACCGGCGCCGGCACGCCGGTGTCGATGGCGGCCTTCAGCGTCCAGCGGCCTTCGCCGGAATCCGAGACGCGGCCGCCGTAGCCGGCCAGTGCGGGATCGGCCTTGAGCGCGCCGGCGGTGAGATCGAGCAGCCAGGAGCCGATGACCGAACCATGGCGCCACACTTCGGTGACCGCCGGCAGGTCGATGTCGAACTGGTAATATTGCGGCTCGGACAGCGGCGTCGTCTCGGCATCGGCGCTGCGCTTGGCCTTGCCGGAATTCGCGGCCTTGAGGATGTTCACGCCCTCGGCGTAAGCGGCCATGACACCGTACTCGATGCCGTTGTGCACCATCTTGACGAAGTGACCGGCGCCGCTCGGGCCGCAATGCAGGTAACCGAAGGGGGCAGTGCCGGCGGCCTTGTCAGGCGTCGCACCATTGTCTGCACCTGGCGCCAGCGAAGCGAAGATCGGATCGAGATGTTTCACCGCGGCGTCGGGGCCGCCGATCATCAGGCAGTAGCCGCGCTCCAGGCCCCAGACGCCACCGCTGGTGCCGACATCGACGAAGGCCAGGCCTTTTTCGGCATAGCGGGCGCCGAGATCGACCGCGTCGCGGTAGTTGGAGTTACCACCGTCGATGATGATGTCGCCCTTGTCGAGAAGGGCGGCCACCTGGTCGGCGACCTTGCCGGTGATGGCGGCGGGCAGCATCAGCCAGACGGCGCGCGGCTTGGCCAGCTTGCCGATGAAGTCTTCCAGCGACCCGGCGCCGGTCGCCCCTTCCTTGACCAGCGCGTCGACGCTGGCCGGATTGATGTCGTAGACGACGCATTCGTGGCCGTCGCGCTGCAGGCGCCTGACCATGTTGGCGCCCATCCTGCCCAGTCCCATCATTCCGATCTGCATATTTCCATCCTGCTTGCTGACATTGGCCTGCCCGATCGCCCTGCTCGCCGGCACCTGCCGACGCAACCGAGACGCCGACAATCTCCGATCCGCGGCCATCAAGCCAGAGGAATGTGAAGGCTGTTTCAAAGGAAGTGGCGAGCAAAAGGCGATAGACTTGCTATTCCCGGTGCCAGCCCTCGATCCGACAGCTGCTCAGTCGTTCCGCTTCATCACGCGGGACACGCCTGACGGTTTCGGCAAAGGTCCAGACATGGCCTTCCGGATCACGCGCCCGATAGGTGCGCTCGCCATAGAACTGATCAGCAGGCTCCTGCACGATCTCGGCGCCGGCGAGGCGCGCCCGTTCACAATGTTCGTCAAGTCCGCTCTGCAGCTTCAGGTAGACAAGCTGCGTATTCCTGCCGCCAACTGATACGGGGCTGGCAACATCGTCAGACCATTCGTGGTCGACGACGATATAGGCGTCGGCGAAACGCATCTCCGAATGCACCAACCGGCCCGATGGATCGGTAACCAGCATGCTGCGCCGAAAGCCGAAGGCACGCTCCAGCCATTCGAGCGCTGCCCACGGATCACGGTAGAAGACGCCGACGCCAAGGGTGGCATGCTGGAAGGGATCGTGCATCTTCTCATCTCGTTTGGATGAGATTTTAACCTTATTTCCTGCGACGTCTTTACTCTTTTATGTTTCGATACTCTGCGCACCACGGGCTTCAACGGGCCAACATATCAAATGCCTGAGACAAATACTGATCTGCCGCTACTGCAATATCCGACCATAGACGGAACGCGTATGCTCAACCGAAAACAGTCTGAAGAAGTCCGCAGATTCAATTTTCTGGAGAGCCTGACGGCATTTCCTTTTGCAATTCTTATCCTTGTAACGTTGCTCGGTTGGCTGACCAGCGGATGGAGTGCGTTGCCGCTCCTAGCGAGCTTGATGTTTACGCTCGTCGCATCGATTCTAATAATGCGGGTCTTCAACCGCCGCCGATTAGCGATCATTCAGGCTGCGCATCTGTCGTTAGATCCCGACGACAGACCGAGCCTGGCGTCAAGGGCTTCAGGTTTACGCCAGATTGTGCATCAGCTTTGGCGTGATGCGCCTAGTCCCCCGCAAGGGAGGAAGTAGATCAGCTCGCGATAGGATACGGCCTTCACCCTCTCCCGGCCAAGAACGCCGGCAAATCCGCGACGGAGGCCAGCACCACATCGGCCAGCGGTGCAAGGGACTCGCGCGTGCCAGTACCAGACAGCACGCCGACCGCCAGGCCGCAGCCGCCGGCGCGGGCCATGTCGAGGTCGTGCCGGTTGTCGCCGACCATGGCGACCTCGGAGGGCTTCAGGCCGGTGAGGTCGCAGAAGGCGATGACCGCGTCCGGCGCGGGTTTCGGGTTGGCGACCGCGTCGTAGCCATAGGCGGCGTCGAACAGCTGCGCCATGCCGATGGCCGACAGCGTACGCTCGCAGCCGGCGGTGGAATCGTTGGTGGCGACGCCGAGCCGGTAGGATTTCGCGTGCAATGCTGCAAGCGACTCGGCAATGCCGGGCAGCGGCACGGCGAGCGCCGACCCCTGTTCGGTGCTGATTGCATTGAAGTGATCCAGCGCGTCACGCTGCTCGGCCGCCGACAGTTCGGGGAACCAAAGCGCGATGATATCGGCATTGGTGCCTGCGGCGAAGACGGAGTCCGGCTTGAAACCTTTTGTTTCCGGGTCGTAGCCGGCCTTGGCCAGCAGCTCGTCAGCCCTGGCACGGTCGCCATTGGCCGCTTCCAGCGCCATGCGATCGGCTACGCCCGCCCAGGTGGCGTGGAAGTCGATCAGTGTTCCGTCCTTGTCGAAAAGGATGCCCTTGATGCCCGCCAAACCCTTCACTCCCGTCTGCCTGGTGTCGTCATTTCGCCGTTCTCCCGCTTCCTGGAATTGCACGTGGGCGAAACGAAGGAACGGATGACGCTGGAACCTCAACCTGCCGGGGTCCCGGCGATTCTGCTATTCGTTCACCGCCTAAATAAACAAAGGCCGCCGGAATGGCGACCTTTATCGAGCGGTGACGAATTGTAGAATCAGGACGCTAGCCGGTGGATATGCTCCACCAGCCCCGCCGTCGAGGCATCTCTGCTGGCGGCATTCTCCTTGCCTTCAACGACAGGCAGCAGGCTGGTGGCCAGTTCCTTGCCGAGTTCGACGCCCCATTGGTCGAAGGAATTGATGTCGTAGAGCGTGCCCTCGACGAAGACGCGGTGTTCGTAGAGCGCGATCAGCCGCCCGAAGGTGCGCGGGTCGAGCCTGCGGTAGAGGATGGTGAGCGAAGGCCGGTTGCCGGAAAAGACGCGATGCGGCGCGATTCTGTCGACCTGCTCGGGTTTCATGCCCTTGGCCAGCATCTGAGCGCGCGCTTCCTCCAGCGTGCGGCCTTTCATCAACGCTTCCGACTGCGCCACGACATTGGCGAGCAGCAGGTCGTGATGGTGCTTCAGGTCCGGCTCGTGGCCAACAGCGGCGGCGATGAACTCGACCGGGATGATGTCGGTACCCTGGTGCAACAGCTGGAAGAAGGCGTGCTGGCCGTTGGTGCCGGGCTCGCCCCACACCAGAGGGCCGGTCAGCGTCACTGCCTTTTCTCCATCCAGCATGACGCTCTTGCCGTTCGATTCCATATCGAGCTGCTGCAGATAGGCCGGCAGGCGCGACAGGCGCTGGTCGTAGGGAATGACGGCGCGGGCCGGATACCCACAGACAACGCGATGCCAGAAGCCAACCAGGCCGAGCAGAACCGGCAGGTTCCTGTTCAGAGGCGCCGACTGGAAGTGTTCATCCATGTCATGCGCGCCGGCCAGGAAGGCGCGGAAATTTGCGGGACCCACGGCAATCATCACCGGCAGGCCGATGGCGCCCCAGACCGAATAACGGCCGCCGACCCAATCCCAGAAACCGAAGACGCGATCTTTCTCGATGCCGAATTTGGCAACCAGGTCGAGCGCGGTGGAGACGGCGGCGAAATGCTTGCCGACGGCTTCCTTGCCGAGCTTGGCCTCGACCCATTTGCGCGCCGTCTCGGCGTTGGTCATCGTCTCGACGGTCGTAAAGGTCTTGGAGGCGACGATGATCAGCGTCGTTTCCGGCGACAGGCCCTTCAGCGTGTCGTGCATGTGGGCGCCGTCGATGTTGGAGACGTAATGCGTGCGCGGCCCGTCGTGATAGGGGGCAAGTGCCAGCGTCGCCATGACCGGGCCGAGATCCGAGCCACCGATGCCGATGTTGACGACGTCGGTGATTTTCTGGCCGGTGTAACCGGTCGCCTTGCCGGAGCGGATGGCATCGGCAAAGACGCTCATGGCGTCGAGGACCGAACGGACATCCTTCTGCACGTCCTGGCCGTCGATGGTGAGGCCCTTGCCGTCAAGGTTGCGGAGCGCCGTGTGCAGCACGGCACGATCCTCGGTGATGTTGATGTGCTTGCCCGAAAACATCGCGGCGCGCCGGCCTTCGAGGTCGGCGTCCCTGGCCAGGCCTTCGAGCAGTTTCATCGTCTCTTCGTCGACCGCGCATTTGGACCAATCGAGCAGCATGTCGCCGTCGAGCGCCGAAAAGTGCCTGAAGCGGTCCGGATCGGCGGCAAAGGCCTCGCGCATGTTCATCGGTGTTGCCGCGCGATGGGCGCGCAGGGCGGCGAGCTGTTTGTCGAAAGCGGTGCGGTCCACGGCGATCTCCGGAGGATGATGGGCTGTTTGGCGGCAGTCTAGCAGAGCAAATGCGGCAAGCGAGAGGTTTGCACCGAACTTATCTGGAGCAATTCCAGGAAAAGTGCGTAGCGGTTTTCCGTCCGGAATTGCGGCGAAACAAACGCTGGAGAGTTTCCGCGTTTCCGTTGAAACGGAAACGCTCTAACAGGAATTTCAATCGGTTCAAGTCGGCGTTCGCGCACGTTTTGCGTCGGCATGAAACGGGTCTGCGCAAACATGCCATGGTGCCAACCAGAGCGGGAAATTTCTACTTTTTGGTGTTCACCGGCGGGAATGAAGGATCACTGGCATAAATCCCAGCGATCAGAAAAATTGATTGGCGCAAACCCTTGGACCAATCATACAGTCCAATGGTCCACAAAACAAAAAAGACTGACCAACGAGGAGCGCCCGAATATGCCACAGCGTAACGACACAGCGATATGGTCGGGCCTGTTCAGGATTTCGGCCGAGTCCGGCCAGACCCTGCAGGCACAGATCCGCCAGGCGATCGTGGCAGCGATTCTCGACCGTCAGATCGCCGCATCCATGCCGCTTCCCTCCTGCCGCATCCTGGCCGAAAAGCTCGGCGTCGCGCGCGGCACGGTGGTGCTCGCCTTCCAGCAACTCGTCGACCAGGGCTTCCTGGTGGCGCGCGAACGGCGCGGCCACTTCGTGAACCCTGAAGTCCTGGCAACGCCGGCACGGCCGCAGAAGGCACCGGAACAGGCCAACGAGATCGACTGGAAGAAGCTGCGCCAGATCGCCGCCAGCGACATGCCGCCACCGAACAAGCACGACAACTGGATCAAGTCGTCATATCCATTCGTATACGGCCAGTTCGACCCGGCACTGTTCCCGACCGCCGAATGGCGCGAATGCAACCGCATGGCGCTGGCCGTGCTGGAGATCCGCAACTGGGCCTCCGACATGGTCGATCGCGACGACCCGCTGCTGATCGAGCAGATCCAGGCGCGGCTTTTGCCGCGGCGCGGCATCTTCGCCAATCCGGACGAGATCATCGTGACGCTGGGGGCGCAGAACGCGCTCTACATGCTGGCCACGCTGCTGATGACCAAGGGTTCCAAGGTGGCGATGGAAGACCCCGGCTATCCGGATGCCCGCTCGATCTTCCGGTTGGCCGGCGCCGACATCCAGCCGATCCCGGTCGACCAGTCCGGCATCGTCACCTCTGCGATCCCTGCCGATTCCGGCTTCGTGTTCGTGACGCCGAGCCACCAGTGCCCGACGATGGTGCCGCTGTCGCAGGAGCGCCGCCAGGACCTGCTGGCCCGTGCCAACCGCAACAACCAGATCATCATCGAGGACGGCTACGACAGCCAGTTGCTGGACGAGGCACCGCAGCAGGCACTGAAGAGCATCGACCGGTCCGGCCGCGTCGTCTATGTCGGCTCGATGTCGAAGACGCTGGCACCTGGCCTGCGCCTCGGCTACATCGTGGCCTCTGCCGGCCTGATCGCCGAGCTGCGCGCGCTGCGTCGTTTCATGCTGCGCCATCCGCCGGCCAACAACCAGCGTGCCGTCGCCCTGTTCCTGTCGCTCGGCCATCACGAGGCGCTGGTGCGGCGCCTGTCGACGGCCTTCGACGAACGGCGCAAACGGCTGGTGCATGCGATCTCGGCGTTCCTGCCGGACTGGCGCGC
The DNA here is from genome assembly GCF_042739655.1 of Mesorhizobium sp. NPDC059025. NCBI lineage: Bacteria > Pseudomonadati > Pseudomonadota > Alphaproteobacteria > Hyphomicrobiales > Phyllobacteriaceae > Mesorhizobium > Mesorhizobium sp. NPDC059025. The sequence continues at coordinate 137,223 of NZ_JBHYIM010000005.1, read as the reverse complement.
CACCGACTCGGCCGGCGGCACCTCGTTGTGGCTGGAAGGACCGCGCGGCAGCGACTCGCGCGATCTTGCCGCCGCAGCGGCCAGCCGCAGCGTGATCATCGAACCGGGCGACCGCTTCTTCGACCGCGCCGACAAACCGTCGCGTTTCATGCGACTGGGCATATCGTCCATCTCGCTGCAACATATCGAACCCGGCATCCGAGAGCTCGCTACCGCAGCGGGCCGGCGACCGGCAGCCGCTTAGCCGCATCCTCCCGACGGCTCACCTCCGCCCGGTCCAGCACCGGGCGGCTTTCTTTTTGGACAAGGAGCCAAGGACGAATTAGCCGGCGCAAGACCCGCATCGATCGGTTGGCGGCGACGGCAATTCCTCAACTGTTCAGCCAGGGGCGACAGTCGTCGCCAGGTTTCAATGCAGACGCAAGGCAAAGGACACAGGCAGCCACGATGGCAGCAGCCACCAGACGCCGGCTGTCAGCAGCGCGACGGTAACCAGAACGCCAGTCCACGCCAGCAGTCTGCCCAGACATCCAGCCGTGGAGCGGTCACCCCGGCTCCGGTCGGATTGGGCCAGAGAAAGGCCAGATCCGGCGACGATCGGCAAGATTGTCGCCCAACGGCGCGATTGCGCGCGAACACGTATAGTCCAGCCGAGGACCATTGGGCCGGTTCCCTTCAATGCATTCGTTGATTGTCGCGATGGCGACCGGACGAGGCGCCCGCTCTTTGTCTAGAGCGTTTCCGTTTTTCACGGAAACGCGGAAACGCTCTAAGTTTTTGTTTTCGTCGCATTTTTGCTACGCCAAGTGATTCCACTTGGCTACAAAATGCTCTAGGGCCTCGGTCGCAGGAGCATGCCGCCGAACTTGCCCGCGGGCGTCAGGGCGAAGCTCCATTCCACCTGACCATGTTCGAACTGCACGTCATAGACGTCCCAGCCCTCCTGGCTGACACCGCGGAATGTCACGCCGAGCAAGGCACCGAGACGCGCCAGGTCCTTGGCGATCACGTCCTTCTGCACGCGCGCCGCTGCCGCCAATGCCGGGCTCATCCGCTCGTAATCGGGCTCCCCACGCATATGATCGCTGATGGTGGCACGCAGCAGCGCTTCACTGCCCGGCAGCGGAATCCTGTCGCGGATACGCCTGTCCAGCGCCGCCCTGATCACATGGCTGACGCTCTCGTCGATGCGTTGCGCGGGAAGATCCAGTCCGCCCTGGTGCAGCACCAGCCGGTCGACCGTCCCCGTCTCAGAGCGCAGGAAGGTGATCTGGGCCGGGACCAGCTTGAGGAAGAAGGCGTCGCCGCTCTCGGGAAAGGCTTCCACCTCGGGCTGGCCGGTCACCTGGATGAAGAGATGCCCGTCGCGATGGACTACGGCCAGATCCGGCCCGTCTTGCAACTGATAGTGGCCGGCATAGTCGGTATAGAGAGCAGGGTCGATCTCGACCGCGGTGCGCGGCCTTGCCTGCTCGTAGCTGCGCCAGGCGATGGCCTCCGATGAGGTGTCGGTCATCTGGGTCTCCTTTGCCAGTCTGACGAGATCGTCGATGGAAACACGCTCGCCTCCGGCAAGCTTGGCTCGCAGCGCCTCGACGATGGCAAGGCCCTGCTCGACCCGCTCACGCGTCTCACGCAGCACTGCCTGCTGCATGACGAACAGGCGCTCCAGGTCGGTTGCCTTTCCCGCCAGCAGGCCGGCGATGGCCGACAGGCTGAGACCCAGCCGCTTCAGCGCCAGAACCTCGGTGAGGCGGGCAACATCGGCGGCCCCGTAAAGCCGCCAGTCCTTGTCGGTGCGGCGCGGTGCAATGAGGCCATAACGTTCGTACAGCCTTAGCGCCCGTACCGTCAGCCCGATGCGGCCAGCGCATTCGGCGGCAGTCAGCCATTCGGTCTCGGCGATGTCTCTTGCCGGCTTGTCCATGAAAGCTCCTGAAGACCGCTGTAAGCTATGACCATAGGTCCGGCTCAAGCCTTATTTTGGAGACGGCGACAGATTATGACAGGGCAAAAGCCGGCTGGCGCGCCTCCATGACTGGTCCACTGGCCGGGCAGGTTTGGCTCATATGCTGTGCCAATGCGATTGGCATAGTTCCCCGAACAAGGGGAAGAAGCTCGCTGATGGTGGACCAACCACCACATGCAAGGCTTCGGGACAAAAAGCGGAGGTTTTCCATGTCTATGACGGCGGAAAAGCAGGATTTGCAAGGCAATGGCGGGTCTCGACGATCCGGCGGGCGCGAAGCGCGACGGGCCATACGCGCGGCACCGCTGGCTGACGACATTAGGCCAGTGAGAGCCGGACTGGAGGGTGGGCGTTACGGTCCATTGGCCCAGAACGACCTGGAGCGCATCCATGAGGCAGTGCTGACGCTGCTGGAAACGGTCGGCTTCGCCAATGCCATTCCCTCATGCATCGAAGCGCTGACCAGGGTCGGGGCCAGCTACAGCGAGGATGGCCGCATCCGCTTTCCGCGAGCGCTGGTGCTCGACACCATCCGCAATGCGGCGCGTAACTTCACGCTGCATGGCCAGGACCCGAAGCACGACATGCTGATCCAGGGCAAGCGCGTGCATTACGGCACGGCGGGCGCCGCCGTGCACCTGGTCGATGTCGAGAAGCGCGAATACCGCGAGAGCCTGCTGCAGGACATCTACGATGCCGCCCGCATCGTCGATGGACTGGACAACATCCACTTCTTCCAGCGGCCGATGGTGCCGCGCGACATCCCCGATCCACTCGAGATGGATTTCAACACGCTCTACGCCTGCGTGATGGGAACCTCCAAACATGTCGGCACCTCGTTCACGGTGCGCGAGAACGTGAAGCCGGCGCTGGAAATGCTCTACGCCATCGCCGGCGGCGAGGAGAACTTCCGCGCCCGGCCCTTCGTTTCCAACTCCAACTGTTTCGTCGTGCCGCCGATGAAGTTCGCCGAGGATGCCTGCGGCGTGCTGGAGGCCTGTGTCGAGGGCGGCATCCCGATCCTGCTGCTTTCCGCCGGCCAGGCCGGCGCGACCGCACCGGCGGCGATCGCCGGCGCAGTGGTGCAGGCGGTGGCCGAAGTGCTGGCCGGGCTGGTCTATGTCAATGCGCTCAAGCCTGGCCACCCGGCGATTTTCGGCACCTGGCCCTTCGTCTCGGACCTGCGCACCGGCGCGATGTCCGGCGGCTCCGCCGAGCAGGCGCTGCTGACGGCGGCCTGCGCGCAGATGGCGCAGTTCTACGACCTGCCGGGCGGCTCGGCCGCCGGCATGGCCGATTCCAAACTGCCCGACATCCAGTCCGGCTTCGAAAAGGGCATCACCGACGTGATGGCAGGCCTGTCGGGCCTCAACCTCGTCTATGAATCCGCGGGCATGCATGCTTCCCTGCTCGGCTTCTGCCTGGAAAGCCTGATCATCGACAACGACATGATCGGCCAGTGCCTGCGCTGCGTGCGCGGCATCGAAGTCAGCGACGAAGCGCTGTCGATCGACACCATCACCGAAGTCTGCCTCAACGGCCCCGGTCATTATCTCGGCAATGACCAGACGCTGAAGCTGATGCAGACGGAATACTTCTACCCGGCCATCGGCGACCGCTTCTCGCCCAAGGAATGGAACGAAAAGGGCAAGCCCGACATCCTGCAGCGCGCCATCGCCGAAAAGAAACGCATCCTTGCCGAGCGCTTCCCGCATCACGTGCCGCGCGCCATCGATGATCGGCTGCGGCAACGCTTCGACGGCATCATCCACCTGCCCCGTTCCGGCATGGGCGGCTGAGACGCGGCCGTTTCCTTCTCCCACAAGGGGAGAAGGGGCGCCGTGTCGCTTAGTCACTACACCCGCGTCAGGACACCCGGCAGGACACAAAGCATTTCGAACAGCAGATTGGCCGCGACGAGCGCGGTGTTGCCTGACGTGTCGTAGGGCGGGCTGACCTCGACGAGGTCGCAGCCGACGATGTTGAGCCCGGCGCAGCCGCGGATGATCTCAAGTGCCTGGATGGTGGTCAGCCCGCCGATCTCCGGCGTTCCGGTGCCCGGCGCATAGGCGGGATCGAGGCTGTCGATGTCGAAGGAGATGTAGACCGGGCCGTCGCCGATCTGCTGCCGCACCTCCTGCATCAGCGGCGACAGCGACTTGTGCCAGCACTCCTCGGCCTGGACGACACGGAAGCCCTGCTGGCGCGGCCAGTCGAAGTCGTCAGCCGCATAGCCGGTGCCGCGCAGGCCGATCTGGACGCAGCGGCGCGTGTCGAGCACGCCCGCTTCGACCGAACGGCGGAACGGCGTCCCATGCGCGATCGCCTCGCCGAACATGTGGTCGTTGATGTCGGCGTGCGCGTCGACATGGATCAGCCCAACCGGGCCGTGCTTCTCGGCGATCGCGCGCAGGATCGGATAGGTCAGCGTGTGGTCACCGCCCAGCGTCAGCGGAATGCAGCCAGCTTCCATGATCCCGGCATAGTGGCGGGTGATGATGTCCATGCAGGCCGGCAGGTTGAAGGTGTCGATCGGCACGTCGCCGATGTCGGCCACCATCAGGCTGTCGAAGGGCGCGGCGCGCGTCGCCATGTTGTAGGGCCTGACCATGCAGGATTCGGCCCGGATCTGCCGGGGTCCGAAGCGGGTGCCGGCACGGTTCGACGTGCCGACGTCGAGCGGCACGCCGACGAAGCAGGCATCCAGACCCGCCGCATCCTGCTGCGTCGGCAGGCGCATCATCGTCGCCGGGCCGCCGAACCGCGGCATATCGTTGCCGCCAAGCGGCTGATTGAAGGGTCTGGTCACGATGAGGCCTGCTTGTGCTGTTGGGAGTGGGTGGGAGAAAAACCTCAGGCGACCGGCAATGTCGAGAGATGTTCATGGACGGCGAGCCATTGGCCGCCGTCCTTCCTGAAAACGATGGTTTCCCGCTCATGGCTGGTGACGGCTTGCCCTTCAAACATCGCCCGGGTTTCGACCTGGTGCGTGAAGATCGCCATGTCGCCGAAAACCTTGATGTCGCGTCCGGACGATTTGCAGTCGAGAACCTTGAAGCCGAGCGAAGTCTCCCAGTCCTTCCACAAGAGGCGATAATCCCCGCGGCTGGCGAGCACCACCGGATGATTGTGGAAGATGAAGGTGGCGTCCGGCGCGAAGGCCGCGAAATAAGCTTCGGTGTCATGCCGCCCGAACGCGGCCACCAGACGGTCCGCCGCGGCAGCAACCGCATCCTGATCCATCGACAATTCCTTCATTCTCCGGTTCGCCTGTGATTGTCGCTCAAGTGATCGGCGCGATTGCTTCGTCCGACACGGGAACGAGGCGCGGGCCTTTGGGGCCGTAGACGGCGCGCGGCTCCGGGAAAACGAACAGCAGCGCCGGATAGATGATCGCCGGCAGCACCAGTGCCACGATCAGCGAGACATCGACACCGCCGAACAGGTTGCCGAGCCAGCCGACGAACTGGCCGGGAATGTTGACCGTCGCCAGCGCCAGCAGCGCGGTCGGGATCCAGGCGGTGATGCCGGCGATATTCCAGCCGTTGCGGAACCAGTAGGCGCCACCGGTCTTGCCCTGGTTGAACACCTGCATGTGCTCGGGAAGATAATAGCCGCGCCGCAGGAAGGCACCGACGATCATCACCGACATCCACGGCGTGGTCATGACGATGATCAGCGTCACCAACGTGGTGATGGAGGAAATCAGGCTGAAGCTGAAGCGGCCGACAAAGATCAGCACGATCGAAATGATGCCTATCAGCAAGGTTGCCTGCACCCGGCTGAGCGCCGGGAAAACGCTCGAGAAATCGAGGCCCGTGCCGTAGAGCGAGGTGGTGCCGGTCGACATGCCGCTGACCAGGGCAAGGCAGAGCAGCGGCAGCAGGAACCATGCCGGAGCCACGGCGATGAGCCCGCCGGTATAATTCGCGTTGGTGATGTAGTCGGGAGCGGCGGCGGCAACCACCGTCGCGGTGATCAGGCCGAACAGGAAAGGCAGCAAGGTCAGGACCTGCGCCAGGAAGGCCGCGCCCGTCAGCTTGAACTTGCTGGTCTGGCGCGGAACGTAACGGGTCCAGTCGCCGAGAAAGGCGCCGAACGAGATCGGGTTCGACAGGACGATCAGCGTCGAACCGATGAAGGCCGGCCAGAAGCCCTCGCCGCCAACGGCGAGCCCGGCGCCGGCGAAGCTCTGGTCGAACTGCGGCCAGAAGGCGATCAGCCCGATGATCATCAGGCCGGTCACCACCACGACCGCGATCCGGTTCACCACCAGCATCAGCTGGAAGCCATAGATGCAGACCAGCAGGATCGCCCCCGCGAACAGGCCATAGGCCAGACCGTAGAGCCATTCGCTTTCGACCGCGCCGAAAAGCCGGTGCAAGGTTCCCACAAGCGCGTCGCCGCTGGACCAGACGCTGATCGCGAAGAAACAGATCGCGGTGAGCAAGGCGAGGAACGAGCCGACGATGCGCCCGACGACGCCGAAATGGGCGCTGGAGGAAACGGCATTGTTGGTGCCGTTCATGGCGCCGAAGATCGCCATCGGCGCCAGGATCAGGCCGCCGATGACCACGCCGGTGATGCAGGCGGCGACGCCTTGCCAGAAGGAAAGGCCGAAGATGATCGGAAACGAGCCGAGCACCGCCGTCGCCAGCGAGTTCGCGCCGCCCCATTCGATGCGCATGAAGTCGAACACCGTGGCGTGCCGCTCATGGTCGGGAATGATATCGATGCCGTGGGTTTCGATCTTCATGGCGGCAGGTGCCGCGGCCAGCGGCGCAGCCGCCTCGTAAGCCGTATTCATAGTCTCCCCCCTCTATTCTCCTCGTCGCCATTTGGGAGGCAGCTTGCATTGGTTTTCAATCCTGATTTCGGTATGCATTCATAGACAGGAGCCTATGTAATGACCGGAATCTCCACCGACCTGGACCTGAGGCTGACCCGCATCTTCTTCGCGGTGGTCAATGCCGGCGGGCTTTCGGCGGCGCAGCATGCACTCAACATGCGCCAGCCGACGATCAGCAGCCATATCGCCGACCTCGAGATGCGGCTCGGCTACCGGCTGTGCGAGCGCGGTCGCAAGGGCTTCCGGCTGACGCCGAAGGGAGAGCGCTTCCTGCATGTGGCCCGGCGTTATCTCAACCTGCTCGGCGAGCTGAACATCGAGGCACGCAACATCGACCGCGAACTGGTGGGCATCCTCAATCTCGGCCTGATCGGCAACGCGCCGGCGGCGCAGAACGCCCTGCTCAGCCGGGCGATCTCGCGGTTCCGCAGGCGCGACGAGGCTGTCCAGATCAATGTGACGATCAACTCGCCGGACCTCATCGAAGACCTGCTGGAAAACGGCCAGCTGCATGCGGCGATCGGCTACTTCTGGCGCCGCGTGCCGGTGCTGGAATACCGGCACCTGTTTTCCGAACGCCAGGTCGCCTATTGCGGGCGCGGCCATGCGTTGTTTGCGAACAGCGGCACCTGCACCATGGAGCAGCTGTCCGGTCAAAGCTGGGCGTCGCGGCGTTATCCGGTGCCCACGGCGCCGCAGTTGCCGCCGAATTCACGCATGACCGCATCGGCCGACAACATGGAAGCCAATCTCATCCTCATCCTGTCCGGCGAACATCTCGGCTACCTGCCGGATCATTTCGCCGAACCCTATTGCACGGCGGGAGACCTCGCACCGCTCAATCCCGATACGCTGTCCTACGGCGTCGATTTCCACCTTGCGCTGCGTCGCGATTACAAGGCCGATCCGGTGGTGAGCGCCTTCATCGAGGATCTGTCGTCGCAGGCGCTACTGCAGGCGTGACGGAGCTGAGCGACGCCGCGTGCTCCGAGATATCCTGCGCACCGTTGCCTCCGCCCAGGCAGTCATGGAACAGTGTGGCGGTAACGCCGGAGCAGCACCATGGCAACATCACACCAGGAGAACCTGGCCACCTTCCTCAACGATCTCGCAGCAGCGATCGCACCGAAAGCGACCGGCGACACACCTCTGGCGCTTGGTTGGCGACGCGTTGCAGACAGCATTCCTCGCAGCGATTTCGAGACCGGGACGACCGAGCCGGCCCGACGGCCGGCCTGCATCCACCTCGAGGCGAGCTATCGCAATCTCGAGAATGCCGGACTTCGCAAGCTGGCCGCCTCGTTCCAGGCAATCGAACCGCTGCTGGCCTGGAGCAGCCGCGCCGAGCGACGCATCTCCGACACGCTTGCCGAAAACTACGCCGAGGCGACGATCGTTGGCGACGGCGGCGCCATCTCCAGCGCAAGGGTCGAGATCGGCGCCTCCATCCTGAGCCCGAACACGGACTATCCAAACCACCGCCATCCGCCGGAGGAAGTCTATATCGCCCTGTCCAGGGGGCACTGGCGGCAGGATGACGATCCATGGGTGGAGCCAGGCATCGGCGGCCTCATCCACAACCCCGCCAACATCGTCCACGCCATGCGCTCGGGCGACCAGCCGCTGTTTGCGATCTGGTGCCTGCCCTTGCCTTAGCCGGCAAATAGAACTTGCATCGCCGCTCCCGCCGCGGCCAGCAAGATCACCACCATCCAGGGCGGCATCCTGGCAAAGACCAGCAGCAGGAAGCCGCCGAGACCGAACACGGCATCCGTTGGCTGGACGATGGCACTGGTCAGCACCGGATCGTAGAAGGCCGCGGCCAGGATGCCGACCACGGCGGCGTTGGTGCCGCGCATGGCAGCCTGCGCCCTGGGCAGGGCGCGCAGATGATCCCAGAACGGCAGCGCGCCATAAACGAGCAGAAGGCCCGGCAGGAAGATCGCGATCAGCGCCAGCGATGCGCCAAGCAGGCCGTTGGGCACGACGCCAGAAACGGCGCCAAGATAGGCGGCAAAGGTGAAAAGCGGGCCGGGCACGGCCTGCGCCGCACCGTAACCGGCAAGGAAATCCTGCAGCGGTACCCAGCCGGGCGCGGCGACCGCGTTTTCCAGCAGCGGCAAGACGACGTGTCCGCCACCGAATACCAGCGCGCCCGAACGGTAGAAGGCGTCGAAGAAAGCCAGCACATGGCTGCCGGTCCAGGCAAGGAGTACAGGTGGGGCGACCAGCAGAACCGCGAACAGGACAAGCGCCACAATGCCGGCCCGGCGGCTGACCGGGAAAACCGGATGCGCCGACGCCGGACTGGCTTCGCCTCGACAGAGAAAAAGTCCGGCGACCGCGCCGGCGGCAATGGCACCCACCTGTCCAAGCCAGCCGCCGACGATGCTGGCAAAGATGAGCGCGGCGAGCGCGATGGCAATACGCTGGCGATCAGGCGTCAGGGTGCGCGCCATGCCCCACAGCGCCTGAGCGACCACGGCCACCGCCACCAGCTTCAGCCCGTGCAGGATGCCTTCGCCGACAGGGTTGTCGAGGGCTGCGGCACCATAGGCAAAGGCGATCAGCAGTGCCGCCGAAGGCAGCGTGAAACCAATCCAGGCCGCAAGCCCGCCGGCGAGCCCGCCACCGCGCAGCACGCCGAGCGAAAAGCCGACCTGGCTGGAAGCTGGCCCCGGCAGGAACTGGCAAAGCGCAACGAGATCGGCATAGCCGGCTTCGTCGATCCATTTGCGACGCACCACGAAGGCGTCGCGGAAATAGCCGAGATGGGCGATTGGCCCGCCGAAGGAGGTCAGGCCAAGGTGCAGAAAGGCGCGGAACACCTCGGCGACGCGCGATCCGGACGCCTCATCATTTTCCGCCGCCACCATGCGCCTCGCCCCCGTGTGCGGCGGCGATCCTAGCGGCTTGCGGTGAAGGAGCAAGGGCGGGGAGCGTCGCCAAGCTCTCTCCCTCAAGGGGCGAAGGGAACGCTGTCCCAACGCTCCATCATTCCAGCACAACAATGGCCTCGACTTCGAACAGCATCGGGTCGATCGCAAGCTTGGGGACCGGCACCAGCGTCTGCGCCGGCAGCCTCTCGCCGAACATTTCCTTGACGTTCCGGGTGAGCACACCGAGCTTGGACATGTCGTGATCGACAACGAAGATCGTGAGCTTGGCGACCTGATCCGGCCGGGCGCCTATCCCGTCCAGGGCCGCCTTCAGATTGGCATAAGCCTGCCGGACCTGAACGGCGAAATCGGGCGAGAGGCCACCCGTGGCGTCCTGGCCGCCCTGCCCTGAAATATAAGCCACCCGGGCTCCGGCAGGCGTGATGACCGCCGTGCTGTAGCCGTTCGGCGAGGGATCGTAGAGGGATTTCGGATTGACGATGGTCAATTTGAGATCATTCGCCGTCGCCGCAGTGGAAACTGCCGTGGTCATGATGAAAAGGCCTCCGATAAGCAGATGGTTGATAACGCGTGACATGATTGGCTCCGCGGGTTGTGAGCGACGGACGTTGCGGGCAGCGCGATCGATGCTGGCCGACAATCGACTCGTACGATATACGATTCATTGTCTGGTACAATGTACGAGTCAAGCGCCCGACATCGACAATGCTGACGCCGCCTGCCAAACTCGCGGCCAGACCGGCAAGGAAAAAACGACGCATGGCAGCCAGACGCAGCGGCGCCCAGAACAAGCGGCCGCAACGGAGAAAACCGGAACCTGCACCGCGCGGCGAACCGCCCCTTTCGCTGGAGCGCATCGTGGCGACGGCGATCGAATTGCTGGACGACAGGGGCGCTGCCGGATTGACGATGCGCGGACTGGCCGATCGCCTCGGCTCGGGTGTGATGAGCCTCTACTGGCACGTCGACAACAAGGAAAAGGTGTTCGATCTGGCGCTCGATGCCATGCTCGCATATCGCGAGCCGCCGCAACACGCAGAAGCGCATGACTGGCGCAAGGACATCGTGCATCTGCTCGAAGACTGGCGCGCCAGCATGCTGCGCCACCCCTGGTCGGCATCGCTGCTGCCGAGCCGTACGCTCGGCCCGAACATCCTCGGCCGCCTGGAACTGATGAGCAGGACGCTGTCGGGAGCCGGCGTCGCGGACGCCGACCTGAATGTCGCGGTCTGGTCGCTATGGAACTACGTGATGGGTGCCACCATCACCCGGGCAAGCTTCGACCGCTCGGAAGACGACCTGGCTGCCGCGCAGCAGCGCCTCGCGGGTCTCAACGAACATTATCCGACGATCGAACGCTCGCGGCTGTTGCTGGACAATGACTGGGACGGGGTGTTCAGGAACGGCCTCGACTTCCTGCTCGATGGTTTCGTCCCGAAAAACGCTGTCGCGAAGCGATAGGCCTCAGCTCTCTCCTTGCGGCGCCAGGCCGGCGCGTCCACGTGGCACGCCGAGGCCGGTGTCCGGCGGCTCGCCGGCAGCAGGGCGCTCCTCTTCGATCATGTGCATGGTCCGCCATCTGCCGAAACGGTAGTAAGCAGCCGCCAATGCCAGCGAAGCGATCGAGCCAGCCGGGAAACTCCACCACAAGGCTTCCTGCCCGAACGTGTCACGCAGCGCATAGGCAAAGCCGGTACGGATGAACAGCACCGAGATGACGAGAATGATCAGCGGCGGCATCACCGCGCCGGTGGCACGAACAGTGGCGAACAGCACGATGGTGACGCCGAACAGGATGAACGACCAGGAGGCGACATTGTTGATGTGCTGGGCGATGTCGACCGCGGCACCGTCGGCGGCCAGGAACAGGCCGAGCAGGGAACGGTCGAAGACATAAAGCACCAGCACCAGCGTGCCGGTGAGCAGCAGGTTGAAGCCGACACCGGCGGCGGCGATGCGCCCGATACGATCCCAGCGGCGGGCGCCGACATTCTGCGCCGCCATCGACGACACGGCGGCGCCGATCGCCAGAGCCGGCATCTGGACATAAGTCCAGAGCTGCGCGGCAATTCCGTAGGCGGCGGCCACCTGCGAGCCGTAACCATTGACCATGCCCATCAGCACCAGCGCCGCCATCGAGATGACGATCATCTGCAGCCCCATCGGGATGCCCTTGGTGACAACGATGCGCAGCAGCCTGGGATCGGGCTTCAGCAAGGCGAGATCGGCCCCCGCCAGCCGCAGCGGATGCTTGCGCCGGTAGAGCAGAATCAGGATCGCGGCCACGCTCACCGTCTGGCCGATCAGCGTGGCGAGCGCGGAACCGGCGATGCCGAAACCCGGGATCGGGCCATAGCCGATGATGAGCAGCGGATTGAGCACGATGTCGAGCAGCACGGCGAGCGCCATGAAATAGAACGGCGTGCGGGAATCGCCGGCGCCACGCAGGATGGTCATGACAAAGGAAAGCAGGTTGGCTGCCGGTACCGCCGCAAAGATGATGACCAGATAGGCGCGTGCCAGCGGCATCACATCGGCGGGCGTGCCGAGCAGCCCGAGTATCTGGTCCACCCACAGCCAGCCGCCGAGCGCAAAGACCAGCGAGACCAGGAAGAAGAATGTCGCGCTGGTGCCGACGATGCGCCGCGCCTCCGCCATGTCGCGGGCGCCGACGGACTGCGCCACCAGGATGGTGGCCGCCATGCCGATGCCGAACATGGTGCCGAGCAGAAGGAAAAGCACAAGATTGGCGTTGGAGGTCGCTGCCAGCGCGGTTTCGCCAAGGAAGCGGCCGACCCAGACCGAGTTGATCGAGCCGTTGAGCGATTGCAGCACATTGGAGCCGAGCACCGGCAGCGCGAACATCAGCAGTGTCGAGGCGATCGGGCCGCTGGTGAGGTCACGCGGACGGCGAGGTGCTGTCTTGTCATTCATGGCCAATCGTTCCTGATTCCGCCGTCCCGGGGACTGTAGCGAAAATACTGCCGCTGTTGAAACAGCAGGCCTATGCACCAGCTTCCGGGCAACGTCAATATTACCCGGGTAAAATTAATCTGATTCCCGACCGGACGACTGATGTCGGGCCAAAGCCCAGACCTGCAGATGCTCAAGAAGTCGATCGGCCATTCATTGAATTTGATTAAAATGCGGCCTCGCACGGCATCCCATTCTTAAAGACGGCGGGCTACATAGAAGCTGGGCAGGGGGTGCATTCGATCACGCGCGGCTAATGCAACAAATACAAATACTTGGCTCCGGTCGGAAAGCGGGAACCATGGCACGGTTCCTGTTCTGGACCGCCTTGCTGGGCCTCGCCAACTACCTGTCGAATTCGCTGTTCCGCATCGAAGGCATGGTCGCCCTGCAGCTCACCTATGCCCTGCTGCTGGCAATCCTGCTTCTGACGCCCCGACGGCAATGGCCGGCCTACCTGATCACCGCGTTTCCGATGCTGCTGATCGTGCGGGCGCTGGCGATCGGCTCGGCCTCGGAACTGACCAGCCTGTTTGCATTGGTCAGCACCGCGACGTCGATCCTCGCCGCCACGGTGGGTGCTGCCATCCTTTCGCGCGACCGGGACTGGGTCGAGGGCCGTTCCGACCAGCTCGGAGCCTGGGCAACGGCCGGTTTCGTCACCGTGGTGGCACTACCGCTCTTCTGCGCCACCGTTTTTGCCGCCGTGCGCATCCCGCCGGCGGGATACAGTTCGGCGCAATACTGGTTCAATGTCTATTCCAACGTCGCGCTGGCCTATCTGGTGCTGACGCCGCCAGTGCTGCGCGCCCGCCCAAAGCAATGGCGCGATCTCTACCGCAGCGGCAAACTGCCGGAAGCTATCGCCCTGATCGCCGGATTCGGCGTGTTCGCCGCACTGATCTTCACGCAGGAATCCGTGCTGCCGCTGTTCCTGATCCTGCCGCCGCTGATCATCATCCTGTTCCGTGTCGGATTCATCGGGCTTTCCGTCGCCATGGCGCTGCTGGTTCCGATAGCGGTGCTCCTGACCGGAGCGGGACAAGGTCCATTCTACGCCATAGACAATTTGCACGTGGCGCGCGCCAGCCAGGGCGCAGCCGATGTCCATCATGCGCTGCTGCTTTGCCGCGTGTTCCTGGTGCTCACCTTCATCGTCGTCGTCATGATCGCCGCGCTGCTGCACGAGCGCGAACAGCTGCAGCGCATGGCCCAGGCCGATCGCGACATCTACGAAATGGTCGCCCGCCAATCTGGCGACATGGCCTTCGTCTGCGATCTCGAAGGGCGCATCGTCTTCATCTCGCCGATCGCCGCACGGGTACTGGGTTTTGCCGAGGGCGCGCTCGACGATTTCGACTGGCGCGACCACATACATCCGGAAGATCTGGGCACCATAGACGCCGCGTTGCAACGGGTGCGCGCCGGCGAAGAGGATGTCGACTATCTGTTCAGGGCCTTCGATGCCGGCGGAACAGAACTGTGGTTCGAAAACCGCGCACGCCTGTCGACCGCTACCGCCAAGGACGGGCCGCGCTACGTCGTCGGCTCGACGCGGGACGTGACGGCCCGCGTGCTGCGCGAACAGCAACTGGAAAAGATGGCAACCGTCGACGTTCTGACCGGGCTGCCCAACCGCCGCCAGCTCAACGAGCAAAGCCGCCTGAAATGGCGTCTGGCCGCACGGCACAGCGACTTTCTCACGCTCCACGTCATCGATATCGATTTCTTCAAGGCCTACAACGACGTCTATGGCCATGCAAAGGGCGACAAGTGCCTGCGAGAGGTGGGTGCCGCCATCCGCAAGGTGCTGAAACGGCCGGACGACTTCTGTGCACGCTACGGCGGCGAGGAATTCGTCGTGCTGTTGCCGGGAACCGACACGCCCGGCGCCCTGAAGGTCGGCGAGGATATCTGCGCGGCGGTGCGCGACCTCAATATACGCCATGATGCCAGCGAATATGGCATCGTGTCGGTGAGCGTCGGCTGCGCGACCGTCCGCCCCGCTTTCGCCGATGATGACGGCTCGCTGTTCGAGGCCGCCGATGCGGCCCTCTACCAGGCCAAACGCCAGGGGCGGAACCGCGTGGTGGCCAGCAACCTGCGCAGCCTCATCATCGAGGCGAACCTTGTCGAGCTGAACAAGCGGCGCGTCTAGAGCGTTTCCATTTTTCACGGAAACGCACCTATGAATACCGGGCGACCTGCCCGGAGCCGTCGCAGCCTATCTGATCCTGTCGAGAAACCGGCGCACCTCACGGTTGAACTGGACCGGGCGCTGCAGCGGCGCGAAATGACTGACGCCGGCAAGCACGACAAGTTCGGCGCCGGGAATGCTGAGCGCCAGATAGTCGGCATGGTCCTGCCGGATGAATTCGTCATGCTCACCAATGACGACGACAACAGGCACCCTGATGCCTCTGAGCTGACCGGCGCTGTAGTTCGGTTCGGTCGCCATCATGCGTCCGACATCCGCCACGAAAGTATCAAAGTCATCGGGTGTCGCCGACAGCGCCGCGTAGTCCTGCTTATGACGGCTGAAACAGCGGTCGATCAGCGGCGTCGGCTTGAACTCAAGCGTGCCGCTGGGATCCATGTTGCAAGCGAAGAAGAAGACGCCTGCAACCCGCTTCGGATGTTTGTCGGCAAGGATCAATGCCGTACAGGCGCCATCACTCCAGCCGACAAGCGCCGCTTTCTCCAGGCCAAGGTGATCCATGACAGCCAGCACGTCACCCGCCATGCGCTCGTAACCGAACGGCGCGGCGTCACGCGTGCTGCGGCCATGGCCGCGGCTGTCGATGACGACCACCGTCCTGCCCGCCTGGACGAAGGCCGGCACCTGGTGCCCCCAGTTGCCGGCATTGCCCAGTCCGCCATGCAGCAGGATGACGGCCGGACCGGAACCATAGACGGCATGCCAGAGGCGCGCGCCGTCGTTTTCAACGAACCCTTCCGTCGTCGCCACAGGAAGCGGCATGGCACCATTCGCATCGAAATTCAGCAGCTCGTCATCGGTGAAATGCATCGGCCTCTCCTTCATCGCTCAGCTTGAAGACGATCGGGCACGACCTTTCTCGACATGCGGAAACAAAAAATCTCCGTCGCGATCCTCGACACGACAAATGGCAGGCAAATACCTGCACGACGTTGACATGCAGGTATTTGCCTGCGTATATGACCCCATACTCGAGTGAGACCGATGGACGCTGACAAGGTTTTCAAGGCGCTGGGCGACCCGACCCGCAGGCGGTTGCTCGACCTTCTTTACGAAAAGAACGGGCAGACGCTCGGCCAGCTTTGCGAGAACCTCGACATGGCCCGGCAATCGGCCACGCAGCACCTCGGCATCCTCGAAGAGGCCAATCTGGTCAGCACGGTCAGGCGTGGCCGGGAGAAGCTGCATTTCATCAATCCCGTGCCGCTCCACGAAGTCTACGAGCGGTGGGTACGCAAATTCGAACGTCAGCGGCTCGATCTGCTGCATGACCTGAAGCAGGAACTCGAAGGAGAGTGACCATGACCAAGGAGACGACCAGCTTCGTCTACGTGACATATATTCTATCAACACCGGAAAAGGTGTTCGAGGCCATCGCCAGACCGGAGGTCACGCGACGCTACTGGGGCCATGAGAATGTTTCCGACTGGCGGCCCGGATCAAGCTGGGAACATGTCCGCGCCAATGACCAGCGCACCGTCAAGGTCGTCGGCAAGGTCGTCGAATCCACGCCGCCGACCCGCCTCGTCATCACATGGGCCGCTCCAGAGCACGCCGCCGACACGGCAAGCCATAGCCGGGTGACCTTCGCGATCGAGGAGTATGGCGACATGGTCCGGCTGACCGTCACCCACGACGAACTGGAAGCTGGCAGCGATACGGCGGCGACCGTGACACAGGGCTGGCCAGCCGTTCTCTCCAGTCTGAAATCCTTCCTGGAAACCGGCCGCGGCCTCGACATTTTCGGCAAGCCGAAAGCGGCCTGAACCCGAGACATCAAGGAAAGCACTCCGATGACCAAGATCTATCGCGGCGGCTGCGCCTGCGGCGCGGTCCGTTATGAGACGACAAGCGAGCCCATATTCGAGAACCACTGCCAGTGCCGCGACTGCCAGAAGCAAAGCGGCACGGGACACGCCTCCTATCTGACCTTTGCCAGCCGGGCCGACATGACCATGACGGGGGAGACGAGCAGCTGGCGTGTCCCAAGCGACAGCGGCAACGAAAAGATCTACGCTTTCTGCCCGACCTGTGGCGCGCCGGTGTATCTATCAACCATCGCCATGCCGAATTTCATCGCGGTCTCTGCGGCCAGCCTGGACGACCCCGGCCAGTTCAAGCCGCAGGTGGTCACTTATGCTGCGCGTGGCCATGTATGGGACACGCTTGACCCGTCGCTGCCTGCCTTCGACGGGATGCCGCACGGATAGGAGTGGTGAAGGCGGCGCGGAATTGCGCCGCCCACGGATCAATGGTTATCGCGCGGCACGCCCTGGGTATGGGCAACGTCCTGGTACTTGACGGCCGGCTTCAGCACCATGCCTTCCGAGAACTGGTCGACCATGGAGCGCTGGATTTCCTGCCACGGCGTCTGGTGCCTGGGATAGTGATAGCCGCCATTGCTGCCGAGCGCGGCACGACGACGCGCCAGTTCGTCCTCTGGCACCAGCATGTCGGCGGTGCCCTTGCGCAAATCGATTCGCACGCGGTCGCCCTTGCGCAGCAGCGCCAGACCGCCACCGACCGCCGCCTCCGGCGAGGCGTTGAGGATTGACGGCGTGCCGGAGGTGCCGGACTGGCGGCCATCGCCGATACAGGGCAGCGAGTGAATGCCCTTCTTGATGAGATAGGCCGGCGGCTGCATGTTCACCACTTCAGCGCCACCCGGATAACCGACCGGACCGGCGCCACGCATGAACAGGATGGTGTGTTCATCGATGGCCTCGGCGGGATCGTCGATGCGGGCATGATAATCCTCAGGCCCGTCGAACACCGCGACCTTGCCTTCGAAGGCCTCGGGGTCATCCGGGTTCGACAGATAGCGGTCGCGGAACTCCTTCGAGATCACGCTGGTCTTCATGATGGCGCTGTCGAACAGATTGCCTTTGAGATTGATGAAGCCGGCCTCCTTTTTCAGCGGATCGGCCACCGTCAGGATCACCTTGGGGTCGAGGTTCTCGGCCTTGCCGCAATTCTCGCCCATGGTCCTGCCATTGGCGGTGATGGTGCCAGCATGCGGCAGCAGGCCCGCCTTCATCAATTCGGCGATCACCGCGGGCACCCCGCCGGCATGATGATAGTCCTCGCCCAGATATTCGCCGGCAGGCTGCAGGTTTACCAGCAGCGGGACCTTGTGGCCGATCGCCTGCCAGTCGTCATTGTCCAGCCTGACGCCGAGATGGCGGGCAATCGCGTTCAGATGGATCGGTGCGTTGGTCGAGCCGCCGATCGCCGAGTTGACGACGATGGCGTTCTCGAAAGCTTCGCGCGTCATGATGTCCGACGGCTTCAGGTCTTCATAGACCATGTCGACGATGCGCTTGCCGGTGTCGTAGGCGATCTGGCCGCGTTCGCGATAGGGCGCCGGAATGGCGGCCGAGCCCGGCAGCTGCATGCCGAGCGCCTCGGCAAGGCTGTTCATGGTCGTGGCCGTGCCCATGGTGTTGCAGTAGCCGACCGAAGGCGCGGACGAAGCCACGATCTCCATGAACTCGTCATAGTCGATTTCGCCCGCCGACAGGCGCTGGCGCGATTCCCAAACGATGGTGCCGGAACCGGTGCGCTTGCCCTTGTGCCAGCCGTTCAGCATCGGCCCGACAGACAGCGCGATCGCCGGGATGTTGACGGTGGCCGCCGCCATCAGCATGGCCGGCGTGGTCTTGTCACAGCCGATGGTCAGCACGACGCCGTCGAGCGGATAGCCGTAGAGCACTTCCACCAGCGACAGATAGGCGAGATTGCGATCGAGCGAGGCGGTCGGGCGCTTGCCCGTTTCCTGGATCGGATGGCAGGGGAATTCGAAGGGAATGCCACCGGCGGCGACGATGCCTTCGCGCACGCGCTTGGCGAGTTCGAGATGATGACGGTTGCAGGGTGAAAGGTCGGAGCCTGTCTGGGCAATGCCGATCAGCGGCTTGCCCGACTGCAGCTCGGCGCGGGTGAGGCCATAGTTCAGATAGCGCTCCAGATAGAGCGCGGTCATGCCCGGATTGTCGGGATTGTCGAACCATTCCTGCGACCGGAACTTCTTCTTATCGCTAGGCACGCCTGCCATGGCTGTCTCCGCATTTGTCCGACAATTGGATATGTCATCGCGCGCGTTCGGGCAAGGCCATGACCCGGACTTTGGTGCGATGGACAGCATTGATGCACTGCGTTACGGCTTTGACCAGAGCATGATCCCAAAAAGTGGCCACCGGTTTTGCGAAAAGACCATGCTCCACAAGGAATGAGGGCCGTTCAGGCCGTCACAGCGGGAGGATTTCATGGCTCTGGTGATCGAAGGCGAAGAGCGCATCGCGGCCCCGGTGGAGAAGGTGTGGGCCGCGCTCAACGATCCGGCGGTGCTGAAGGGAAGCATTCCCGGCTGCCAGAGCCTGGAAATGAAGTCCCCCACCGACATGGCTGCGACCGTGGTGCTGAAGATCGGACCGATCAAGGCGACCTTCAATGGCGAAGTGACGCTGAAGAACCTCAACCCGCCGCACTCCTATACCATCCAGGGCGAAGGCAAGGGCGGCATCGCCGGTTTCGCCAAAGGCGGCGCGGATGTGACGCTGACCGCCGACGGTGACGGCGCGACATTGCTGAAATATGCCGCCAAGGCCGATGTCGGCGGCAAGATCGCGCAACTGGGCAGCCGCCTGATCACCTCGACGTCCAAGAAACTCGCCGGTGAATTCTTCTCCACCTTCGGCAAGAAGGTAGGGGCTGCCGGCTGAGCTATGAAACGCCAATGGCTTGTCGCTTTGTCATTGACGGCAGCGCTGCCGGCGGTGGCTGCGCAAGACAACGAGGTGTTCGCCGACCATGTCGTAGGGCAACTGTCCTGCAAGAGCGATCCCGAACCGACCGCGACGCTGCTCTACCTCAACAAATACAAGCACATCCAGCTGAGTGCCGGAGACCGCGTCGACAGCCAGACCTGCTGGGCGCTGAAGCCGGCCCTCGATATCCGCGGCCTGTCTTTCACGCATGTCTGCGCGTCGGCCGAAGATCCACTGCTGATCGACCTGTTCCCCAAGCTCTATTATCGCGGACCCGGCACGTCGCCGGGAACGGAGCTTAGCTTCGTCACCAAAGCCGACACCGAGCAATTGAAAGCCTGGGCAGCGAAGGAACTGGGCAGCGACGGCCCCTACCGTGTCGGCGATGCCTCGTTCCAGGACAACGAACGCGAGGTGTCCTGCAGCAGTCTTTCGCGCCTGTAGCGCGACTGGCTGCCTACTCGAAAACGATGCTGGGCCCGGCTTCGGCAGCGCTCTTTCCAGCCTGCAGCTGCGCCCAGGTCCTCGCGGCAATATCCTTGTAGATCTTCGCTTCCGCGCCATCGGGCTTGGCAGCGACCACCGGCGCGCCGGCATCCGAGCTCTCGCGAATGCCCATTTCCAGCGGCACCGCGCCGAGGAACGGCACACCGAGCCGCTCGGCTTCCTTCTGCGCACCGCCATGGCCGAAGATGTCATAGCGCTTGCCGGTGTCGGGGGCGATGAAATAGCTCATGTTCTCGACGATGCCGAGCAACGGCACGTCAACCTTCCTGAACATGTTCAAACCCTTGCGGGCGTCGATCAGGGCCAGGTCCTGCGGCGTCGAGACGATCACCGCGCCGGCCAGCGGCACCTGCTGCGCCATGGTCAGCTGGGCGTCGCCGGTGCCGGGCGGCATGTCCACCACCAGCACGTCGAGCGGCCCCCATTCGACCTCGCGCAGCATCTGGGTGAGCGCTGACATCACCATCGGACCGCGCCAGATCATCGGCGTTTCCTCATCGACGAGGAAGCCCATCGACATCACCTTGAGGCCGTAATTTTCCTTCGGCTTCAACACCTTGCCATCGACCGTCTCGGGTTTGCCGTGGATGCCGAGCAGCTTCGGCATGGAAGGTCCATAGATGTCGGCGTCGAGAACACCGACCTTCAGGCCGTTGGCGGCGAGGCCGAGCGCAATGTTGACAGCGGTGGTGGACTTGCCGACGCCGCCCTTGCCGGAAGCGACCGCGATGATCGCCTCGATGCCGGGAACGCCGCGCTTGCCGGAGCTCTGCGACGGCGGCGCCTGTCGCGGTGCGGGCGCTGCCGCGGCGGGCGGCGCGGCAGGACGGGGCGGGACTGGACGCTGCGGCACCGGCGCTTCCATGCCGCCGCTCTTTTTCTCGGCTGTCAGCGCCACGACCGCACCGGCAATACCTGGAATGGCTTTCACGACGCGCTCGGCCGCCGCACGCAGCGGCTCCATCTCCTGGGCGCGGGCAGCCGGGACCGTGATGGAGAAGAAGACCTTGGCATCGGCGATGAAGATCTCCGATACCATGCCGAGATCGACGATGTTGCCGGAGAAATCCGGCCCGCTGATCGTCTTCAGGCGATCGATGACGGCTTCCTTGGTTACGGACATGCGCTGCTTCTTCTGTCTGTTGCCTGGGCCTGAAATAGTGCACTTCCTGCACCAGACCAACACATAATTCGGCCCGTTCCGTCGGGATAGGGCCAGTTCATGCGTCCTCGGGAAGCACACAATCAGTTCGCCGGCATGCTTTTGGCGAACCAACCAGAGCAAGGGAGATTGCAGATGCTTGCCAACAACAATGCAGCCGCCAACATCGCTGTCCGCGACGTCAAGGCCGCGCGCGCCTTCTACCAGGGCATACTGGGGCTGGAAGAGGTCTCGCACATGGACGACGACGTCGTCGTGCTGAAGAGCGGCGAGACTGTGCTCGTGGTCTACCGTTCCGAATTCGCCGGCACCAACAAGGCGACTTCCGTGACATGGGCCGTCGGCCCGCAGATCGACGACATCGTCAAGGAGCTGAGGTCGAAAGGCGTATCGTTCGAGCACTACGACATGCCGGGCACCACTTTGGACGGCGACATCCATGTCGGCCACGGCATGAAGGTCGCCTGGTTCAAGGATCCGGACGGCAACATCCTGAACCTCATAGACCAGTAACCGGCACGGCGGCGGTCGTGAGCCCTAGACGAAGGCGACCTCCAGCCGCTTTTCCTGTTGCGACAGGATCCGGCATTGGGCCTCGAACCTGTCGGACGCGATGGCCAGATGGAAACGGTTGGGGATACCGATGGCGCTGGAGATATCCAATGTGGCGCCATCCTCGCCAATGCCGCGCACGGTGCAGTCGATGGTCGATGAGCGGTTGTTGAAGATGATCGACCCGGCCTTCAGGACACGCCGGCGCGAGGCGTGCGCTTGGGCGGACTGCCAAAGCGTGCAGCGGTTACGCCCTGCCTGCTTGGACTGGTACATGGCTGCATCCGCCCGTTCGATGAGCGCCTCGAGGTTCGGCGCGGCCGGATCGAGCAGGGCTATGCCGAAGCTTGCCGTCGCCTGAAGCATGATATCGCCGTGCCGGACACGCATCCGTTCGATGGTCGTGCGCAGACGCTCAGCCGTCTCGAAAGCGCCATTGCGGCCGGCATGGGCCAGCAGTGCGAATTCCTCACCACCGATCCGGCCGAAGACATCGGTTTCGCGCAGCGTGTTGGCGCAATGCTCGGCCACGCTTTGCAACATGGTGTCGCCGGCGCTGTGACCGAGCGTGTCGTTGATCGATTTGAAATGATCGATGTCGAAGGCAATCACGGCGACATTGCCATACTGGCGCTGCGCCAGCGCGAAATCCCGCCTGGCGACCTCCATGAAAGCACGACGCGACAGGATGCCTGTCAGCATGTCTGTCGAAACGCGCTGGCGCAGCTCGATCTCGTTCATCGCCATGGCCGCGAAATCAACCAGGATGCCAAGCTCCTTTTCGCTGAAACCACGCGGCTCGAAGCCGATGGCGCAGACGCTGCCGATGTTGTGGCCATCGCTGGTGCGCAGCGGTACGCCGGCATAGCTGCGGACATGGGGATCGCCCACGACATAGGGATTTTCGGCGAATCGGGGATCGAGCCGGGCATCCGGCACGACCAGGGGTTCATCCTGCAGGATCGTATAGCGGCAGAACGTGTTGCGTCGGCCTGCCTCCGAGCCGCCCAGGCCGTCGCAGGCCTTGTACCATTGTCTATGAGCGTCGATGACGGAAACGATGGCGACCGGAATGTCCAGGATCGTCCGGATCAACCGCACGATGCGATCAAAGGAGGCTTCACGCGGCGTGTCGAGGAAATCATACCGGTCAAGTGCTGCCAGGCGTGCCGCCTCGCGCATGTCCAGATCGGCCTGCACTGCATCCATTCTCGGGCTCCCGTTCATCAAAGGTCGCCCGCACGGCACATGCCGGCAACCTTATCCCCTGGCAGCCCCCGCTTGCCTTCAAAGATGGTGTCGTCCACGACTAGAGCGTTTCCGTTTTTGAAGGAAACGCGGAAACGCTCCAGCTCTTTGTTTTCACGCAATTCCGGACGGAAAACCGCTGCGCACTTTTCCTGGAATTGCTTTAAACAAGAGTTTCAATGATGGTTCACATTAAACACACCGCATGATCGACAAGCTGGAATTTTTCATCGCCCTTGCTCGCGAGGAGCATTTCGGCCGTGCGGCCGAGATGTGCGGGGTGACACAGCCGACCCTGTCGGCCGGCATCAAGCAGCTGGAAGACCAGCTCGGCGTCATGCTGGTGAAGCGCGGCTCGCGCTTCCAGGGCCTGACGCCGGAAGGCGAACAGGTGCTGACCTGGGCGCGGCGCATCGTCAGCGACACGCGCTCGATGAAGGAAGAGATGCGTGCGGCCAAGCACGGTCTGTCCGGCCGCATCCGCATCGCAGCCATTCCGACCGCGCTCGCCATGGTGGCGAGGCTGACCACACCGTTCCGCGAAAAGCATCCCGGCGTCACCTTCTCGGTGCTGTCGCGCACCTCGATCGAAGTGCTGTCGCTGCTCGGCAATCTCGATATCGATGCCGGCATCACCTATCTCGACAACGAGCCGCTCGGCCGTGTGACAAGCGTGCCGCTCTATGACGAGCGTTATCAGCTGATCACGGCAGCCGGGACCGAATATTCCGATCGCGAAAAGGTGACCTGGGAAGAGGTGTCGAGCCTGCCGCTCTGCCTGCTGACGCCCGACATGCAGAACCGCCGCATCATCGACCAGCATCTGGCGGATGCCGGCGTGCAGGTGCGCCCGACGCTGGAGAGCAACTCCATGATCGTGCTGTTCTCGCATATCCGGACCGGCAAATGGTCGTCGATCATGCCGCTCAACCTCGCGGAAACATTCGGCTTTTCCGAACCGATCCGGGCGATCCCGATCGTCGAGCCGGACGCACGCCATGCCGTCGGGCTGGTGACGGCGCCACGCGATCCACAGACACCGCTGGTGCAGGCGCTGCTGGACGAGGCGACGGCGCTGGCAGGCGATCTGCGCCGCGAGGCCGCGGCTAAGGTTCAGCCGACCCGCAATCGATAGAAAATTTTTATCATACGACGAAACAGCTTTATTGATTCCAAGGGTTTGCATCGCGTTTAATAGACCAAAGGCGCCCAAAGGGCGTCGTGTCAGGGAGGGCGCTGCATGACGATGCAGCCTGCAAGTACCGAGATAGCGGCACGCACCGCCGCGCTGATCGGCGAAATGAAGAGCCTCGAGGGGCCGCTCCTGCCTATCCTGCACGGCATCCAGGAAGAGTTCGGCTACGTGCCGCAGGAAGCGCTGCCGGTGATCGCCGAGGCGCTCAACCTCTCCCGCGCCGAAGTTCACGGCGTCGCCACCTTCTACCACGATTACCGCAAGCAGCCGGCCGGCCGCCATGTGCTGAAGCTCTGCCAGGCCGAGGCCTGCCAGTCGATGGGTTCGGACGTGATCGCCGCCAAGGTCAAGCAGGCGCTTGGCATCGGCTTCCACGAGACGGCCAAGGACAATTCTGTTACACTGGAGCCGGTCTATTGCCTCGGGCTGTGCGCCTGCGCGCCATCGGCGATGCTGAATGGCGAAGTGATCGGCAGGCTGGACGACGAGGCGATCGACGAGATCGTCGCGGAGGTACGCCGATGAGCGCGACCATCTACATTCCGGGCGACTCGGGCGCGCTGGCGCTCGGCGCCGAAAAAGTTGCCAAGGCGACAGCCAGGGAATTGGCGGAGCGCGGCGTCGCGGCGAAAATCGTGCGCAACGGTTCGCGCGGCGCTTATTTCCTGGAACCGATGATCGAGGTGGAGACGGCTGAAGGCCGCCGCGCCTACGGCCCGGTGAAGGCTGCCGACGTCAAAGGGCTGTTCGACGCAGGTTTCCTCGCCGGTGGCCAGCACAAGCTGGCACTCGGCGACCCGGAAGACATTCCGTTCTTCGCCAGGCAGACACGGCTGACCTTTGCCCGCTGCGGCATCACCGATCCCGTTTCGCTGGAAGACTATGAGGCGCATGGCGGCCTCGACGGTTTGCGCAAGGCCGTTGCCATGGTGCCCGCCGACATCGTCAGGCAGGTCACCGAGTCCGGCCTGCGCGGACGCGGCGGTGCCGGCTTCCCGACCGGCATCAAGTGGAAAACGGTGCTCGATACGGCAGCCGACCGCAAATACATCGTCTGCAACGCAGACGAAGGCGACAGCGCCACTTTCGCCGACCGCATGATCATGGAAGGCGACCCGTTCGTGCTGATCGAAGGCATGACGATCGCCGGCATCGCCACGGGCGCCACCAAGGGCTTCGTCTACATCCGTTCGGAATATCCGCATGCGGTGGCGACGATGAACAAGGCCGTCGAGGTCGCCCGCAGGGCCGGTGTGCTGGGCGCCACCGTTCTCGGCTCGCCGAATGCGTTCGACATCGAGATCCGTGTCGGCGCTGGCGCCTATGTCTGCGGTGAGGAAACCTCGCTGCTGAACTCTCTGGAAGGCAAGCGCGGCGTGGTGCGCGCCAAGCCGCCGCTGCCGGCGATCCAGGGCCTGTTCGGCAAGCCGACGGTGATCAACAACGTGATCTCGCTCGCCTCCGTGCCGATCATCATGGACAAGGGGGCGACCTTCTACAAGGACTTCGGCATGGGCCGCTCACGCGGCACGATCCCGATCCAGATCGCCGGCAACGTCAGATATGGCGGCCTGTTCGAGACCGCCTTCGGCCTGACCTTGGGCGAGATCGTCGACGGGATCGGCGGCGGCACTCACTCGGGACGGCCGGTGAAGGCCGTGCAGGTGGGCGGGCCGCTCGGTGCCTATTTCCCGCGCGACCTGTTCGATACGCCGTTCGACTATGAGGAATTCGCCAAGCGCGACGGCCTGATCGGCCATGCCGGCATCACCGTGTTCGACGACACCGCCGACATGCTGAAGCAGGCGCGCTTCGCCATGGAATTCTGCGCCATCGAGAGCTGCGGCAAGTGCACGCCCTGCCGCATCGGCTCGACGCGCGGCGTCGAGACCATCGACAGGATCGCGGCCGGCATCGAACCGGAGAAGAACCTCGAGCTGGTCACCGACCTCTGCAACACGATGAAGTTCGGATCGCTGTGCGCGCTGGGCGGCTTCACGCCCTACCCGGTGATGAGCGCAATCAAGCATTTTGGTGAAGACTTCAAGCCGGCGCCTGTCGCCGAAGCTGCTGAATAGGAGCCTGGCCATGGGTCTCATTCATGAAATCGACTTCGGCACGCCCGCTTCGAAATCGGAGAAGCAGGTCACGCTGACCGTTGACGGCTTCACGGTCACCGTGCCGGAAGGCACCTCCATCATGCGGGCATCGATGGATGCCGGCATCGCCATTCCGAAGCTCTGCGCGACCGACATGGTCGACGCATTCGGTTCCTGCCGCCTCTGCCTGGTGGAAATCGAAGGCCGCAACGGCACCCCCTCCTCCTGCACCACGCCGGTGACACCGGGCATGGTGGTGCGCACCCAGACCGAGCGGCTGAAGGACATCCGCCGCGGGGTGATGGAACTCTACATCTCGGACCATCCGCTCGACTGCCTGACCTGTGCCGCCAATGGCAATTGCGAACTGCAGACCCAGGCTGGCGTCGTTGGCCTGCGCGACGTGCGCTACGGCTATGAAGGCGACAATCACGTCTTCAAGAAGAATGACGGCGAAGCGAACTTCCGCTGGATGGCGAAGGACGAGTCCAACCCGTATTTCACCTATGATCCCTCGAAGTGCATCGTCTGCTCGCGCTGCGTGCGCGCCTGTGAAGAGGTGCAGGGCACGTTCGCGCTGACCATCGAGGGTCGCGGCTTCGGCAGCCGGGTTTCGCCCGGCATGCACGAACATTTCATCGATTCCGAATGCGTCTCCTGCGGCGCCTGCGTGCAGGCTTGCCCGACCGCGACGCTGTCGGAGAAGTCGCTGATCAAGATCGGCCAGCCCGAGCATTCGGTGGTGACGACCTGCGCCTATTGCGGCGTCGGCTGCCAGTTCAAGGCGGAGATGCGCGGCGACGAACTGGTGCGCATGATGCCGTTCAAGGACGGCAAGGCCAATCGCGGCCACTCCTGCGTCAAGGGCCGCTTCGCCTATGGCTATTCGACCCACAAGGACCGCATCCTCAACCCGATGATCCGCGAGAAGATCACCGACCCATGGCGCGAAGTGTCGTGGGAAGAGGCGCTGACCCATACCGCCAACGAGTTCCGCCGCATCCAGTACCAGTATGGCCGCAGCGCCATCGGCGGCATCACCTCGTCGCGCTGCACCAATGAAGAGACCTATCTCGTGCAGAAGCTGGTTCGCCAGGGCTTCCGCAACAACAATGTCGACACCTGCGCCCGCGTCTGCCACTCGCCGACCGGTTACGGGCTCGGCCAGACCTACGGCACTTCGGCCGGCACGCAGGATTTCGATTCGGTCGAGGACTCCGACGTCATCATGGTCATCGGCGCCAATCCGTCGGCGGCGCATCCGGTCTTCGCTTCGCGCATGAAGAAGCGCATCCGCCAGGGTGCCAAGCTGATCGTGCTCGACCCGCGCCAGACCGAGACGGTCAATTCGGTCCACGCCAAGGCCACCTATCACCTGCCGCTGAAGCCGGGCACCAACGTGGCCGTCGTGACGGCGCTTGCCCATGTCATCGTCACCGAAGGCCTGTTCGACGAAGCCTTCATCCGCGAACGCTGCGACTGGGACGAGTTCCAGGACTGGGCGTCCTTCGTGATGCTGCCTGAGAACAGCCCGGAAGAAGTCGGCAAATTGTCCGGCGTCGACCCGGAACTGATCCGCGGAGCGGCGCGCCTCTACGCGACCGGCGGCAATGGCGCGATCTATTACGGCCTCGGCGTCACCGAACACAGCCAGGGTTCGACCACGGTGATCGGCATCGCCAACCTTGCCATGGCGACCGGCAACATCGGCCGGCGCGGTGTCGGCGTGAACCCGCTGCGCGGCCAGAACAATGTGCAGGGTTCGTGCGACATGGGCTCCTTCCCGCACGAGCTGCCGGGCTATCGCCATATCTCCGGCGACGCGGTACGCGACATCTATGAAAGCCTGTGGGGCGTGAAGCTGGACGACGAACCCGGCCTGCGCATCCCCAACATGCTGGACGCAGCCGTGGACGGCTCGTTCAAGGGCATCTACATCCAGGGCGAGGACATCCTGCAGTCCGACCCCGACACCAAGCACGTCTCGGCGGGCCTTGCCGCCATGGAATGCGTGGTGGTCCAGGATCTCTTCCTCAACGAGACCGCCAACTACGCGCATGTGTTCCTGCCCGGCTCGACCTTCCTCGAGAAGGACGGCACCTTCACCAATGCCGAACGCCGCATCAACCGCGTGCGCAAGGTGATGGCCCCGAAGAACGGCTACGCCGACTGGGAAGTGACACAGAACCTCGCCAAGGCGCTCGGGCTCGACTGGAACTACGCGCATCCGTCGCAGATCATGGACGAGATCGCCAAGACCACGCCGAGCTTTGCCATGGTGTCCTACGACTATCTCGAGAAGATGGGTTCGGTGCAGTGGCCCTGCAACGAGAAGGCGCCGGAAGGCACGCCGATCATGCATATCGACGGTTTCGTGCGCGGCAAGGGCAAGTTCATCCGCACCGAATATGTGGCAACGGACGAACGGACCGGCCCGCGCTTCCCGCTGTTGCTGACCACCGGCCGCATTCTCTCGCAGTACAATGTCGGCGCGCAGACCAGGCGTACCGACAACGTCATGTGGCATTCCGAGGACCGGCTGGAGATCCATCCGCACGATGCCGAGAACCGCGGCATCCGTGACGGCGACTGGATCCGGCTGGCAAGCCGTGCGGGTGAAACGACGCTGCGCGCGCTGATCACAGACCGTGTCTCGCCGGGTGTGGTCTACACCACCTTCCACCATCCGGACACGCAGGCCAACGTCATCACCACCGACTACTCCGACTGGGCGACCAACTGTCCGGAATACAAGGTCACCGCCGTGCAGGTGGCGCCGTCCAACGGTCCGACCGAGTGGCAGAAGGACTACAATGAGCAGGCCCGCCAGAGCCGGCGCATCAAGGGCCATCTCGAGGCGGCGGAGTGAACAGGCGCTTGGCATTCTCTTTCCCCCGTTCACGGGGAGAAGAAAGATGATCCGTCCGGCCACCACGTCGACGACCCGCATTGCCCGCCGCGCTGGCGGAACGAATGCGGCTGCGCGCATGGTGCCGGAGGAAACGCCGGTGGCGCTCTCCTATGCCGGCACCACCCATGCGGTGATGATGGCCTCGCCCGCCGACTTCGAGGATTTCGCGCTCGGCTTTTCACTGACCGAAGGCATCGTCGGCTCGCCGGACGAGATCGAATCCTTCGAAGTGCAGGACGTCGAGGCTGGCATCGACATCCAGATCCGGCTGAAGGACAAGGCCAACACACGGTTCGAGGCACGGCGCCGGCGGCTGGCAGGTCCGGTCGGCTGCGGGCTATGCGGCATTGAATCCATCGAGGAAGCAATGCGCTCGGTCGACGCCGTCGAAGCGTCGCGACTGACCTTGACCGCCGACGACATCGCCGGCGCGGTCAAGGCGCTGTCGAAACAACAGCCGCTGCATGCCGAGACCGGCGCGGTGCATGCCGCCGGCTTCTACCTGCCCGGCAAGGGGGTGGTGGCGGCGCGCGAAGACGTCGGCCGTCACAACGCCCTGGACAAACTGGCCGGCGCCCTGGCCAGGGCCGGCATCGATGGAACGGCTGGCGCGGTCGTCGTCACCTCGCGCGTTTCGGTCGAGATGGTGCAGAAGACTGCGGCTATCGGCGCGCCCTTCATCATCGCCGTCTCGGCGCCGACAGCACTGGCCATCCGTACCGCCGAAGCCGCCGGCATGACGCTGGTGGCGCTGGTGCGCGGCGACGAGTTCGACATCTTCACCCGCCCGGAGCGGGTCTTGAGCGGAGTTTCCCAACATGTCGCATGATGAGGATCATGTCGCCTCCACGCGCGAAAAGCTGGTGCGGATGGCCAACCAGATCGCGACCTTCTTCCACTCCAAGCCGCGCGAGGAAGGCATTGCCGGCGTGGCCGAGCACATCAACAAGTTCTGGGAGCCCCGTATGCGCCGCCAGATGTTCGAGATGATCGACGCTGGCGGAAAGGGTTTCGACGAGCTGGTCCTTGCCGCGTCGCCACTGATTCGCCGTCCGGCTCCGGAAGAGCGGCCCGCCGCCTGATTTTGACGGCGGATTGCTGTCCACCGACCCGTCTTTGACACGTCTGCCGCTGTAAAAAGCCCGGAGTCCTTTGCGAGTCGCCGATTCCTTCGTCGTGCGCAGCACCCAGAAAACAATCCATCTGTCCAAATTTTGGCCACTTGTCATGGATTTTTTCCAAGTAGCAACGCGCATCCAATGGTTGCGGATTCCTGACCTTTATTTTTCTGCCTCTAATTTAGATCGAAGAATATTAGAGATACATTCAAAAACACAAGAATTGAATCGAACCACAGCTCTGGATCTGCCCTTGTAAATGTGACGTACGGCGTACAGCGCTACGCACATGAACAATAACTTCTTGACTTAAGAATACTTGTGTTTAAGCGTTTCCTTATTCAGTAAGGAGAGGGCTCTCCGCATGAAAGGTATTTTACCTGGACTTGCGTTTCTTGGGCTTGCGGCATCTTCTTCTGTTACGTTCGCCGCAACGCAAGGCGTGATATTCAATGGAACAGTGGCTTCTGTCTGCGTCCTGACGGTCGGCTCCAACGGCACGATGACCGTCAGTCCGAACCTTCAGTCCCTCAGTTCACACAACAGCGGCGGCACGGCCGGCACGGCAAATCTTGCAACCACAGGCGGTGTGACGCTCAGCGTCGATTCCGCCGTGACCGGCGTCACCACACCGGCCGCCGACAGCGGCACCATCGCGTGGACTCCGACCTACGCGGTCTCAGGTGCGCACAATTTCCCGGAAGGCGGCGCTTCTCATGCATTGACGGGACCCGGGACGTCCGTGGTGACCGTCAATCTGGCCGGTGCCAAGACGGGCTCGGATACATTCGTGGCAGGCAACTACCAGGCGACGGTTACGGTTCGCTGCGAACCCTAGAGCAGCTCGAAAGGGACAATGATGATCAGCAAGCGCCTGTACGGGCCCTTGGCCCTGTTGTGCGTCCTTCCGGCAGCGGTTTCGGCTCAGTCGATGTCGCCGATGCGTGGCGAAATCATGAGCTTCTCCAATGCCTTCGCCGTGCGCGTCTACCCGGCCAACCCCTACAAGCAACGCATCAAGATCTCGGTCCGCGTCTACGACCAGGATTTCTACCCGGTCAAGGACGCGCGCGTCAGCCCTTCCGAATTCATGCTTGGGGGCGATGCCTCGCGTCCGGTTCTCGTCGTCGTTCCATTCAACGGCACAACCGAGCGCAAGGTTCGAATCTGCACGGAAAGCATCCCGTTTCCAAATGATCAAACCCAGATAAGGGCACAGATATGCGGAAAGTTTCTTGGACAAAGACGCTCCTGACCACGCTTGCGTTGATCGGAGCCGGCGCATGGCAGGCCGACGCCGAGGATGTCTACAAGCTCGTCCAGAACCAGAACGGCTTCGATCTGCCTGGGGTGGCTCTCCCGCAGGGACAGGATGAAGTGCGCGCGGCAGACGGCACGACATGCAGCTCATCGATTTCCGGCTCCGGCGCGTATCTCGACATGGGCGTCATCAGGAACAGTGCAGCCGTGAGCACACAAGACATGGCGGCTTACGGCCGCGTGGTGATCCCGCTCGGCAGCAGGCCTAAACGACTCGATTGCTCCAAGCTCTACAATCTGGAGGTCGAACGCCTGCAGATAGAACTCGACCTGATGAAAATGGGGGTCGGTCCCGATGCCGGCATGACCACCGCATCGACCGCGCAACCGGCATCGACGACGACCACCGTTCCGGTGAAACGTCAGGCCAAGGCACAGCGCAAGAGCAAGAACTGGGTATCCGAGGGCTGGAGCGCGCGGGGCGACGGCAAATAGCCGACGGAGTGCCACGATGTCCTGCACCTCCTTGCGTATCGCTGCACTGCGCCTGACAGCCGCGTTTGCGATATCCGCGCTGGTCACCACCCCCGCGTCCGCGGCCCTGGACGGCACCTGCACGATCATGGTGACACGGACCGGAACCCTGGTGACAAATGCCAACACGTCCGTGCTGAGCTCAAAACTGGCCGGCGGTGCTTCCGCCACCGCCTCCATCACCATCCAGCCCGGCCTTCTTGGTGTCCTGTGCAGCCTCGCTCAACTGCTGAACTGTTTCGCCCTGTCCGTGGTGCCGCCGGCCAGCTTTTCGAGCGCGCCCTCCGGCGGCGGCACCAATGTCAGTTTCAATACGGTCTTCCGCATCGACGGCAGCGCAACCGACCAGCCCCAGAATACCCCGGTCACGGTGCTGAACGGCCCACACAGCGTTCAGATCGACCTGATCGCGACCAAAAGCTCGGGCATCTACGCCGCCGGCAATTACCAGGGGACCGTGACGCTGCGCTGCGAGTGAGGTGCCTCATGGCTTCAATTGTCCGCGTCGCGACGCTTGCCGTCCGCCGCGGTAGCGGCCGGGGAATGCCAAGTCTCCATTGATTATTTCAGTCTGTAAAA
This sequence comes from Mesorhizobium sp. NPDC059025, assembly GCF_042739655.1. Lineage (NCBI taxonomy): Bacteria > Pseudomonadati > Pseudomonadota > Alphaproteobacteria > Hyphomicrobiales > Phyllobacteriaceae > Mesorhizobium > Mesorhizobium sp. NPDC059025. Next base: position 104,383 of record NZ_JBHYIM010000005.1, on the reverse strand, counting down.
TTTGTCTGAGCGGCCGCCGGCATTTTCTGCTATGATCAAGACAGGGATCGTCTGGTTGGCGGGCAGTCGCGTGAGGTCGATCGAGACCAGATACGCGCGTAGCGGGGATGTGCGGATCGCCTACCAGGTGGTCGGCCAGGGTTCGTTCGATCTCGTCTTCGTGCCGGGCTTCATCTCCAACCTCGACCTGCATTGGGAAGACGAGGGTTACAGCCGCCTGCTGAGACGGCTCTCCGCCTTCTCGCGGCTGATCCTGTTCGACAAGCGCGGCACCGGGCTTTCCGACCGCGTCGACAGCCGCCACCTGCCCAGCCCCGAAAGCCGCATGGACGACGTGCGTGCGGTGATGGACGCTGCCGGCAGCGGCCGCGCGGCATTGCTTGGCGCGTCGGAAGGCGCGCCGATGGCGATGCTGTTCGCCGCCACCTATCCGGAGCGGACGCGAGCGCTGGTTCTCTATGGCGGCTACGCACATTTCCACAAATGGGTGATGCCGCCGGAACGCCTGGAAACCTTCCTTGAAACAGCCGATACTTCGTGGGGTACCGGCGCGACCTTGCCCAGTTTCGCGCCGGGCCGGATGGACGACACACATTTCATCCAATGGTGGGCACGGTTCGAGAGGTTGTCTGCCAGTCCGACCGCCGCATCGGTTCTTGCCCGCATGGATGCCGGGGACGATGTGCGCGGCATCCTGTCGACGATCAACACACCGACACTGCTCATCCATCGCCACAATGATGTGCGCGTCGACCCCGAGGCCAGCCGTTTCCTCGCCAGGAAAATCCAGGGCGCACGGCTCGTCGAGATCCCCGGGCGTGATCATCCGATCTGGACAGGCGACGTCGACCGTGTGGCAGACCTCATGGAAGAATTCCTGACCGGTCAACCGGCTGTAGCCGACACCGAACGTGTGCTCGCCGCGTTGCTGGCGACGCGTATCTACGACACCGCCAGACTCGGCGACCGCATGTGGAGCGAGCGGAGCCAACGCTTCCACGAGACATGGCGACTGCTGGTCGGTCGCCATGGCGGGCGCGTCGCCGGAATGCATGGCGAGCTGATGATTGCGCGCTTCGACGGGCCGGCGCGCGCCATACGCTGCGCGGCCGCCCTGCGCGAAGCGGCGCAGCAGATCGGGGTGGCGAGCGCACAAGGCGCCCATGTCGGAGAGATCGAACTGCGTGGCCAGCCGGCCGGGCTGACGGCACGGGTGACCATGCAGCTCGCGACGCATGCGTCGCGCGGCGACATCATCGCCTCACGGCTGGTCGCCGAACTGGCGGTCGGCTCCGGCCTGCGTTTCATCGACGCCGGCCACGTCAGCCTCGACGAGCTGGGCGAACCGTTGCCAGTGGTCCAGGCAACCTCGGAACAACATCTGGAACCGGCCTGTCGTTCCAAAGCCAGACCTTTGGAGCCAGCCACGCTGACGGCGCGGGAAACCGAAGTGGTGAGCCTGATCGCCGACGGCAAGAGCAATGCGGCGATCGCCGCCGAACTGAAGCTCAGCGAGCATACGGTGAAGCGGCACGTCGCCAACATATTGCTCAAGCTCGACCTTCCGTCGCGGGCAGCCGCGGCGGCCTTTTCGGCCAGGCATGCTGGCCCGGACGGGCCATGAGAGCCATGGCGCTTTCGAGCGAAGCGCTCGGAGCACCTTGAGGCTTACGATTTGTCTCCATGCAGGCCAGGCGATGTCGCCGTTACGGCCCTGCGAATGGAGGATGAAATGCTGAGACTGATTGGCAAGACCGGATTGCTGGCATTGGCGGCAGCTGCATTGCTGGCGGTCGCGCCGGCGCGCGCCGAAGATGCTTCGGCAACAGCCGCCTACAAGGACATCCAGGCCACGCTTGGCTCGGTGCCGGACATGTTCAAGACATTGCCGGACGCCGCCGTTGCCGGCGCCTGGGCCGAGATCAAGGGGATCCAGCTCAATCCCAAGACCGCGCTGGACGGCAAGACCAAGGAGCTGATGGGACTTGCCGTGGCATCGCAGATCCCCTGCCAGTACTGCATCTACTTCCACACGCTGGCGGCCAGGGCCAACGGTGCGAGCGACGAAGAAATCAAGGAGGCCGTGGCGATGGCGGCCATCGTGCGCCACTGGTCGACGATGCTCAATGGCGGCCAGGTCGACATGGCAACCTTCAAGAAGCAGACAGACGCGCTGTTCGCCGGCGCCAAGCCGAAGTCGCAGTGACCAGGCTGCCCGGCGATGGGCGTCGGGCGGCATCCGATCCAATCGAACACCCGGCCGAACGGGTCATGGAGATCAAAAATGCTGACCAAGACAAAAGCAGTGGACGGTGTGGCAATCAAGAAGGCGATCGAGGGGCGCGACGGCAAGATGTTGTCGAGCTTCTACGCGGACGATGCGCTGGTGCGCGTGATCGACCGCAACAACCCGCCGAGCAAGCCGCGTGAGATCCGCGGCCGTGCCGCGATCAGCACCTTCTGGGACGATATCTGCAGCCGGGCGATGACCCACAAGGTCGACACCACCATCGCCGAAGGGGACAACCTCGCCTTCACCCAGGCCTGCGCTTATCCGGACGGTACGAAGGTGTTCTGCGCAGCGACACTCGAGCTGAAAAACGGCCTCATCGCGCGGCAGACTGTCGTGCAGGCCTGGGACGAATAGATCAACGGCGAAGCCCCGGCCCGATCAGTCGGGATGGGGCCCTGTTTCAGAGTGTTCGGGTCGCAACCAGGGAGGAGAACATCATGTTCAGCGCCAGATGGCAGATCGATGCCAAATTCGGTCACAAGCAGACCGTACTAGAGCTGATGCGGAAATGGGAACGCGAGATCGGCTCGCAGGTCAACATCGCCGACCTCAAATTCCAGATCATGACCGGATCGATCGGCGCGCGCGAGGCGACGATCGAGACACATCACCAGGTCGAGAGTCTTGCCCGGCTGGAGGAATTCTTCGCCAGGATCGGCAAGATCGACGCGCACGCCAAATGGGGCAAGGAGATCGAGCCCTATGTGGTGTCAGGCTCGAGCCTCTGGCAGATCTTCCGGGTGGTGGAGTAGCGCTTTCTCTTCCTTCTCCCCGTTCACGGGGAGAAGGACCCAAGAGCGTTTCCGTTTTTCACGGAAACCCGGAAACGCTCTGACTTTTTTGTTTTACGCAATTCCGGACGGAAAACCGTTACACACTTTTCCTGGAATTGCTCTACCCGTGCGCCACCATGACGTGGCGCACCGCGGTGTAGTCTTCCAGCGCGTAGACCGACATGTCCTTGCCGTAGCCGGACTGCTTCAGGCCGCCATGCGGCATCTCGTTGGTCAGCATGAAGTGGGTGTTGATCCAGGTGCAGCCATATTGCAGGCGGGCGGCGGTGGCCATGGCGCGCGAGATGTCCTTGGTCCACACGGAAGAGGCAAGACCGTAGTCGCTGTCATTGGCCCAGCCGACCGCCTCGTCGACGTCGGAGAAGCGGGTGATCGAGACGACCGGCCCGAACACCTCGCGGCGCACGATCTCGTCATCCTGCAGGGCGCCGGCGACAACTGTCGGCTGGAAGTAGAAACCCGAGCCTCCGCCCGGCTTGCCCCCGGTGGTGATCTCGATGTGCTTCAGCTCCGAGGCACGCTCGACGAAGGAAGCGACACGGTCGCGCTGGCGCCGCGATATCAGCGGCCCGATCTCGTTCTCGGTGTCGTCGGCCTGATCGTATTTGATGGTCGATACCGCCGACGACAGTTGCGAGACCAGCTTGTCGTAGATTTTCCTGCCGGCGTAGATGCGGCAGGCGGCAGTGCAGTCCTGGCCGGCGTTGTAGTAGCCGAAGGCGCGCAGGCCGGTGACGACGGCGTCGAGATCCGCATCATCGAAGACGATGACCGGGGCCTTGCCGCCCAGCTCCAGATGCGTGCGCTTGACCGATTTGGCGGCCGCCTGCAGCACCTTCTTGCCGGTGGCGATATCACCGGTGATCGAGATCATGTTGATCTTGGGATGATTGATCAGCGGGCTGCCGACGCTTTCGCCACGGCCGAGCACGACGTTGACGACGCCTTCCGGCAGGATATCCGCAAGGATGCGGGACAGCTTCAGCGCGGTGAGCGGTGTCTGTTCCGACGGCTTGAACACCACCGTGTTGCCGCCGGCGATGGCTGGAGCGAGTTTCCATGCCATCATCATCAGCGGATAGTTCCACGGTGCGATCGAGGCGACGATGCCGATCGGGTCGCGGCGGATCATCGAGGTGTGGCCCGGCAGATACTCGCCAGCCACCTGGCCGGGCATGGAGCGCACCGCTCCGGCGAAGAAACGATAACAATCGACGATGGCCGGAATTTCGTCATTGAGCACGGCATTGATCGGCTTGCCGCAGTTCAGTGCCTCGAGTGCGGCGAATTCCTGCGCCTCGGCCTCGATACGGTCGGCGATCCTGAGCAGATAGGCCGAGCGCTGCGCCGGTGTGGTGCGCGACCACGTGGTGAAAGCCTTCTCGGCGGCGGCGACCGCGCGCTCGATCTGCGCTTCGCTTGCTTCCGGCAGGCTGAGGATGGTGGCGCCGGTGCGCGGGTTCAGCACGGCTTCCTCGGCCTCGGCGCCCTTTTCGAACGCAGCGCCGATCAGCATCTCGGTATCCATGACAATCTCCCTTCGAAATCGATCTTATTTGCCCGACCCGGCGACCTGGTCGCCGTCGCGGGTGAGGTAATAGGCAAGCAGGATGGGCAGCAGCGTCACCAGCACGACCACCATGGCCACGACGTTGGTGACCGGACGCTGGCGCGGCCTGATCAGTTCCTCCAGCATCCAGATCGGCAGCGTCTGCTGCTGGCCGGCGGTGAAGGTGGTGACGATGACCTCGTCGAAGCTCAGCGCGAAGGCCAGCATGCCGCCGGCAAGCAAGGCCGTGGCGATATTGGGCAGCACGACATGCCGGAAGGTCTGGAAACCGTCGGCGCCAAGATCATAGGACGCCTCGATCAGCGAACCCGATGTGCGGCGGAAGCGGGCGACCGCGTTGTTGTAGACCACCACAACGCAGAAGGTGGCGTGGCCGAGCACGATCGTCCAGAACGAGAACGGGATCTCGGTGAGGGCGAAGGCGGAACGCAGCGCGATGCCGGTGATGATGCCGGGCAGCGCGATCGGCAGAATGACCAGCAGCGAGACCGTCTCCCGGCCAAAGAAGCGCGAGCGCGAGACGGCGGCCGCGCACAAGGTGCCAAGGATCAGGGCAACCAGGGTCGAGATCGCGGCGACCCTGACCGAAAGCGACAAAGCCTGCCAGACATCGGGCCGGTTCCAGGTGACCGCGAGCCATTCCGTGGTGAGGCCGGGCGGCGGCCATTGATAGCTCTTCTCTTCCGTGGTGAACGCGTAGACGAAGATCAGCAGGATGGGCAGGTGCAGGAAGAGCAGGCCGCAGGTGGCGGCGATCTTCAGGCCGAGCGGTGCCGACTGGCTGCGGTCAGAGCGCATCGAAGGCCCCCATACGCTTGGCGCCCCACAGGTAGAAGCCCATGATGACGATGGGCACCACCGCAAAGGCGGCGGCGAGCGGGATGTTGCCGGCAGTGCCTTGCTGCGAATAGACGGCCTGGCCGATGAACAGGCGCGACGTGCCGATGATCTGCGGCACGATGTAGTCGCCCAGTGTCAGCGAGAAGGTGAAGATCGAGCCGGCGACGATGCCGGGCAGCGCCAGCGGGAACAGCACATTGCGGAACGTCTGCCCGGGGGAGGCACCAAGGTCGGACGAGGCCTCGACCAGATTGCCGGGCACGCGTTCGAGTGCGGCCTGCATCGGCAGGATCATGAACGGCAGCCAGACATAGACGAAGGCGATGAAGGTTCCAGTCGCCGACACCGACAGCGAGTTGCCGCCGACATAGGGCAAGGCCAGCCAGCCGTCGAGCAGCCACAGCAGGTGCACCTTGGCGAGAAACCAGGTGAGGATGCCTTCCTTGGCGAGGATCAGCTTCCAGGCATAGACCTTGACCAGATAGCTCGACCACAGCGGCAGCATCACGGCCAGATAGAACAACGCCTTCCAGCGGCCCTGCGCGTAGCGGGCGGCGTAGTAAGCAATCGGGAATGCGACGGCGATGGAAGCCAGCGTCACCAGAGCCGCCATCGTGACCGTACGCACGATGATGTCGAAATTCGCCGGCTGAAGGAGATCGGCATAGGTCTTCAGCGTGAACTGACGGTTGATGAGGCCGGAAAACTCGTCGATCGAGAAGAAGCTCTGCAGCAGAAGCGCAAACAGCGAGCCGATATAGACGACGCCGAGCCAGAGCAGCGGCGGCAGCAGCATGAGCACGAGCAGGAAACGCGGCCGGCGCCAGAACAGGTCGGACAGCGCACCCAGCATGCCGCCGCGGGCGGGCAGGATCGCGGATGCCGGCGCGTCGCGCGTTGCGGTGACGGAAGCGATGCTCATGGGGCCTCGTCCATCATGTGGATGGCATCGCGGTTGAAGGTGAAGGCAATGGCGTCGCCCTGCTCCGGCACCGCCGAGCCCGACGGCACGCTGGCATGCAGGCGCAGCCCTTCCGTATCGAGCGCCAGCCGCGTGGCGGCGCCGAGATAGCTGACGCCGGAGACCCGGGCCTGGACGGTGTCGCCCCCTGTTTCGCGTGTGATGCGGATCGCTTCCGGGCGCAGGCTGCCCCAGCGGCGCTGGCCGGCATAACGCTGTACGAAATCCGGCGGCAGTACGTTGGAGGATCCGACGAAGTCCGCCACGAAACGTGTCTTCGGCCGCTGATAGATTTCCTGCGGCGAGCCGACCTGCATGATCCTGCCTTCGTTGAAGACCGCGACGCGGTCGGCCATCGACAAGGCCTCGCCCTGATCGTGAGTGACGAAGACGAAGGTGATGCCGAGCGCCTTCTGCAGCGACTTCAGCTCTTCCTGCATGTTTTCGCGCAGCTTGAGGTCGAGTGCGCCGAGCGGCTCGTCGAGCAGCAGCACCTTGGGCTGGTTGACCAGCGCGCGCGCCAGAGCGACACGCTGGCGCTGGCCACCGGAGAGCTGGCCCGGGCGGCGCGCGCCATAACCCGGCAACTGCACCAGCGCCAGCGCCTCTTCCGCCGCCTTCAAACGCTCGGCCCTGCCGACACCCTTGACCATCAGGCCGTAGGCGACGTTGTCGAGCACGTTGAGGTGGGGAAACAGCGCATAGTCCTGGAAGACCGTGTTCACATTGCGCCGGTAGGGCGGCACGCCCTCGGCGCGTTCGCCGAAGATCGAAATGGTGCCGGCGGTGGGTTGCTCGAAGCCGGCGATCAGGCGCAGGCAGGTCGTCTTGCCCGAACCGGAAGGGCCGAGCATGGCGAAGAATTCGCCGGCCGCGATGTCAAGGTCGAGCGCGTCGACTGCTTTCACAGCGCCGAAGTGACGGGCGACTTTCTGGAAGGAAACAGCTGGGGTCATCTGATCTGCGATCATTGTTACAAACGATCATGCCTGTCCCGGCTGCAAGACAGCCGTCGGGCAGACGCGGTCACCTCCGCCAGGGAGGCTGCGCCGAAGGGCGGGCGAAAGCTCAGGTCCGCATGGCTCCCGACCCGCCCCTGCGGGGCGACCCTCCCCGGTTACGGGGAGGGGATGGGAGGTCAACGCCCGCCGATGACGCCGATATAGTCGGAGACCCAGCGATAGTAAGGCACGCACTGGTCGTTCTGGCTGGCGCATTTCGAGGTCGGGGTACGCCAGAACTTGATCTTCTCGAACTGGTCGAAACCGTTGGTCTTGCAACCCTCGTCAGTGAGCAATTCGTTGCCCTTGCAGGCGGCCGGCACGACTGGAAGCGAGCCGAACCAGGCCGAGACGTCGCCCTGCACCTTCGGCGACAGCGAATGTTCGAGCCACATATAGGCGCAGTTCGGATTGGCGGCGTCGGCCTCCATCATGGTGGTGTCTGCCCAGCCGGTGGCACCCTCTTCCGGAATGGTCGAGGCGACGGGCTGCTTGGCGGCAACCAGCGTGTTCACCTGGAACGGCCATGAACCGGAAGCAACGACGCCTTCGTTGCGGAAGTCGTCGACCTGAATGGCGGCGTCGTGCCAGTAACGGCCGACCAGGGTGCGCTGCACGCGCAGCAGGTCGAGTGCCGCCTTGTACTGGTCCTCGTTCAATTCATACGGGCTCTTGATGCCGAGATCCGGCTTGTGCGCCATCAGGTAGTTGGCGGCGTCGGCGATATGAATGGGGCCGTCATAGGCCTGGACGCGACCCTTGTTGGACTTGCCGTCCGAGAGCGTCTGTTCCTCGAAGACGACGTTCCAGCTCTTCGGCGCTTCCTTGAAGAAGTTGGTGTTGTACATCAGCACGTTCGGACCCCATTGATAGGGAACGCCATAGTGCTTGCCGTCGACCGTGAACCAGGGTGCATCCTTGATGCGGTCGTCGACCGTCTTCCAGCTCGGGATGAGGTCGGTGTTGATGGGTTGCACGCGCTTGCCGGCAACGAGGCGTAGCGAGGCGTCGCCGGAGGCGGTGACGAGGTCGAAACCGCCCTCGTTCATCAGCGAAACCATTTCGTCGGAGGTGTTGGCGGTCTTGACGTTGACCTTGCAGCCCGACTTCTTCTCGAAGTCCGAGACCCAGTCATAGGCCTTGTCGGTTTCGCCGCGTTCGATGTAGCCCGGCCAGGCGATGATGTTGAGCTGCCCCTCGCCCTTGCCTACTTCCTTCAAGGCTTCCTGCGCCACGGCCTGACCGGCGAAGGTCAGCGCGATCGTCAGGGCAGTGCATGATTTGAGGAAAGAATTCATCGTCGTCTCCCATCTCAGGGGCCGCGCTCTGACGGCGGCTTCGCTCCCTGGAATGAAAGGTGTCGTGAAAATGCAGCTTTCGCAAATTCATTTATCAGAAAGGCGATATCGGTTTTTCCGATAGCTAATGGCTTATTGCCGCTGCCGGATCGTGCGCTGCGACTGGGCGATGCCGATGAAGTCGCGTGCCGGCTGCGCGAGGCCCGAGCCGCGCCGCCAGACCATGCCGACCTGGACGACCGGCAGCGAACCGGAAACATCCCGCGATTCAATACGATCACCTTCCAGCGACCACGGGCGATAGATCAGGTCCGGCAGCAAGGCCACGCCGGCACCAGTGGCGACAAGGCTGCGCACGGCCTCCACCGAACGCGTCCGGAAAGCGACATGCGGCCTGGCGCCGATCGCGGCCAGGAGCTTGCCGGTGTTCTCCTCGATCTCATCGATGGTCAGCATGATCAGCGGTTCGCTGACGATGTCGCCGACGCCGATGATGTCGGCGCCGGTCAGCCGATGGCCGAGCGGCATCCACAAACGATAGGCCGACACCTCGAGGATTTCCGATTGCAATGCCGTGCGGTCGCGCAGGTTCGAGATCACCATGACCGCGACGTCGAGCTTGCCGCCGACCAGCAGGTGCTCGAGATAGTCGCCATTGTCCTCGATCGCCGTGATCTCGACGCCGGGATAGGCGCGGCGATAGCGCGCCAATATGTCAGAAAGGACATAGCCGGCGACAAGCGAAGTGACGCCGAGCTGTAAGCGACCCTTGGTCTGTTCCTGCTCGCCGAGGAAGGTTCTGCGCGCATCCGACACATCCGACAGGATCTTGGTGGCGTGGCGCAGGAACTGGTGACCCTTGTGGGTGATGTTGAGGCCACGCGAATGGCGCTCGAACAGCTCGACGCCGAGGTCGGTCTCCAGCTCCTTGACCGCTTCGGTGACGGAAGACTGCGAGATGGACAGTTTCTGCGCTGCCCGTGAGACCGAGCCCTGATCCGCGACGGCGACGAAGAACTGAAGCTGCCTGAGGGTGAATGCCATGCCGTCGATATAAACACCGGCACGGTCAGGAAGAAAAGCGGTCAGCCGCGCGCCAATTCCGCACGACGGCGGCGTATCGAGCGATAGCGCAGCGCAAGGAAGAAGGTCAACTCCACCAGCACGACGATGGCGAGGATGCGGAAACCGACGGACACCAGATTATGATCGCCGCCGCGCATCAGATAGCCGATGTAAAGGAACGCCGAATTCCATATCACCGCGCCCAGCAGCGTGGCGCAGGCAAAGGGCAGGATCGGCAGTCGTAGCGCGCCTGCACCGATACCGAGATAGTTGCGCACCGTTGGAATGAGCTGCGCGACCAATGAGGCGACAAAGGCCTTGTGGCGATAGGCTTCGGCGAGCTTGCGATAGGTCGAAAGCGGCAGGAAGACATATCTGCCGAAACGTCCGACCAGAGCCTCCGCGCGCGCCTCGCCGAGGCGGCGTCCCATCGCGTACCAGAACAGCGAGCCGAGAGTGGACCCGGCAACGGTGATCAGCAGAAGCAGTTCCAGCCGATCCAGACCCGGCGCCGCCGTCATGCCGAGGAACAGCAGGACGATGTGTGACGGCGGCGCCGGAAAGATCTTCTCGACGGACGCGATACAGAACACGCCAAGAAGTCCGGAACCCAGAATGACTGGCAGCGGACCGGTCACGATGCGTAGCGCCAGTCGTACGACTTGACGACCGGAATGCGGCTGATGCGATAGACCGTGGCCGGCGGGAAATTGCGCAGCGTGTGGCCTATACGGGTGGCTTTGAGGTCGAGCTGGTCGAGCATGCTCTGGTCGATCGGGCAACGCAGGCCGAGCGTGAACTGGTAGAGGGAGGCGCCGGGCCGCAGGTTGGCGAAGACCCCCTCCAGGATCAGTCGCGTGCGACGCGGCGAAATCAGCCGGAACGGCAGGCCACTGACGGCCGCGCCCAGGACCGGACCGTTGAACAGCGCCAGATGACGCAAACCGGTGGCGTCCATCTCAAAGATGCGCGCGGAGGGAAACCGCTTGGTGAGCAAGGCTGCAAAATCGCTGTCAGCCTCGATGAGGGTCAGGTCTTTTTCCCTGACGCCCTTTTCAATCAAAGCACGCGTGAAAGGTCCGGTGCCGGGTCCAAGTTCCAGGACCGGACCGGTGTCCGGGCCGATCTCCTTCGTCATCAAGGCCGACAACGTGGCACTGGACGGAGTTACCGAACCAATTTTGAATGGCGCCGCTGCCCAAGCCATCAGAAATGAGAAAGCATCATTGGTGTGCATATCATCCTCGATCCGAAATCGAACTGCCGGCGAATCGAACGCCAGCCGATGCAGCGCTGTTTGCTGGTGCTGGATTGCATAAACATTGCGAAAGATGGCGATCTGACACAAAAAGCGTGCCCCAGGCGCTCACATTATTTTGCCATGTTTACGCAATGTTGAGGTCGTAGCCCGCCGTAACGAGTTCTACTGCACGAGACGACAATGCGTATCCTTCTGGTCGAGGACGAACAGGAAATGGCTTCGGCACTGCGCGTGGCGCTCAAGCGTCATGACATGGTGGCCGATCACGCCGCCTCGCTTCTCGAGGCGGAAGATTTTGTGGCGACCGACAGCTATGACGCCATCCTGCTCGACCGCCAGTTGCCGGACGGCGATGGGCTTTCGCTGGTGAGCAAGCTGCGCGCCGGTGGCAGTGCCACGCCTGTGCTCGTCCTGACGGCACGTGGCGACACCGCCGACAAGGTCGATGGATTGAATGTCGGCGCAGACGACTATCTGGCCAAGCCTTTTGCCTTCGAGGAACTGATGGCGAGGCTGCGCGCACTGCTGCGCAGGCCGGCGACGGTGCATTCGCAGGTGATCCGCGCCGGCGACCTCGCCTTCGACGTCGGCCATCGCGAGGCCAGCATACGCGGCGAGCCGATGGCGCTGCCGAGGCGGGAATTGCTGGTGCTGGAAGCCCTGATGCGACGCATGGGCCGCATGGTGCAGCGCGAGTCGCTGATGGAGGCGGTGTTCGGCCTCGACGATGAAATCCAGTCCAACGCCCTCGACACCCATGTTTCGCGCCTGCGCCGCAAACTGGCCGAGGCCGGTGTCGGCGTGACGATCAATGGCGTGCGTGGTGTTGGCTATCTGCTGCGCGAGACATCATGATCCTCGGTAAACCACGTCGACCTCGTTCACTGAAATGGAGCCTGGTGCTGCGCATCGTCTTGCTGCAAGGCATCCTGATCACATTACTTGTTCCGCTGCTTATCGTGGCGTTGATGATGTTCGGCGCTGCCAGCCTGAACGACTATGAAGGCGGTACGGCCGATGTCATCAAGGACGCGCTTGCCCGCGACACAGACGGCAAGCTGATACTCAACCCGACACGCGAACTTGCCGAACTGCGAAGAACCGAGAAGAACCTCTGGTACGTCGTGCGCGACAAACAGGGCAACATGCTGAAGGAAGGCACGATCCCGCCAGCGTTGGCGCCGTTCGCGGATCAGCTCGACAACATCAGCGAGGCGCGCTTTTCCTGGACGATGGGCAAAAACTCCGACAGGCCAGCCGGTATCGTGTCGTGGGAGAGCGAGACGGGAGCCGGCGAAGTGCAGATCCTGGCCGGCACCGAAGGCAAACTCTCCTGGGGCCGCCTGGGGCTTGCCGCCTGGCAGTTCTTTTTGGTCGTTATCCTGCCCGTCGTAGGTGTCATGGCGCTGGCGACGCTGTTCGTGACACCTTGGGTCGTGCGTGGCGCACTGCGAGGATTGGGGGCAGCGGCCACCGAGGCCGGGCAGATCGACATCGACAAGCGCGGCATGCAGTTGCCTCTCAAAGATGTGCCAATGGAGGTGACACCACTGGTCAATGCCGTGAACGAGGCGCTGGTGCGGCTGGACAATGGTTATGAGCGCCACCGCCGCTTCCTCACCGACGCCGCGCATGAGCTACGCACGCCGGTGGCCATCCTCAACACCCGCGTCGCCTCCTTGCCGCCAACGCCAGAACGAGCCCGTGTCTTGCGCGACGCAGCGCGGCTGTCCACGCTGACCGATCAGTTGCTCGACCTGCAGCGGCTCGGACGCCAGGTCGACAGCATGGCGAAAGTCGATCTGGTCGATATCGCCCGCAGCGTCGTGCTCGACATGGCGCCGATCGCCTTCTCCTCAGGCTATGAAATGGCCTTCGAGCCCGATGTTGAGAAACTGGCGGCCACCGGCGATCGCGCTTCGATCGAGCGGGCGGTCACCAGCCTTGTCCAGAACGCAATCGAACATGGCGGTAACCGCGGCAAGATCACCATCAGCGTCGTCAAGCCAGCGACCATCGAAATCCTCGATGAAGGTGAAGGCGTGCCCGAAGACGAGCGCAAGAAGATCTTCCAGCCCTTCTACCGTCTGCGTCCCCACGATCACGGCGCCGGGTTGGGCCTCAATCTGGTGCAGGAGATCATGCAGCTGCATGGCGGGCGCATCGAAGTGCTGGACGGCAGTCCGGGTGCGCTGTTCAGGATCAGTTTTCCGACGCGTCCGAAAAACGAAGAAACGCCCCGCAAGGGGTGCTGATCCGAGCAATTCCAGGAAAAGTGTTTTCGCGTTTTTCGAAAAAACCGGAAACGCTCTACGCGACGGCCGGAACCGGAGCCAGATTGCCCCTGGCCACCGACAGCAGCGAGGACACCAGCGACTGGCGTTCCTGCTCCGACAGGACCTGGAAGTCGAACAGGCTGGCGCTGCGCATGCCTTCGACCGCGAAATAGGTGAGCAAAAGCGCCTTGAAATCGGGCGTTTCCGCCTTCAGCCGGTCGAACAGCTCGCGCTGGAAGATGCGGATCGGAGCCAGGAAATCGGGATTTTCGGCGATGGCCGAGAATATCCACGCCGAAGGGGGCTGATCCTCCTCGAACTTCTTGGCCGACAGCTTGACATAGGCAGCCAGAAGATTGCCCTGGGCGCAATCCTGCCTGGCTGTCTCCAGCGCTTCCTGGAACTCCTGCAGATGATGTTCGACCAGTGCCTGCATCAGCTTGGCCTTGCTTGGAAAATTGTAAAGCAGACCACCCTTGGAGACACCGGCACGTTGAGCGACCGCATCCAGCGACAGATTGCCCGGACCCGACTCGCGCGCGACGTCTGCCGCCGCAGCCAGGATCTTTTCGCGTGAATTCGCTCGTGGTTTCTTCATCTCTGTCGCCCATAAGACACAGTTGTGTCCTTATTCTGAAATCCGCCGCAGCGAAGTTCGAAAACATGACACTAGGCGCAATTGACAAGACCGTCCAGACGGTACAGTAAAGCGTCGAAAAAAGTGAAGGCCGGGGTTTCGCAAAATGCGCACCCGGCTATTTTGATTCGACTGTCATTGCCACGCGCGTTCGAGGGATCCCATGATCAAGCGCTTCATCATCCGTTTCATCCTGCTTGTCCTCGTGGCCGTGGTGGCCGGCGGCATCATCTGGTTCAACTTCTTCCGCGACAAGATGATTGCCGGGTTCTTCGCCAACATGCCGGCCAATGTGCTGACGGTTTCGGCCAAGAAGATCGAGCCGACCACCTGGACCCCTGGCATCGAGGCCATCGGCACCGTCGGCGCCTCGATGGGTGTCGACCTGACGATGGAAACGTCTGGCGTGGTCAAGGAGATCCTGTTCAAGGCCAATGACAAGGTCGAGAGCGGCCAGCTCCTGGTGCGTCTCGACGATGCCGTCGAACAGGCTGACCTGATCGCCGCCAAGACCAAGGCAACGCTCGACCAGCAGGCACTGGCGCGCGCGCAAGCGCTGCGCAAGACCGGCGTCGGCACCGAGGCCGCACTGGACACTGCCAATGCCAATGCCGAAACCTCGATCGCCCAGGTCGCCAAGGCACAGGCCCAGGCGGATCTCAAGCTGCTCAAGGCACCCTTCGGCGGCATCGCCGGCATTCCGAAGATCGAGCTCGGCCAGTATGTCGCGCCCGGCAACGCCATCGTCACGCTGCAGGACATGGACACGATGCGCGTCGACTTCACCGTTCCCGAGCAGCAGCTCGAGAAGCTGAAGGTCGGCCAGCCGGTCACCTTCGGCCCGACCTCGGAAGACATGTCGTTCAAGGGTGTCGTCACCGGCATCGATCCCAAGATCGACCCGAGCAGCCGCCTGGTTTCGGTGCGTGCCCGCATCGACAATCCGGAAGGGCGCCTGAGCCCCGGCCAGTTCGTGCAGGTTCGCGTCGAGCTGCCCAAGGAAGACAACGTCATCACTGTCCCGCAGACGGCGCTGACCACCAGCCTTTATGGCGACTACGTCTACACCGTCGTTCCGGCCAAGCCGAAGGAAGCGAAGCCCGCCGACAAGGCCGCGGAGGCGAAGCCTGCCGAAGGCGCCAAGCCGGCTGAAGCCGCAGCCCCTGCCGCGCAGAAGCCGGCTGGCAGCGAAGGCCCGCAGCTTGCCGTCGACCAGGTCTTCGTCAAGATCGGCCGGCGCTTCGGCGGCGTCGCCGAGATCATCGAAGGCGTCAAGGCAGGCGACGAGGTCGTCACCGCCGGCCAGAATCGGTTGAGCAACGGTGCCCTGGTCAAGATCGACAACACGGTCGACCCCAGCAAGCCGGCAGAGCAGAAGGCTTCCGCCCAATGAGTTTCTCTGACCTTTTCATCAGACGGCCCGTCCTCTCGACGGTGCTCGGCGCCATGATCCTGCTCCTGGGTATCCAGGGCATCTTCAACCTGGCGATCCGCCAGTACCCGAAGGTCGAGGAAACCGCGATCACGGTGACCACGGCCTATCCAGGCGCCAGCGCCGACCTGATCCAGGGCTTCATTTCGGCCCCGATCGCGCGTGCCGTCGCCTCGACGGAAAACATCGACTACGTCAAGTCGTCCAGCGCGCCGTCGGCGAGCACCGTGACGGTGCAGATGAAGCTCGGCTCCAATCCCGACGTCGCGCTCGCCGAAGTCCTGTCCAAGGTGCAGGGCGTGCGCGGCGACCTGCCTTCGGAAGCCAAGGACCCGGTGATCGTCAAGGGCACCGGCGACTCGTTCGCGATGATGTACATCTCGATGCAGAATCCGAACATGACGAAGGAGCAGCTGACCGAATACATCGACCGCGTCGTGCGTCCGCGCATCACCACGGTCGAAGGCGTCGCCGACGTCAAGATCTTCGGCGCCCAGCAATATTCGATGCGCGTGTGGATCGATCCGATCAGGCTCGCTTCACGCGGTGTCACCGCCGCGGAAGTGGTGCAGGCGATCAACAACTCGAACTTCCTGTCCGCTCCGGGCAAGACCGAGAACGAATATGTGATCTCGTCGATCACGGTGCGTTCGACCCTGCAGACGCCCGAGGCCTTCGCGGCCCTGCCAATCCGTTCGGTCGACGGCAATGTGGTGCGCCTGCGTGACGTGGCACGCGTGGAGCTGGGTGCCGAAAACACCGACACCCGCGTGACCTTCAACGGCAAGCCCGGTACCTTCCTGGCCATCTTCCCGACGCCGGCCGCCAACCCGCTGACGACCGCATCGGCTGTCCAGAAGCTGGTGCCGGTGATCCAGGAGACCCTGCCCAAGGGCATGACGATCCAGGTTGTCTATGACTCGACGGAGCAGATCAGCGCCTCGATCGAGGAAGTGTTCAAGACCATCGCCGAGGCCGTGGCCATCGTCGTCGTCGTCATCCTGCTGTTCCTGGGCTCGTTCCGGTCGGTGCTGATGCCGATCATCACGATCCCGCTGTCGCTGATCGGCGTCTGCTTCATCCTCTATTTCATGGGCTACTCGATCAACCTGCTGTCGCTGCTCGCCATGGTGCTGGCGATCGGCCTGGTGGTCGACGACGCGATCGTGGTGGTGGAGAACATCCACCGCCACATCGAAGAAGGCATGACGCCGATGCAAGGCGCCTTTGCCGGCATGCGTGAAATCTTCTCCGCCGTCGTGGCGATGACGATCACGCTGGCGGCGGTGTTTGCCCCGCTTGCCTTCACCGGCGGCCTCACCGGCTCGCTGTTCCGCGAATTCGCGGTGACGCTGGCGGGCGCGGTGGTCCTTTCCGGTGTCATCGCCGTGACCATCACGCCGATGATGTCGGCTCGTCTTCTCAAGGCCGGCTCGCACAGCCGGTTCCAGAAAATCGTGGACGGCACCTTCACGCGCATCGAAAACGTCTATGAGCGACTGGTCCAGGCATCGCTCGGTGCGCGCTGGGTAACCTTGCTGATCGTCATCGCGCTGGTCGGGGTGACGGGCTTCATGTTCACCAAGACCTCGAGCGAACTGGCGCCGGAAGAAGACCAGGGCTTCCTGCTCTCGATCGTCACCGGCCCGCAATATGCGACGTCGGACTACACCGAAGCCTACGTCAACCAGATGCTCGGCCTGGTGCAGGATATCCCGGAAACCCGGGCGCTGTTCTCGGCTGTCGCCTTCGGCGGCGCCACCAATGGCGCTTTCGTCGGCTTCGCCTTCAAGGACTGGGCCGACCGTATTCGTTCGTCGAAGGAAATTCAGGCTGACATCACCGAACGCCTGAAGAAGGTCGCCGGCGTCGAGGCTTTCGTCTTCGCACCGCCGACGCTGCCGGGTTCCGGCGGCGGCCTGCCGGTCGGCCTCGTCGTTCGCTCGACGGGCGAAGCCTCGAAGGTGTTCGAGGTGGCCGAAGAGATCAAGCAGAAGGCGCAGGCCTCCGGCCGTTTCATCGTCGTGCAGAACTCGATGTCGTACAACGCGCCGCAGACCACGATCACCATCGATCGTGATCGCGCCGCGGCACTCAACATTCCGATCAGCGACATCGGCCGCACGCTGACGTTGCTGGTCGGCGGCAATGAAGTGGCGAAGTTCGACCGCGACTCCAACGCCTACAAGATCATGCCGCAGGTGCCGATGGTCTATCGCGACAATCCCGACAAGCTCGGCGAGTATTTCGTGCGCAGCGTGACGGGCCAGATGGTGCCGCTGACCTCCGTGGTGAAGATCACCACCGATGCATCGCCGGCGGCAATCGAACAGTTCAACCAGCTGAACTCGTCGACGATCACCGCACTGCCGATGCCCGGCGTCACGACGGGCGATGGCCTGAAGACGATCGAGGACATCGCCCGGGCGAGCATGCCGGACGGTTTCTTCATCGACTACACCGGCCAGTCGCGGCAGGAGAAGGAACAAGGCAACACGATCATCATCGCCTTCATCGCGGCGATCATCGTGATCTACCTGGTTCTGGCGGCGCAGTTCGAAAGCTTCCGCGACCCGCTCATCATCATGATGTCGGTGCCGCTGTCGATCTTCGGCGCTATCTTGCCGCTCAACCTGATCAACGGTGGCATCGCCGGCGCAACGCTGAACATCTACACCCAGGTGGGATTGATCACACTGATCGGCCTGATCACCAAGCACGGCATTCTGCTGGTGGAGTTCGCCAACCAGCAGCGTGAAGAACACGGCCTGTCGATCCGCGAAGCCATCGTCGCCTCGGCCAAGGTTCGCCTGCGCCCGATCCTGATGACCACCGCCGCCATGGCGCTGGGCGTCGTGCCGCTGATCGTCGCCCAGGGTGCGGGTGCCGCCGCGCGCTTCTCCATGGGTCTGGTGATCTTCACCGGCATCCTGGTGGGCACCTGCTTCACGCTGTTCGTGGTGCCGATGTTCTACACATTCCTGGCGCATCGCGGCCACGCACCGGCAGAGAGGCCGGCGGCGGGGGCGCTTGAACCCGCGGAATAAGCGGCAGCCGACAGGCAAAAAAACAGGGCGCTGGAGCAATCCGGCGCCCTGTTTGCTTGAGACGCTGGAAATCAGCCGTTGGCGGCCGCTTCCAGCGCCGCGATGTCGATCTTCACCATCTTCATCATCGCCTGCATGACGCGGTCGGCCTTCGCTCCGTCCTTGTCCTTGAGCAGCCTGGGCAGAATGTCGGGCACCACCTGCCAGGAAATGCCGAACCTGTCCTTCAGCCAGCCGCACTGCACCTCCTTGCCGCCATCGGCGGTCAGCCCGTTCCAGAAATGGTCGACCTCTTCCTGGTTCTTGCAGTCGATGCTCAGCGAGATGGCATCGTTGAAGCTTGCATGCGGACCGCCGTTCAGCGCCTGGAAGCGCATGCCGTCCAGTTCGAAGTCGGCGACAAGCAGACTGCCTTCCGGACCATGGCCGCCCTTGCCCCAGCGCGTTTCGCTGACGATCCTCGAATTCTTGAAAATAGACGAATAGAACTTGATCGCATCCTCGGCGTCGTTGTTCTCGAACCAGAGGCAAGCGGTGATCTTCTGCATCTTCTTCTCCTGGGAGGTCCCGTTTCGAATGTTTTGCGGCGGCTCTGGAACGCGACCTGAAGGTCGTAAGACAGGCTGCCGTCACATCAAGGACGGGCTCGATTGCCGTGATCCGACAGGCGCCCTGAATTTTTCTCGGGAGACGACCGCGCGGCACGTCGCGCGTCCGTGAAGCCGGTTTTGTCGCAAAACCGTGGCCAGACTGGCTCATGGCGTATATAACGCCAGCTTCCTATCTACATTCATCGCACAGGAACGTGCCTTACAGGCATCAAGGACAGTACCCATGCCAGCCTACCGCTCCCGAACCACCACTCATGGCCGCAACATGGCCGGCGCCCGCGGCCTGTGGCGCGCCACCGGCATGAAGGACTCGGATTTCGGCAAGCCGATTATCGCGGTGGTGAACTCCTTCACCCAGTTCGTGCCGGGGCACGTGCATCTCAAGGACCTCGGCCAGTTGGTGGCGCGCGAGATCGAGACGGCCGGCGGCGTCGCCAAGGAGTTCAACACGATCGCCGTCGACGACGGCATCGCCATGGGCCATGACGGCATGCTCTATTCGCTGCCGAGCCGCGAACTCATCGCCGACAGCGTCGAGTACATGGTCAATGCGCACTGCGCCGACGCCATGGTCTGCATTTCCAACTGCGACAAGATCACGCCCGGCATGCTGATGGCGGCGATGCGGCTCAACATCCCGGCCGTCTTCGTCTCCGGCGGCCCGATGGAAGCCGGCAAGGTCGTCTGGAAAGACAAGGTGACCGCCGTCGACCTGGTCGACGCCATGGTGGCCGCTGCCGACGACAGGGTTTCCGACGAGGAAGTCAACGTTATCGAGCGCTCGGCTTGCCCGACCTGCGGCTCGTGCTCGGGCATGTTCACCGCCAATTCGATGAACTGCCTGACCGAGGCGCTTGGCCTTTCCCTGCCGGGTAACGGCTCGACGCTCGCAACGCACGCCGATCGCAAGCGGCTCTTCGTGGAGGCAGGCCATCTCGTCGTCGACCTGGCCCAGCGCTACTACGAGCAGGAAGACGAAAGCGTTTTGCCGCGCAACATCGCCTCGAAGCGGGCTTTCGAGAATGCGATGACACTGGACGTCGCCATGGGCGGCTCGACCAACACCGTGCTGCACATCCTTGCTGCCGCCCTGGAAGGCGGCATCGATTTCACCATGGACGACATCGACCGGCTTTCGCGCAAGGTGCCGGTGCTGAGCAAGGTCGCACCCGCCAAGTCCGACGTGCACATGGAAGACGTGCACCGCGCCGGCGGCATCATGGCCATCCTTGGCCAGCTCGACAAAGCCGGGCTGATCAATCGCGACCTGCCCACTGTGCACTCGGCGACAATGGGCGACGCGCTGGAGCGCTGGGACATCTCCCGCACCACCGCCGAGAACGTGCGCAAATTCTACATGGCAGCGCCCGGCGGCGTGCCGACCCAGGTCGCCTTCAGCCAGGACCGCCGCTGGGACGAGCTCGACCTCGATCGCGAAAAGGGTGTCATCCGCTCCGCTGAACACGCCTTCTCGAAGGATGGCGGTCTTGCCGTACTGAAGGGCAACATCGCACTCGACGGCTGCGTGGTGAAGACCGCCGGTGTCGACGAGTCGATCCTGAAGTTCACCGGCCCGGCCAAGGTCTATGAGAGCCAGGACGCCGCGGTGAAAGCCATCCTCGGCAACGAGGTCGTGGCCGGCGACGTGGTGGTGATCCGCTATGAAGGTCCGAAGGGCGGCCCCGGCATGCAGGAGATGCTCTATCCGACCAGCTACCTGAAGTCGAAGGGACTCGGCAAGGCCTGTGCCTTGCTGACCGACGGCCGCTTCTCCGGTGGCACGTCCGGCCTGTCGATCGGCCATGCCTCGCCGGAAGCGGCGACCGGCGGCGCCATCGGCCTGGTGCGCGAGGGCGACCAGATCGCCATCGACATTCCCGGCCGCACCATCAATCTCCTGGTCAGCGACGAGGAGCTGGCGGCACGCCGCAAGGAGCAGGACGCCAAGGGCTGGCAGCCGGCCGAGAAGCGCAAGCGCAATGTGACGCCGGCCCTGCGCGCCTATGCCGCCTTCGCGCTCAGCGCCGACAAGGGTGCAGTCCGCCACGTGCCGGAATAAGCGTCACCAAAAGCGTCAGCGTTTCCGTGGAAAACGGAAACGCTCTATCGGTTGGTGAAGGAATACTCGCAGGATTGTACGTCAGCAGAAGACGAGGCCCTTTGGGTCGAAAGGGCTGGCACGAAGCTGCCGAGATGTTGAAGATCGGCTAATTCGTGCCGAGGATCGGCGAGCAAGTCGTCACTTGAACGGCGTCGAGAACGAGAGATTCCACAACGAACCATCGTCGTGGTAGGTGGCGCGCACCTGCAGCCCGTCTTTGGCCCACTGGTCCCATTCGACGATATCTTCGTCTACTTCCGTCTTCTGTGGCGTACCGAACTCGCGCAGTGCGTCTTCCCTTCTGGTGATGGGCCCGTCGCTGAACGGAATCGGCCCCAGATACGGCTTGAAGCCTTTGCTGACCGGGCCATATGCAAACACCCCGACCAGGATCGCCTTGCCCGCATCCTTGGGAGAGGTAATTTTCTGCTCGTAGCTTTCCCGTTCCCAGAATGCCAGTTCCAGTCCCAGAGACTTGAGTTCAATGGCATCCGAGCCTTCGACCCGGAGTGTCCTGGTGGACAAGGAATGAACGTCTGCTCCCGCGGACTTCAAAAGTTGAGCGAGATTGGTATTCAGTTCGGAATGCCCGAAGAAGGGTAATAGCTCTTTCAGTGTCATGGCTACCTCGGCGGATCCTCAAGCGACGCGTTTCTCTAAAGACTGTCAAGCGTTCAAGGCCGAGCTTTGCCACTTCCACCGGCGACTACCTCTGTCGTGAAATTGACCAACCCCTCGAACCACACCAACAGATTCAATCCAGAAGGCTTCGTCTTTCCCTAGCCTACAATCCTGCTGAGTTTCCCTTGCCACCCCTCTACGCCTGGATCAGATACAGCTTGCGGGTTGTCTCGATGATCCGCCACTCGCCCTTCCAGCCTTTCGGCAGCACCAGCAGGTCGCCCGGACCAAGGATACGCGACTGCCCCTGATGGTCCCGCATCTCGGCCTTGCCCGAGACGATGTGGCAGATCTCCGTCGTGTCGGAGCGATCGGCGGTGAAGCGGCCCGGCGTGCATTCCCAGACACCGACGTCCAGCTTGCCGTCCGGCGAGCTCCACAGCGAGGTCGCGGCTTCCATCTGGTTGCCCTCTATGGAGGTCGGCTTGGGCGCCGGCGCACCCAGTTCGACACCGGCGAGGCTCTTGAACGTCTCCAGATCGATCATCGTCATTCTCTGTTTTTCATGGAAAATCAGTGTCCCGTGATCCGGTCGGCGATCGCCGCCAGACGGGAGGAATGCTGCAGGCCCTTCGCCTCGCGCTCGTCGGCGATGCGATAGAGCTGGTACATGGAATGAACGCCGAGCCATCTAAGTGGTTCGGGTTCCCACTTGCGCACCTGGCGATTCACCCAGGGCAGCCGCACCAGATCGGTATCCTGGCCGAGAATGAGGTCGGTCAGCGTGCGGCCGGACAGGTTCGAGCTCGACACGCCCAGTCCGACATAGCCGCCGGCCCAGCCGATTCGCGTCTTCGGATCGAGGCCGACCGTGGTGCACCAGTCGCGCGGCACGCCGAGGACGCCGCACCAGGCATGGTCGATGCGCAGATGCGCGACCTGCGGCAGCAGGCGCTTCAGGATGGCATGCAGCTTGTCGATGGTCGCTTGCTGGGTCTGCCCGTTCACATCCGTCGCTGAACCATAGCGGTACGGCACGCCGCGCCCGCCCATGGTGATGCGGCCTTCACGGGTACGCTGCGCATAACAATAGGCGTGGGCGGTATCGCCGAGCAGTTCGTAGCCGGCCCAGCCGATCTTCTTCCAGAGTTCGTCCGGCACCGGCTCGGTGACGATCTGCGCGCTGTTGAGCGCCAGCCAGGTGCGTTCCTGCCCGGGCAGGCCGGCGCTGAACCCTTCGGTCGCGCGGATGATGGTCCCGGCCTTCACCGTCCCGCGATCGGTCGAAACGATGCCCAGTTCGATGTCCGTGACGGTGGTCTTTTCGTAGATCGCGACACCCAGCCGTTCGACGGCCTGTGCCAGGCCGCGCACCAGTTTTGCCGGCTGCACGCGCGCCTGCCCGTTGATGACATAACCGCCAAGCGCGTTGTTGATGTCGATGCGGGCTTTCACCTGCGCAGCGTCCAGCCACTCCAGCCGGGAGGGGTCGACACTCCAGCTCCGTGCCTCGTCGAACTCGGACCTGGCCCGGTCGAGCTGCGGGACATTGGTCGCGACGCTGAGATTGCCGGCGCAGCGGATGTCGGCGTCGATACCCTCCTTCTCAGCCACGCGGATGACCTCATTGACGGTGCCGGCCATCGCCTCCTGCATGGCGACCACGCCCTCGCGTGTCGATGTCTTCAGATATTTCTCCCGCGACCAGCCGAAACCGCCGGAAAGCCAGCCGCCATTGCGCCCGGAGGCACCGAACCCGGCAAACTCGCGTTCGAGGATGGCGATGGAGAGATCGGGCCTGGCCTGTTTGAGATAGTAGGCCGTCCACAATCCGGTATAGCCGGCACCGACGATGGCGACGTCGACGGCAAGATCGCCTGGCATCGGCGGCCGCGGTGCGGGCAGGCCGCCGATGTCGGCATACCAGAACGAGACGTCGCCATTGCGCTCAGCATGCATGATGATGGTGTTTCCGTTTCGTCAGGTGAGAGTGGTGTCGGCCGTGCTGTCGTCGGCAAGCAGCTTGGCGTCTTCGCCGCGGAAGCACAGCTCGACCGCCTCACCGATCGCGAAGCTTTCATCCGTCAGCGGCGATCGCACGATGGCCGTCGAACCGTCGCGCAGCGAGACCTCGTATTTCGAGCCGGAGCCGAGATAGATCGCTTCCGATACCGTGCCGGAAAGCCGGTTGTCGCCGTCGCGGCGATCGAGGCCGGGCCGGCGGATTGCAAGCTTTTCCGGGCGCAGGAGCATCACGGGCTGGTTGTCGCCCGCGTGTTTTTGTGGTGCCGTCACGGTCTCGCCGGCGATGTCGAGCGCGGTGCTCGACCTGTCGCCGCGCGATTGGCCACGCAGCACGGTGGAATCACCGATGAAGCGGCCGACGAAGAGTGTCGCGGGCGCATCATACAGGTCGCGCCCGGTGCCCACCTGTTCGATCTTGCCGCGGTTGAAGACGGCGATGCGGTCGGACAGCACAAGCGCCTCTTCCTGGTCGTGCGTGACATAGACGAAGGTGGTGCCGAGCTCGCGGTGGATGCGCTTGATCTCCAGCTGCAGCCATTCGCGCAGCTTCTTGTCGAGGGCACCGAGCGGCTCGTCCATGAGCAGCAGCGGCGGGTCGAAGACGATGGCACGTGCGAGCGCGACGCGCTGCTGCTGGCCGCCGGAGAGCTCGCTGGGATAACGATGGGCGAAGTCCGCCATGCGCACCATGTCGAGCGCCCGCTTCACGCGGGCCTCGCGCTCGGCCTTGGCGACACCGCGCAGGCTGAGCGGATAGGCGACGTTGCGGCCGACCGTCATATGCGGGAAGAGCGCGTAGTGCTGAAAGACGACACCGATGTTGCGCTTGTGCGCCGGCACACCGACCACGCTGCGCCCACCCACCTGCAGGCTGCCGGCGCTGACCTCGGTAAAGCCCGCCACCACGTTGAGCGTCGTCGTCTTGCCGGAACCGGAGGGGCCAAGCAGCGTCATGAATTCGCCGGGCTCGATATGCAGCGAAATGTCATCAAGCGCCCGGAAGCTGCCATAGGCCTTGCTGACCGCGCTCAGGTCGATGGCTGCGCCGCGCTGTTTACCGGTCTCGCTCACAGGCCGCTCCTTCTGTCGCGTCCCAGCAGCAGCAGGCCGCCGCCGATCAGGATGGTGGTGGTGCAAAGCAGGATCGTGCCGACGGCAGCCACCGTCGGATCCGCATCGCGTGTGATCGAAGTGAATATCTGCACCGGCAATGTCTTCATGTAGGGGCTGGTGATGAACAGCGAGACGATGACCTCGTCGAACGACGTCACGAAGGCAAAGAGCAGGCCGGACAGGATGCCGGGCGCGATCAGCGGCAGTGTCACCGTGCGGAAGGTCGCGATGCGGCCGGCGCCAAGGCTGGCAGCAGCGGTCTCCAGGCGCTTGTCGAAGACTTCGAGGCTGGCCTGCACGGCGATCAGCACGAATGGCAGCGCCAGGATCGTATGGGCAAGCACGAAGCCGGTCATGGTGCCGACAAGACGCGCATCGAGGTAGACCGCATAGATGCCGATCGCCAGCACGACGCCCGGCACCACCATCGGCGTCAGCAGCAGCATGCGCAGCAGCCCCGCCGACTGCGCCCGCATGCGGTCGAGCCCGAAGGCGGCGAGCGTGCCGAGGGCGGTGGCAAGGACGGCGACGACCGTGGCCACCTTCAGCGAATTCAGGAAACTCGTCGACCATTCCGGATTGGTCACGAAATTCTGGTACCACTGCCAGGAGAAGCCCTGCGGCGGGAAAGCCAGCGACTTGTTCTCGTTGAAGGACATCGGCACGACAACCAGCGTCGGCGCGACCAGCCAGAGGCCGATGAGGATGCAGGCAAGGCCCAGCAGCGCGCGGGTGAGTGGATGCATGGCCATCAGCGCGTGCCCTGCTTGTGTTTCTGGCGCATCAGCGGGCCCGCAAGCGCCAGCAGGATAAAGGTCGCGACAAGAAGCACCACGCCCATCGCACCGCCGCGACCCCATTGCAGCAGGCTCAGCACCTGGTTCTGGACCAGCGTCGACAGCATGGTAGAGCGCGGCCCGCCGAGCAGAGCGGGAGTGATGTAGAAGCCCAGCGCCAGGATGAAGACGATGATCGCGCCGGCATAGACGCCGGGCAGCGACAACGGCAGGTAGACGGTGAAGAAGGCCCGAACCGGACCGGCGCCGAGGCTGCGCGCCGCCTGCACGAGGCGCAGGTCTATGCCCTTCATGACCGAGTAGAGCGGCAACACCATGAAGGGCAGCAGCACCTGCGCCATGCCGATGACAACGCCGACCTGGGTTCGGATCAGCCTGACGCCATCAAGGCCGACCGAGCGCAGGATCGAGTTGATGACGCCGGAATCCTGCAGCAGGATGACCCAGGAAAGCGTGCGCACCACGCCGCTTACCCAGAACGGGATGAGCACGCAGAGCGTGAGCAGCAGGCGAACCTTGGGTCCGACGGCGGTCATGGCATAAGCGAAAGGATAGGCACAGATCACGCAGACGACCGTGACCCAGGCCGAGATGACAAAGGTACGCTGCAGCACGACGAGATTGACCGGCGTGCTGAAGAACCAGCTGTAGTTCTGCAGGCCCCATTGCGGTTCGGCGAAGCTTCGCAGAACGATCGTCGCCAACGGGTAGCCGATGACGGCGACGAGCAGGACCAGCGCCGGCAAGGCCAGCGCGAGCGCGCCCCAGGACCGCCGGGGAGGAGCGGCCCTTTCGGATGGAGTGACGCTCGCGCCCATCGGGTCAGCCGCCAGCCATCATGGCGGACCACTGCTCGGAGGCATCCTTGAAGTTTTCGACCCAGAACTTGATGTTCTGCTGGTAGCCCTGGCCCTGCCGCTCCGGCGTGTTGGTCAGGAAGGCCGCGACCGCGTCGTCGACAACGGGCTTCGCCTCGCTGTTGATCGGCGTGTAGGATGTTTCCTTGGTCAGCGTCTCCTGCGCGCTCTTGCCGAGATAGGCGTTGATCAGCGCATGGGCCGCGTCCGGGTCCTTGGCGCCAACAGGGATCGTCAGTTGGTCCATGACGACGAGCCAGTCCTGCCAGGCGGGCGTGTATTTGGCGCCGTTCTTCACCGCGGTCATCGCGCGCCCGGTCCACATCATCAGCATGTCGGCTTCGCCGGATTCGGCGAGCTGCTGCGACTCGGCACCGGTCTTCCAATAGATCGTGTCGCCGCCAAGGTCGTGGACTTTCTTGATCGCGGTGGCGATGTCGTTCTTTGTCATCGCCTTCGGATCACCGCCGGTGGCCCGGAAAGCCTGTTCGAGCAGACCGCCGGTGAAGTCGCCGGAACCGTCGATGCCACGCACGCCCGGGAACTTCTCGGTGTCGAAGAAATCGACCCAGTTCTTGGGCGGGTTATCCTTGTACTTCTCGGTGTTGTACATCAGCACGACACCGTAGTTCATGGCCGGCACGGAGCATTCGCTGACCTGGCCCTGCGGGATCTTCGACGTATCGATCTTGCTGAAGTCGAGTTTCTGGAACAGCGTTCCGCAATGCACGTAAGGCGGGAAGTCGGCGGTATCGACGACATCCCAGGTCACGTTCTTCGACTCGACCTGTGCCTGCACCTTGGCGATCTCGGTCGGGCCATCGCTCAGCAGCTTGACGCCGGACTTGTCGACGAATTCCTTGAGGGCCGCGATCTGTCCGTCCTGAAAGATGCCGCCGAAGGAAGCGAACGTCAGGGTCTTGCCCTTGAGCGAACCCTCGGCAATCGCGCCGGCTACCGGTTTCTCCTGCGCAAAGACGCCTGTCGCCGCGGCAACACCCAGTGCCGCGAGGGCACTGATCGTCACTAGAGCGTTTCCGTTTTTCACGGAAACGCGGAAACGCTCTACCTTTTTGTTTTTACGCAATTCCGGACGGAAAACCGCTGCACACTTTTCCTGGAATTGCTCCAGTCTGGAGCATAAGATGGTCATCGTCATTCTCCCATTGGCTCACGTTGTGTGAAGCGTCGCTGGCCGCGAGCGGTTACCAGCTGACGTATTGGTCTAGCTCCTCGCCGCCGGATGTCGGTGGTGCGATGATCCACATCACCTCGGCCCGGCCATTGCCGATGTTCTCGGTGCGATGGGGAGTGGAGGTGGCGTATTCGATGCTGTCGCCCTCTTCGAGCACGTGGCGGCTTTCGCCGAGGCTGACCTCGACAACGCCACGCGTCACGACCAGCATCTCGTGGGCGTCGCCATGCGTGTAGAGGTCGGGGCCCGTGGAACCGCCGATCTCGAATTCACCGACATAGACCTCCATCTCGGTGGCAGGCCGACGCGACAGAAGGGTCTTGCGGCAGCCATGGCTGGTCGGAATGGCGGGCCGCTGGCTGCGTCGCAGCACGCCCTCGGTCGAAGGCGTCGCCGGCTCTTCGAAAAGCGCAGCCACGGTGACGCCGAGCGCCGCCGCCATCTGGTTGAGCGAGGCCGTGCTGGCGCCGGTCAGTCCCCGTTCGAGCTGGCTGATGAAGCTCGCGCTGGTGCCGGTCCTGTCCGCGAGCTGGCGGAGCGAAAACCGTCGCCGCTGCCTCAAATCCTTGAGGCGCTGGCCGAGTTTTGCCGTCTCGGGTCCGGCTCGTTCAGGCGGGTTCTCCATGGAGGCCTGCTCCAGGGAAGATGCGACAATCGTCATGCCATAAACTCCACTGAACAGACTGTACAGTGAGACTGCACAGCGATCAAGATGGTTGATCGCGATGCGAGATCGGATTTCTGGCCACGGTCATGACAGGAAAGCAGGCCGGATGAACGTCATCCGCCGCCGGCATTTCCTTCGCTGTCGAGGATAGTCTACAATGCGCCTCATCTTTTTGAATCGGAGAGAAGGCGATGTCGCTCAAAGTCCTGGCGGCGGTGCTTGTCGCGACCCTGCTGGCCGGTTGCCAGACGATGACGCCCGAACAACGGCGCGCCGCGGATGAAGCGAAATGCAGCGCCTACGGCTTCAAGAGGAAGACGGATGCCTTCGCCGAATGCCTGCAGCGGATCGATCTCGATCGCTCGGCCGAGATGCGCGCCCGCGACGCGGAGTTCGCCCGCTTCAACGCCCGCCCCCCGATTGTGATCTATCGGCCCATCGTGGTGAAACAGTAGTCAGCGGAAGGCGTCACAGCGCTCGTGCCCCATTCTGTCGCTGTAGAACCGGTCGAGGCTGGGCGCCGACAGGATGCATATCCAGGTCACCTGCCCACCGTCGACATAGTCCCCGGTCTTCAAAGTAACAAAGGTCGGCTTGTTTCCTGGCGGCAGGAACGTGCGCCCACGATTCTGCGCAAGAAATTCATCCGCATTCTCCACTCTGTAGACTGGCGCTCCGCCCATGGCATCCCGATAGAACCTCGTTTCCTTCGGCGGTATCCTGCTCAGATCGAAATCGTCGACGTAGTGGAGACGCAGGCGGCCGCGAAAAGCCCGATAATGCAGGAACGAATTCCCGAACGTGGCCGCCATGCCGACTATCTTTCCATTGTCGGAACGACGGACAGCCCTTTGCGTGACGGCGTGATCAAGCTTCTCCAGGCGGAGGCCATCCGCGAGCACCTGGAAACCGCCCGTTGAAATGACCAGGGTGGCGGCCAGAAAGATGGACGGAGCCGTTGACTTCATCGTTGCTGCCTTATTGAGGAAATGAGCATGCGTCGCCCGGCGGCCGTGGCGGCACAATGATCGCAATGGCGGCGCCACCGTCCTGCCTGTTGCCCGCCTCCAGCCTGCCGCCATGGGCCTTGGCGATCGCCTCGACGATGGAAAGCCCCAGCCCGGTTCCACCGGTGGCGCGTGACCGCGAGGTGTCGCCGCGCCAGAAGAGGTCGAATGAAATCGCGCGGATCTCCTCGAGCAGCCCCGGACCACGGTCCAGGAAGCGGACAAACGCGTTGCCATCCCTGTCGAGACCGGTCTCGCACCGCAGCACGCCACCTGTCGACGCGTACCGACAGGCATTGTGCACAAGCGCCAGCATCGCCTGGCGCAAACGCTCCGGATCGACATTGGCCGGCGCCGCGCGGAGGTCTTTTTCGAGCCGCATGCCGGCCTCTTCAAGCATTGGGCGAGCGGCGGCGAGAACGGTCTTGGCTTCGGCTGAAAGATCCGTAGCCGATCTTTCGGCAATCAGCTTGTGGCCTGCCGCAAGCGAGAGCATGCGCAGGTCTTCGACCAGCCGCGACAGTCCCTGCACCTGCATGAGCAGGTCTTCCAGTCCCTGCTGGCAGACGGGAAAAACACCATCGATCATGCCCTGGAGATTGCCTTGCAATATGGTGAGGGGAGTGCGCAGTTCGTGCGCGACAGCCATTGTGTTGAAACGCAGGCGCTTTTCCATATGGCCAAGATCGGTCGCCAGCGCATCGATGGTCTTGCCGAGGCGGTGCACCTCCGAAGTACCGCCGCGAAAATTGCCGAGGCCAACCGCGAAGTCGCCTTCGCGCAGCGTTTCCGCCGCCGACACCAGCCGCTCCAGCGGGCGCGCGATACGCCGGGCGAGCCAATAGCCGATCGAACCGCAGATGAATGCCGCCAGCAGGATATGCCCCAAGAAGGCCAGGTTCATCTGCGCGTCCACGGTTTTCTCGAATTCCGGAACGACCAGCATCAGTTTCCGGAAGCTCTCGACGGATGGCATCACCCCGTCCTGGATGTCCCGATAGGCCTGGGCCACGTCGGCGGGCAGCGTCCGCAGCTCGATCTCCGTCAGTCGCTTCATGATCGCGAAGAAGGTGGTGTAGGCGATGATCATGCTGAGCACGAGCATCGCCCCGATCGTCACCGCGGTGACTGTTGAGAGGGAAAGACGGCGCAGCTTCATTTCGGCGCCGCGAACCGGTAGCCGATGCCACGCACCGCCTGGAAGAGACCGGGAACCCCGGCATTTTCGAACTTGCGGCGCAGGTTGGCGACATGCGTGTCGACGGTCTTGGCGAGCGCATCGTTCTCCGGCAGGCAGGCATCGAGGATGTCGGCGCGCCCGAAGGCATGGGTCGGCCTGCGGATCATGTAGGCGACGATGCGGAACTCACTGAGCGTCAGCGCCAGCGACTGGCGCCCGGTCTCCGCCTCGACAAAAGCGGCATGGGCGTCGAGATCGACCTCGACGGGAGCAAATCGCAGCGTCCGCGAGGCGCCGGAGGCGCGCGACCGGCGCAGCACCGCATTGACGCGCGCCACCACCTCCTGCGGATTGAACGGCTTGATCACATAGTCGTCGGCACCCAGCCGCAAACCCGAAAGGCGGTCGATGTCCTCGGCCAGCGCCGTCACCATGATGACCGGTGTGTTCGCGTCCTGGCGGATGCGCGCCAGAACCTCGAAGCCGTCCAGCCGGGGTATGTGCACATCGAGAAGCACGAGATCGGGCGACAGCATGGCATGGTGGGACAGTGCGATATCCCCATTCACCGCGGTGACCGTGCGAAAACCCTCGCGCGCCAGATAGGCCTCGAGAATCTCGGCAATGCGCGGTTCGTCCTCGACGATAAGGATCAACCCCTTGTCCATGCGCAGTCCTTCGTTGGTTGGCACGGCCATATTCCGCAACACGAAGCGGCAGGCAATCGCAAACACCAGCGGTTGCCAGGTTCCTTGGCGAGCCTTGGCGGGCTCTCCGCCAAACCTTGATGAAACGCGACCAAGGTCCGGCCGTCGACGCGTCGTCACGGTCTGGGCGGAACCCAATGGCGCGCCGGCGTCACTTCGTCGGGACCATCATGCAAACGCCACCAAAGACCTTCGGACACATTCAGCGTCCACGCATTGCAGCCTTGTGGATCGTCACTTTGTTCCTCATCGCCTTTGCGCTGCTGTTCCAGTCCGCCTGGAAACTCTATCCGCCGGGCGGCGTCGATCTGCAGCTGACAATCAGGATCGCCGGTATCGGCCTCATCGGCACGGCGATCCTGGGACGGCTCTGGTGCACGCTCTACATCGGCGGAAAGAAGTCGGTGGTGCTGGTCGACGACGGCCCCTATTCGATGTGCCGAAACCCGCTCTATCTGTTCTCGATCATCGGGGCAGCGGGGGTGGGCGCACAGACGGGCAGTGTCGCACCCGCGCTGCTATGCGCCATCGTGGTGCATGCGATCCTGCTGCGGACCGTGACCCGTGAAGAGCAGCTGCTCAGAACGCATTTCGGGCAGGCTTATGTGGACTACTGCAGGCGCGTCCCGGCGTTCTGCGTCGACTGCCGGCTGTTCACGGATCGCGAGATGATCGAGATCACGCCGAAGCGGCTCTACGGCACCCTGATTGACAGCCTCGTCTTCCTGGCCGCCGTGCCCGCCATGTTCCTGGTCGAATACCTGCAGGACGAAGGCTATCTGCCGGTGTTTTTCAGCCTGTATTGAGCTGGACCGCCGCGCGACGCTCTGGCGCAACCAAAAGTTTTGCTTCCCTCTCGCCAAACTTCCGGCCAACGGTTAGTCAGCCGTCGGCTGAACGATCGGCGTGAAGGATACTCGAGCCATGGCGCCGCTGCGGGCACTCGCACCCAAGAACCTCGTCGTGGCCGGCATCCTGCTGATGTTGGCCGGCGACTTCATGTTCGCGCTCAACGACGCGATGGGCAAATGGCTGGTCGCCAATTTTTCGGTCGGGCTGGTGGTCGCCGTCCGCTCGATCGGCGCTTTCATCATCCTCGGGCCGATGATTGCCCGGCAGGGTGTGACAAAGCTTTTCCAGGTCGAGAGACCTGGAACGCAGGTCCTGCGCGCCGTCATCGCAACGGTCGATACCGGCCTGTTCTATGCGGCCGTCGTCCACATGCCGCTCGCCGACGTGATGAGCTTCTACATGGCAGGACCGATCTATGTCGCGGCGCTTTCGCATTTCATGCTCGGCGAACGTATCCGCTGGCGCCGCTGGGCCGCCATCCTGGTCGGCTTCTGCGGCGTGCTCGTCATTCTCAATCCGTCCGCTTCCGCTTTTTCGACATCCGCCATCTTCGCCTTCATCGGCTCGGTCGCCTTCGCCCTGTCGATCGTCTACAGCCGGCAATTGCGAGGAACGCCCGATACGACGCTGGTGACCTGGCAGACCATCGCTGCCCTGGTGGCCGGTCTCATCTTCGCGATCCCCGACTGGCAGACGCCCGGCCTCGTCGACATCGGCCCGATGCTGCTGCTCGGCGTCGTTTCCTGCGCCGCTCATCTGATGATCACGCGGGCGCTGAAGCTGGCGCCGGCCTCGACGCTGGCGCCGCTGCACTACAGCCTGCTTTTGTGGGCCATCGTGTTCGGCATGGTGTTCTTCGGCGACGTGCCTGGCCCGCGCGTGCTCGTGGGTGCCGCCATCGTCGTGCTGGCAGGACTGTTCATCTTCCACCGGCAGAAGGTGGTCGACACCGTACCGCCGGAGAACGTGCCGAAGGGCGTCAACTAGGCTAGCAAAGCTTGGCAGTTTTGCGCCCGGAATTTTTGTAAGGACGAACGCCGGAGTCCCGCGTTTCCGCGCATGGCGGAAACGCTCGGGGCGGTCAGCCGACGAAGCCGGCCGCCTTGTGGCTGCCGTCGCAGAACGGCTTGTTCTTCGAATGGCCGCAGCGGCACAGGAACACCTTGGTCACGCGGTCGACCGTACGGCCGGTGCCGGAGACGATTTCGAGATTGCCTTCGACCTTGAGCGAGCCGTTGGGTGTTGGAGTGACCTTGACCACGCCATTGCGTGCCTCCAGCGCGATGGACTCCCTGGTCTCCGGTTCCCCGGTGGCCGCGAACCCGGCCTTGGTGTGACTGCCGTCGCAGAACGGCTTGTTCTCGGATGCGCCGCAACGGCAGAGCGTCGCCCGCAGCATCACCTCGCCATTGATGTCCATCTCGGCATTGAAGGCGAGCGGCCCGTTCTCGCGCACCCTGACTAGGTTGACCACCGGTGCCGCTTCTTCCCGTCCGCCATCCTTGCGGCGATAGGTGATCGCGCCGGATGGACAGGAATGCGCGACCCCGACGATCGCCTCGACGGCACCGGCTTCGGGATGGATCCATTGGCCCGGCGCATTGGGCACGAAGACTTCGGGATGACCCAACACGCAGTTGCGCGAGTGGATACAGAGCTTGCCGTCGAAACCGACGTCGATGTTTTCGCTCTCGACGAATTTCCGCGCCATTGGGTAGCTCCTCAGCTTGATGTTCCCCGATCATGCCGTACGGAAGTGGCCCACCGCAACTGGCCGAAAGGAGGGTGCGCGTCATCCCCGTCGCGACAGCCGCAGGAGATAATCCTTTCGATTGAGCGGATTGTCGTCGGTGCGTGGTCGCTCCGGGATCGCGGCGCGGATCGGGCGATGGTGATCGAACGCCGTTTCCAGGACGCCCTCGCCATGCGTAAGGCCGGGCACCATCTGCTGCAAAGCGTGGACGCGCGCCGCCGGAATGATGCCGGTCAACGTATAGGATGCGCCCTCCATCGTCGGGTTCTGGGGCAATGCATCCAGCCTCGCCAGGACCGGCAGCAGCGACGGCAGCGTGTCCATCGGTGCTTCGAGCTGGAAGCGGTGGATCGGCTCGCACACCACCGTGCCGGCCTGCCTGAGAGCAGCCATCACGACCAGCGGGGTGAGTTTGCGATGCTCGGCAGCCGTCGTCATCGGCCCCCAGTGGCGCACGCGCGTCGCCTCCGTCATCGTCACGACGCAGTCCGTCACCTGCCAGCCGTGGAGACCCTGCCGCAACGTCTCATGGACGGCGTCCTCCACGGCCTTGTGGTAGGAAAGCGGAAGGGTTCCGAACTCCATTTCGAGGCAAAAGGCGATGCCGCTGCCAATGGGCCCTGGCTCGACCCGCAGGGCGACTGTTGCCACGAACGGGTCGGGTGCCTCATCGCGCGCACCGCCGCTGCCGACAGGTCGCTCGATGCAGATCGGGGTGGTCTCGCGGAACAAAACGTCGAGCCCATACTCGTCGGCCAGCGTCTGCTGGATGACCTCCTTCTGCACCTCGCCATATAGCGAGACATAGGTCTCCTGCCGGCTGTCATCCTGCCTGAGGTTTATCAACGGGTCCTGTTCGGCGAGCAATGCAAGTGCGGCATGCAGGGCTCCTCGATTGGCCGGAAGCCGAGGCTGGATCACCGTCTCCAGCGTCGGCGGCGCGAAATGATGTTCCACGCGACCGCCGCGAAGGCCGATCGCATCGCCGATCTGGGCCTCGGCGAGGCCCCACAGCTTGCCGATCTGCCCCGCCCTGAGAGAAGGTTTCTCGACCGCGCCGCCGCCGTCGAAAACCTTGAGCGCCGAGATCTTCGCTTCGCGCCCCCGACCGAAACCGACACGCTCGCGCGGCCGCAAGGTGCCGGAGAACAGGCGGACATAAGCGATCTTTTCCCCGGATCCGCCGCGTTCGATCTTGAAGACCATGCCCGAAACGGGACCGTCGGCGGCACCTTCGGTTGCCGGCAAAAGGTCGCGGATGCCCGAAAGCAACGGTGCGATGCCGGCACCGGTGACAGCCGAGCCAAAGAACACCGGATGCACCAGCGTCTTGCCTGTCTGCCTCGCGAGCGTCTTTTGCAGCGTGCCTGCGGATAGCGCCCTGCCACCGACATAGGCGGCGAGCAGCGTGTCGTCATGTTCGGCCAGCATCTCCGTCAGCAGCGTGCCGAACGCAGGTTCCGCGATGTCGAAGGGCAGCGGCAGCGCATCCGGCGACCCGGCCCTTTGCACCTTGCCCATCGCAATAGCAGCCGGCGTCAATCTTTTGGCGATCGCCTCAAGGACATGTTCGCAATCGGCACCGGTGCGATCGATCTTGTTGACGAAGATCAGTGTTGGAATACCGAGCCGCCGCAACGTCCGCATCAGTATGCGCGTCTGCGCCTGCACACCTTCCACGGCCGAAATCACCAGCACCGCCCCGTCGAGCACGCTGAGCACGCGCTCTACTTCCGCGATGAAGTCAGGATGGCCTGGCGTATCGATCAGGTTGATCGCCACGCCGTCGATGGTGAACGACATCACCGCCGATTTGATGGTGATGCCGCGTTGCCGCTCCAGGGCCAGGGTATCGGTCTGTGTGTTGCCGTCGTCGACACTGCCGATCTTGTCGATGACGCCGGCCGCATGGAGCAGCCGTTCGGTGAGGCTCGTCTTACCTGCGTCGACATGCGCCAGAATTCCCAAATTCAAAGTCCGCATAGAGGTTCATGTCCCCAAGATGGATCAAAGCTCCTTTCTCGATGGACATGACTCGCATTGGTCGGCTCCTTACCGAACGTGACTTGGGAACGATCACAGAGCACGCGATGGACGGCGGGGCAACCCCGTCGCACCGCCGAGCGCTTGCTACGCCGGCCTTAACATCGCCTTCTGTGGCGTATCGGTAACGCTTCGAATTCCGGCCCTGGGATAGGTCTAAGTTTTCACCTTCTGTCCGGAAGGATCGTAGAGTGGTTCGAGGTGAAGTTTTGCTGGCACCTTTTGCGTTGCCACCACCAGTTCGTAGCCGCCCTCATCCAGGAAAGCATCGCTGACCCCGGCGGCATGACGCACATAGCCGTAGCCGATGTTCCTCGCCAGGGTGTAGCCGTAGCCGCCCGAGGTCAGGTAACCGACCGGTTCGCCATTGCGCAGGATCGTTTCGCGGCCGAGCAAAACGATTTCCGGATCATCGACCGTGAAGCCGGCAAAACGCTTGACCAGAGGCTGCCCATCCAGTTTTTGCAGCGCCGCGCGACCGACGAAATCGGTTTCCTTCTTCAGCTTCACCGCCCAGCCGAGACCGGCCTCGAACGGCGTATCGTTCGGGGTGATATCGGAACCCCAGGCGCGATAGCCCTTTTCGAGGCGCAGCGATTCCAGCGCACGATACCCGACCGGCCGGATGTCCTGCTCCCTGCCGGCCTGCATCAGGGCGTCGAACACCTCGCCGGTGGCGGCGATCGGAACATGCAGTTCCCAGCCGAGTTCGCCGACATAGGTGACGCGCAGTGCCCGCACCGTGTGCCCTGCGATGGCGATCTCGCGCACATGGCCGAATGGGAAAGCGGCATTGGAGACATCGGCCCTTGTCACCTTCTCCAGCACCGCGCGCGCCTGCGGTCCCATCAGCGAAAGCGTGCCGAAGGCCTCGGTCACGTCGGCGACGTCGACATCCAGGCCAGAGCCGATGTGGTCGCGTATCCAGGCAAGGTCATGCGTGCGAAAACCGGTGCCGGTGACGATGTAGAATTTGTCGTCGGCCAGCCGCGCAACGGTGAGATCGGCCTCGATGCCGCCGCGCGTGTTGAGCAGCTGCGTATAGGTGAGCCGTCCGGCCGGCTTGGCGACATCGTTGGCGCAGATCCAGTCGAGCGCCTTGCCGGCATCCCTGCCGCTCAGCTCGTATTTGGCGAAGGACGACTGGTCGAAGACGCCGACCTTGTCGCGGACATGGCGATGCTCGTCGCCGACCGGCCCGAACCAGTTCTGCCGGCCCATCGAATAGATGTCCTTCGCCTCGGTTCCTGCCGCGGCGAACCAGTTCGGCCGCTCCCAGCCAAGCTTGGAACCGAAGACGGCATTGTACTTGTGCAGGCGCTGGTAGAGCGGCGAGACGATGCGCGGCCGGCCACTGTCATACTCCTCATGCGGGAAGGCGATCGTGTAGTGCTTGCCATAGGCTTCGAGCGTGCGGTCGCACACCCATTGCCGGTCGCGATGCAGATCGGAGAAACGGCGGATGTCGACGACCCATAGGTCGAGCGGCGCCTCGCCGTCGACCACCCATTTCGCCAGCACCCAGCCGGCGCCGCCGCCCGAGGCGATGCCGAAGGCGTTGAAGCCGGCGCCGACGAACATGTTCGAACATTCGGGCGCCACGCCGAGGATGAAGTTGCCATCCGGCGTGAAGCTCTCGGGGCCGTTGATCATCTGCTTGACGCCGACGGTCTCGAGCGCCGGCACGCGCGCGATGGCCTGCGTCATATGCTGTTCGAAATGATCGTAGTCGTCATCGAACAGGCGGAACTCCCATTCGTTCGGAACATCGCCGCCGGGCAGGCCGGTTTGCCAGGCCTGCGGGTCCGGCTCATAGCCGCCCATGACGAGACCGCCGACCTCTTCCTTGAAATAGGTGCGGCGATCCGGATCGCGGATGGTGGGCGCGTCGGTGGCGAGGCCCGGGATCTTCTCGGTGATGATGTACTGGTGCTTGACCGGTTGCAGCGGCACGCTGATGCCGGCCATGGCCCCGACCTGTCTCGCCCACTGGCCGGCGCAATTGACCACCTTCTCGCAGGCGATGTCGCCCTGGTCGGTCTTCACCGCGACGATGCGGCCGTCCTTCATGTCGAAGCCGGTCACACGGACCTTTTCGAACAGCCTGGCGCCATGCATGCGCGCTCCCTTGGCGAGCGACTGGGTGATGTCGGAAGGGCTGGCCTGGCCATCGGTCGGCAGCCAGCTGGCACCGACGAGATCAGAAGTCTCCATCAGCGGCCACATCGCCTTCACCTCTGCCGGCGACAGCAGGTGCATGTCCATGCCGAAGCTGCGCGCCGTCGTCGCCAGCCTCTTGAACTCGGTCCAACGGTCCTGGTTGGTGGCGAGGCGCAGGCAACCGGTCATCTTCCAGCCGGTGGCCAGCCCGGTTTCAGCCTCCAGCCCCTTGTAGAGTTCGACCGAATATTTGAGCACGCGGGTGATCGAGGCCGATGAGCGCAACTGTCCGACGAGGCCGGCCGCATGCCAGGTCGAGCCGGATGTGATGGCGCCCTGTTCGAGCAGGATCACGTCCGCCTTGTGGTCGCGTGCCAGATGATAGGCCGTGGAACAACCGATGATGCCGCCGCCGATGACGACGATCTCGGCGTGATTGGGCAAGGTCATGACAGGATTTTTCCGTATCTGGAGCTGTAGCTTTCGAGCGCCGCGTCGAGGCGGGCGAGGTTCTCGGTGGTGTAGGCGACATAGTCGACGCCCGGCGCGTCGAGATGCAGTTCGGAGACCATGCTCCACATCGCCTCGCGCAGCAGCGACGCGCATTGCATGGCGGCGAAGGAACGGCGCATCGCCTCATCCGGCATGTGGCCGAGATAGGCGCCGAGCAACGGCTCTGCCTCCGCGTCCGGCATGCCGGAGTTGGAGGCGATGCCGGCGAGGTCGAACATGGCCGTGCCGAAGCCGGCATATTCGAAATCGATCAGCCAGAGCTTGTCGCCATCGTCGAGAAAATTGGCTGGCAGCAGATCGTTGTGGCCGAACACGATCGGCAGCGGCGCCTGCACGCTTTCCAGCCGATCCGCCAGCGCGAGGTAGAGCGGCAGCACCGGCATCATGCGGCTTTTCCCGGCGCTCAGCGTGCGTGCATAGTCGCGGATGACGTGGAACACCCAGAACATGAAACCCGGGCCGGAAACATGTTCCGGCATCCGCTTGTGAAATTCGCGCATCAGCGTCGCGATGCGCTCGGCATTGGCGCGCACATCCTCCGCCGCATAGGTCTTCGCGCCGAGAAACTGGGTGACCATGACGCCGGGCTCGGCATATTCGACCGAGGGCCCGAACCCGGCCGCCGAGGCGGCCTGCGCCGTCATCAGCTCGCGCTCGCGCAGCACATGGTGAAATGGATAGTCACGCCCAAGCCGGACAACATGCTTGCCCGCCACGTCCGTCACCAGGAAATTCTCGTTGCTCAGACCGCCGGACAGGGGCGCGACATCGACGCTTCCCTTCCAGCAAGGCAGGCCGCGAATGCGATCCTCGCTCGTCACGTCTCCTCCCATCGACCGGCGGCCCTTCTGCAGAGGGCTTTTCACCGTGGTCCACCGCTTCTCCTTGCCCCAAGGTCAGACGCAGAGGCGGGATTGTCAACGCGATTCTGTGGTTTTTTATGTTTATCTGCCCGATTATGTTGTTTTCATTTCGGTGAACGCCTACAAATCAGTCATCTTGATGCCAGCGGCGAGGCCAGACTTCGGTGAACCATTCCAAGCGGCACGGTGAGATCCTGCGCCT
This sequence comes from Mesorhizobium sp. NPDC059025, assembly GCF_042739655.1. Taxonomy (NCBI): domain Bacteria; kingdom Pseudomonadati; phylum Pseudomonadota; class Alphaproteobacteria; order Hyphomicrobiales; family Phyllobacteriaceae; genus Mesorhizobium; species Mesorhizobium sp. NPDC059025. The sequence goes on along the minus strand of NZ_JBHYIM010000005.1, from coordinate 64,641 downwards.
CCTGAAAGAGGAAGGCACGGTCACCATCGCCGATCTCGCCCAGCGGCTGGATGTCTCGCTCGAGACCGTGCGGCGCGATGTGAAACCGCTGACCGAGGATGGTTCGGTGCTGAAGATGCACGGCGCCATCAGCCTGCCCGGCATCATCGGTGAAGCGCCGTTCGAGCGGCGCATGCGCGACAATGCCGATGCCAAGCGCACGATCGCGCGCATGGTGGCGGCAACGATCCGCGACGGCGAGTCGATCATGCTGGACTGCGGCACCACCACAAGCTTCCTGGCCCGGGAACTGCTCGGCCATCACCGGCTCACCGTGGTGACCAACTCCTCCGATATCGCCCGCACGCTGGCCACCGCCAACGGCAACCGGGTCTATATGGCCGGCGGCGAGTTGCGCAGCGATTCCGGTGCGGCCTTCGGCGTCTCGGCGATCGATTTCGTCGGCCGCTTCAGCGTCGACCACGCCATCATTTCGGCAGGTGCCATCGATGCGACCGGCGGCGTCATGGATTTCGACCTGGAAGAGGCGGAATTCGCGGCAACCGTGCTGTCGCGTGGCCAGCGCTCCGTCGTCATCACCGACCACAGCAAGTTCGGCCGCCAGGGACTCGTGCGGGTATGCGGCTTTTCCGGCTTCTCCGAACTCGCCACCGACAGCATGCCACCGGCAGACATTGTTACGGCCCTGGAAACGGCCGGCGCGCGCCTGCACGTGGCAGGCTGAAACGGGACAACCCGTCGCCTGACGCGATCCTTATCTTTTCTTGATACCCGCTACAGCTATTCCCAATCGATATTTGACCGGCATCGGGAGCATTTTCCGCACTTCTTGAACTGCGGAGAAGCATCGTGCTCGACCTCGCCTACCTTGCCCTTGGCATAGGATCCTTCCTGATTTTCGCGCTCTATGCGCGCGCGCTGACGCGGCTTTGAGGGGGGTGATCCTGATGGAAGCCTTACTCGGCCTCGCCGTTGCCGTAGCTCTCGGCGTCTACCTGTTGGTGACGCTGCTGCGGCCAGAAAAATTCTAAGAACAAAAGAGTTCCGCCATGTCTTTGATCGGATGGCTGCAGATCGGCCTGCTTTTTCTCCTCACATTTTTGCTGATCAAGCCGCTCGGCTTGTTCATGGCAAAAGTCTTTTCCAATGAACGAACCTTCCTGTCGCCCGTGCTTGGCCCCGTCGAGCGCGGTTTCTACGCACTGGCCGGTGTCGACCCGAAGAAAGAACAGGGCTGGCTGGCCTACACCTTCTCGATGATCGCCTTCTCGATCGCCGGCCTGGTGTTGCTCTACGCGATCCTGCGCCTGCAGGCTTACCTGCCTTACAACCCGCAAGGGTTCGCCGGTGTTGCACCCGACCTCGCCTTCAACACCGCGGTCAGCTTCGTGACCAACACGAACTGGCAGTCCTATGGCGGCGAAACCACGATGAGCCATTTCAGCCAGATGGCCGGCCTGACCGTGCACAACTTCCTTTCGGGGGCGACCGGAATTGCGATGGCCCTGGCGCTGACGCGCGCTTTCATCCGTTCAAACGGCACGACCGTCGGCAACTTCTGGGTCGATATGACCCGCTCCACGCTCTACGTGCTCTTGCCGCTCGCTGTCGTCGTCGCGATCGCCTTCGTGGCGATGGGCCTGCCGCAGACACTTGACGGTTCGGTCACAGCGACCACGCTCGAGGGTGCCAACCAGACCATCGCGCTCGGACCGGTGGCCAGCCAGGAAGCCATCAAGCAGCTCGGCACCAATGGCGGCGGCTTCTTCAACGTCAACGCCGCGCATCCGTTCGAGAACCCGACCGCACTGTCGAACTATCTCAACATCCTGTCCATGCTGATGGTGACGGCAGCGCTTGCCTATACCTTCGGCCAGATGGTCGGTGACCGCCGCCAGGGCTGGGCCTTCGTCGCCGCCACAGCGATCCTGCTGATCGCCGGCGTCGGCATCATCTACTGGGCCGAGACGCAGGGAAATCCGATCCTGACCGCGCTTGGGCTCGACAACACGCTTGGCAACATGGAAGGCAAGGAGGTGCGTTTCGGCCAGGCCATGACCGCCGCCTATGCCGCCGTCACCACCGGCATTTCCGATGGTGGCGTCAACGCCATGCACGGTTCGCTGACCGGCCTAGGCGGCCTCATCCCGCTGTTCCTGATGCAGCTTGGCGAAGTGCTGCCCGGCGGCGTCGGCTCCGGCCTCTACGGCATGATCGTCTTCGCCATCCTCTCGGTCTTCGTCGCCGGCCTGATGGTCGGCCGCACGCCGGAGTTCCTCGGCAAGAAGATCGAAAGCCGCGAGATGAAATACGCCATGCTGGCGGTGCTCATCCTGCCGCTGTCGATCCTCGGCTTCAGCGCGCTGTCGGCCATGCTGCCCTTCGCTCTCACATCGATCAGCATGAGCGGCCCGCATGGCCTGTCGGAAATCCTCTATGCCTATACCTCGACGACGGCCAACAACGGTTCGGCCTTCGGCGGCCTCTCGGCGAACACGCCCTGGTACAACACCACGCTCGGCATCGCCATGCTGCTCGGCCGCTTCGGCTACGTCGTGCCGGTGCTGGCCATCGCCGGCTCGCTGGTCGGCAAGACCAAGACGACGGCTTCGGCCGGCACCTTCCCGACCCATACGCCACTGTTCGTCGGCCTGCTCGTCGGCATCATCCTCATCCTGGGCGGCCTGCAATACTTCCCGGCCCTCGCCCTCGGCCCCATCGTCGAGCATTTCGCGATGCTGGCCGGCCAGACCTTCTAAAGGACACTTTCATGTCGACCCCTGTACAACACAAGCTGTTCGAGCCGGCCATCCTGTGGCCGGCCCTCGGACAGGCCTTCACCAAGCTGGCGCCGCAGAAGCTGATGCGCAATCCCGTCATCTTCGTCACCGAAGTGGTGGCCGCGCTGGTGACGCTGATGTTCCTGCGCGATCTCGTCATCGCCGGCGGCAAGCCGCTGTTCTCCGGCCAGATCGCCGCCTGGCTCTGGTTCACAGTGCTGTTCGCCAACTTCGCCGAGGCAGTGGCAGAAGGCCGCGGCAAGGCGCAGGCCGACAGCCTGCGCCGCACCAAGTCGCAGCTCACCGCGCGCAAGCTCATGTCGGAAGACGGGCTGGACGTTGCCAGCATCCCGGCCACCGATCTCAAGGTCGGCGACATGGTGCTGGTCGAGGCCGGTGAGCTGATCCCGGGCGACGGTGAAATCGTCGAAGGCATCGCCTCCGTCAACGAAAGCGCCATCACCGGCGAATCCGCCCCGGTCATCCGCGAATCCGGCGGCGACCGTTCGGCCGTCACCGGCGGCACCCAGGTGCTGTCCGACTGGATCAAGGTGCGCATCACCGCCGCGCCGGGCTCGTCCTTCGTCGACCGCATGATCGCCCTCATCGAAGGCGCCGAGCGCCAGAAGACGCCGAACGAGATCGCGCTGTCGATCCTGCTGTCGGGCCTGACGCTGGTGTTCCTGATCGCCGTGGCGACACTGTGGGGTCTTGCCGGCTATTCGGGTACGGTGCTGTCGGTCACGGTGCTGGCCGCGCTGCTGGTAACGCTGATCCCCACCACCATCGGCGGGCTGCTTTCGGCCATCGGCATCGCCGGCATGGATCGCCTGGTGCGCTTCAACGTCATCGCCACCTCCGGTCGCGCCGTGGAAGCCGCCGGCGACGTCGACACGCTGCTGCTCGACAAGACCGGCACCATCACCTTCGGCAACCGCATGGCAACCGAATTCCTGCCGGTGCCGGGCATCGGCGCCGAGGAACTGGCCGAAGCCGCCATGCTGGCGAGCCTGGGCGACGAGACGCCGGAAGGCCGTTCGATCGTTGCGCTCGCCACCGGTGAGTTCGGCGTTGCCGCGCCGGTCAAGCAACCCGATGCGATCGTGCCGTTCGCGGCCGAGACCAGGCTTTCGGGTGTCGATCTCGGCGAGCGTCGACTGCGCAAGGGCGCGGTCGATTCCGTGCTGAAGTTCACCGCGCTCGACGAAGCACGCGTACCCGCCGCTTTCCGTCAGGCAGTGGAACTTGTGGCGCGTACCGGTGGCACGCCGCTGGCCGTGGCCGAGGGCAGCAGACTGCTCGGCGTCATCCACCTGAAGGACGTGGTGAAGCCCGGCATCAAGGAGCGCTTCGCGGCGCTGCGTGCCATGGGCATCCGCACCGTCATGGTCACCGGCGACAATCCGGTTACCGCGGCGGCGATCGCCTCGGAGGCCGGGGTCGACGACTTCCTGGCGGAAGCGACGCCGGAGCAGAAGCTCGGCTATATCCGCAAGGAACAGGAAGGCGGGCGCCTGATCGCCATGTGCGGCGACGGCACCAACGATGCGCCGGCGCTTGCCCAGGCCGATGTCGGCGTGGCGATGCAGAGCGGCACCCAGGCCGCGCGCGAGGCCGCCAACATGGTCGACCTCGATTCCAGCCCGACCAAGCTCATCGAGATCGTCGAGATCGGCAAGCAGCTTCTGATGACACGCGGCTCGTTGACCACCTTTTCGATCGCCAACGACGTCGCCAAATATTTCGCCATCATCCCGGCGCTGTTCGTGGCGACCTATCCGGCGCTCGACCATCTCAACATCATGCGGCTGACCTCGCCGGAATCGGCGATCCTGTCGGCGGTCATCTTCAACGCGCTGATCATCATCGCGCTGATCCCGCTGGCGCTGAAGGGTGTCGCCTACCGCCCGGTCGGTGCCGCGGCGCTGCTGCGCCGCAATCTTCTCGTCTACGGCGTCGGTGGTCTGCTCCTGCCTTTCGCAGGCATCAAGCTGGTCGACATCGCCGTCTCGGCTCTTCATCTGGTGTAATCATGACAAGCAACCTTCGCCCCGCCCTGGTCATGATCGTGTTGTTCACGATCCTGCTCGGCATCGCCTATCCACTCGCCATCACCGGCGTCGGCCAGATCATCCTGCCGGCACAGGCAAACGGCAGCCTGATCAGGCAGAACGGAACCGTCATCGGTTCCGAACTGATCGGCCAGAACTTCACCAGCGACCGCTACTTCTGGCCGCGTCCGTCGGCGATCGGCAGCACGCCCTACGATGCCGGCAATTCCAGCGGCTCCAATCTCGGCACGACCTCGCAGAAGCTGAAGGAGCGCGTTGCGGCCGAGATCCAGCGCCTGAATGGCGCCGGCATCGCGTCGCCGGTCCCGGCCGATGCCGCCACCACGTCCGGCTCCGGCCTCGACCCGCACATCACGCCGGATTTCGCCCGCGATCAGGTCGCTCGCGTCGCCAAGGCGCGCGGGTTGCCGGAGGCGGATGTGGCCAGGCTGGTCGACGAAACGCAGGAGGGCCGGCTGCTCGGCCTGATCGGCGAACCACGCGTCAACGTGCTGAAACTAAATCTCGCGCTGGATCGGCTAAAGTCCTAAATCTACCGAATGGGCGATAGCGACCGTCATCGAGAAAAGCGCGCCGACCCGGACGCGCTGCTGGCACTGGCAGGCGCCCAGGAACGCGGTCGGCTGACCGTGTTCCTGGGCGCAGCGCCTGGTGTCGGCAAGACCTTCGCCATGCTGTCGCGTGCGCGCCGCATGAAGGAAGACGGCGGCGATATCCTCGTCGGCCTCGTCGAGACGCATGGGCGCGGCGAGACCGCCGCGCTGCTCGAAGGCCTGGAGGTGCTGCCGCTGCACAGCATCCCCTATCGCGGCCGCACGATCGAGGAATTCGACCTCGACGCGGCACTGGCGCGCCATCCCCACACCATCGTGGTCGACGAACTGGCGCATAGCAATGCGCCCGAGAGCCGCCACCCCAAACGCTACCAGGACATCGACGAACTGCTGGCCGCCGGCATCAATGTCTGGACGGCGCTCAACATCCAGCACCTGGAAAGCCTGTCAGACGTCGTCACCCAGATCACCGGCGTGCCGGTGCGCGAACAGATCCCCGACACGGTCCTGAAGAAGGCCGACGAAGTGCTGCTGGTGGACCTGCCGCCGGCGGAACTGCTGGAGCGGCTGAAGGAAGGCAAGGTCTACCTGCCGGCCAATGCGGCGCGCGCGGCGGATTCCTTCTTTCGCCTCGGCAACCTCACCGCGCTGCGCGACCTGGCGCTGCGGCGCACGGCAGACCGGGTCGACGACCAGATGGTCGACTATCTCAAGCAGAACGCCATCGAAGGCCCATGGCCTTCGGCCGAGCGGCTGCTGGTCTGCATCGGTCCGGATGCGTTGTCGGAAAAAGTCGTGCGCATCGCCAGCCGGCTCGCCTCCGGTCTCAATGCGCACTGGATCGTCGCGTCGATCGAACCCGTGGACCGCGCCGTCGCCGACCAGACGGGCGAGCGCCGGCTGGACGACACCTTCCGCCTGGCCGAACGGCTCGGCGCGGAGACACGGCGCGTGAAGGGCAGCGATTTCGTCGAGGAGATCCTGCGACTGGCAAGGCGCGAACACGCCACGCAGATCGTCATCGGCGGACGCAGGCAGTCTTTCCCCTGGCGCCTGTTCCGGCGTTCGCTGCCCGACGCCCTGATGGAGAAAGCCTCCGGCATCGGCGTCTATGTCGTCACCGGCGACGATGCGATGCCGCCACCGGCCACCCCGGTGAAACAGCGGCCGCTGGCGCTTCGGCTGGCCCGGGAAGTCGGCACCGCCGTCGCCACGGTTACTGCTGCGACCGGCTTCGGCCTGACCATCGACGAGTGGGTGCGGCTGCCGAACATCTCGATCATCTATCTGCTGGCGGTGCTGGTCTCGGCGATCAGCAGCGGCTATCTGGCGGCGGTCGTTGCCGCGCTCGGCTCGGCGATCGCGTATAATTTCTTCTTTATTCCGCCGTTCTACACGCTGACCATCGCCGAGCCGCACGAAGTCTTCGCGCTGTTCGTCTTCCTTGCCGCCGCCATGCTTACCGGCGGCCTCACCTCGCGGCTGCGCGAACAGGCAAAGGTATCCGGCGAGCGCTCCGTCACGACGCAGACACTGTACGACTATTCGCGCAAGCTTTCCGGCACGGCGAAACAGGACGACGTGGTGTGGGCGACCGTTTCCCAGTTGCAGGGAGCGCTCTCGCGCACGGTGGCGCTGCTGCTGCCGGACCAGGGCGAATTGCGGCTGCAGGCGTCCTGGCCGCCGGACACCGAGCTCGGCGTCTCGGACATGGCGGCCGCGCGCTGGACCTATGAAAAAAGCGAGGAGGCCGGCAGCGGCACCGGAACGCTCCCCAACAGCGCCTTCCGCTTCATCCCGCTGATGAGTCCGCATGGCGTCGTCGGCGTCTGCGGCATCCAGCAGGATGGCGAACTGCTGGATGGAACCGAAGAGAGGATGCTGAATGCCATCCTCGACCAGTCGGCCGTGGCCATCGACAGGGCGCGTCTGTCCAGGGAAAGCCTTCGCCAGGCCACGGCGCTGGAGGGTGAGCGTTTCCGCTCGGCATTGCTTGCCTCGGTATCGCACGATCTCAAGACGCCGCTCGCCACCATCACCGGCGCTATCACCAGCCTGCGCGAACTCGGCGACAGGATGGACAAGCAGAGCCGTGACGACCTGCTCGTTTCGATCGACGAAGAGAGTGCCCGGCTGTCGCGCTTCCTTGCCAACCTGCTCGACATGACACGCATCGAATCCGGCTCGGTCGAAGCCAAGCGCGACTGGGTCGACGTGCCAGACGTCATCAACTCCACGGTGGAACGTTCCCGCAAGGTGTTCCCGGAACGGGTTGTCGAAGTGCAGCTCGCCCCTGATTTGCCCTTGATCCGCGGCGACAGCGTGCTTCTGGGACAGGTGCTGTTCAACCTTGTCGACAATGCCGACAAATATGGCGGCGCCGAGCCGATCCGCATCTATGCGCGGCGCGACCAGAACGAGCTGGTTCTATCGGTTGTCGACATGGGCAAGGGCATTCCCGAAAAGGATCTCGAACAGGTGTTCGAGAAATTCTTCCGGCGCGGCAAGCCCGACGGACGCGCACCGGGTACAGGGCTCGGCCTGCCGATCGCACGCGGTTTCGTCGAAGCGATGGGCGGCACCATCAAGGCCGAAAGCCCGGCCCAGAAACGAAAAGGCACACGCATGATCCTGCGCTTCCCGGTCGAAGACATGCCTGTCGAGGCGGAGACGATGTCGTGAGCGGCTTTCGTGTCCTGGTCGTCGACGACGAACCGCAGATCCAGCGTTTCCTGCGCCCGGCGCTCACCGCCGCAGGCTATGAGGTGATAGAGGCCGGAACCGGCGCCCAGGCGCTGAAGGCTATCGCCACGGCGGCGCCGGATCTGATCATCCTCGATCTCGGCTTGCCCGACATGGACGGCAAGGAGGTGGTGAAGAATGTGCGCGGCTGGTCCGAACTGCCGATCATCATCCTCTCGGCGCGCGACCGCGAGAGCGAGAAGATCGCCGCTCTCGACCTCGGCGCCGACGACTATATCGAAAAACCATTCGGCATCGGCGAACTGACCGCCCGTATCCGCACGGCGCTGCGCCACCGCACCCGCGAGGATGGCGGCGTCACCGAGATTTCGGTCGACGGGCTGCATATCGACACCGTGCGCCGGCTGATCACCCGCAGCGGCGCGCCGATCCATCTCACGCCGAAGGAATACGACCTCGTGCTGATGCTGGCGCGCCATGCCGGACGCGTGGTCACGCACAGGGCGCTGCTGACCTCGGTCTGGGGGCCGGCCCATGCAGACGACCTGCACTACCTGCGCGTCTTCGTCGGCCAGGTGCGCGGCAAGATCGAACGCGATCCGTCCGCGCCGGCGATCATCCGGACGGAGCCGGGGGTCGGTTATCGCTTTGTCGGCGACGAGACGTGAGGCTAGAGCCTTTCCGTTTTTCACGGAAATGCTCTAAGCTTTTGTTTTCGCCGCATTTTTGTAACGCCAAGTGATTCCACTTGGCTGCAAGAATGCTTTATGGTCGATCGGGATCCGCCGATCATCCCTTCGACAAGCGGAGGCAGTGTGTTCAATTTTCTCAAGCGCAAAAATCTGCCGTCGGGTTCGGAAACGCCGGTGCCGCAGGACCCAAAGGAATGGCAACGTCGCTGGCACCAGATCCTCGACGGCTACAACGATCATCCAGATGAGAAACCCGGCGACAAGGGCGTGCCAGATCCGCTGCCGGACATGGATAGCGATTTTCGACTGCAGTTCGGTTTCTGGTTCACTGATTGGAAAAGTGCTCGTCAGGCGCGCAGGCGTGCTTTCTCGATTCTGCCACGCGGCGATCGGATGCTGGCGCGCGTGGAAGAACATCTGTCAACGCGGCGAAAGCCGATCGATGCTGACTACGCCACCATGGTGTTGCGCAAAGGCGTCGATCTGACCAGAGAGCTTGGGGCGGAGGCAGCAGACCCCTTCGGCCATGTACGTGTGATGGAGAACCCGAGCATCTCTCCGCAGGACGCCTTTGCACGCGCGGATTCGCCCTTCGTGCATTTGCGCGCTGCACTTGGTGAGATGGCTGCCAAGGAGCATGGTCAAGCCGGCAGTGCCGCTTACTATTTCCTGTCGGAACCACTCTACCGCCTCGCCTCCAGCTATGATGTTTCCGACTGGGTAAAATGGCCTCTCTGCAGCCATTCAACCATAGGAGACGACCCCACCACCGCTGCGTATCTGCTGTGGAATGGGGGATGGTCGGCAGGTTGGGATGAAGAGGGGCTTTTTCTGTACGATCGAAGAAGAGAATTCGGACTGATACAATGATCCGTGTCGAGTTTGAGGCACCAGTTGCGTGGCAAGATCGAACGCAGACCGTCCACGCCGCGATCATCCTGGCAGAACCTGAGCTCGGTTATCGTTTCTTCGGCGACGAGAACTGAGATCGACCCGAAGTTCCAACGATCACGGCAGGGCTGCGAGCTTCGGCATTTGCCTTAAGCGACCGCTCGACCTCGACCAACAGCCATTCGCGAAAAGCCTTGATTTTGGGCACGTTTCGGCGCGACGTCGGATAGACCAGCCAGTAGGAATGGCCATCGTCACCGACGAGATCGAAGGGCTGGATCAGGCGGCCATCGGCGAGCTCCGCCTGGAACAGCTCGCGGGTCAGGATGGCGACACCGTGGCCGGCGATCGCGGCGCTCGCCTCATACATCTGCGCGCCCATGCTGGAGGCCGTTCGTGATGCAAGCTCACCGGAGTCGACACCAGCCAGCTTGAACCACTCCTTCCACCAGATGTCGCCGGGATCCATGATCGGCAAGCGCAGCAGATCGGCGGGTTCCTTCACACCGCCAATGCTCGCGGCGAGCGCCGGGCTCAGCATCGGCGTGAAGTCTGCCGAGAACAGCTTGTGCGTCTCGACGCCGGGCCATTTGCCGCTGCCGGAACGGATGGCGATGTCGACATCCTCACGTGCGAAATCGATCAATCGGGTCGACGTGTCGAGGCGCACGGCGAGCGAGGGATAGGTCATCTGGAAGGCGCCGAGCCGCTGCGCCAGCCAGTTGGAGGCGAAGGTCAGGATCGTGCTGACGCACAGGACGCCTTCGGCGCCGGAGCGAGCGGCCGAATAGGCCTCGCCGATGATGGCAAAGGCATCGGTGATCGCCGGCGCCAGCCGCTGCCCGACGTCGGACAATTCGATATGGCGTGGGTGGCGCAGGAAAAGCTGCGCGCCGACGCGCTCCTCCAGAAGCTTGATCTGATAGCTGACGGCGGCCTGCGTCATGCCCAGCTCGCGCGCAGCCTTGGTGAAGGACAGATGCCGCGCAACCGCTTCGAAGACGCGTGTGGCAGCGAGGGGCGGGAGCTGAAAGCTCATAAGCTGTCTTTATAGGTCATGATCGACATTCGATTGGAAACAAAGGCGTAGCGACACGACATTGAACCCTACGGATCAGATGCATTTAGGCATAACGGAGGCGTTCCGCCATGACAACGACACAGCACTTGTTGTTTTCGGTTTCCGGTCACCACTGGCTGTCCTGGCTGACTGACGGGTTCGGCCGTCGCAAGAAGGCGCATCTCGACGTCAGGGAATTGTCGCCGCACCTGCGCCGCGACCTTGGCCTGCTCGACGGCAACGACCCTTGCGGCCGTTGGCAAAGCTGACCGGTGATCTTGAGTTGTGATCCTGCGGGTTACTTCCCGGAGGACGGCCTACCCCACACCGACATAACGTTTGACCGCCGCAGGGTCGGCGCGCAGCGCCTCGGCGGTCATGGTCTCGCGGTTGCGACCGTTCTCGATGAAGGCGACGCGATCGGCGACGGCGAGCACCGCTTCCACCCGCTGCTCGACCAGGATGGTCGACACGCCAAGGCCGCGCAGCCCAGCGACCGTCTCGCGGATCTTCTCGATCATCGACGGCATCAGCCCCTCGGTCGGCTCATCCAGCAGCAGGACCTGCGGCTCCAGGCAAAGAGCACGCGCCATGGCGAGCATCTGCTGTTCGCCGCCAGAGAGCGTGCCGGACCGCTGCCTCAGCCGTTCGCGCAGGCGCGGAAACAGGTCCAGCACGGCTTCGCGCGTGGCCAGGCCCTTGTCGCGCGCCATCAGGCCGATCTCGATGTTTTCGGCGACCGTCATCTCGGCGAACAGCCGGCGGCCCTGCGGCACATAGGCAACGCCGGCCTTCGGCACCTCGTGCGCCGCCAGCGCCGTCAATTCGCGGCCTTCGAGGCTGATTGAGCCGGCTGCCGCCGGCACCAGCCCCATGATCGCCTTCAGCGTCGTCGTCTTGCCGGCACCGTTGCGCCCGAGCAGGCACAACACCTCGCCCTTGTTCAGTGCGAGGTCCAGCCCATGCAGGACCTGCACCTCGCCATAAAAACAATCGAGCCCTTCAATGGTGAGCAGTTCAGCCATGCGCTGCTCCGAGGTAAGCTTCCTGCACTTGCGTGTTGGCGCGGATTGCCGCCGGATCGCCCTCGGCGATGATGCGACCGGCGTCGAAGACGGTGATGCGATGGGCAAGCTGCATCACCACCGGCATGTTATGCTCGATGATCAGCACGGTGGCATCACGCGCAATCTCGCGGATCAGGCTGACGAAACCCTCGATCTCGCCATCGGAGAGCCCCTGCGTCGGTTCGTCGAGGATCAGCAGGCGCGGCTGCAACGCCAGGCCCATGGCCACTTCCAGAAGACGCTGATGGCCATAGGCGAGCTGCCCCGCCGGCGTTCCCGCGCGATCGGCCAGGCCGACCTGCTGCAGCGCCTTCATGGTCCCTGTACGCACCGCCCCCTTGGAGCGGCCGTCGGTCAAGGTGCGCTGCACCGACAGCGCGACATTGTCGTAGGCGGAAAGGTTGGCGAAGACGCTGGTGACCTGGAATGTGTAGGCGATGCCCAGCCGCACACGGCGATACGCCGGCAAGGCGGAGATTTCGGTTCCGGCGAAATCGATCGTGCCCGACGACGGCAGGACGCGGCCGCAGATCAGGCTGACGAAGGTGGTCTTGCCGGCACCGTTCGGGCCGATGATGGCGCGGATCTCTCCCGGCATCAGGCTGAAATCGGCCTTGTCCACGGCGCGAAGCCCGCCGAAATCGCGCGACAGACCGCTGGTGGTCAGCAAGGGCCGGGTCATGGCAGCCACCCGATCCAGCGGCGACGGACGAAACCAAGGATGCCTTTCGGCGCGAACAGCACCAGGAGCACGAGTGCCGCGCCGACGATCAGCAGCCAGGCCGAGGTGTAGCTGCTGGCGATATCGGTCACGTAATAGATGAACAATGTGCCGACCAGCGGGCCGAGCGTGGTGGCAGCCCCTCCAGCCAGCACCCACAGCAGCGGCAGGATGGAATACTGAACCGAAGCGAAGTTGGAGCCGACATAACCGAACAGCAGAGCATAGGCGGCACCAGCCGCAGCACAGAAAATGCCGGAAAGCACGACCGCCGCCAGCTTGTTGGTGAAGGTGTCGTAGCCCAGCATGCGCGTGCGCTCCTCGTTCTCCCGGATCGCCACCAGCACGCGGCCGAAACGCGAGCGGACAATGGCGAGTGTAGCGAACAACACCACCGCGAACAGCAGCAGCGCCGCAAGATAACGTACGACCGGCGCCGTGAGATCGAGGCTCGCATTGCCGATCGTCAGCATGCGGCTCGCCTGCTGCAACACCAGCCCCTGGTCACCGCCGGTCCACTGGTTGAAATAGACGATGGTCAGCACAAAGGCCTGCGCGAACATCATGGTGACGATCATGAAGGCGACGCCGGAGGTGCGGAGCGCGAGGACCCCCACCACCAGCGCCAGAACGGCGCCGCAGGCAAGTCCGGCAAGGAAAGCCGATAGAACGCCGAAACCGAGATAAGTGATCGCCAATCCGCTGCCGTAGAGCCCAGCGCCGAAGAACATGGCATGGCCGAGGCTGAGCAGCCCGGCATAACCGAACAGCAGATTGTAGCCCATGGCAAAGGTAGCCAGCACCAGGATGCGCGCGAAAAGGCCATGGTGATAGTCGGGCAGCAGGAAGTTCAGCGCGAACAACACGGCCACCACGGCCATGTGCAGTCCATAAATCCTTGCCGTCGCCGTCATCGGGCCGCCGTTCCGAACAGGCCCTGCGGGCGGAACACCAGCACCATCGCAACAACCAGCGTCGCGATCAGCTTGGCCAGCGTCGGCGAGAAGAACATCGAGACGATGCCGTCGGACAAGCCGATCAGCAGTGCTGCCACCACGGTGCCGCGCAACGAACCGAGGCCGCCGATGATGACGACGATGAACGACAGCAGCAGCGGATCCTGCCCCATCAGGTAGTGCGCCTGGCTGATCGGCACGATCAGCACCGCGGCGAATGCCGCCAGCATGGCTCCCAGCGCGAAGACGCCAGCATAGACGCGCTCGACCGGAATGGCGAAGGCCTGCGCCATCTCGCGGTCATACTGCGTGGCGCGCATGACGAGGCCGATCCTGGTACGCGTCAGCACCAGCCATGTGACGACGAGCAGCAGGCCGGAGGCAGCGATGATCGAAAGCTTGTAGCCGGAATAGCCGAACCAGGGCAGCAGCACGCGATAGCTGAAGGGCGGGGTCACCGGCCTCGCTTCGGGGCCATAGAAGCTCAGCGCCAGTTGCTGGATGATGTAGAGCAGGCCGATGGTGGCGACGATCGTGGCTTCCGGGTCGTAATTGAGCCGGCGCAACACCAGCCGCTCGGAAAGCAGGGCAATCGCACCGACCACCAGCGGCGCCACGATCAGCGCCGCTACGAAGCCGATGGCCGGATGGGCGCCAAGCGCCGTCGCCACCGCCCAGGCAAGCACCGCGCCCAGCATGAAGAATTCGCCATGCGCGACATTGACGATGCGCATCACGCCGAACACCAGCGACAGGCCGAGCGCGGTCAGCGCCAGCACCGCCGCAGTAACCAGCCCTTCGAGGGTAGCCAGCAGAAGATGCGGTCCGAAAGCCATCAGGTCCCGGCCTTCGACGGCAGGATAATCACAGGGACTGCTTGGTGTAGTCGGCCTCCGGCTCGTACATGCCGTCCTCGATCGCGGTCTTGTGCACAACCTTGAGCTTGCCGCCCTCCAGCTTTGAGATGTTCTGGTGGCCGAAACACTGGTGGATCTTGCCGTTGAACAGCTTCTTGCCCTGCGGATGTTCCGGCCCTTCGGCGAATTCGGTCAGCGCCTCGGTCGCCTCGACCAGCTTGGCGCGGTCTTCCACTCCCTTGTAGCCGGCATCCTCCATCGCCTTCTTGATGACGTAGAGCGTTTCCCAGCAGCCGAACATGTGGGCGGCGGTGGAAACGTCCTTGGCGTCGGCGACGGCCGCACCATTGTCGTCGATGCCGACGGCGGCGCGATAGGCCTTCTGCGCGTCTGAATCATCGGCCTGCGCATAGCGCGGCGAGCCTTCCCAGAAATGGCTGCCGTCGAGATATTCGAGGCCGGGACTGTTGATGTCGACCGCCTCCAGCGAGTCGATGAAGCCGAACAGCTTCGGCCCGGTCGACCCGTAGAAGTCGCCAAGTTCCTTGACGAAGGTCAGCACCGCCGGCCCGACCATGACATGGTAGATGGCGTCGGTATCCGATGGGATCTGCGGGAAGTATTTGGTGAAGGAAGATTCCGTCGGCGGGATGGCGATCTTTGCAACGACTTCCGCGCCAGCCTTCTGCAGCGCCGGCGGCAGGTAGTCGCGATGATCGTAGCCAAAAGCATAATCGGGGAAGATCATGGTGATCTTCTTGCCGGCATTGGCAGCGATCCATGGCGCCACCGAAGTCACCTGCGCGCGCACGTCGGTGATGCCAGGCTGGAACACGTAGCGGTTCAGTTTCCCGGAGGCGACGTGATAGCCTTCCGACACGACGTAATACGGGATTTTCAGTTCGCCGGCGGCCGGCGCCGAGCCGACCACGACGTTGGAGAACAAGGTGCCGTAGACGATGTCGACCTTGTGCTGGTTGGCGAGCTTGGCCACCACCTCGGCGCCGCGCGCGGCGTCAGTGCCGTCGTCCTCGATGACCACTTCGATCGGGCGGCCGTTGATGCCGCCGGCTGCGTTGATCGCCTTCACGGCGGCAGCCGTTGTTTTTTCATACCAGCGGCCATAGGCGGCACCGATGCCGGTGCGATGCGCCTGGAAGCCGATCCTGATCGGGGCAGAGCTCTGTGCCTGCGCGTAACGAACGAAACCGGGCGCTGCGGCCAGTCCGGCACCGGCTGCCAGCCCTTTCAGGACCGTGCGGCGCGATGCCTTGCCTTTGGTCAGGTCGAAGAAGCGGCCAGTCATCGAATTCCCCCTCATGGCATTTGACCCGCGGCCGGCAGCGGCCGCGAAAATCGCGAGGCAAACCAAGCATCAAACCCCTGCCAAGGCAAGCGAGCATTGGCGGCAAGAGGGATCATAGCCTCAAGCGCCGGCGCGGCCTATCCAAGCCGCTTGGCTTACGCGCCAACGGGCGCGGCGCGCGGTCGCGCGCTCCAACGGTCACCTAAAATGACCGTTGGCATCAGCCGGCGGTGGGCGTAGCGAGCAGCCAGAGACCGAAAAGCGTGTAGGCAACCATCAGCACGGTCAGCGGAACCTGCAGCAATGTCGCCTGCGACGTTGCAGGCGCCAATCGTGAGGCCGCGGCATGGGCGACGAGCACGGCCAGGATGTGCCCGCCGACGATCAGGGCCGCCTGCATGTTCCACAGCCACCAGGCCGCGTCCGCACCGGCGACGATGCCCGCGGTGACCGGCAGATGCGCCGTACCGAAAAGATCCCATCCCAGGGCGAAGGGGTCGGACAGGGCAACCAGCGCATACTGGCCGTTGACCAGCACGTCGGTGAGGTAGTGGGCGATGTGGTAGGCTAGCGCGATCGGCACGATCGACCAGACCAGCAGCCCGGAAAGCTGCCTGAAAGGCAGGCTGCTGCCCGCGATCCAGCGCCCGGCCAGGATGGACACGCCGAACAACAGCGCCAGCAACAGGAACGTCGCGACGAGACCCGTGCTGCCCGTGCCGATCATTGCGGTCCGGCCAGGCAGTTCGAGCGGGTTCATGCCGTTCAGACCGAGCCAGAAGAAGGTCCGCATCAGCCCATCGAAAGAGACCGACGACAGGGCGAGCAAAAGGAATGCGGCAGCGCTCAACGGCAGCGGCGGCGCGTCGAGCAGTTTGGCGCCCGGCCAGCAGAGCGACAACCTGCCGGCGGCATCGCGATCGAGCGGCGAGAACCGCGCCAGCATGGAAAAGAAGACGCTCAGGAATTCGCCGCGGCGGCACCAGCCTTCATAGCCGAACACCAGCATCAACATGAAACTGAGCAACCAGTAGCCGCCGGCCGCGATCGCAAGTTTCGAAGGGTCGTCCGGTGCGGGATAGATCAGTTCGAACCAGGCAAAGCCGAGGAAAAACAGGAAAGCCGGCCAATAACCGAGCCACGGCGGCATGTGTTTTGGTCCCTGGTCGGCGCCGGTCAACCAGGCAACAAGCTGCCAGGGTCCATACCATGGGTTCAGCCAGGACCAGAGATTGCCGAACATGCCTTGCGCCAAGGTCATGCCGGTCCACAACAGCGTCCAGATCGTCAACGGCAAGGGATTGGAAAGAGGATCGCGGCTGCCCCATAACCCTGCTGCGATCAGGGCAACAAAAACGGCGAAGGAAAGCAGGCTGACCACGACGCGGGCAGCGTCCGGGAACCGGAAAAGAAAGAAGCGCCTGCGCCAGAGGCGGCCCAACGCTTGCGGCGATACCAGGCTCAGCACCAGGAAGGATGCCGCCACCGCGAAGGCCCCGCCGGCGAGATAATAGTTGGTTGGCAACAGCAGGACGTGGCCGCGATCGGAGGCGTGCGCCAATGCCTGCACGGGAAGAAGCGGGGTCGCGCATGCAATGAGCGCCGCCCACTGATTTTGCCTCTGACTGAACCGCTTGCTCATCCGGAGAAGGACAAACCGAACCCGGCCTTGCCTAAACCTTCACGAGCTGGCGCACCCGCGCCTCCTCGCCGAAGATACGGATGTAGCGGTCGATCTCCTTTTGATCGCCCGTGGCTTTCGCCGGGTTGTCCGACAGCTTCACTGCCGGGCGGCCATTGGCCTCGGTGACCTTGCACACCAGCGAGATGGCATTGAGCCGGTCGGTCGGCACCGGCGCGCAATCCTCGAAATCATTGGTGAGATTGGTGCCCCAGCCGAAGGACATGCGTACCTTGCCCTCGAAGTGGCGATAGGTCTCGATGATGGTGTCGACGTCGAGGCCATCGGAGAAGATCAGCAGTTTCTGGCGCGGATCGCGGCCACGCTCGCGCCACCAGGAGATGATGCGTTCGCCACCTTCGATCGGCGGCGCGCTGTCGGGACGGAAGCCGGTCCAGTCGGCGACCCAGTCCGGCGCATCGCGCAGGAAAGCGGCGGTACCGAAGGCATCCGGCAGCACGATGAGCAGATTGCCGCCGTAGTAGCGTTGCCAGTCCTGCAGGACCTTGTAGGGCGCCTGGCGCAGTTCGGCCTCGGAATTGGCAAGTGCTGCGAGCACCATCGGCAATTCATGCGCGTTTGTGCCGAGTGCTTCGAGATCATTGTCCATTGCCAGCAGCACGTTCGAGGTTCCGGTAAAGGCCTCACCGATACCTTCCTTCAGGGCCTCCACGCACCAGCGCTGCCACAGGAACGAGTGGCGGCGGCGCGTGCCGAAATCGGAGATACGGATGCCGGGAAGCTCCTTGAGACGCTCGGTCTTGGCCCACATCTTCGCCTTGGCGCGCGCATAAAGCACATCAAGCGCAAACGGACCGAAAGCCTTGAGCGCCGAGCGCGAGCGCAATTCGTTGATGATGGCCAGCGCCGGGATTTCCCACAGCGTGGTGTACATCCAGGGACCGGAGAAGGAGAGCTCGAACTGGCCGTCACGCCGGGTCAATTCATATTCAGGCAGCCGGAAATTCTCCAGCCAGGCAAGGAATTCCGGCTCGAATATCTGCTTGCGTCCATAGAAATTGTTACCGCCCAGCCAGATCATTTCCTTCTTGGTGAAACGCAGGGTCCGGGCGTGGTCGAGCTGGTCGCGCAGTTCGCCGATATCGATCTCGTCGGCGAGCCGTACCTTGGTCTTGCGGTTGATGAGCGAGAAGGTGGCATCGACCTTGGGGTACATGCCCCAGATCATCTGCAGCATCAGCAGCTTGTAGAAATCGGTGTCGAGCAGCGACCGCACGATGGGATCGAGCTTCCAGGTGTGGTTGTAGACGCGCCGCGCGATGTCAGTCTTGGCCATGTCCGAAACCTGCTTCCACCCAATCCGTTACCGGATAGGCCTCTTAGCATTGAAATGATTAACGCGCTTCCCGCTTTGTGATCGCAAGGCACGCAAGCCATGAACATGAGGGCATCGCCGGCGCTTGTCGAGCACCCCTCATTCCTCGGCTTTCGTCACCAGTTGCAGCATGGGCCGTTTGCGGCGCGCGTTGAGCCTCGTACCCACCGTTTCGGCCCGGCTCTCGTCTTCGGCTTTTTCAGCGAACAGCCAGTCGACGAAAAGCTGCACGATGGGCGTGGAGCGCATCTCATTGCGGCAGATGACATAGAAGTCGTCGACCGCCGGCACCGAAAGGCCGAACGGCACGATCAGCTGGCCCATGGCCAGCAGGCGGCTCGCCGTCATCGTGTCGCCCAGCGCCACCCCGTGGCCGTGGAGCGCCGCCTCGATCGATAGGCGGGCATCGTTGAACTGATGGCGCCGGCAGACCCGCTCGAGATCGAGCGCATCGGCGGCGGCCAGCCAGGTGTGCCACTCGCGCCCGTCGTCGCCATGCAGCAGGACATGGTCGGCGAGGTCGCGGATCGAGCGGATCGGCCGGTTGTTGGCCAGCGTCGGGCTGATGACCGGAAACAACTCCAGTCCAGACCATTTGCGGATCCAGCAATCGCTCCAGCTGCCGTCGCCATAGTGCACGCAGACATCGATGTCGGGCTGGCGGATATCGCGCGCATCATTGGAGGCTACGAGTTTCAACCGGATGTCGGGATAACGCGCCGTGAACGAGCCAAGGCGCGGGATCAGCCACAGCGACAGAAGTGCCGGCACGCAGGATACGACCAGCGCGCCGCTGCTGGCGGGACGAGTCAACCGTGCGGCGGCAGCGGCAATCCCCTCGAAAGCGCCGGATACTGCCGGCAGAAGCTCGGCACCGTGCGGCGTGAGTTTGAGACGCGAACCGATCCGCTCGAACAGCTTGACCCCGAGCGACTGCTCCAGTGCCTTGATCTGGTGGCTGACCGCACCGTGGGTGACGTGGAGCTCGGCCGCCGCCTTCGAAAGCGAGCCTTGCCGGGCAGTCGCTTCGAATGCTCGCAAAGGGTTGAGGGGCGGAAGGCGACGGGAACTGCTCATGGGCCGGCGTCAAGACACAGTGTGAGATTTTCTAACAGCCAGCGCTATAACAATATCAATTGATTTTCCATCCGCAGCCTCCGACAATCCGCGGCAATCAATCATAAAAACACGCTATCGCAGGCAGCTGTCACTGGTTCATGCCCCCGTATCGGAGGCTCATCGGCTCGCCTGATTTGATTTAGCGCCTTTGCGAAAATCGAACCCGATTTTCGGGCGCGGCAGGAGGAGTTGCAGGATGGGTTTCGACAGAGGCAAGCTCGACGCGTTGCGCCGCAAATATGGCGAGAGCCATGGCGGCGAGCTGTTCGACCCGAAATTCCGCCGGGTCGCCGACAAGATCTTCTCCAAGGGCGGTACCCGCCTGGCACCATATTCCGGCATCCCGACCTTCCTGACCGCGCCGTATCGTGAAGTTGCCGCCGACAATCCGGATTTCGGCGACCTCCAGGTGGCAATGATCGGTGTGCCGATGGATCTCGGCGTCACCAATCGTCCAGGCTCCCGTTTCGGTCCGCGTGCATTGCGCGCCATCGAACGCATCGGGCCCTACAATCATGTGCTGGATTGCGCTCCCACCCACGAGCTCCGCGTGGCCGATATCGGCGACGTGCCGTTCCGCAGCCGCTATCGGCTGGAAATGAGCCACGAAGACATCGAGAAACGCCTCAACCAGATCGTCGATGCCGGCGTCATCCCGCTGTCGGTCGGCGGCGACCATTCGATCACCCATCCGATCCTGAAGGCCGTCGGCAAGGAGCGGCCGGTCGGCATGATCCATATCGACGCGCATTGCGACACCGGCGGCGCCTTCGACCAGACCAAGTTCCACCATGGCGGCCCCTTCCGCAACGCGGTGCTGGACGGCGTGCTCGACCCGTCGCGCACCATCCAGATCGGCATCCGCGGCGCGGCCGAATATCTGTGGGAGTTCACCTACGAATCCGGCATGACCGTCGTGCACGCCGAAGAGGTTCCCGGCCTCGGCATCCCGGCCATCATCGAGAAGGCGCGCAAGATCGTCGGCGACGGACCGACCTACGTCTCCTTCGACGTCGACAGCCTCGACCCTGCGTTTGCGCCCGGCACCGGTACGCCGGAGGTCGGAGGACTGACGACACGCGAGGTCCTGGAGATACTGCGCGGACTGAAAGGCCTCAACATCGTCGGCGGCGACGTCGTCGAGGTGGCGCCGCAATACGATTCCACCACCAATACGGCGCATGCCGGCGCGCAGGTGCTATTCGAGATCCTGTCGCTGATGGTGTTCAGCCCGGCGCTGAGAGGATGACGGCGTGCTGGATGGAAGCATGATCCCGAAACCGGTTTTCGGAACAGATCATGCTCTATCCAGTGACACCGTTTTATAAGAAGACCATAAGGGAACCCGGCAAAGCCGGAACAACGGAGAACAATGATGACCGAGATCATGAAGACCATGCTCAGCCGGCGGAGCGTGCTTGGCGCCGGCGTTGCCGCCGCCGGCGTGCTTGCGATGCCCGCCATCCTGCGCGCCCAGGAAAAGTCGCTGAAGGTCGGCGTCTATGGCGGTTATTTCAAGAAGTCATTCGACCAGCATATCTTCCCCGAATTCACCAAGGCGACCGGCATAACCGTCGAATCGGTGGCCGAGCCGACCGGTGAAGCCTGGCTGGTGCAGCTGGAGCAGGCCGCCAAGGCCGGACAGGCGCCGGCCGACCTTTCGATGATGTCGCAGACCTCGACGCTGAAGGGCCAGTCGACCGAGCTGTGGCAGCCGCTCGATACCGCCAAGTTCAAGCACTATGGTGATCTCCTGCCGCAGTTCATCAACAAGTATCCGGACGGCCGTGTTGCCGGCATCGGCGCGGTGGCCTGGTACATCACGCTGGTCACCAACACCAATGTCTACAAGAACGCGCCGACGTCGTGGGACGCGCTGTGGGACAAGACCAACGCCGACAAGCTCGGCCTGCTGGCGCTCGCCTCCAACTCCTTCCTGCTGGAAGTGACCGCGAAGACCTTCATGGGCGGCACCAACGCGCTCGACACCGACGAAGGCATCGACAAGGCCTTTGCCAAGCTCGCCGAAGTGAAGCCGAATGTGCGCCTGTGGTACCGCGACGAGGCGCAGTTCGAGCAGGCGCTGAAGTCGGGCGAAATCCCGATGGGCCAGTATTATCACGACGTCACCGGCCTTGCCGCCAAGGACGGCCAGCCCGTGCGGTCGACCTTCCCGAAGGAAGGCGGCATCCAGGATTCCGGCAACTGGGTGCTGTCGCGCGCCTCGAAGAAGGTCGACGAGGCGCATGCCTTCATCGACTATATGAGCCAGCCGGCGATCCAGGGCCTGATGTCGCGCAATGTCGGCACCGCACCGACGCTGAAGCGCGAGGTTCTCGACCTGAAGCCGGAGGAATTCGCGGCCGTGTCTTCCGACATCGCGCCGATCATTCCGCGCTACGACCTCTACGTGTCGAAGGCCGACGCGATCAACCAGAAATGGACCGAGCTGATCGTCGGCTGATCCAATCTTATCCAGCGACGATATCGGGAGCTCGCCTTGCGAGCCCCCGTATCTTCGTATCGACCGCAGACATGCCAGCCGCCTTTCGCTAATCTGGAAGGCGGAAGCGACCGCACCATCCGCATGCACGACCAGCCAAGCAGGATAACGCCATGCCCGGATTGTCCATAAATTCGATCACCAAGCGCTTCGCCGATTTCGCCGCCGTCGACGACGTCAGCCTTTCGGTCCCGGACGGAAAGTTCATCTGCCTGCTCGGACCTTCGGGCTGCGGCAAGACCACGCTGCTGCGCATGATCGCCGGGCTGGAGGAGCCGACCAGCGGCGCCATCGTGCTGGATGGCGACGACATCACCCGCGTGCCGACGCACAAACGCAATCTCGGCATGGTGTTCCAGTCGCTGGCGCTGTTTCCGCACCTGACCGTGGGCGAGAACATCGCCTATGCGCTGCGCATTCGGGGCGCTTCCAAAGACGACCAGCGCAAGCGCGTCGAAGAGCTGCTTGCCATGATCCATCTGACGGGCTTCGCCGACCGGCCGGTGGCCAAGCTCTCCGGCGGACAGCGCCAGCGCGTGGCGATCGCCCGGGCACTGGCCTTGTCGCCGAAACTCTTCCTGCTCGATGAACCGCTGTCGGCGCTCGACGCCAAGCTGCGCGAGGCCATGCAGGTGGAACTGCGCCAGCTGCAGCAGCGCCTCGGCATCACCACCGTGGTCGTCACCCACGACCAGCGTGAAGCCATGACCATGGCCGACCTCGTCGTCGTCATGGGCAAGGGCAAGATCCTGCAGGCCGCCTCGCCGATCGAGATCTACCGCAAGCCTGCGGACGCCTTCGTCGCCGACTTCATCGGCATCACCAACCTGTTGCCGGCAGAGGCCGACAGCGCCGGCCGCACCACCGTGCTCGGTGCCGCCGTACCCGGCGTCGCCCTGCCATCGGGCTCGGCCAAGGCCACCATCTCGATCCGTCCCGAGGACATTCATTTCTCGACGCCCGGCGCCGGTGCGATTCCCGGCACCGTCAGCTTCGTGCGCGATCTCGGCGGCACGGTCGAAACCTTCGTCGAGGCCGGCGGCACCACCATCGTGGCCGTCGCCACGCCACGCGAGCGCCCCAATGTCAGCGTCGGCCAGGCCATCGGCGTCGTGCTGCCGCCTGAAAGCTGCGTGGTGCTGCAGCCATGAGACGCGAACCGCCAAGAGCACTCGCAGACTATGCGCCGCTGTTCTTCCCGGCGCTGATGCTCATCGTCTTCTTCGTCGTGCCGTTCTCGATCATGATCGCGGTGAGCTTCTTCAAGCGCAATCCGGCCGGCTTCTACACGCCGGATTTCGTGTTCGACAATTATGCGCGCTTCCTCACCACCTTCTTCGGTTCGGTGCTCGGCTTCTCGCTGCTGCTGGCTGTTCTCGTTGCCGTGTGCTGCGTGGTCATCGCCTTCCCCTTCACTTATCTGCTGACCAAGCGGCCGCGTGCCGTGCAGACGCTGTGGCTGGTCGGGCTGCTCTCGGTGCTGTCGCTGTCGGAAGTCATCATCGGCTTTGCCTGGTCGACGCTGTTCTCGCGCACGGCCGGCATCACCAACCTGCTGGTCGCGGTCGGGCTGATGAAGGAGCCGGTGGCGCTGCTGCCGAGCTTCTGGGCGGTGCTGACCGGCATGGTCTACCAGGCGCTGCCCTATACGATCCTCGTGCTCTACCCCGCCCTGGTCAGGCTCGACCCGACATTGCTGGAAGCCGCGCGCACGCTAGGCGCCTCGCCGGTGCGTGCCTTCTTCAACGTGGTCACGCCGGCACTGCGCAACACCATCGTGGCGACGCTGATCATGGTGTTCGTCTTCGCGCTCGGCTCCTACCTGCTGCCGCAGATCCTCGGCCGGCCGTCGAACTGGACGCTGTCGGTGCTGATCACCGACCAGGCGATCTACCAGTCCAACATGCCGTTCGCCGCGGCGATGGCGGTGTTCCTGGTGCTGATCTCGCTGGCACTGGTCGGACTTACCCTGCTCGTCGGCCGCAAGGAGAACGCGCTATGACCGTGCTTCGCCGGCTTTATTTCGTCCTTGTCGCATTGTTCCTGGCAGCACCGCTGATCGTGGTGGCAGGTGTCTCGGTCAACCAGAAGCAGGAGCTGACCTTCCCGCCGAAAGGTTTCTCGCTCGGCTGGTACGGGCAGATCTTCAACGATCCGGAATGGCGGCTGGCATTGATCCACTCCGTGACGCTGGCGGTCTGTTCGGCGGCGATCGCGGTGGCGATCGCGCTGCCGCTGGCCTGGTTCCTGTGGCGGCGCATCGCGCCCTGGGCGAACATCTTCCAGGTGCTGGGTCTCGCGCCCTTCATCCTGCCGCCGGTCATCACCGCGCTCGGCTTCCTGAGCTTCTGGGCCACGGTCGGGCTGTTCGGGCAGTTCTACACGGCGATCATCAGCCACGCGATCTTCTTCGTGACGCTGCCGCTGGTGACGCTGTCACTCGGTTTCGCCTCCATCGATCGCTCGCTGGTCGAAGCCGCTTCGACGATGGGCGCCGACGACCGCACGGTGCTGAAGACCGTCGTGCTGCCGCTGATCCTGCCCTATCTGGTCTCCGGCTTCGCCTTCGCCTTCGTGCTGTCGCTCAACGAATACATCGTCGCCTACATGACCATCGGCTTCACCACCGAGACACTGCCGATCAAGATCTTCAACGCACTGCGCTACGGCTACACGCCGACCATGGCGGCGGTGTCGATCTTCTTCGTCACGGTGGCGGCGCTGGTGTTCGGGGCGATCGCCTATTTCGGCGATATCCGCAGACTGCTCGGAGCGATGTCGTCGGAGGGTTGATATCTGTCGGTGCGTCCTTCGAGGCTCGCCCAGTCAAGGTCGCGCGTTGTTTCCTATGGCCTGCGGGCTCGCACCTCAGGATGAGGACCGTTGCGCGAAACCACATCCAAGTTCTGAAACGTTCCGATGTTACCCGAACGCACAACGGCCCTCATCCTGAGGTGCGAGCCTGCACGCCCACGGAGAAATAGCAGAACATCAGATGGGCGAGCCTCGAAGGACGCACCAAATCAATGCATGGCGATCGGGCCACTCTTGACCGGCAGACGGTCACGGCGCAGCCAGCGGCCGAGCAGCAGCACGGCGACGACCGCCAGCCCGGTCGAAAGGCCGATCCAGATGCCGATGCCGGCGAAGCCGAAATGGAAGGCAAGCAGCGCGCCGAGCGGCAGGCCGACGCCCCAATAGCCGATCGCCGCGTAGAGCATCGGCACCGTGGTGTCATGCAGGCCGCGCAGCATGCCGGCGCCGACGGCCTGGGCACCATCGACGATCTGGAAAAGCGCTGCAAACGCCAGGAATGAGACGGCGAGGCCGACGACCTGGCTGTTGACCGGATCATGCACGTCGATGAAGCCGGAAATCAGCACGCGCGGCCACAAGATCATGGTGAGCGCGGTCAGCGACATGAAGCCGACCCCCATGGCGTAGGAGGTCCAGCCGGCGCGACTGATGCCGTCCTTGTCGCCGGCGCCATAGGCAAGACCGACGCGCACGGTGACGGCCTGGTTGAGACCCAATGGCACCATGAAGCTGATCGAGGCGATCTGCAGGGCGATGGCATGCGCGGCAAGCGACGGCGCGTTGATCAGCCCCATCAGGAAGGCAGCGGCGTTGAAGATCGTCACTTCGAAGGCCAGGATGCCGGCGATCGGCAGGCCGAGCTTCATGAGCGCCCGGAAGCGTGGCCAGTCGGAGCGCCAGAAACGGCCGAACAGATGGTAGCGGCGGAATTTCCTGTGCCGGGTCACCACCAGGGCCATGCCGATGAACATCAGCACCGACGAGATGGTGGTGGCCAGTCCCGAACCGGCGATTCCCATCCTGGGCGCGCCGAGATTGCCGAACATGAACATCCAGTTGAGCAGCACGTTGGCGCTCACCGCAATGAAGACGATGACCAATGCCCAGCCGGGGCGCTCGAGCGCCGAAATGAAGGACCTCAGCACGATATAGCCGTAGAACGGCAGAAGCGCCCATTGCAGCCAGTGGATATAGATGCCGGCCTGATGCGCAAGCACGGGATCCTGGCCCATGGCCAGCAGGATCCTTTCGCCGTTCCAGAGGAATATCCAGATCGGGACGGCGATGAAGATCGCGGACCAGAGACCCTGGCGCACGGTGCGGCGCACGTCGCGCACCGAATGGCGGAAGCGGCCGAGTTCCGTCGCCATCATCGGCGAGGTGGCCAGCATCAGGCCAAGGCCGAAGATCATCGGCATGAAATAAAGGTTGGAACCGAGCGCGCCGGCGGCGAGCGTCTCAGACCCGAGCCGCCCCATCATCATGACGTCGGTGGCGGTCATTGCCGTCTGGCCGAGATTGGTCAGCACCATCGGCCACGCAAGCGACAGCGTTGACTTGATTTCGGAGCGCCAGAGGCTTCCCGGCGCTCTCACACCGGCTTCGATCGCGGACATTGTCTTATACTTCCCTGCGGCGCGTCGGCGTCAGCCGGAATCCGCATCTGGCCGGAAACGGAATGGCTCCCGGCTCGAATCCGGTTTTCATTGAACAAACTGGCGTTTGCAAGGGCACAGCAGCCTGAAAAATTGATCCAGCCGGCGGCCGATTGCAGGAATTCGATTTATTTTGGCAGCCGCATAACGATATTATGATGTTAAAGTATTGCCGCGACAGGGGAACCGGAGAGGCCGAAAATGGCCGATCCGTCGATCGGGCCAACGCTCATGCATTTCGACAGGACAGCTTTCGGAGACCAGTTCCTGACAGTCGTCGCGGCGGCGATGCCGCTTGTCGGCTGCTGTTTCTATCGCGTCGAAGACGGCAGGCATGTCGTCGACCATCGCCTGTCGGGTCTCTCGCCCTACTGGCTGAACCGCTACTACCATCGCTTCTGGCGTTTCGACCCGCTGCATCCCGAACGCGTCGGCCAGGCAGGCATAAGGCTACGTTCGGTGACGCGCGAGACCGCGCGGCGCGACGTCGGCGCGCCAGAATATTTCGAGCAATTCCTGGTACCGCAGAACACGGTGCACCAGACCGAACTTTATTTCCGGGCCGGATCGCGGATCATCGCCGGCGCCTCGCTGCTGCGCAGCGAACGCAACGGGCCCTTCACGTCCGACAACCTCACCTTTCTCGACAGGCTGGTTGGTTTTGTCGAGGACAGCGTGCTCTCCGATGAGGACGAGGCATCCGCGCTCGACATTCCCGGCCTGACGCCGCGCGAGCGCGAGATCGCCAATCTTGTCGGCGCCGCCATGTGCAACAAGGACATCTGCCGGCGGCTCGATATCGAATTGCCGACGGTGAAGACCCACATCAGCCGCATCCTGGTCAAGGCCGGCGTGCGCAACCGCGGCGAGCTGATGAAGAAGCTGCACGGCCGCGGCTGACGAGGCGTCGTACTTCGGTATGATAGCCCCGGCCCGCCAAGTCTCCCTATCCTGCCGGTTCCTGTAGACGCCTGGGAGGAACGCGGCGTTGGAGGGAGATGGCTTGGCTTATGCCGACGCCCGTTCCCGCAGACATCGCTCCTCCGACCGACAGTTGGAGTATCGACCGGAATGGCCTCACGTCCCGCCTATGTCGCGCCCTACATGGCGATCGGACTTTCGACCATCGTCACCGGCGTCGCACAGCGCAAGCACATCCGGCACAATCTGGAGACGATCGAGGAAGCCATCCATGCCGCCGTCTCGATCTGCGCCATCAACGCGCCGATCCGCGTTGTGGCGCTAGCCGAAGGCGCGCTGACCGGTTTCACCGACGAGATCTTCGACGTGCCGCATGTCACCGCGGCGCGCGACATCTTCATCGACCTGCCCGGCGAAGAGACCGAGGCGCTCGGCAAGCTGGCCCGGCATTACGACACCTACATCATAGGCCAGTGCAAGGCGCGCTGGCCCGATGTGATGGAAGACCGCTTCTTCAACACGCTGTTCGTCATCGACCGCAAGGGCAAGCTCGTCCACCGCGCCGCCAAGAACCACATCTGGTGCCGCGAGCGCAGCTGCACGCCGCACGACATCTACGACCGCTGGGTCGAACTTTTCGGCGACGATATCGAGGCTTTCTACCCGGTGCTGCGCACCGACGACATCGGCAACATCGGCACCATCTGCTGTTCCGACGGCGAATATCCGGAGGCGGTGCGCGCACTGGCCTTCGGCGGCGCCGAGGTCGTCTATCGTCCTTCGGAGGCGATGCCGATGACCGGCTCGTCCTATCCCGGTGGCGGCAGCTGGATGATCCAGAACCGGGCGCACGCCGACTTCAACAGCGTCTACATGCTGTGTCCCAATATCGGGCCGGTCTATCTCTCGCCGAGTTCGCGCCATCCGATCGACATCGCCGGCGGCAACAGCCACATCGTCGACTTCCGCGGCAACATCAGCTCCTATTCGGCCAGCGGCGCCAACACCATGGTGGCCAGCCTGATCGACATCGAGGCGCTGCGGCAGTTCCGCACCATGAACCTCAATTCGAACTGGCTGAAGGACCTGCGCACCGAGCTGTTCTCCAAAATGTACGAGAAGCCGATCCACCCGCGCAATCTGTGGCTGAACCGCGATCCGGAGCGTCACGCGACGGTGGACGAGGTCTATCGCGACAACATCGCAAGGCTGGTCGAGCGCGGCACATGGACCCTGCCCGCGCATGAGGTGCCGGGCGCGCGCTACACACCAGCCCCGTCGGAAGGCAATGACGACTGGGCCGCCGCACAGGCCATGTGGGCGCCCTGGAACGAGGACTGATCAGGAATACCGGACCCGCCGCCCCATAATCGACAAACGGGGAACAGGCGGCGCGGTCCGGTTCAACAAGGGAGGCTATCGTGCATTTTTCCAATTTCGGCCCGCTTACGCGATTCGCCAGTTCCATCATCCTGCCCGCGAC
Source organism: Mesorhizobium sp. NPDC059025 (assembly GCF_042739655.1). NCBI lineage: Bacteria > Pseudomonadati > Pseudomonadota > Alphaproteobacteria > Hyphomicrobiales > Phyllobacteriaceae > Mesorhizobium > Mesorhizobium sp. NPDC059025. The sequence continues at coordinate 35,467 of NZ_JBHYIM010000005.1, read as the reverse complement.
CGTTGCGCTTGTTGCAGCGACCGCGTCGGCAAAGGCTGAAGATGCGGCTAAGCCAGCCGGCATCGTCGGCACCTGGGTTGTGAAGGCGGTGGATGCGCCATTCACCCATCACATGTTCGTCTTCAATGCCGACGGCACCATGCAGCAGGCCAATCCGGACTCCGGGAATCCCGACAACAGCGACAGCGACGGCAAGGGTATCTGGGCACAGAAGGACGGCAAGATCATCGGCAAGTTCGTCGAGGTGACGGCCGACCGCAAAACCCACAAATTCGTCAGCCGCGGCGAGATCTCCTACGAGATCGACATCGCCGGCGACGCTTTCACCGGCACGGCGGCGGCGCGGTTCTACGGTGCCGACGACAAGCTGCTGCGCGGCCCGCTGCCGACACCCCTGGAAGGCAAGCGCGTGACCCTGCCGTAAGAGCGGGCACCGCTTGCCTTCCCCTTTTCGTTTCACGCCATCGCCGGACCAAACGCCATGTCTTCCACCAACACCGCGCCAAGACGCAGCCTGCATTCCTTCGATATCTTCTTTCTCGTGGTAGCCGCTGCAGCACCGCTCGCCGCCGTAGCCAGCAACGGTGCACTCGGCGTGCTGATGGGCAACGGCGTCGGCATGCCGGGCTCCTACCTGCTGGCCGGCCTCGTGCTGATCCTGTTCGCCATCGGCTTCATCCGCATGAGCCCGCATGTGAAACATTCCGGCGCCTTCTATGCCTATGTCCGCCATGGCCTCGGACCGCTTGCCGGCGGGGCCGCGGCCTTCGTCGCCATCGTCGTCTACGGCATGATGGTCATCGGCAGCGTCGGCGGCTTCGGCTTCTTCGCCAGCGTGTTCTTCTCGGAAAACCTCGGCATCGACCTGTCGTGGAAAGCCTGGGGTGCGATCTGCCTGGTGATCACCGCCATCGTCGGCTACCGCGAGATCACGCTCGGCGCACGCCTGCTCGCCGTGTTGCTGACCCTGGAGGTCCTGATCCTGGTCGTGTTGACGGTGGCGGTGCTTGCACCGACCAGCCCGGCCCAGGTGACCTTCGGTTCATTCAGCCTGCCCAACATCGTCAGCGGTTCCTTCGGCGTCGGCCTGATGTTCGCCTTCGTCTCGTTCCTCGGCTTCGAATCCGCCGCCATCTACAGCGAGGAGGCACGCGACGGACACCGCACGGTCAGCCGGGCGTTGATCACCGCCGTGGTGTTCATCGCCATCTTCTATGCCATCACCATGTGGGCGGTGGTGCTCGCCTTCGGCGAAGACAAGGTCGTGGCCGCGGCCAGCGAGAACCCGGGCACGCTGGTGTTCCGTGCCTTCGCGCGATACACCCACCCGGTGTTCCTGGTGGCGGTGCAGTTCCTGATGGTGACGAGCGCGCTTGCCGCGACGCTTGCCCTGCACAACGCCGCTGCGCGCTACCTGTTCGCACTTGGCCGCGAAGGGATGCTGCCTGGCGTGCTCGGCAGCCTGCATGCACGGCTGCAGTCGCCGCATGTCGCCAGCATCACCGTCACGGTGGTTTCGGCGATTGCGGTGGCGCTGTTCGCGATTGCAGACGCCGACCCGCTGATGACCCTTTTGTCCAGCACATTCGGGCTGGCGGCGCTCGGCATCATCATCCTGCAGGCCGTGACCTCGCTCTCGGTGGCGGTCTTCACGTGGAAGAACCGCGACAGGGAGACCGGCTCGCTGATCCAGCTGCTGATCGCCCTGGTCGCCACCATCGGCCTGGGCACGGCGGCGCTGCTGGTGATCAAGAACTACGCGACATTGACCGGCAGCCTCGGCCTGCTCGACTACGCACCCTGGCTGCTGCCGATCGCGGCAGTGCTCGGCATCGTCGTCGCGATGCGCTCCGGACAGGTGTCACAGCTGTCCGAAGCGTAGGCTCGCGCATGCACCACCTGACCGGGAGCGCTCCCGGTCAGCGCAGCGGCGGGGCGTACATCAGGCCACCGGCATTCCACAGCTTGTTGATGCCGCGGTCGATCTTGAGTGCGCTCGACTGGCCAAGATTGCGTTCGAAGATCTCGCCGTAATTGCCGACCTTCGAGACGATGTTGTAGGCGAAACGCGGATCGAGCCCGAGCTGCTTGCCGTTGTCGCCATCGGCACCGAGGAAGCGCTTGACCGCCGGATTGGTCGAGGTGAGCCCGGCTTCCGCCGTTGCCTGGGTGATGCCCAGCTCTTCCGCTTCAAGCAACGCGAACAGCGTCCAGCGCACGATGTTGAACCACTTGTCGTCGCTTTGGCGCACGGCCGGTCCGAGCGGCTCCTTGGAGATGATCTCAGGCAACACGACATAGCCGTCGGGGTTGGCCAGCTTGAGACGCTGCGCGTAGAGCGCGGAGGCGTCGGTGGTGTAGACATCGCAGCGCCCGCTGTCGAAGGCCTTGATGATGCCTTCGGCGGAATCGACCACCACCGGCTCATATTGCAGCTTGTTGGCGCTGAAATAGTCGGCGGTGTTCTGTTCGGTCGTCGTGCCCTGCTCGGCGCAGACGGTAGCACCGGAAAGCTTCAGGGCGCTGTCGACATTGAGATCCTTGCGCACCATGAAACCCTGGCCGTCATAATAGGCGGTGCCGACGAAATGGATGCCGATGCCGGCATCGCGCGACAACGTCCATGTGGTCTGCCGCGACAGGAGATCGACAGTGCCGGACTGCAGTGCGGTGAACCGCTCCTTGGTCGACAGCGGCACGTAGCTGACCTTGTCGGCGTCGCCGAGTGCTGCGGCCGCAACGGCCCGGCAGAAGTCGATGTCGAAGCCATGCCATTTGCCGGCATCATCGGGAGCCGAAAAGCCGGCAACGCCCTGGCTGACGCCACAGGTGACGGTGCCGCGCTGCTTGATCGTGTCGAGCGTATCGGCCTTTACCGGCATGGCGGCTGCCGACGCCGTCAAAAGAGCTGCTGTGAAAAGGTGCTTCTTCATGGTCTCCTCCCTGTTGTTCGAGGCAAAGCCTCTCCTGACGCCGGTGCTCCCACACCGTCGTTGATCCTGTTTCCTGCTGTGAACTGCCCGGCGGTCGATACCGCCGGGAGAAGTCTTCAACCCAACGGCTAGCGCGTCGCCAGCACTTCGCCGAAGGTGTCGTCCAATGCGCTGACCAGATGATCGGCATTGGCGCGGCTGAAGATCATTGGCGGGCGCATCTTCAGTACATTGTCAAACGGCCCCTCGGTGCCGATCAGCACACCGCGCGCGCGGACGCCGTCATTGATGCGTCGCGCCAGTGATGTCGCCGGTGCCTTGGTCTTGCGGTCCTCGACCAGTTCGATACCGAGGAAGAGCCCCATGCCACGGACGTCGCCGATGATGTCGTAGCGGGTCTGCAATTCGCGGAAGCGTTCGACCAGATAGGCGCCGATGCTCGCTGCGTTCTCGCGCAGGCGGTCGCGCTCGATGACATCGAGCACGGCAAGGCCGGCCGCACAGGACACCGGGTTTCCACCGAACGTATTGAAGTACTCCATGCCGTTGTTGAAGGTGGCAGCGATCTCCTTCGTCGTCACCAGCGCCGCCATCGGGTGGCCGTTGCCGATCGGCTTGCCCATGGTGACGATGTCAGGCACCACACCTTGCGTCTCGAATGCCCACCAGTGGCTGCCGACCCTGCCGAAACCAACCTGCACTTCGTCGGCGACGCAGACGCCGCCGGCTGCACGAACAAGGGCATAGACCTCCTTCAGATAGCCTTCCGGCAGGAAGACCTGGCCGGCGACGCTCGGGATCGATTCCGCCATGAACAGGGCCGGGGCGCGGCCCTGCGCCTTGATCGCCGCGATCTGCTCGGCAATGCTCTCGGCAAAGCGGCTCGCATGTTCGGCGAGCGGCCATTCCTGCGGAGCACGATAGCTGTCGGGGATCGTCGCCTCGAACACATGCGCCGGCCGGCCCTTGCCGCCCTTGCGCTTGTATTTGTAGGGGCTGAGATCGATCAGTTCCTGGGTCGTGCCGTGATAGGCCCAGTCCAGCACGATGGCGTCGCTGCGCCCGGTGTGGTTGCGGGCCATGCGCAGCATCAGGCTGTTGGCCTCGCTGCCCGAGCAGGCGAAGGATGCCACCGAAAGCTCTTCCGGCAGCGTTGCCGTCAGCCGCTCGGCATAGCTGACGATGGCGTCGTGCAGATAGCGCGTGTTGGTGTTGAGCCTGGCCGCCTGCCGGGCAATCGCCTCGACCACGTCGGGATGGGCATGTCCGAGATGGCAGACATTGTTGAAGCAGTCGAGATAGGCGCGGCCGCGGTCGTCGATCAGCCAGGCACCCTCGCCGCGCACGAACTTGATCGGCTCGGAATAGGAGATCGACAGGTTGGGCAGCAGCGACGTCTTGCGCGCCGCCACGATCTCGGGACGGCTGCGACCGGTCTGGACGAAGGTCTCCGGCGGAATGCCGGCGAGTTCGGCGGCATCGGGGAAGAGCTGGCGCCAGACGTCGAGATAACGTGCTTCGCCGACACCCAGGATCTCGCGCGCCGACAGGCTGGTGTCGGTGGAGATCTGGAAATGCAGATGCGGCGCCCAGCCGCCATTCTGCGCGGCCACGCCCATCTCGCCGACGACTTCGCCCGCTTCCAGGCGCTGGCCCGGCTTCAGGCGGGACGCCGCCTCATGGGCGAGATGACCCCACAGCGTGACGAAGGCAGGACAGCCTTCCGGTGCGTGTTCCAGCGCGACGAGGCCGCCATAGCCCAAGGGGTCCTCTTCGATCTCGACGCTCTTCACGGTCGCGGCAAGCGGCGTGCGCACCCTGGTGCCGGCCGGCATGAACAGGTCGAGGCCGAGATGATGGATGCGGCGCTCCTGTTCGACGAAGCGTGACTGGAACATGTCGCTGGCATAGACGGTGCGCACCTCACCCCAAGGGCCGATGCCGAGTTCGATGCCGTATTCCGCGCAATGCGCGTCCCACCAGGCGCTGGCCTTGGCCGGCTGCTGTGCCGCCGACGCGACCGTCATCGGGTGTCGCGGATCGCCATAGGGCACCAGTTCCTTGACCAGGGTCGCCGGATGGCGGTCGAGAACCGGTGCGAGGCTCTTTGCGTGAGCGGCGATCCAGCCGGTGACGGCGCGGGCGCCGGGTACGGCATCGAAGCCGCAGGCATGGCGCAGGATCGCGGTGGCGAAACTGCGGTTCATGGCATCGAGCCGGCGCAGCATGCGCCAGGCCGGCGCTTCGCTGATGGCCAGATAGGGATTGTCCCCAGCCTCCTGCCGGCGCAGCGCCGACAGGGTCACGCTGGTGACGAGGCGCATGGCGATGAGATCGAAGAGAAGATCGATCTCCTCCTCACGCAGAGGATATTCGGCGTGGAACCCGGCGGCGAGCTTCGCCGCCGCGCCGATCGGATCCTCGGTATCGAGAATGGAGTAGGCGCAGGCGACAGCCAGTTCGGCGATCAAGGGCGCATAGAGCGCGTCGCCGAAGTCGATCAGGCCGGCGACCCGCTTCGGATCGGCGGCATCGACCAGCACGTTCCAGTCATTGGCGTCGTTGTGGATGACCTGCGCGCGCAGCGCGGACAGGCGCGGTGCCACATGGGCGTCGAAGCGATCGAGGAACCGCTCCAGCAGCGCCCTGTCATTGGCGTCGCCAACATGCGTCAGGCGGCGACGCGAGGCACCGGCGCGGCGGATGTCCCAGTCGAAGCTACGCAGCGCGCCGGGATGGATGAAACCCTGCAGCGCGCGGTCGAGCTTGCCGAGCGCGCGACCGAGACTGTCGAGTGCCTCGGGCGAACGCTCGGCTTCCGCCAGCGGCTGGCCTGGCAGCCAGGAGACCAGCCGCAAGGCATGGCGGGTGCCGTCATTGGCCGCCGCGAAGGCGAGCGAAGTGTTGTCCAGCGTCTTCTTCAAGGAAGGCACTGAAAGGTCGATCCCGCTGCCGGCGAGATGATCCAGAAGCGCTGTCTGGAACTCGCTCTCGCCGCGCGGCTCGCTGGCATTGACCACCTTCAGGATCCAGTCGCCGTCTTCCGAAGTCAGCCTGAAATTCTGGTCGCGCTCGCTGTCGAGCGAGCCGACCGAGCCGGAAACGCCGAAATGGCTGGCGGCAAGCGCGCGCGCTTCGATCAGCGAGAAATTGGGAGCCGGGTGAGTGATGTTGGTCATTGCAGGTCCGGATTTGATCTTCATGGAGCTTGGCACGGGCGCAAAAATCGGGCATCCGGCAAAGCGTCGGTCAGACCGGCACTATGCCTGCTTCGACCGGCATATTAACGGTGAGTGGAAATCGCCATGAAGGAACTCGACGCAAAGGACCGGGATATCCTCGCCATCCTGTCCAAGGAGGCACGGATTCCGTTGAAAACCCTGGCGGCGCGCATCGGCTTGTCGCGCAGCGCCACCAGCGAGCGCGTGGCGCTGCTGGAGAAAAGCGGTGTCATCCGCGGCTACCGCGCCGATATCGGCCAACTGGAGCAGAACCAGCTTTCCGCTTTCCTGATGGTGACGCTGGTTCGCACGCCTTCGATCGGCGTGCTCGACCAGCTCGCACGCCATCCGGAGGTGCGGCGGGTCTCGTCCATTTCCGGGCAGGTCGACCTGGTGGTCGAGGTGGAGGTGCCGTCGATCGATCGGCTCAACACGCTGCGCGACCAGATCGCCTCGCACGCCAGCGTCGAGGACCTGACCTCGCTGATCGTGCTCAGGCGCGATATTGAACGCCAATAACTCCGAGAATACCCCGATGAAAATTCCAGCGACCCTTTTTCTTGCCCTCGCCGTTGCCGCTTCGCCGGCCACAGCCCAGGAATTCAAGGTTCCGAAACAATATGAAAGCCAGTTCATGGGCCAGGTGATGTCGCTCTCGCTCGCCCAGCAATGCGCGGCCTACGTCAAGACGCCCGGCATACTGGACGAGATGCGGACATCGCTGCTGAAGTTCGCGCGCAAGGTGAAATGGCAGGACCCGCAGGCCAAGGTGAACAAGCTGATGGCCGATTCCAAGGCCAAGGTGAACGGCCCGATCGGCCTCGAGACACCGGCAAGCTGTTCCGACCTCCTGCGCGATCTCAAGAAAAGCAACGGCAGGAAGGACTGAGGTAGGGTTCCTTCTCCCCTTGAGGGAGAAGGAAGAGCGCGACCTAACGCACACCCTTCGCAGCCGCACGACCCGCGCTGCGGCCCGAGAAGATGCAGCCGCCGAGAAAGGTACCTTCGAGAGCCGCATAGCCGTGCACGCCGCCGCCACCGAAGCCGGCAACCTCGCCGACGGCATAGAGACCCTCCACCGGCTGGCCATCGGCGCCCAGCACCCGGCTGTCGAGATCCGTGTGCAGGCCGCCCAGCGTCTTGCGGGTGAGGATGTTAAGGCGCACGGCGATCAGCGGCCCGTTGGCGGGGTCGAGCATCTTGTGCGGCCTGGCGGTGCGGATCAGCTTGTCGCCGAGATAGGTGCGGGCGCCGCGCAACGCGATCACCTGCATGTCCTTGGAGAAGGGATTGTCGAGCTGCATGTCGCGGGCACGGATTTCGCGCTCGACCTGGGCGACATCGAGCAGTGGCTCGCCACCGGCCAGCGCATTCATGCGGGCGACAAGCGCCGGCAGCTCGCGCTCGACGATGAAGTCCTCGCCCTTGTCGAGGAAGGCCTTGACCGGACCTGGAATGCCCGATGTGGCGCGCTGCAGCACCTGGCGCCAGCTTTTGTTGGTAAGATCGGGGTTCTGCTCCGACCCCGACAGGGCGAACTCCTTGCGGATGATCTTCTCGGTCAGGATGAACCAGGAATAATCGAAGCCGGTCTTCATGATGTGGGCGAGCGTGCCCAGCGTGTCGAAGCCGGGATAAAGAGGCACCGGCAGGCGCTTGCCGCGCGCGTCCAGCCACAGTGACGACGGGCCGGGCAGGATGCGGATGGCGTGGTCGGTCCAGATCGGCGCCCAGTTCCTGATGCCCTCGACATAGTGCCACATGCGGTCGCGGTTGATGATCGAGCCGCCGGCGCTTTCGGTGATCGCCAGCATGCGGCCATCGACATGGTCCGGCACGCCGGTGATCATGCGTTTCGGGGCCGTGCCAAGGCGGGTCGGCCAGTTCTGGCGCACCAGCTCATGATTGGCGCCTATGCCGCCGGAAGCGACGATGACCGCCTGCGCCCTGAAGGCGAAGTCGCCTGTCACCGTGCGCGAACTCTTGCGGCCGCGCTCGACGCCGCTTTCTTCCAGCACTTCTCCGCGCACGCCGTCGACCGCCTTGCCGCTCTTCGTCAGTTCGCTGACGCGATGCCGGAACTTGAAGGTGACGAGCCCGCGTTTCGCCGCTTCAAGCACGCGGAGCACGAAGGGCTCGATCACCCCAGGGCCGGTGCCCCAGGTGACATGGAAGCGCGGCACCGAATTGCCGTGGCCGACAGCATTGCCGCCACCGCGCTCGGCCCAGCCGACGACGGGGAAGAACTTGATGCCACGTTCGGAAAGCCAGGCACGCTTCTCACCGGCGGCGAAACCGACATAGGCCTTCGCCCATTCCCGTGGCCAGTGATCCTCCGGACGGTCGAAGGCGGCGGTGCCCAGCCAATCCTCCAGGGCAAGGTCATGGGAGTCGCGGATGCGCATGCGCCGCTGCTCGGGCGAGTCGACCAGGAACAACCCGCCGAACGACCAGAAGGCCTGTCCACCGAGTGACTGTTCGGGTTCCTGGTCGAGGATGAGGACTTTCCTGCCCGCCTCGGCGAGCTCGGCCGCAGCGACCAGCCCCGCGAGACCAGCGCCGACGATGATGACATCCGCGTCGTAAGCCAATGTTCTCCTCCCTTTTGCGTCGTCGATCCCGGCCTGTTCCTCCCGCCGGGGCAACGCTAGAGCGTTTCCGCTTTTAACGGAAACGCTCTAACTATCTGTTTTTACGCAATTCCGGACGCAAAACCGCTGCGCACTTTTGCTGGAATTGCTCTAATGTCAGACCGTCTCCCAGCCGTCCTTGTCGCCGGCGCGGAAGATCGCGTCGATGGCCTTCTGGTTCAGCACCGATTCCTCCAGCGTGAAGACGCGATCGCCGCCGCCAAGTGCAGCACGCACGAAGGCTTCTGCTTCGAGCTTGTACTGCTGCACGCCCGGGAAGCGGAAGACCTGCGCTTCAGCATGGTTCTGGTTGTGCAGTTCGACCCGGTGATGGTCGTAGACGCCGGCATTGAAAGGCGAGGCCAGTTCGATGAAACCCTTGTCGCCATGGAACACCATCGACTGGCGCCCGGCCATCTGCGTCGAGACATAGAAGGACAGTTCGAAATCGCCGAAATCGGCGCGCACGGAGGAATAGACATCGGTGCCGAAGGTCTTGTCGCGCTCGATCGTCGCCTGCACCCGCAACGGCTCGCGGTCAGCCGCGAAGCGCGTGGAAACGATCGGATAGACGCCGATGTCCAGCAGCCCGCCGCCACCGAGATCGAGCTGGTTACGCATGTTGGCGGGGTCGACATTGTAATAGGTGAAGCAACCCTGCACCTGACGCAGCCTGCCGATGGCGCCGTCGGCAATCAGCTGGCGCACCTTGATCCACTGCGGATGGTAGATGACCATGAAGGCTTCGCAGACCAGCACCTTGTGGCGGTCGCGCAGCGCAATCAGCGGCGCGATATCCTTGGCGTCGAGCGCCAGCGGCTTCTCGACCAGCACGTGTTTCTTCGCCTCGATCGCCTTGGCCGTCCATTCGACATGCTGCGAGGTCGGCACGGGGATGTAGACGCCATCGACATGCGGTGAGGCCAGCAACTCTTCATAAGAGCCAAAGGCATGCGGCGCGCCGAAACGGTCCGCCAACGCCCGCGCCTTGCCGACATCGCGGCTGGCCACGGCCGTCAGCACGCCATTGCCGGAATCGGCAATGGCCGGCAGAACCTGCTCACGTCCGATCTTGGCCGTCGACAACACACCCCAACGAAACATCCGGCATTTCCTCGCAAGATTCTGTGCTGGCGAGACTTGCGCGAAACGCGCCGAAAAACCAGTGCCGTTGCGGCAGCTTTCTAGCTGCGCCGCCCTGACAGCGTCATGTCGAATTCGACGACGTTGGAGTAGATCGGCGTTCCGACATCCATGCCGTAGCGCGAGCGCAGCACCCTGCCGGTGACCCGGAAGGTGATCATGCCGCCGGCAAAGGATTTGAGTTCGGCCTGGAACTTCTCCGACGAGGTCTTGCCACGGGCGGTGAGATTGCCGGTTATCGTTGCCGTGGCCTCGCCGGTCCGCCGCACGCTGGTCGAGCGAAAGCGGATCTCGGGATCGTTGGCGGCATCGAAGACCGCATCCGAGCGCAGGAACGCATCGATGCGCCCCTGACCGGTACCGACACTGGCCGGCATGATGGTGATGTTGACCTCGGAACGGTCGGCATCGGCATTGTCGACGCGGATGTTGCCGGTGAAACGGGCGAAGGCGCCGTCGAGGCTGCCGCCGCCGGCCTTGCCGATGGAAAAGCGGATGCTGGATCCGGCCGGGTTGATCGTATAGCGGCCGCCGGCGGCGGAGAGCGAGGTCGCCGCGTAGGCAGCGGAGCTCGCGACGGCTATCGCGGCGAGCATGAAAAGGGCGAGACGGCGAAACGACATCGGAGCTTTCCGGCTGAGTGCGGTACTCGCTGGATCAACGCATCATGCAGGGCGTCTATTCCGGTTCAGTGTCATCACGCTGGCGTGAAGGTGAGATCATGCGGGCAAGCACGTTGTCTCCCAGCCGGAAATGATGCCGCAAGGCAGCCAGCACATGCACTGCCACCAGCGCAATGGCCACGTAGGCCAGATAGGCGTGCGCTGCCCGCCACCAGGCTTCACCCCGGTCCGAGACCGCAACAGGCAGGTTGGGCATCACGAACAGGTCGAACGGCATGCTTGGGATTTCGAGAACGGAAGCCGACACCAGCGCCCAGCCGGTGAGCGGCAGGAGAAGTTGCAGCGCATAGAGCGCGACATGGGCGGCCGGCGCTGCCCGCCTTTCCAGACGCCCGGTTCCGGCTGGAAGTCGCGGTGCGGCATTGGCCAGCCGCCAGCCGACCCGCAGCACGACAAGACCCAGCAGCAGGAAGCCGAGGGACTTGTGCAACTGGATGAGCTCGAAGGCCGTGCGCTGGCTGGCTACCCGAACCATGGCGAGGCCAAGCACGATCTGGCCGATGAGCAAAGGAGCGATCAGCCAATGCAGCAGGATCGCGATCCAGCCATAGCGGGTGTGAGTGTTCCTGATCGGGAATGCCATGACGGATGAACGACCACGGCGCGGTCAATCATCCCGGTCACGCCAGCGGAAGAAATCGACGAAGGCGCGCAGAGCCGGTCGCATCTGGCGCCGGCTCGGGTAGTAGATCGAGAAACCCTCGAAAGATGGGCACCAGTCTTCCAACACCCGCACCAGACTCCCCGAGGCCAGCGGCTGCGCGACATACTCCTCGAAGACGAAGGCAAGACCGGCGCCATCGACGGCGGCGCGGACGATCGCACCATCGACGCCGAGGATCAGCGGCCCTTGCACCGGCAGTTCGATCTCCTCGCCATCTTTCTCGAACTCCCAGCGATAGAGCACCCCGCTCGAGAAGCGGAAGCGGATGCAGCGATGGCCGACGAGGTCGCGTGGATGTTTCGGCTTCGGCATCCTGGCGAAGTAGGACGGCGCACCAACCACGGCACTGCGGATCTGCGGACCGATGCGCACGGCAACCATGTCCTGCTGCAGGCTCTCTCCAAGCCGCACGCCGGCATCGAAGCCACCCTCGACCACATCGGTGAAACGGTCTTCTATGACGATGTCGAGCACGATCTCGGGATAGGCCTTGGCGAAGGCCCCGAGCTTCGGCGCCAGCACGAGGTTCAGCGCGGTGCGCGGAACGGTCAGCCGCAGATTGCCGGCGGGACGGTCCCTGGCCTCGACCGCTGCTTCCAATGCCAGGTCGATCTCGGACAGGGCCGGACGCAAGCGTTCGAGCAGCCGGGCACCCTCTTCTGTCGGCGCGACCGAGCGCGTGCTGCGCGCCAGCAAGCGCACGCCGAGACGGGCTTCCAGGCTGGACACGGCATGGCTGACCGCCGAAGGCGCAATCGCCAGGTCGCGCGCGGCGCCGCGGAAACTTCCCCTGTCCGCCACGGCGGCAAGCACGGCAAGTTGGGCAAGATGGCTTCGATCCATTGTTCTAACTTTTAGAATAGCTCGTGCAGTTATGAGACAATTATCGAACACAAGGCAAGGCGCTATCTCTCTCGCATCGCAACCATCGAGACCAAGGAGCATCGCGATGCAAAAGCGCAAACTCGGAACCGAACTCTCAGTCTTTCCAGTCGGCCTCGGCTGCATGGGCATGAGCTTTGCCTATGGCGGCCAGGAGGAAGCGGAAGCGATCCGTACGCTGCGGCATGCCGTCGACATCGGCGTCGACTTCTTCGACACCGCGGAAGTCTACGGTCCCTTCGACAATGAGATCCTGGTCGGCAAGGCGCTGAAGCCGGTGCGCGATCATGTGACCATCGCCACCAAGTTCGGCTTCAAGATCTCCGAACAGGGCAGCGGCACGGAGCGCATGATCGGCGTCGACAGCCGGCCCGAGCATGTCAAAGCCGTCGCCGAGGCATCGCTGCGCCGGTTGGACACCGACGTCATCGATCTGTTCTACCAGCATCGGGTCGATCCCGATGTGGCGATCGAGGACACGGTCGGCGCGATGGCGGAACTGGTCAAGGAAGGCAAGGTGCGCGCACTCGGCCTTTCGGAAGTGAGCGCGGCAACACTGCGACGTGCCCATGCCGTGCATCCGATTGCCGCCGTACAGAGCGAATACTCGCTGTGGAGCCGTGATCCGGAAGAAGAGATCTTCGATGTCTGCCGTGAACTCGGCATCGGCTTCGTGCCCTACAGCCCGCTCGGACGCGGCCTGCTGACCGGCACGATCAGCAAGCCGGAGCAGCTTGGCGCCGATGACTGGCGTCATACCTTGCCGCGCTTCCAGCCCGAGGCGCTGGACGCCAATGCCAAGGTCGTGGCCGTGCTGGAACGCTTCGCGAAGGAAAAAGCCGTGACGGCCGCCCAGCTTGCCTTGGCCTGGGTGCTGCACCAGGGCGACTTCATCGTGCCGATCCCCGGCGCCCGCAAGATCCATCACCTGGAGCAGAATACAGGAGCGGCTGCAATCAAGCTGACCAGCGCAGAAGTCGCCGAGATCGGCAACGCGCTGTCTCCCGACAAGGTGATCGGCAAGCGCTACACGGAAGAAGCGCTGGCTCGGGTCAACGGCTGATCTGCAGCAATCGGCCCGGTCTTTCCTTCTCCCCTTGTGGGGGAAGGACCAGCTTTCACCGAGGCTCGTCCGTGATCCGAGGCCACACTAACCGCGCTGAACCATCAGGAAGAGGGCTGCTACCAGCAGCACAAAGAGCCCTGCGGCTGCCGCGACGATCCCCAGAAGAGCGAACCAGGTCCGTACATTGCCGAGGCTTGGCCTGTGGCCGTCGGCGCTCTTTGTGCCGAGAAACGCCCACGCCCCGAGGAGCACTGGCGTGGCCCCTCCTACGATCATCGCCACTTCTCCGTCTGGAGCGGTGGTTCGCCAGATCATCCCGAACAGGTAAATCCCGGCGATCGTTCCAACGACAAGAGCGCCAAGAATGAGAAGGATGCGCATCGTGTGCCTTTCGCTGCTTACCAGTGCTCGACCGTGATCTGCGGCCACAACCGCACGGCACGTTCACCCTTGGCCTCGTGGGTTTCGCGATTGTCCATCACCCTGTTCGGTGTGATGCGGAAGGAAAAGATATCGTCGAGGCCGAACGGAGCGATGACGTCGATATCATTTGCCACCGTCAGCCGAACGCCCACGGCATGCGTACGCGAGGCGAAATAGCCGAGCGCCTCGGCGCTGGAGCGATAGGCCGGGCAAATGCGGCCGAACCGGTCTGGATACCAGAGATGCACGCGGGCCTGGTTGCGCACTTCCACTGGCAGCGGCAGGCATTCGAAATGCGCGGCCGCGCGCCGGATGACGGCATCCTCCGCCTCGTAGGAGAGGTCGGCGCCGTCACAGTAGAAGAGGTCGATGTCCTTGATGCCATGGCCCGACGGCTTGCCGGTCAGGCTGTTCCAGACGCTGTTATAGATCGCGCCCGAGACGACCATTCCGTCCGGCAGGGTCAGGTCGCGGGCAAGCTCGAGCGCTTTCCAGACGATAGGGTCGGCCCGCAGAATCGTCTTGAGAGCAGCTGCCTGATCGGCAAAGGGCAGGCCGGAATGGCGCAGGTGATGCATGAGCCGAGAAGACGGCGATTCGCCAGTTTGAGCAACGCGCCGTCCCGTTGAAACGGAAATGGCCCGCGAGGTTTCGCGGGCCATTTCCGAACTTGAGGCGTCCGGATGTATCAACATCCGGACCTCTGGTATCAAGCAGACGCTTCCTGGATCGCCGACAGCTTCCAGTCGCCGCCGCGCGGGCGGGTGAAGGTCCAGAGCTCGGTCGTCTCGCTGAGCCTCTCGTCGCCCTCGACCACCTTGCCGGTCTTGCGGTCGCGCATCACGTCGATCGACTCATAGCGGAAGGCCGCCGTGGCGTAGTCCTGGTTGTCTTCACGCCAGGCTTCGGCGATGTCGGCCTGCACCAGATGCACGTCGGCAACGTCGTTGCGAAGGCCGTTCTGTGCATTGTCGGCCAGCTCTTCCGAGAAGTAGGACACCATTTCGGGCGTCGACAGGCGACGCAGGCCGGCATGGTCTTCCTTGGCGAAAGCGGTCTGGACTTCGTCCAGCATGCGCTCGAACCGGTCGAGGTCTTCCTTGCCGAGCTCGATGTCCTGCGAGGCCGGAGCCGCCTGGGTACCAAATCCCGGGATGCCAAACGAACCCGCACGGCCATTGCCGGCCGGGCGCTCATCCTCGACAGCGTCGCGATTGGCCATGCGTCCGAACATCTCGCCAGGCCCGCCGGCGGCCGGACCGCTGGCCGTCGCCGTTGCCGGCGCCTGGCGCGAGCGGAAGAAGCGCAGCGCCAGCATCACGACAAGGCCGACCAGCAGAAGCTGCACGATGAAACCAAGCGCGCCGGCCATGCCGCCGAAACCGTAGCCGAACAGGACGCCAAGCAGACCGCCGATCAGGATGCCGCGCATCAGGCCGCCACCGAGACCGCTGAACAGCCCGGGGCGCTGCTGCTGCGCCATGCCAGGCTGCTGCTGCCGCGTCGTCGCGGTCGGTCCGGTGTTCGGTGTCATCGAGCGTTCGACCGGAGCGGTCGGGGCCGGCGCGGTGCGTGTCGGCGGCGCCGACTGGAAAGTGCGCGTGCCGCGGCTGCCAAAGCTGCCGCCGCGCCGGGCGTCGGCGAAATCGGTCGACACCAGCGTGAACGCCATCAGAAGCGTGGCCAACAATGCAAATGAACGTGTCTTGCCAGAGATCATCGGGTCCTTCTCCCACAACCCGCTCCGGTGAAAATGCAAAGCGGGCCCAATTCAGCGGTCCGACATCACGTCTTGCATAGACGTCAGAGGGGCCCGGTCCGCGCACGGGATGTGGGAAATGCCGACGCGCTTTGCAAGAGCCGGTACATGGAAAAGGCAGAGGCGACAGCGACATTTCCAGGTTTGCGGTGCGTCCTTCGAGGCTCGCCCGGCTATGATCGCGCTTAGTTTCCACCGGCTCGCGGGCTCGCACCTCAGGATGAGGGCCGTTGGGTGCCAGGGCGCCAGTTCTGATGCGTCTCGGAACCTGAGCGCGGTTGTACAACGGCCCTCATCCTGAGGCGCGAGCCCGCAAGGCGCTCGAAAATTCATGCAAAACTTGCCGGCGAGCCTCGAAGGACGCACCCAAGCGCTCGCGTTCAACCCTGCTCTCAGATCATCTCCAGCGGCACCTTGCGACGCGGCGGCGAAAAGACCGCGTCGAGTTCGGCGAGATCCGCCTTGGTCAGCACGAGATCGGCAGCGGCGCGATTGGCGCGGACATGTTCGGGCCTCACCGCTTTCGGAATGGCGATGACACCCTCGTGGCGCAGCACCCAGGCCAGCGCCACCTGCGTGGTGCTGACACCGTGCCGCCCGGCGATCGCGGCAAGCCTGTCATCGCCTGCGAAGCCGCCCTGCCCGATTGGCGAATAAGCCATGACCGGAATGCCGGCCCGCTGCGAAGCCGGCAAAAGATCGAACTCGATGCCGCGGCTTTCCAGATTGTAGAGCACCTGGTTGGTCTGGACGCCGTTGGAGACACGCGTCAGTTCCTGCATGTCGTCGACGTCGAAATTGCTGACGCCCCAGTGGCCGATCTTGCCGGCAGCCATGAGTGCCTCGAAGGCCTCGACCGTCTCGGCCAGCGGCACGCCGCCACGCCAATGCAGCAGGTAGAGATCGATATGGTCCGTGCCCAGCCGCTTCAGGCTGCTCTCGCAGGCCGAAATGGTGCGCTGGCGCGAGGCATTCGACGGCAGCACCTTGGAGACCAGGAAGACCTCGTCGCGGCGACCGGCGATGGCCTCGCGCACCACCTCCTCGGCGCCACCCGAAGCATACATCTCGGCGGTATCGATCAACGACATGCCGAGATCGAGCCCAAGCCGCAGCGCCGCCACCTCATCGGCGGCGCGGCGCCTGTCCTCGCCCATGTACCAGGTGCCCTGGCCGAGCACCGGAACATCGACGCCGGCGGGAAGTCGCGTGGTACGGATCGCCGGCATCGTTGCTATCTCCCATACAGACGGTCATGTGGCCCGGATGGGCCACGCCGGCGATTGAGACGCCCCGGATGCGTCAACATCCAGGGCAAGATGTTAAGTCCGCAGCACGCCGCCGGTCTGCTTGGCGACGTTTTCGACCACGCGCCTGGCCAGCGCTTCGAAATCCTCGTCGGTCAGCGTCTTTTCCACCGGCTGGATCGCAATCTCAATGGCGATCGACTTCTTGCCGGCACCGAGCGCTGCCCCTTCGAAAACGTCGAAGACGGAAACGCCGGTGATCAGCTTCTTGTCGGCGGCGAGGGCAGCGCGCGTCAGCGTGCCGGCCTCGACCGCCTTGTCGACGACAAAGGCGAAATCGCGCTTCACGGCCTGGAAGGCCGAGAGTTCCAGTTTCGGCTTGGTGCGGGTCGGTTTGGCCTTTGGCTCTGGAATGGCGTCGACGAACACCTCGAAGCCGCAGAGCGGACCGGACGCATCGAGCACCTCCAGCGCCGTGGGGTGGAACTCACCGAAATGGCCGAGCACCACCTTTGGGCCGAGCTTGATGACGCCGGAGCGACCCGGGTGGTACCAGGACGGCGCGCCCGTCTCGATCTGCAGCCGATCGACCGGTGCGCCGCAGGCTTCGAGCACCGCGATGGCGTCGGCCTTGGCATCGAACACGCCGACGCCCTGGGCGTTGCCGGCCCAGTGGCGGCCGGAACCGTCGAGCTTGGCGGTGCCGCGACGCACGCCGGCGGCGACACGGCGCTGCGTTTCGGGCGTATCGCCTTCATAGGTGCCGGACACCTCGAACAGAGCCACATCGCCAAAACCGCGATCGGCATTGCGCTGCGCTGCCGCGACAAGGCCGGGCAGCAGCGACGGCCGCATGTCGGACATGTCGGCAGCGATCGGGTTCGCCAGCTTCAGGTGCTTCTGGCCGCCGCCGAACAGCTCGGCGTGCCTGGCCGGGATGAACGACCAGGTCACGGCTTCCATCATGCCACGCACGGCCAGCGCACGCTTAGCTGCGCGGGTGCGGATCTGCAGCGTGGTCAGGATCTTGCCGTTGACGACGCCATGGCTGGACAGCGGCTGCGGCCGGATCTCGTCGACGCCGTGGATGCGCATCACCTCTTCTACCAGGTCGGCCTTGCCGTCGACGTCGGGGCGCCAGGACGGCACCGCGACCTCAACCACGTCGCCGTCGCCTTTCACCACGAAACCGAGGCGGGTCAGGATGTCGAGGCTTTCCGCCTTCGGCACATCGATACCGGTCAGGCGCCTGACCTCGGACACCGGGAAGGAGACGACCTTCGGCGTGAAGCCGGTCTCGCCGGACACTTCGATCTCGGCCGGCTCGCCGCCGCACAGGTCGAGCACCATGCGCGTGGCAAGCTCGATGCCCGGAGTGTTGAAGACCGGATCGATGCCACGCTCGTTGCGGTAGCGCGCGTCGGTGATGATGCCGAGCGTGCGACCGGTGCGGGCGACGGTCAGCGGCTCCCAGACGGCAGCCTCGATCAGCACGTCGGTGGTGTTCTCGTCACAGCCTGAATGTTCGCCACCCATGACGCCGGCGATGGATTCGACGCCATTGTCGTCGGCGATGACACACATGTCCGGGGTCACCGAATAGGTACGACCGTCGAGCGCCAGCACGCTTTCGCCTTCCTTGCCGCGGCGGACCACCAGATTACCCGCAACCTTGGCGGCGTCGAAGACGTGCAGCGGCCGGCCGCGATCGAAGGTGATGTAGTTGGTCATGTCGACCAGGGCGTTGATCGGCCGCAAGCCGATCGCCATCAGCCGCTGCTGCAGCCATTTCGGCGACGGGCCGTTCTTGACGTTGCGCACCAGCCTGAGCGCGAAGACACGGCAGAGATCCGGCGCTTCGATCCTGACCTTGACCGGGGTGGCGCCCTTGCCGGCGACCGGTTCGACCGGTGCGGTCTTCAGTCTGCCGAGCCCCGATGCAGCAAGATCGCGCGCGATGCCGTAGACGCCGGTGGCTTCCGGATGGTTCGGCGTCAGGTTGATCTCGATGACCGGATCGTCGAGATGGGCATAGGCCGCGAAGGAGGTGCCGACCGGCGCATCCTGTGGCAGATCGATGATGCCGTTGTGCTCGTCCGACAGTTCGAGCTCGCGCTCGGAACACATCATGCCATGGCTTTCGACACCGCGGATCTTGCCGACCGAGAGGGTGACGTCGATGCCGGGCACATAGGTGCCTGGCGCCGCGAAGGCGCCAATGAGACCGGCACGCGCGTTCGGCGCACCGCAGACGACCTGAACCGGCGTACCGGAGCCGATGTCGACGCTCAGCACCTGCAGCTTGTCGGCGTCCGGATGCCTGGCAGCCGTCAGCACCCTGGCGATGACGAAGGGCTTGAGCGCCGCCTTGTCGTCGACCGCTTCGACCTCGAGGCCAATCGAGGTCAGACGCTCGACGATCTCGTCCAGCGTGGCATCGGTTTCGAGATGATCCTTGAGCCAGGAGAGGGTGAATTTCATGGGTTCACTCGTTTCGTATTGTTGCGGTCGAGCACTTCCACCAGCCGGAAACGCTCGCAAACCAGAATCATGTCAGGCGAATAACCGCCGTTGCGGCCGAAATAGGCTTCGTGCGCCTCTCGCCAGTAATCGTAGGACAGGTCGCCTTCGCCCTCTTCGCGCGCAAAGGCGGCATCGACCTCGTCGAAGCGCTTCATCTCGATCGACAGCGTCTCGATGACCGCGGCACGGCGGCCCAGGCCATCGAGCACGACATCGCGCCGTCCGACCTGCGGCACCGGCTCGTGATCGCCGAAGTCACGCAGTGCCCCGCAGGTCGCGGTCTTGCGGCCTGCCAGCACCAGCGCCAGCAGTTCGTCCTGCAGTTCCGGACTGTCGCCGAAAGCAAAGGTCACTGCGGGGTCGCCGACTTGCCGTCCAAGTGCCCAGACACCAGGCGTGATCTCGGCGAGAAGTAGCCATTCGCCGCTAGCATCGTTGCGATACACGCCCAAGGTCTTGGTCTCATTCGGGTAGAGCGGGTCGCCAAAGGTCAACGCACGCGGCTCATCGTTCCGGGAAACGATGCTCCCCAGTTCGGTCGTCGGCTCGGCGATGCCCCAGTCGATCTGGAAACGGCCAAGCGGTGTGTCTTCAACCGTCTTCATCATCAGGTGCTGAGGCCACCGAACAGCGTCGGCATGTCGAGCGGGCGGAAGCCGTAATGCGACAGCCAGCGCACATCGGCGTCGAAGAAGGCGCGCAGGTCCGGCATGCCGTATTTCAGCATGGCGATGCGGTCGATGCCCATGCCCCAGGCGAAGCCCTGGTATTCGTCGGGATCGAGCCCGCCGGCGCGCAGCACATTGGGATGCACCATGCCGCAGCCGAGGATCTCCATCCAGTCGTTGCCTTCGCCGAAGCGCACTTCACCCGGCCGCGAACGGTCGCACTGGATGTCGACTTCGAGGCTCGGTTCCGTGAACGGGAAGAAGGACGGCCGGAAGCGCATCTTCAGGCTCGGCACTTCAAAGAACGCCTTGCAGAACTCTTCCAGCACCCAGCGCATGTTGGCGACGTTGGCCGTGCGGTCGATGACCAGCCCTTCGAGCTGGTGGAACATCGGCGTATGGGTCGCGTCCGAATCCATGCGGTAGGTCTTGCCCGGAATGACGATGCGGATCGGCGGCTTCTGCACCTCCATGGTGCGGATCTGCACCGGCGAGGTGTGGGTGCGCAGCAGCCTGGCTTCGTTGCCCTCGGCCGCCTGCAGGAAAAACGTGTCGTGCATCTCGCGCGCCGGGTGGCCGACAGGGAAGTTGAGCGCGGTGAAGTTGTAATGGTCGGTCTCGATATCCGGACCTTCGGCGATGGCGAAGCCCATATCGCCGAAGATGGCGGCGATCTCGTCGATGACCTGGCTGATGGGGTGGATGCGGCCGCGCTCGGCCGGCGACTGGCGCACCGGCAGCGTGACGTCGACCGTCTCGGCAACGAGTCGGGCGGCGACGGCAGCATTCTTCAGTTCGGCCTTGCGGGTGGCAAGAGCCTCGGTGACGCGGTTCTTCAGCCCGTTGATCGCGGGGCCCTGGACCTGGCGTTCCTCGGCGGTCATCGCGCCCAGCGTCTTCAACAGCTCCGAGACAGAGCCCTTCTTGCCGAGGGCGGCGATGCGCACGGCCTCGATGGCCTGCTCGTCGGCAGAAGCTGCAATGTCGGCAAGCAGCGCGCTCTCCAGGACTTCGAGATTTCCAGCGTTGGCGTTCACGATAAAACTCTTTCGATCGGGGCTACGCGGCAGCGATCTGCCGATAGCCATTTGGTTGCTTTTGAGCGCGGCATAAGAAAAACCCGCGCCGGCCGAGCCAGCGCGGGTTTCCCAAATCAGATTTCGAAAAGCTTGGGAAGACGCTGGCTTAGGCGACAGCGCTTTCAAAAGCATTCGGGGTGGTGTTCTTCAGATATTCGAGCGCGACCTTGGCCTTGCCTACGAGCACGGCGAAAGCCTGCGGCTCGTGGATAGCCATGTCGGACAGGACCTTGCGGTCGATCTCGATACCAGCCTTGTTGAGGCCGTCGATGAAGCGGCCATAGGTCAGGCCGTGCTCGCGGACAGCGGCGTTGATGCGCTGTACCCAGAGCGCGCGGAAGTTACGCTTGCGCGCCTTGCGGTCGCGATAGGCGTACTGCAGCGACTTCTCGACCGCCTGCTTGGCGATGCGGATGGTGTTCTTGCGACGGCCGTAGAAACCCTTGGCGGCTTTCAGGACCTTCTTGTGCTTGGCGTGGGCGGTAACGCCTCTCTTTACGCGTGCCATGTCATGATCTCCTTAAATTGGGGCGCAGCCGGCTCAGAGGCCGTTCGGAAGGAAGTTCTTGATGACCTTCTTGCCATCCGGTTCAGCCAGAACCATCGTGCCGCGGGCATCGCGAATGAACTTGTTGCTGCGCTTGATCATGCCGTGACGCTTGCCGGCCGCAGCCGACAGGACCTTACCGGTCGCAGTGATCTTGAACCGCTTTTTGGCGGCGGACTTGGTCTTCATCTTGGGCATTTTGCTACTCCTATGCGAAGGCTTTAAGCCTTCTTGTTGTTGTTTCCGGGCCGACCAAAGCCTGGAAAGCAAGTTAAACCGCCACGGCATGCCCTGCCGGGCGGTTTTTCTGGAACGCGGCCCTATACTGCAAAGATGGCGGGTGTGCAATCCCTGCCGGTGTTGCAGCGTCAATACAGCCAGAACAGGATCGGTACCAGCCCGTTCTCCTGGCCTTCCTCGATCAGCTCGAAGAAGGGGATGGCTGCCAGGAACACCAGCCCGTCGCGCAAGGTGAGATTGAAGACGCGCGTGGTGAACGTCACCTCGGCCTGATCCCGGTAGAGGAACGGGTTTGGCAGAAAACGCGGCACGCGCCGCAGATAGTCCTCGTAGGGCGCGCCGAGCACGCTCTTCAGATAACGCTCTTCCCGCAGTGCAACGATGTGGAACACGGCCGCGCAGAGCAGCGCGGAGGCGATCGTCACCACCACACTGCCGGTCTGGGCGCCGATGCCGGCAGCGGCGATCGTCGAGAAGAAATACAACGGGTTGCGCATGATCGAATAAGGACCCGTCGAAACCAGCTCCGCGGATTTGCGCCCGCCGATGTAGAGGATCGACCAGAGCCGGCCGCCGATACCGACCAGGATCAAGACGAGCCCTGTCGATTCGATCCGCTCATGCGCGAGCTCGTCATGCAACGAGCCGCTGAAGGCAATGAGCCCGAAAAAGGCAGCAATCAGCACGGCGAGCCCGCCGCGCCGTCGCCGCTGATAGCGCCCCAATGCTTCGAGCGCCTCGGATGATGGGATCGTGGGCATGAAAGAAAACCCGACCGCAGAACTGCGATCGGGTTTTGTCGGATTCGTTTGCGGAATTTGTCGGGTGCGTTTGTGGAATTTACCCGATCTGTTTGCGGAGAAATCGTGGCGGTCAGGGCAACCGGAAAAGGATCGGCAGCGCGCCGGACCCTTGCGCGTTCTCGATCAGTTCGAAGATCGGCATGGCGATCAGGAAGACCAGGCCGTCGAGCAGGGTGTTGAGCAGGAGGCGCGGACGGAAGGAGCCGGTATCGCCTTCCTCATAGAGCGAAAGCTTGGGAATGAAGCGTGGCACGCGCGCGAGATAGTCCCTGTAGGGCGCGCCGAGTTCCGCAGAGAGAAAACGCTCTTCGCGCAGGATGACGATGTGGAACGCCAAGGCGCAGAGCAGGCCGAAGCCGACAGTGGCGACGATCGAGCCCATCTGTGCGCCGACGCCGGCGGCGGCCAGCGTCGAGAAGACATAAAGCGGGTTGCGGGTTATCGAATACGGCCCACCGGTGACGACCTCGTGCGACTTGCGCCCGCCGATGTACAGCGTCGACCACAGGCGCCCTATGATGCCGAGGAAGATCATCAGCACGCCGACCATCTCCACGCTTTCGTGGACGAAGGTTTCAGGCGGATAGACTGCCTCCCCGAACAGCAGCGCCGCAAACATCGCAATGATGAGGATGGCCAGGACCAGGCGCCGGAGAGATTGATAGGTGCCGAGCGCGCGCCGGGCGTCCGTCTCGGCAATTTTGTTGTTCATGTTCAGAGGTCCGATCGTCGCTGAGCGTCGCATGCAAGGCGACAAATCACCGAGTTGAGGCAGGAAAAAGGCGCCCCGCTTTCGACGGGGCGCCTTCGTCCGAATCCGGCTGGCTCGGCCACGATCAACGCGGCGCCAGCACCATCATCATCTGGCGGCCTTCAAGCTTCGGCTCCGCCTCAACCTTGGCGATGGTGGCGACTTCCTCACGCACCTTGTTGAGAAGCTGCATGCCGAGTTCCATATGCGCCATTTCGCGGCCACGGAAACGCAGCGTCAGCTTGACCTTGTCGCCTTCCTCGAAGAAGCGGCGCACGGCGCGCATCTTCACGTCGTAGTCGTGGCTGTCGATGTTGGGGCGCATCTTGATCTCCTTGATCTCGATGACGCGCTGGTTCTTGCGGGCCTCGGCGGCCTTCTTCTGGTTGGCGTATTTCAGCTTGCCGAGGTCGAGGATCTTGGTGACCGGCGGGACGGCGTTGGGCGAGATCTCGACCAGATCCAGCCCCGCTTCCTCAGCCAGCTGCAATGCTTCGTTGATGGAAACGTCACCGCGGTTCTTGCCTTCTGCGTCGATAAGCTGGACGCGGGGGACGCGGATATCCCGGTTTGCGCGCGGGCCATCCTTCGTGGGCGCCGCTGCTTTGAAAGGTCTGCGAATTGTCGTGGTCTCCTCGAGCCGTTGGCGTTCTGGAATTCAGTTCAAAATTTGCTTTGGCGCGTCAATGTGGTGACCGCGCGGCGCGAGTCAATAGCACAGGCGCGACAACAAATCACCTGTTCAGGCAAATTAGTCCTACTGTTGCTTTCTGAACCAAGCAAAGAACTGAACAGCGCTCTTTTCGCTGCGTCCAGGCCATGCCAAGAAGCGCAACCTCGAGCGGGCGCGTCGAAGGGATACGCCGGCTCAAAACAGTTGAAGCTGCGCATCGCTCCTGGTCGAGCGATGCCTTAGGAACCGCACCATGCAGCCAACCGCTCCCGACTTTCTCGATGTCGACGGCACATCCATCGCCGTCCGCCATCAGGCCGGCAAGGCTCCGGGCCTGGCCTGGCTTGGTGGTTACAAGTCCGACATGCTGGGCACCAAGGCCGAGACGCTCGCCGACTGGGCCCACAGGAACGGCCACGCCTTCCTGCGCCACGACTATTCCGGGCACGGCGAATCCGGCGGTGACTTCAATGACGGCACGATCTCGACCTGGCTTGCCCAGAGCCTGGCCGTCTTTCGCCGATACGCCGCCGGCAAACAGATCCTGGTCGGTTCCTCGATGGGCGCCTGGATCGCGCTGCGCATGGTGCAGGAACTGCGCAAGGCCGGCGACGATCGTGTCGCCGGACTGGTGCTGCTCGCACCAGCGCCCGACTTCACCGCCGAACTGATCGAACCGACATTGACCGATGCACAGCGCCGCGATCTTGCCGAGAACGGCTTCTTCGCCGAGCCGTCCGACTATTCCGACCAGCCTTACATCTACACGCGCGCCCTGATCGAGGATGGCCGCGACAACCTCGTCATGACCGACCCGATCGACACGCATTGCCCTGTCCATGTCATCCAGGGCCTTGCCGATCCCGACGTGCCGCACACCCATGCGCTCAAGCTGGTCAGCCACCTGCCCTCCGACGACGTCACGCTGTCTCTGGTACCGGAAGGCGACCATCGGCTGTCACGCCCGCAGGACTTGGAGTTGCTGCAGCGCGCCGTCGAAACCCTGGTCAAGCGGGCCGGCTGATGCGCATCTCCATTCCGATATCGGCCTTCGTCGCCGCGATCGTCGGTTTTGGCGGCACACTCGCCATCATCATCGCGGCCGCCAATGCCGTTGGCGCCACGCAGCTGCAGACGGCAAGCTGGGTCACCGCGCTGTGCATCGCCATGGCGGTGGAAACGGCGTGGCTGTCCTGGCGCACCAGGATGCCGATCATCAGTGCCTGGTCGACACCGGGCGCGGCGCTGATCGCGGCGTCGAGCGGTTTCCCGATCGGCGAAGCCGTCGGCGCCTTCCTGATCGCCGGCGCGCTGCTGGTGCTGACCGGCCTGCTCAAGCCGCTGACCCAGCTGATTTCGAAGATCCCGGCCTCGGTGGCGTCGGGCATGCTGGCCGGCATTCTCGTCACCTTCGCGCTCAACGCCGTCAGGACCATTCCGGTCGATCCCTGGCTGGTGCTGCCGCTGATCGCGGCCTTCTTCCTGATCCGCCTGTGGAACCCGGCGCTGTCTGTGCTGGCGGTGCTGATTGGCGGCGGGCTTGCCGCTTTCCTCACCGGCCGCGTCGGCAGCCTGCCGGCGCCGGAGCTTTCGACGCTGACACTGATCGCACCGGTCTTCACCGCCAAGGCGGCGATCGGGCTGGCACTGCCGCTCTATCTCGTCACCATGGCCTCTCAGAACCTTTCCGGTCTCGCCGTGCTACGGGCCGCCGGCTACAATCCCGAGCCCGGTCCGTTGATCAGCTTCACCGGGCTGGTATCCTTCCTGCTTGCGCCATTTGGCGCGTCGACCTCCAATCTGGCCGCGATCTCGGCAGCGATCTGCACCGGACCTGACGTGCACCCCGACCCTGCCGAGCGCTGGAAGACCGGGCCATTCTATGCACTCGCCTATGTCGTGTTCGCGATCTTCGGCGCCTCGCTGGTGGCGATCTTCGCAGTGTTGCCGCAAAGCCTGATCGTGCTGGTCGCGGGCCTTGCCTTGCTCGGGCCATTCACCAACGCACTGACCATCTCACTGAAGGACGAGCATGAACGCATGGCGGCAACGACGGCTTTTGTCGTCACCGCCTCGGGCTTGACCCTGTTCGGCGTTGGCGCCGCGTTCTGGGGTCTGGTCGCCGGAATGATCGTGGTCGTGCTCGATCACGCAAAAAATCGCTAGGCTTTACAGGCGGTTGCCCTGGCACCCAGGCGTTTGTGCTTGAACAAGGGGGCAACCCTTCCCACTTCGATCGGGAGCAGCCGTGCTTGGCTGCCTATGGAGCGTTTCCGTTCTTCACGGAAACGCGGAAACGCTCCAGGTTTTGGTTTCGCCGCATTGTGCGACGCCAAGTGATGTCACTTGGCTGCAAATGCTTAACCGAAGGAACGGGAGAAATGAACACGACTGCATTGATCCGCCCGGCCTGGACGCCGGCAACCATCGCGCTGATGGTTCTTGGCTTCGTGGTGTTCTGGCCGCTGGGCCTCGCCATGCTCGCCTACATCATCTGGGGCGACCGGCTCGACGGCTTCAAGCGCGACGTCAACAAGGCCACCGATGGCATCTTCGCCGGCTGCCGGCGTGGCGCCGACAAGGCGCATCGCTGGGGCCATGCCTCCGCCCGCACCGGCAATGTCGCCTTCGACGACTGGCGCGACAAGGAACTGGAGCGTCTTGCCGAAGAGCGCCGCAAGCTCGATGAAGCGCTGTCCGAATTCGATGACTATGCCCGCGAGCTGCGCCGCGCCAAGGACCAGGAAGAGTTCGACCGCTTCATGGCCCAGCGCAACAAGCCGACCGCGCCGGCCACCACCAAGCCCGCCAAGGGCAAGGGCACGAACCTGCTCGACGACTGATCGATGCGATCAGCATGAGTTCCAGCGGCGTCGCCAAAAGCGGCGCCGCTGTCGTTTCGGAGACCCGCCCCAGCTCGCCGAAACAATCAAATCGTCATCCGGCGGCAATCACATCGCCGCGAAGACCGCTACAGATTTCCTCGAATCGCTTATGTTCCTCATATGTCCTTCGCCTTCTTCCGCAACCTGACCAAGCCCAGGCCCGCCCCGGTCGAGGAGCGCGAGCACCATGTGGCCGGGCGGACGCTGCCGCTCCGGATCGTGGAGAACGAACGCGCGCGGCGCCTGACGCTGCGGATCGATGCCGGCGGGCAGGGCTTGCGCATCACGGTGCCGCCAGGGCTGCGCCAGGGCGAGGTCGAAAGGTTCCTCAGCCGCCACCAGGGCTGGCTCGAACAGCGGCTGGCCAAGGTTCCGGACCGGCCGCAGGTGCGGCCGGGCATCAAGATCCCGCTGCGCGGTGTCCCGCATCTGGTCGTGCACGAGCCGGGCAAGCGCGGCACCGTCGTGGTCGGTGCAGACGAGACCGGTCCGACACTCACCATTCATGGCGACCGGCTGCATTTGCCGCGCCGTGTCGCCGATTTCCTGAAACGAGAGGCCAAGCGCGATATCGAAGTGCTGGTGCAGCGCCACACCGGCGCGATCGGTCGCAAAGCGAAAAGCATTCGCTTCAAGGACACGTCGAGCCGTTGGGGCTCCTGCACCGCGGACGGCAACCTGTCCTTCTCGTGGCGCATCATGATGGCGCCGCCACCGGTGATAAACTATCTGGTGGCGCATGAGGTGGCGCATCTGAAAGAGATGAACCACGGCCCGAAATTCTGGAAGCTGTGCGCAGAGCTGTGCCCCGACACCGAGCGTTGCAAGGCCTGGCTGAAGAAGAATGGCGGCGCGCTGCAGGCGATCGCGTTCGATTAGGGATTTCTTGCAAGCCGCCCATCATGTCGGATCGATGCGCGTGTTGGTGAGCTCAATTCACCCGTCAGTCCGGCCCGTCAAGCTTTGCAATCCCGCCTGCAGCGCATCGTCGTCGCCCTGTTCGACACCAAACAGAACGTCCAGCAGCGGGAACGTGCCGCGATAGAAGGCCATGCGCTCGTGCATCGGCTGGGATATCGGCATGTGCCGTTCGACCAGGGTGACGAAGTCGTCGCCGAAGCCCGCGGCCAGGCTTGCGAAATCATAGGCTGGATCGCCGATGCCGCAGCCTGCGAAATCGATCACGCCCGAGAGCCGGCCGTCATGGACCAGGATGTTGCCGGCGCCGAAATCGCCATGGATAATCGCCCGGGCAGCCATGCCGGAACCGGACAGGAAGGCACTGAACCGTTGCCTGATGTCCGCGACGACATCCGCCGGCAGCAGCGGGAAGGCATGGTCTTCGCATTGTCGCAGCAATTCATGCCATTCGGCCAGCGGATCGACGGCTTCAACGTCGGGCAGGAGCGAGACCGGCAGCGCATGCAATGCCGCCAGGAAAGCGGCCAGATCCCGCGCAAAAGATCTCTGCTCTTCGCCGGGCAGCATGCCGGGATCGGTTATCGGTTCGCCCGCGAGTTTGCGGTGCATGGAGACGACATGAGCGCCGACGTCACGCAGTTCCAGGACAGGCACAAGCGGCGGCAAATGCGGGCGCAACGCGGCCAGCACATCGGCCTCTCGCGCCAGTTCGCGAATGCCGGATGGATGAAATGGCAGCCGCACGATCGTCTCGCCGAAATCGAGCACGAGGTTGTTCTGGCCCGTCGCAACGACTTTCGGCGAGGGCGGCAGCTTCAGCGCCGCCGCGATCTCGGCGGGCGTCGGCCTGTCCGCGATCGGGTTCGAAGGGATATCGCGCACCTCGCTCACAGCGATTTCGTCAGCCAGAGGATGAGGTCGTCATCAACGCGCACGGGCTGATCAGCAGCCACCGGCTTTTCGCCATAGGTGATGCCGCGCCCGTCCGGAAGATAACCCAGCCTGACATAGAGACGCTGGGCCGCGCCGTAGTCGGCATAGAGACCGACCCCCAAGCCGATCACCGGCTTGCCTGCTGAGGCGGCGAGCTGTTCGAAGCGGCCGATCATCTCCGTGGCGATACCGCCGCGCCGCGCGGCCTGCGCAACGACCAGATTGTTTATTTCAGGAATGCCGGCTTCGCTGAAAGGCAGATAGTCCGACTGCCACAGCAGCGTGCCGTAGCCGACAACGTGCCGGCCCTGGAACGCGAGCAGCGCGACGCGGCGATCTCGAGCTGCTTCGGCAAGGTAGCCCTGCCAGAGCACGGAATCGGCATTCCAGGCTGGTCCGCCATCCGTCGCGGCGATCAAATCCAGATCGCCGGCCTCAAGAGCCCTGATGGTGAGGTCGTCCGTCATCGCCGTCAGTCTTCATTGCCGCAGTTCCGCACAAATGGCCCCGCCACCTGTCGGAAGCAACTCCACGGCATGGTCCAGACGGCAACGACAAACCGGCCAGGCAAGGCCCGGCCGGTCCGATTCGTCCACGTCAGGCGCTCCCACGCAGAAGCCGCCTAGCCTCCAACGATTTCGCTGAACTGCACGATCGGCGCGATATCCGTATAGTTGGCGACGTCCGCGGCGACTTCCGCCCGGTGTGGGGCGAACGTCTGCTGGAATATCTCCAGGCTCGGCGAGTAGACGTGGCATGCCGCGACGAACTCCGGCGCGCTTCCAGCCTCGCGACCCACAATGCCCTTCTCGATCTCGTAGCGCAGGCAGGCATCGCCGAGCCGTTGCTTTATGAGCGGCATGTGGGTGGTGCGGTAATAGTCGTGATCGAACCTCGAGCCGCCATCGGCCGGATAGTAGACGCTCATCTTGATCATGCTGGGCTCCTGCAGGGATGCCCCTCGGGGTCGGAGGGGCCTTTTTAAAGCCCGGACAATTTCTCAATGCCGGACAGGATGCGATATGCCGCCTTGATTCGGGCCGGGATCGGATAGCTCCTGTTGGCTAGAATGACGATGCCAACCTTCCTGGCCGGGATGAACGCGGCATAGCTGGCAAAGCCGTTGGTTGAGCCGGTCTTGTTGAGCCAGACGTCGCCGCCAGCCGGAACCGGAGGCTGAAGTTTCTCGGCCTTTTGCGGCTTGAACGCCATGTCGGCCGAGTTGCCGGCCAGCAGCGTGTCGAGGGCGGTTGGATAGGGATAGCTCTCCCAGCCCAGCCCCTGAGCCATCTCGCCGACCTTGTAGTAGCCGACATGGGTGGCGGTGATGGCACGACGCAGCTTCTCGTCCGACACCTTGCCATCGATATTGGCTTCGACGAAACGGATCAGGTCAGGAGCGGTGGTCTTGATGCCATAGGCTTCCGAATCCAGAACGCCGGGCGAGACGCGGATCGGCTTGCCGGTTTTGGTGTAGCCGTAGGCATAGTCACCCATGCGTTCCTTCGGCACGTGGATGAAGGTGTTGGACAAGCCAAGCTTGGGCAGGATTGTCTCCTGCATCAGCGCATCGAACGACTTGCCCATGCTTTCCGCGGCCAGATAGCCGAACAGGCCGATGCTGGGATTGGAATAACGCCGGTGTGTTCCCGCGGCGAACTCCGGTTTCCAGGCCCGGAAATAGGCGATCATGCCATCCTGATTGGTCACGTCGTCGGGAACCTGCAGCGGCAGGCCGCCGGCGGTGTAGGTGCCGAGGTCGAGGGCATCGACCTTGTCGAGGGCGCTGCCGGAAAGCGCCGGAAGATAGGCGCTTGCCTTTTCGGACAGGGAAAACGTACCGCTTTCGACGGCATAGGCGGCCAGCGTCGCGGCGAAGGTCTTCGACACCGAGCCGACTTCGAAGATGGTCTTTTCGGTGACTTTCTGGCCGCTTTCCCTGGAAGCGACGCCGTAGCCGAAGAAAGACTGCTGGCCGTTGATGGTGATGGCCACGGCCATGCCGGGCAGGTCGTTTTCCTTCATCAGTGGCCGTACGGTCTTGCTCACCAGCTGCTCGAGCCGGCGCTCGGCGTCCTTGTTGTCGGCGGCATGGGCATTGGCACCGAGTTGCAGAAGCGCGGCGGCAACGGTTCCGATTGCAAGAATTCTGGTCATGGTTCCTGGATCTTTCGATAGGTCGGTCATGTCAAACCTGCGAAGCGATGTGGCCGATCTCGGCGATGACGGCGTCGCGATCCCTGGAGGATATCCTGGGAATTTCGCAAAAGGCGGTCACGATCAGCGGGGCACGATCCGGCGGCCAGATCACAGCGATATCATTGTTGTTACCGTACTCGTCACCATTGGTACCGGTCTTGTCACCGACAAGCCAATCCCCGGGCAGGCCGGCGCGCAACCGTGTGTTGCCGGTCTTGTTGGTGATCAGCCAGGCCGCCAGTTGAGAACGCGAGGCGGCCGACAGGACATCGGTGAACAGCAGCTTGCGCAGGGTTTCCGCCATCGCTGCCGCCGTGGTGGTGTCACGCTGGTCGTCGGGACCGTCATGGATGTTCAGCGTGGGCTCGGTCCTGTCGAGACGCGTGATGTCGTCACCGAGACGGCGGCAGAAAGCCGTGACAGCCGCCGGTCCGCCAAAGCGTGCAAGCAACAGATTTGCTGCCGTATTGTCGCTGCGGGTGACGATCGCATCGCACAGTTCGGCGACGGTCAGACCAGGGCCGTCGACATGCGCCTCGGTGACCGGCGAATTCATCGTGACGAGGTCTTTCCTGGTGAACTTGATGCGTTCATCCAGCTTGCCCTCGCCTTTGTCGACATGCGCGAGAACCAAGGCAGCCAGCAGGGCCTTGAACGTGCTGCACATCAGGATGCGTTCGTCGGCCCGGTGCTGGATACGCCTGCCGCTGCCAAGATCGAGGATGGTCACGCAGAAGCGGCCGGGGTGTCTGCGTTCCAGTTCGGCGAGCTTGTTTTCAGCTTCTCCGCCGCGCTCGGCGCGTGCGATCGAACTGAATGCCGCCAGGGTCGGGATGGCAAGAAGGCTGCCGGCAAGGGCCTGCCGGCGCGAAAAGGACATCGTCATTCGCGTGTTCCATATCAGCATTGATTGAGGGAGAGGAACGAACGCCCTGGTCCGGGACCGTGGCCAGAGCGTTTCCGTTATCAACGGAAACGCGGAAACGCTCCAACTTTCTTGTTTTCCGCAATTCCGGACGGAAAACCGCTACGCACTTTTCCTGGAATTGCTCTGGCTCCCATTCGCGACTCTCGACAGCGACTATGGCGATGCCTCTTGCCCCAGGCAAACGATCAATTCTAAGCTCAGGCATGAGAGAAACTTGGTCATAGCCGATGGAAGTGTCGCAACTGCCGCTCAATGCCCTGCGTGCCTTCGAGGCTTCGGCGCGCCATTGCAGCTTCACCCGGGCCGGTCTCGAATTGCGCGTCACGCAGACGGCGATCAGCCATCAGATCAAGGCGCTGGAGGATGCGCTGGGGGTGACGCTGTTCAAGCGGCTGCCGCGCGGACTGACGATGACCGACGAGGGCCACGCACTGCTGCCGGTGCTCACCGATGCCTTCCGCCGCATGAGCGCCACCCTGAGCCAGTTCGAGGAGGGCAACTACCGCGAGATCCTGACCGTCGGCGTGGTCGGTACCTTCGCGATCGGCTGGCTGCTGCCAAGGCTGAATGGGTTCAAGGAACAGCATCCGCATCTCGACCTGCGCCTCAAGACCAACAACAACCGCTCGGACATCCTGCTCGACGGGCTCGATTTCTTCGTCCGTTTCGGCGACGGCGCCTGGCATGGCACGGAAGCCTTTCACCTCATGGACGCCCCGCTCTCGCCAGTCTGCGCTCCGGCGCTGCAGGCCGATCTCGGCACTCCAGCCGATCTGGCCAATGCCGAGCTGCTGCGATCCTATCGGATGGACGAATGGAAGCTGTGGTTCAAGGCTGCCGGCATGGGAGCGCCAAGCCTGCGCGGCTGGATGTTCGATTCCTCGCTGACACTGGTGGAGGCAGCCGCACGGGGCGTCGGCGTCGCACTCGTTCCGGTGGCGATGTTCAGCCACGACATCGCAACCGGACGCATCGTGCGGCCCTTCGATATTGCCGTGCACACCGGCAGCTACTGGCTGACGCGGCTGAAATCGCGCGAGGAAACACCGGCCATGACCGCGTTCCGCGAGTGGCTGGTCGACACAATGGACAGCGACCGGGCCCGATAGACCCCGATCTCAGGACCCCGCCCGCATCGGCTCGCCCGGACGATAATTCATCGCGATCTTGTTGCCGGCGGTCTGACCGCCGTCGATCGGCAGCAGCGCGCCGGTGATGAAGCTGGCCTCGTCCGAGCAGAGCCACAGCACCGCGCTGGCGACTTCCTCGACGCGCCCGATGCGGCGCATCGGCGTGGCGAGCCCGGCCTGCCGCTGCGCCTCCGGCCCCGCCGCCTCGAGGTGATGCGTCAGAATCGGGCCAGGGGCAACGACGTTGATGCGGATACCGCGGTCGGCATAGTCGAGAGCGGCAGCCTTGGTGAGGCCGATGATGCCGGCCTTGCCGGCGACATAGCCTGCCAGGCCCGAGGTACCATTGGCGCCCGCGACGGAAGCCATGTTGACGATGGCGCCGCCACTGCCCTTCAGCATGGCGGCGATCTCGTGGCGCATGCCGATGAAGGTGCCGTCGATGTTGGTGCGGATGCCGCGCCCGAACCCATCGAGGTCGAGATCGGCGAGCGGCGCCGGCCGCGGGCCATCGGTGGCGTTGTTGAAGGCCGCATTCAGCCCGCCGAATTCGGCAACGGTCTGCTCGACCGCCCGCGCCATCTGCTCGTCATCGCCGACGTCGGCCTGGATGGCTACCGCATTGCCGCCATTTTCCCGGATTTGTCGGGCCCTCGCCTCGACCAGATCGCCCGAACGCGCAATCAACGCAACCGCGGCGCCGGCGGTGGCGAAGGCCTCCGCGGTCGCCGCGCCGATGCCCTTGCTGGCCCCGGCGACCAGCGCAACCTTGCCCGCAAACGGCACGGCCCTTTTCAACTCAGTCATATCAGCCCTCGAGTTTGACCTTTCGGTTTATTTAAAGTACTACCAATATGGTGAGAGTCAAATTTTTAGAAACGACGTGATGACAGGTCCTGACAGCGCATCCGCAGCCTGGCGGCTGATGTTCGACTTCTTCATGCGCTCCGCGCCGGAACGCTCGGAAAGCCTGCGCCAGCGCGGTCTGACACCCAATGACGCGAGGGCGCTTTCCGGCCTGGACGGCTCGCAGGGCAGGCCGATCGGCGAACTGGCGCGACAATGGAAGAGCGACCCTTCCAACACGACATGGGTTGTCGACCGGCTGGAAAAGGCCGGACTGGTCGAACGCAGGGCCGCACCGGAAGACCGCCGCGTGAAGCTGGTGGCGCTCACGACCAAAGGGCGCCGGACGCGCGACGAGCTGCTGGCTGAATTCCGCAGGCCGCCCCGTGAAATCACCGCGCTCGACGCCGATGATCTCGTCGCGCTGGAACGGATATTCAAGAAGATCTCAGCCGCGACACCTGCGGCCGACGATGACCGCTAAACGCCGACCGGTAAACGCTCAGTCGTCGTTGGCGGCGTTGAGTTCATCGGGCCTCAGCCCTTCATCTTCCTGGCGTGGCCACGGCAGGAATTTCCTGTCGAAGGCATCGCCGCCGAAATAGTCGAGCGCGCGATGCGCCTCGGCACCGTTGAAGGCAGCCTTGTCGATCAGATGCGCGATCACCTCACGCGCCTGGGCAAGCTTTTCCTTCAGCTCGGTGACGGTGTTCTCGGCCATGGCGATGCTGCTCCGTTTGCCGACAAGGTAGCTGCTTTCGCCATTTCGGCAA
The DNA here is from genome assembly GCF_042739655.1 of Mesorhizobium sp. NPDC059025. Taxonomy (NCBI): domain Bacteria; kingdom Pseudomonadati; phylum Pseudomonadota; class Alphaproteobacteria; order Hyphomicrobiales; family Phyllobacteriaceae; genus Mesorhizobium; species Mesorhizobium sp. NPDC059025. The sequence continues at coordinate 917 of NZ_JBHYIM010000005.1, read as the reverse complement.
ACCGTCGCTTTTCCTCGACTTTGCCGGCTTTTCGTGGCACTTGCCGCCCTATGGCACGCGAGATGGACACACGCGATATCAAGATATGCGGTCTCAGGACCGACGAAGCACTGGCTGCCGCGCTCGACAACGGCGCCAGCCATGTCGGCTTCATCTTCTTCGGCAAGAGCCCGCGCAACATCGCGCCTGCTGAAGCCGGGCGCCTGCGCCAGGCGGCGCGCGGTAAAGCCAAGGCGGTTGCTGTCACCGTCGATGCCGACGACGCCTCCCTGGACGGGATCGTGGCGGCAATGGCGCCCGACATGCTGCAGTTGCATGGATCCGAAAGCCCCGAACGCGTTGCTGAAGTGAAGGCCCGCTACGGCCTGCCGGTGATGAAGGCGCTTTCGCTACGCGAAGCCGGCGATCTCGCGGCTATCGCGCCCTATCGCGGCGTCGCCGATCGTTTCCTGTTCGATGCCAAGCCGCCAAAGGGTTCGGAACTGCCCGGCGGCAACGGTGTCTCCTTCGACTGGCGCATCCTGACCAGCCTTGACGCCGATCTCGATTACATGCTTTCGGGAGGGCTCAACGCGGACAATGTCGGCGAGGCGCTGGCGATCGCCAATCCGCCCGGCCTCGACATTTCATCCGGCGTTGAAAGCGCACCGGGGGTCAAGGATGTCCGGTTGATCGCAGAGTTTTTTCAGGCAGTGCGGGCAGCGCGCAAGATCCGCGCCGCCTGAGCATCGGACAGCATTCTAGGAGAGCGGCTATGAACAAGCCGGCATTGCCCAATTCCTTCCGCACGGGCCCCGACGAACAGGGGATGTTCGGCATATTCGGCGGGCGTTTTGTCGCCGAGACGCTGATGCCGCTGATCCTCGACCTGGAGCGGGAATGGGAGAAGGCCAAGAACGATCCCGCGTTCAAGGCCG
>NZ_JBHYIM010000004.1:0-472061 GCF_042739655.1 Mesorhizobium sp. NPDC059025 | reverse complement strand
GATCGATGTCGTTTCAGAATCGTTCGAGTGGTGGCACGCTCGTCATCTTGAGACTGCCTCTCGCCTTGACCCAGAATGGCGCGGAAGGCGAAGGATCAAGTCAATTGGTTGTTCCACACCAGGTATAATGGCCGGATGGCTCCAACACCGGTTTAGCTATCTGCACAGAAGTTAACGAGGTATCGTAGGCGAATTCCTTCAGCGTTTAGTGTTGAGGTTGATGTCCGCATTTTGTTAGCGATTGCTCAGCAACCGACAGCCTCGTCCCCCCTCCGGTGTTATGAAGCGTGCAAGCCTAACCAGATCGGTCTTCACATAGTCCGGAGCCACCGAGTGCACCGTAAATGTTCCGATGACGACCGCCGTCGGTGACGGGTCTCTGAAAGACACTTCCACGTAAAATAAAACAAGCACCAGATGTTTTTAAGTCGGCCCGCGCGGGTTGGATTGCACCAGACTGGGACCAGCTCACGCACCAAAAGCTCCCAGCTTCCTTCGACAGATCGAAATCGGCGACTTTGTGCAACAATCGAGAAATCATCATTCAGATTGGGTGTGCAAACTCCAAAACGCCTTGCTTACGCATGATATTTTTTCCTAGGCTCGGAACTTCTCAATCCGCTGCTGCTGCACCCCAAGTCCTGCAATACCGAGACGAACGCAGTCACCAGGGTTTAGCCACACCGGCACCGGCTTCATTCCCAACCCTACACCAGGCGGTGTGCCGGTGGCGATGAGATCACCAGGAAACAATGTCATGTACCTGCTGCAATAGGAAACAAGTTCCCGAACGCCAAAGATCATCGTGCTGGTACTGCCGGACTGCATGCGCACACCATTTACATCCAGCCACATATCGAGGTTTTGCGGGTCACCAATCTCGTCGGACGTCACCAACCATGGTCCAACCGGCCCGAAAGTGTCACAACCCTTGCCCTTGTCCCACTGCGTGGACTGCGTTTGAAAACCGCGCTCTGACACATCGTTCACCACGCAGTATCCCGCCACATAATCCAGAGCATCCGCCGCATCGACAAAGCGAGCTTGACGACCAACCACCACACCCAATTCAACTTCGAGTGCGGTGGCTGCACGATCGGATCATCCGGACCCGACCGGGCCGAAGGGGCCTTCAAGAAAATGATAGGCTCGCTCGGAACTGGCAGGCCGGCTTCAGCCGCATGATCGGAATAATTCAGACCAATGCAAATGAACTTGGACATTCCGGAAAAGGGCACGCCAAAACGCGGGTTGCCGGTTACGACCGACAATTCAGAAAGATCAATCGCAGCAAGTTTTTCTTGACCTTCCGGCGACAGATACTGCGCATCAATATCAGTACAAAAGCCTGAAAGATCGCGCAAACAACCATCACCGTCGACAAGAGCGGGTCTTTCCTTACCGGGCGCACCATAGCGGCAGAGTTTCATGTTTCTAGCTTTCGAAAGATCAATTGAATACCAGAGCAGACATCAGAACGCCTGCGCCGAGCACCACCGCCATTCCAGTTGCTCAAACTTGGCACAGAGGCCAGGCTGGATTGTCAAAGCTCGATTACGCGTTCATGCGCTACGCCTCGACAATCCATCTCATAGTCGAGCCCGACAATGGGTGGCCTGTTGAAGTGCCAAGTAAACCCATGTCTTGCTGCGCCTCGTTTCACGATCTCATCAGCTAGGAAACTATGAATGTCGTAAACTGTATAAAGCTGGACCGCTGTCGTATCGCCCCAATCGGCATCAAGAGCGTGCATGCGGCGCTCCATTTCGCCAAGTACCCACCGTGCTTTTTCGCGCATACCGCCGGGGGACGTATCCCCCAAAGCGATAGTATGTCCATTATAGCTGTCCTTACCTTCGGGCACCTCGCCGCTACCGGCCACCACAAATGACGGCGCGGCTTCCGCACAAACCCGCACGAAAGAGAAAGCATGAAAACTCGGCTCCGCCGGCGGAGCAATCTCAGGACAAACATTGCTACGGGCGACCGGGTTGTCACCGTTCTCAAACAATCCCCAATCCTGGAGTGTGCGAGCATAAACTTCATTTAATGCTCTGAAACCGTCTTCGGTGAACGGAGCCGGTGACCGCAACTCGCAGGCACAAAACGACGTCAACGGTCGGCCGGCATTCTGGATGACCTCCGCAATACGGCCAAAAGCAGCCTGAAGCGGAACGGGTTCAACGAACCGCACACGTTCAATGGTGTAACCTGGAAGTGCAGCAACACCTGCCGAATATTGAAAGACACCGGGCACATAACGATAACCACCCTGAGTGAAGTCTCTCGTGTTCATGATATCTCCTTGAGTTCAGCAACTGTATGTCAACATTGATTTCGCGCACGCTATTGCGGCAGCAAAACCCACAACAAATCCCTTCGCGATCCACCGCCGATCGCGATTCAAAACTCGAATGCTATTTAGCCTTCACCCCATGGCCGGATAAACTCGACTACCCGCCCAATCTCTTCCGATTGATGAAAAAGAACTTCGGCTCCGATTCCAGCAAAGCTAAAGAATAAATTTCTCGACAATCATGCGATCTTCTTCCTTATTTGCAACTTGACAGCGTCCAGCAACACAGCCGCAAGCACCATGCCACCTTGAATCATCTGCGTGTAATGCGCCGGCATCCCCATCAGATTAATCGCTGTCTGGATGGCTGAAAGCAGCAGAACACCTGCATAGACGCCAGCCAGGTTGCCGACACCGCCATTCAAGCTGACACCTCCGATCACCACCGCCGCGAAAGTCTGAAACAACATGCCAATGCCGAGGTTGGCGGTTGCGCCTGACGTGCGGATTGCAAGCAACCATCCAGCCAACCCGGCTGTCGCTCCCGCAAGCATAAAAGCGGTAAACGTAAGTCGACCAACGCCAATGCCCGCCCTGAAAGCCGCAATCGAATTACCGCCGATCATGAACAGATGGCGACCAAAGGGCGTACGCCTCAAAACAAAACCAAAAACGACAAAGGCGACGATCGATATCCACGCAATCAGCGGGATCGCCAGGAAACGATCAATGGCGATGACCCGGATTGAAGGCGGAAGATCCTGCGCGGAACGGCCGCCCGAAACCGCCACAACCAAGCCGCGGACCCAGATGTAGGAGGCGAGCGTCACGATGAACGCATTCATCTTCAGCCGCACGACAAGCAAACCATTAAAAGCACCAATTGCGCCGCCGATCGTAAGCGCAAGCGCAAGCGAGATTGGCACGACCAGCCATTCGGGCGTGAAAGCGATACCAAGACCAACACCGCCTGAAGCAAACAAAATCCCAGTTGCCATCGCAGCCAACGCCATGACCGATTCGATCGACAAATCCATGTGACCGGCAATGATGATCAGCGACAAGCCAATCGCCAAAATCCCAACGAACGTAGACTGCTCAATAATATTCGCAAAAATACCGATCTGAAAATAAGCAGGAATTGTCGCCGAAAAAATGAAAAGTACGATAACAAGGATGAACCAGACAAGATTATCTAATACGAACTCTATTGCCCGGCGCTGACTAAGGCTCATGATCAATTTTCCAACAAAGAGATTTCTGTAACTAATCGTAGCCGGGAATCTGCTCTTACTCTGCCAAAAACAGATTACCGACTGCTGCAGAGCAACGACTTATTCGACAGCCTTTACGGTTATCGTCGGCGCTTTCAAATTACCCCAGAAGCGCTGGTCATCGACATTTTCCTTGGTAATCGCCGCACCAGGAATCTTCAGGTTCGGCCCCCATGACTCAATGGTCAGTTCAGCCTTGAGACCAAGCACGTCGTAAGTACCGGGCTTCAATTCCTGCTTGTTCACTACTTTGTCGGCAAACATTGCGACAGCTGCCGCCTGTGCGTAGAGCGGCTGCTCCACTTCGACCTGCTCCCAGCCCTTGCGGATCAGATCAAGGCCCAGCGGATCGCCATTGGAAGAAACCAACAAGACATCGCCAGGTTTCTTACCAGCTGCCTCCAATGAAGCGACAGCCGGAGGTGCCAACAAAGCGGCATGCACAAAAACAAGATCAATGTCAGGATTTGCCAGCAATTGATCCGCAACGATAGAGCCGGCATTCGCCGCCTCCCACTGCATAGCAGGCTTGGATATGACGGTTACACCTGGATGGGCCTATATTTTTTCGTCAAACCCCTTCTGGATATCGAGGGTGTAGGAATCTCCAGGGTCGCCAAGGACCTGCAGCACCTTACCCTTCACATCACCATTTTTCTCCTTGAGCAGACGAGCAATTTCATCGGCGGCGATATGACCAATCTGGACTGTGCCGGCTACAGAGGTGAAGTCAGATTTGGTGGCGGTAACCTGGCGGTCGAAAATCATCACCGGGATGCCTGCGGCACGCGCTTTCTCGATACCGGGCTTCATTGCATTAAAATCCACAGGCGCGATGACGATCGCCTTGGGCTTCAGAACGATCGCGTCGTTCATCTGGCTCTGCTGCAGATCGGTCTTGTTGTCAGCATTGAGCGTAACCGTTTCATAACCGACATCCTTGTTGAACTTCTCGATCGCTTTGACCGACTCGCTCTGAAACTGGTCGATTAGCGACGGCACGAGATAGTAGATTTTGCCTTTGTCGGCAGCCCATGCCGAAGACAGCATGGTCGTCAGCGCAAAAGCGGCCCCTGCCAGAACCATCATCTTTCGTTTCATGAATTTCTCCCATTTTTCTATCTGAACGTCCCGGCCACCATGACCGGAACGTAACTTCAACTTGGGCCTGTTCCCGACCCTTTGTATTAAAGGCTAGCGCGAGCCATGGCTTTGCCGCCAACCATCGGGCCGCCGCCCACAGCCTCACCGGTAATCATGCGAACCACTTCATCGGCAGTGGTGTCACCGGTCTTGACGTTGCCTGCAACAACGCCCTGGCGGATTACCACCATGCGGTCCGCCACCTGGAAAGCCTGCGCCATAGTATGTGTGATAATGACCACGCCGATGCCCTGGGAAGCGATACGACGGATCATCTCCAGGCCGCGCCTCGTCTGCTCGACACCTAGCGCCGCGAACGGCTCGTCGAGCAAAACCAGCTTGCCGCCCCAATGCACGAAACGGTTGAGTTCTATCGCTTGACGCTGTCCGCCAGAAAGATGCTCCACATTGGTGCGCAGCGAAGGTATCCTTGTGCCCGCATCCGTCAGCGCGGCGGCCACCACCTTCTCCATCTCCCGCTCCTGAAGGATCGGAACCCCAAACATCTTTTTTACGATTTCACGGCCCATGAAAAAATTCGCGACCACATCGATGTTGGTGCAGAGCGAAAGATCCTGGTAAACCGTCTCGATACCGGCTGCCTTCGCCTCGGCCGGAGAGGAAAACACAACTTCGTTGCCCTCATAGATCATTTGCCCAGATGTGGCCGATTGGCCCCCTGAGATGATCTTGACCAACGTCGATTTGCCAGCGCCGTTGTCGCCAAGCAGCGCCACCACTTCGCCGCGGCCTATCGAGAAGGATATGCCCCGCAATGCCTCAATGGCACCATAGTTCTTCGTGATGCAATCAAGCGTGAGAAGAGGTGTTTCGCTCATCCGGCAGCTCCCTGTATTGTATTGTTTCACTGCTGCATTCCGCAGCAGCTGCTACGATCTTGCGACGATAACCCCTCACCCGCTGGCCTTCGGCAAGATAGCGGTGGCCATTTCGGGCAAGGTCTGACCACCGTCGATGACGATGGTCTGGCCGGTGATGTAGCCGGCCTCGTCGGAAGCCAGGAAGCGCACTGTCTGTGCGACCTCCCGTGTCGTGCCGAGCCTGTGCAGCGGCACGGCGGCGAGCTGGGCATCCACAAAGCTCTGCGACTGATGTTCAAGCACACCCTCGGTGACGATGTTGCCCGGCTCCACCGCATTCAGCGTGATGTTCCAGGGCGCGAATTCCAGTGCCGCCGTGCGCATGAAGCCGGGCACGCCAGCCTCGCTGGTGGCGTAGTGGGAATAACCCGGCTGGGCGACCCGGGTGCCCGTGATCGAGGAAATGAAAACGACCCGGCCACTGCGCTGCCGCTTGAAATAGGGCACACAGGCCTTGGTCAACAGAAAAGGCCCCTTGAGGTTGACCGCCATCACGGCATCCCACTCGTCAGGCGCGATGTCGACAATGGACGTATGGGGGTAGATCGCGGCATTGCCGACGGCAATGTCGATCCGGCCCTTCTCTTCCACGATCGCCCCGATAACGCCCGCGACCTCTTCTTCCCGCGTGACATCCATGCGGCGATAGGTGACATCGAGACCGGTTTCGCGCAGCCTCCCGGCCGCACCTTCTCCATCGGCGTCCACGATACCGGTCAAAAATACCTCTGCCCCGGCCCGTGCGAGCTCCGTCACGATCCCGAGCCCGATGCCGCGCTGCGCACCAGTGACGATGGCTACCTTTCCAGACAGGTCAAGAGCACTCATGCCCGGACCTCGGCAAGGTCGGCAACCGCACACGAAACAGAGCAGACGTGCCCAGAAGGATAAAAGAAACGCAACATCGGCGGCATCGGACCTTTTCAACGACAACAAACACGCACATCCCGCGACACCTGCCCGGGGTCACCTGCGTGAAAGAAATATCGCGGACAAAGGCGTTCCGCAGAAGAGCAAAGCTTAACGCACAGCGTTGCCGTATCCGCAACGCTCCAAAACACTTCATGTCAAAGCGCGCCTGCAGGGCTATCCAAGCCTGATGAATTTGGCACGACGGTCCTGGTTCGTCGGAGCCGCTCGCCATGACGGTGGGAAAGCAGCGTTGCGCTCTCAATTTCCAGGATTCGACACCCAATAACGGCAACTGCTGACAAGGTCGTCGAGCACCTTGTCGTCTTCGGCTTCAAAAGCTGGAAAGACTTCCAGGGTAAGATGCCTGACCGCCGAGGCGGCTGCATTTGCCAATGTATCGTGAACCGCCTTCGGATGAATAATCCCGATCGAATTTGTCTCCTCGGTAAAACACCAATGGCGATCACCCCGACCGTCGGTCTGCTGCAGATGAACGATGGGACTAAGATGGCTTAATTCAGCCAGCCACAGATACGGATCCTGCTCGGCTGGCGGCAGATCGGGCCGACACGCGTGACCTATATCGTAACAGAATGCGACGCTGGCGCCATGCATCTCCTCGAAGCGTGCAGCCAGGCCAAGACATTCCGAAATACTGCTGGGAAATTCGCGCGCGACAGGCATGGGTTCCCATAAAAGGTAACGCAATCCGGCGTCTCCTGCGTAGCTGGCAAGGCTTGCGACGTGCTCCAATTGCTCTTGCGCCAACGCGTTTCGTCTTGTGGGATCGCGAAAGTCAGCCACGCTGTACGCACCCATATGCCCTCCGAACGTATCGGCGCCAATTGAAGCGCATAGATCGATACCGCGTTTGTACCGCTCCAGTGCCGCGAGGCGCATCTCAGCTTCGGGATGAAGAAGCATATTGGCGCTATAGTCGGCCAGCCCCGAAAAGACGCTCGAAACGACAATGCCCTCATTCGCGCAGGCGGCGCGGATCCGCGAGGCTTGGGCCGCCAATCGCGCAGCCGAACCGGAGAGGTCGACCAGATCAAGCGAGAGCTGTACGTCCCTCACGCCAAGACGCTCCGCAACCAACGCAGCCCAGACCTCCGGTTCTGGCCAACGCTTCATGGCAAAGCCATTGTTTATGCTTAATGTAGGCGCCATTGCCTTCCCCTCAACTGGAAAATTGGGGCAGGACCTGCTCACAGGTCCGACTCTAGATCTTTATCGGTACCGCAGCGCCAACCGGCGTCAGATGGCCGAAGCTGTAAAACAGTGGCAGAACGGCTGCTCCAAGGGCGGCCACTTCCTGTCCAACAGCCCCCAAAATCAACCTCGGCGCTGCCCGTTGTCTTCGAGAGGACACGGACGGCGGCAGCGGGGTAGCCCGTCGCTCGAGCTCGGCAAGTATCGGTTGCGGCATAAAACCATTGATGACGATGGTTTCGGGATCGAACAAATTCTCAAGATTCACCACGAGAATGCGCAGCACGGTCGCGGCCGTTTCCATCCATGTTTGCAATTCCGGATCCTGCGAACCGAAACGGTCCAGGAGTTCGTCATAGACGGCCGGTGCGCTCGGATAACCGAGATGCTCGAAAGCGGAATGGATTGACAGATAAGTTTCCGCACAGCCGCGGTTGCCGCAGTAGCATCGCTTTCCATCGGGATAGACAACCATATGGCCGATTTCACCGGCGTTGCCAAAGGTGCCTCGATAGGGCTGACCATTGACGAGGACGCCGCCACCGAGACCGGTGCCAACAAAGATCGTGACCACATTGCGATATTGACGAGCGACACCGAAATAGTGTTCGCCCATGGCAGCAGCGGTCGCGTCATTCTCCAGATAGACTGGCAGTCCCAGCCGCTGCGACAGCCATTCGGAGATTGGAGCATCGCCCCAATCCGGCAAAACCGTGGGGCCATTTGCGAGAACCTGATCCACCTCGAAGGGGCCGGGCATGACAACGCTGACGCCACAGACGCGATCCAGCGTAATACCCGCATTTGAAACCAACTGTCTCGTGGCAGCTTCGAGCGCTGGCAATCCCTGCTGCGGGGTCGGACTGGCAACCCGAACCGTGACTTCTCCGCACCTTCTCCCTGACAGATCAAGCAGCATGCCAATCAACCAATTATGATCAAGTTGAAGGCCTATAGAGTAAGCGCCATTTGGATTGATGGAGAGCAGCTTTGGCGGTTTCCCGCGGGATCGAATCTGAACCAGACTCTCAACGAGCAAGTCACCAGCAACGAGTTCATCCGCAATATTGGACACGGTTTGCACCGACAGGCCGGTAATCCGCGCCAAATCGGCACGCGAGAGCGTGCCGTTCACGCGAACAGCTTCAATCGCAACACGCCGGTTATGATCACGAGCGTTCTCCAAATTGGCACCAGAAAATGCCTGCGCATTCTTCGAATCCATGGGCAGTCCCGTCATGCAACCGACAGGATGTCACGTGCGTGTCAGTGCAAGTGTTCATCCCGAAGATGCCGCTAGACCGTAATAGTTACCTTTTTCAAGCTCCTCGGTGAATCGACATTAGTACCACGGCTGCCCGCAACGCATTCAGCCAGGCGATAGAAGCGCGAAATCATGGCAATTGACTCCAAAACGCTGTTGGGTGTTTTGGGAACAGGCAGCCAATCAACGGTTTTTTCACGACCGGCAACAAACACCCGAACACCCATCGAACGCGCTTTTTGCGCGGTCTCAAGTACACCAGGCAGCGCACTGTCCGACTGGGCAAACAGCACAACCGGACGCTCCGGTACCAACAAGGCCGCCGGGCCATGCCAGACCTCCGCGGCGCTGAAGGCTTCCGCGAAGATGTAGCTTGTCTCTTTCAATTTAAGTGCCGCCTCGCAGGCGATCGAGAACCCTATGCCTCGCCCAAGGACAATCGCGCTTTCGACTTGGGAGAACGCTTTCGCCACATTCTCCCAATCCGTTCGCGCGGATTGCTCGATGATATCCGGCAAGCTTTTCAGCGAAAGCGCCAGATCGGCATCGCCACACCATTCAGCAACGACGGCCGCAATAGCGACGAGGCTGCACACAAAACTTTTCGTCGCCGGCAGCGCCAGTTCGGGCCCGGCACCCACCGGCAGCGCGATGTCAGAATTCTGCTCAAGGCGCGATTGCGGACTGTTCACAAGCGAAATCGAAAGGGCGCCCGCGAGACGATTGCTGGCTTGCAGCACATTGATATCATCGCTGGCTCCCGATTGCGAAATTGCCCAGGATACCATGCCGCTTAACTGCAGCGGCCGCCTATAGATGGACGACAGTGAGGGTCCAACCGAAGCGACAGGAATGCCGATCCGCGACTCCACCAGATGTTTCAGGAAGGATGCGGCGCAATCGGAACTTCCACGCGCCACTGTCGCCATTGCACAAGGCGACTGTCGACGAAGTCGGCGTCCTGTGTCTATGTAATGCGGAAGATACGTATCCAATTGCTTTGCTACGCAATCGGGAATCTGGTCGATCTCGCGCGCCATCTGCGTCTTGCGATCGGCGGAAGGGTCAAGCGGCATAATCGCCACCCAGCCTATCAGAAACGTGTTCGTTGCCTGCCAGGATCCGTGCACACCCCTTTAAGGCTGCAAAACGATCCGTGATTATAAAGGTGCCGACGTCGGCCAAAAAAGGACGTCCCCGCCCTTTTCCTTCCAGACGCTCTCGCAAGCTGCTGCCCGGAATCAACGGAGCCATTTGGATGAGAAGCTCGCCATTCAGAAATATGCCGCCGCGCGCGCCGCAGGTGAGCGCAGCATTGCCGCATACGTCGCCCAGCAGACCCAGAAACATTTCGAGTGTCTCACGCTCCCGGGAAAACGCGTCCGCGACGCCGCGCTCCACAATATCATATGACGAGATGCCGGAGGCAGTGTCGGTGGCATCAACAGCCGCAAGCGCCTTGTGTAATTCGACAATACCGCTGCCGCACAAAACGCGTTCGGCCGACACGCGGCCATGACGCGCGCGCAAGACCTGCCAAGCGGCAATCTCCCTTTCCGTATGCACGGGCAAGGTGACATATCCGCCCTCGCCCGACAGAATGAGGGGTTTTGTAGAATCGCCGTGCAACACAACAGCCATACCCAAACCGGTTCCCGGGCCGATGATGAGTTGGGGCATCGATGGCCGCAGGCTGACCCCGCCAATTCTGGCCAGACTGTTAGCGTCAAGCTTGGGAAGAGCCGCGGCCAGGGCCGCGAAGTCGTTGACGACGACAAAGCGGTCAAGGCGCAGCGTCTTGCGTGTGCCTTCAATGGAAAACGTCCAGCCCCTATTGGTGATATTCACCTCGTCGCCGATGACGGGACCGGCGATACCGATGCAGGCCTCACCGATTTTGACGCCGAACGCCACGATCGCGTGATCCAGCAACTGTTCGAGCGACGAAAAATTGCTGCATCGCAAGACAACAGGGGACAGCTGACGGTCACCCTCCGTTACGGACAAGCGGGCGTTGGTGCCTCCAATATCGCCGACAAGGACAGCAGGCGCACTCAAAACTCCACCTCTCGCGCTACGGCGGGCACGAAATCGGTGAGGTCTTCCTTGTCGAATTCGACAGTCCGGCCCTCTTCCGCGGATTTATAAAGCGCCATCAGCATTCGCACGACCTCGACGCCGTCCGCGAACGTCTCGAACGGCATTTGTCCCATGCGGAAGGATTCGACCATTTCTCGGTTTTCATTTGTATAGCCATATGTGCCGTGCTCGTCTTCCACCACGGGCATGAGGCCCTGTTCGGAATTCTGCTTCTCGACCAGATCCTCGCCCGCTTCGCCTGCGAGATTGCGCGAGAAAAAAACCTTCAATCCTGATCCAAGAGAGCTGTATTCCATTGAATACTCGGCCCCGAGCACCTCGAGCTGAATGCGCAGACCGGCGCCAATGTAGGCCCAGGATGTGGCACATTCGATCACCACATCCGTTCCGTCATCGCGCGTCATGACAATGGTGCCGCGCGCAAAATCTTCTGCAGGCCGCTTTAGATAGTCGACGTCGCCGCCCATGCCGGTTGCCAGCGAACGGGCGTAGTCCGGTCTGTTCCATTTGAGCGTCGCGACCGTGCCAGTCGCCGATTTGGGTTTCAGCGTCTGCCGCGCCGCGCCGGGGGCCGTCAGAAGAAAGCGACCGACTTCGACGCTGTGGCACATCATGTCCAGCAGCACCCCGCCGCCTTGGCGCTGGCCTTGCCAGAACCATGGTTCGTGAGGACCGGCATGTTCCTCGGTCGCCCGCGCGACATAGGGAGCCCCGGCAGCCGCAGCCGCACGCGCCCAAAGAATGGACTTGCCGCGCACGACTGCGGTCGCGAAGAGCTGGTTTTCGAGGTAACCGTGCAGGAGCGCTGCTTCCTCGACAAGGTGCAACATCTCTTCCGCCTCCCTGAGTGTCCGGGCAAGGGGCTTTTCGCAGGCGACCGCGCGCAGCACGCCGGGATTGGCGATAGCGAAGTCGCGGATCGCGCGCATGGTCTCGAGACGCACATAGTTGGGCGCAAGTATCCACACGGCGTCGATCTCGCCGGAGGCAAGCATGGAATTGAGATCCTGATACGCAACGCAAGGTCCAAGCTTCAAGGCATTGGCTTTGGCGGCCAGCGCCTCCCTTCGCTGCTTGGTGGGACCATAGATGCCCCGCACCTCGACATTGCGAACTGAAACCAACGATTCAAGGTGAAAATTTGCGATGAAGCCGGCGCCAATCATGCCGATGCGCAACGTCTTCAATTCGGTGAATGCCTTGGACAAGATCGCTTCCTTTGTTTTCAGCTGTCCGTAGTGGCCGGGCTGGCCCATAGACACGGCCCGGCCGGTTGCTGGCGGGGCTATTTCGTGCCACCCCAAATTTCCGGATAGCCGACCATGTCCTCGCAACCGCAAAGCGCGTAATGCTGTGGCGGCATGTTGGCTTTGGTGTATCTGTCCAGCGTCTCGGCGGTGATTGTGGGCTGAGGCAGATACCAAATCGGCCCAGGCACTTTCTCGCCGCTCAGGATCTGAGTCGCCGCGATGATTGCCGTACGCCACTGGAAGGTGGGGTAGGTCGGCGCGATCGCGGCAAGCTTCTTTTCCTTCCATTTAGCCAGGAAATCCTGCTGATCCTCACCGGTAAAGATCGGAATATCGACGCCGATATCCTCGAACGCCTCGATGGCGGCCACGGAGGTTGCACCCGCATCCATCCAGACGGCGTCGATCTTGCCGAAGCGCTGAAGATAATCCTCGACGATCGATTTGGCCTTCGCCCGATCGTCCTTGGTGAATTCGGAACCGATAATCTTGATCTTGTCGTTTGCCGCAAAAATACGCTCCGCGGCCGACCAGCGGGTTTCAAGAACATCCACACCGGGAGAAATGCGAAGCGCCAGCACGTTGCCACCTTGCGGCAGCGAATCGACAATGAAACGTGCCGCCTGTGCTCCAAAGGCATAGCCGCCGATCGGAGTGATAAAGCTTACAGGACATTCCGTGGTAACGCCGCGCGAGAACACGATGACAGGCAGCTTGGCACAGGCGCGTTCGACGGCAGGTGTCAGTGCCGCAGTGGTGTTGGGCGTGACCAGCAGTACGTCGCACTTGTTGCTTGCGAGCAGATCATCGATGTCGGCGATCTGCTTGTCGTCCTTTCCCTCACCGTCGGTTACGATGAATTCCTTGACGTTGGCATGAAGCTTGATCTCTTCCTGCATGGTCTTGTAGCCGACGACTTGCCAGGGGTTGAAGATGCCGGCATTCGAAAAGCACACCGTCCAGGGCCCGTCCTTCTTATATCTAGACGTGTCGCGGAAATTGTCCGCCATCGACTGCAGCCAGGGCTTGGCGGAATCTCCGATCGGCTTGGCGTCCAGCATCGCGATCTGGCGGTCATGTTCCGCCTGATCGAAGAACTTGTTGTCTTGCGCGGCCGCTGAGGTACACACCGCGATAGCGATTATGGCGGGCAGAATCGATTTTATCTTGCTTGGTAATGGCATGACGTCCTCCCTCTTCAACTTCGGCGCATCATCCCGCCGACCGGATGTCAGAGACCGCTCTGACGGCGTTCACTTTCTGCGGGCCGAGTAGGCCACCGCGCAGATGATGATCAGACCTTGCACAACGTCTCGAAGGGGCTTTGGGAATCCCCAGATGTTGAGGAGCGTGAACAGCGCGTTCAATGCCAGCGCTCCGGCGATGACCGGCAGGACCGAACCGCGCCCGCCAAGCAGCACCGCGCCCCCGAGCACCGCAGCAGAGATTGCCTGCAATTCATAACCGGCACCCGCCGCGGTCGAGACACCGGAGAATCCGCCGAGCAAAATGGCGGCGATCGCGGCGCTCAGGCCCGAAAACATGAAGGCAACAATGCGAACACCAGCAACATTGACGCCCGACAGCCTCGCGGCGCGCGCATTCGCGCCCACCATGTAGAGCTGACGGCCGAAGCTGGTGTTGTGCAGGAGGAACCATGCGACGGCGGCGAAAGCGATCACGACGAGCAGAGCCACCGGGAAGCCAAGGATACTCTCACGCCCAAACCAGCGGAACGTGTCGGGCAGATTGCCGCGCGCGGAACCTCCTGAAAAATAGAAGCCCGCACCACGCAACATCAGCAGCATGCCAAGCGTGGCGATGATCGATGGCACCTTGCCAACCGAAACGACAAGACCGTTTGCGGCACCTGATGCCAGCCCGATCGCAAGGCTCAGTAAGATGCACGGATAGACCATCTCAGGACTGGTGTTGAGCAGCAATGCGCTAAGGAGGATGACAAAGGTGATCAACGATCCGACCGAGAGATCGAAGCCCCCTGACACAATCACCAGAAGCTGCCCGATCGCCAGAACAACAAGCGGCGAAGATCGTCGCAACAGCTGCATCATGGGTCCATAGTCGAGATAGATCGGATTGGACACCACCATCGCAACCAGGATCGCAAGCAAGATGAAGTAGATGGGTTCGACGGATTTAAGCCTCCGCAAGAAACCGGACCTGACAATTATGGAAGCACTCCGCATCATGCGACCTCCTCGCGGGACCTGATCGAGTATGCCGCGACCGCGACGATGATGATGGCCCCGCGCAGAACCTGCTTGAGATAGGGATCCACGCCCAGTTGATTGAACAGGCTGTCGATGAAGCCGAGGATCAAAACACCTGCCAGCGTCCCAAGTATGCCGCCTTTGCCGCCTGCAAGCAGCGTCCCGCCGACGACCGCAGCGGCAATGGATTCGAGATCGTAGATCCCATCGGAGCCAACCCAGGGAGCTCCCGATCCAAGCCTGCCGACCAGGAAAAGGCCCGCGGCAGCGGCCATCAAACCTGTTACCATATGAGCGCCGATGATGATGTTTGCCGTGCGAATGCCAGCAAGGCGCGCGGCCTGACGGTTGCCGCCGACCGCATACATGTGCGCGCCGAACCGTGTGCGATGCAATACGTAGCTTGCAACCGCGACGAGTATCAAGAGAAGGAAAACGGGCGCTGGAATGCCGAATGGCCGGCCATAAGCAAGTTGCTGGTACTCGACAGGCACGGAGCCCGCGAAATTCTGGAAGCTCGTGCTAAGAATGCCTTGGATGATGAGACCGACACCGAGGGTGGCGATAAGCGGATTGACATCCAGTCGGGTCACCAGCAGGCCGTTCACCGTTCCGATTGCCATGCCGAGCAGAAGAATGAACGGAATGGCGGCTGCGATCATGATTGGATCGCCCTGCATGATGAATGACGCCAGTACCGCTGCCAGCGAAATGACGTAGCCGACGGAC
Source organism: Mesorhizobium sp. NPDC059025 (assembly GCF_042739655.1). Taxonomy (NCBI): domain Bacteria; kingdom Pseudomonadati; phylum Pseudomonadota; class Alphaproteobacteria; order Hyphomicrobiales; family Phyllobacteriaceae; genus Mesorhizobium; species Mesorhizobium sp. NPDC059025. The sequence goes on along the minus strand of NZ_JBHYIM010000004.1, from coordinate 456,769 downwards.
AGGTCGATCGATGCCACCAGGACGACGAAAGTCTGTCCGATCGCCACGATGCCGAGCGTTACCGACCGCTCGAGCATATTCGACAGAAATGCCCACGACATACCTCCAGCGCGCCCGTACAGTTCAAGTACTGGAATGGAAATGAGCAGCATCGCCAAAAAAACCCACAGCACTGGCGGCACAGCGAACAACGTCCTGCGCCAAGGCGCTTTCTTCGCAGACCGGCTAAGCATGGCTTCGTCCTCCCGCCTCAAGCAGAATTTCTGCCTCGGACGCGTCAGGCGGAAATTCGGCAGTCAGCGTCCCGTCTCTTATGACGAGAATGCGATCGCTAATCCCCAGCACCTCCGGCAGTTCCGACGACAGGACCAAGACCGCGCGCCCTTCATCCGCGAGCCTGCGCAGCAACTCGTAAATCACTGCTCTGGCACCGACGTCGACGCCGCGGGTAGGTTCTGCGAGGACGAGAACTCTTGCCTCGGTCAACAACCATTTGGCCAAGACAACCTTTTGCTGATTGCCACCCGAAAGACTGGATGCCGGCGCGCCTCGGTCAGCAGGTTCGAACGCGACACGTTCCAGGATCGCGTCGATGACGTCGGCCCGAATACGGCCGGGTTTCGAAAACCATCCAGCCATCACGCGTGACGCCAAAAGCAGATTGTCGCCGATGGCCTGCTCGAGCGCCAATCCCTCACTTTTGCGGTTTTCGGGAACGAAACCTATTCCAGCGCACATGGCATTGGCGGGGTTGTCGAGATCCAAAGGATTTCCGTCGATCGTGACCGTGCCCGATTGAAAACCCGGACTTCCCCAGATTGCGTATGCCAGTTCGCTTCGCCCCGAGCCTTTCAGCCCAAAGACACCGGCAATCTCGCCGCCCCGAATCTCCAGATTGATGTTCGAAAGGCCACTGCCACCGCCGCCAGTCACCGTCAGAACGATATCAGAATCCCGGGACGGGCCAGGCCGTTTCGGGTAATACTCGTCGAGTCTCCGCCCGATCATCGCCGACACCAGCCGCTCGGGCGACACCTCCGCGATAGGGGCAGACAGCGCTTTCTCGCCATCCTTGATCACGGTGACCTCGTCGCACAGATCGAATATCTCGGCCATGCGATGCGAGATGTAGACGATGGCAAGCCCGTCGGCGCGCAATCTGCGGATGAGGTTGAATAGAATTTGGCAGTCATCATCCGCCAGGGTGGCGGTTGGCTCGTCGAAAACCAGTACACTGGCGTCGAAAGCCACCGAGCGCGCAATTTCGATCATCTGCTGGCTGGCAATGCTGAGATCCGCGACACGTTCATCGGGGTCCAGATCGAGATCAAGCAGATGCAAAATCTCCGCTACGCGGCAGCGCATTGCATCGACCTGCAACCTTCCGCCTTTTACCCGCTCGCGACCGGCGAATATGTTCTCCGTTACGGTTCGGTGCGGGAAAAGATTCAACTCTTGATGGACAATGGCTATCCCATGCTCCTGAGCTGCGCGCGGATGGTTCATAACTATGCGGCGCCCATCCAGCAGACACTCGCCTTCGTCGGGAAGGACGGCACCCGTCAACACGTTCATGAGCGTTGACTTACCAGCTCCGTTCTCTCCGACGAGCCCGTGTACGCGCCCGCGAAAAAAATCGACACTGACGCCCTTAAGGGCGCGAATGGCGCCATAACTTTTGGTAATATTGCGCAGCGAGAGAATGGGGTTCAGCCCGACTGCCGCGCGATCTTCAGCGATGTTCATTTGCCCCTCCGACAAACAAACTTTAAACACGGGTATTTATTAAGTCAATTTGATTTGAAAAATAATTTATCTCGGGATGGCAAAAATCGACAACAACCTCGAGCCCGCGCTTGCATTTACCAAAATCGAAATTATAGATAAATATAGATTCTATCGATAATAACCCAACTGAACCAAGGGACACGCCCGATGCGGCCATCGATGGCATGCGGATCGATGGCAATGACAGAGCAACGGAGCCTGCGCGAATTCAAAAAATCTATAATCGTCCAACGACCTGTCTCATGTCCGTACAGTGCGCGCACCATGCGCTACTGCATGGACGGGCCTTGGCGCAGCCCGAACGAGCGCGACGGGGAAACGATCGTAGCCAGGGTTCGCGACATGAGGGCGTTCGGCATGGAGACATGTGTGACTTTTGGCATGCCGCCAGCAGCGCAGAGTGCCGTGTTCGCCCATGTAGGCCTCCACACTATGATCAAACAATCGACCCGTCGGAACATTTCTACAGTCAGATCATCGCCAACCGGACCTTCGCTGACCGCCTCGAAACACTTTCGAATGTGCGCGATGCCGAGATCAAGATCTGCGCAGGCGGCATTCCTGGCAAGGGCGACATGTTGGACGACCGGTTTCCACGCTCGTTACCCTCGCCAATCTGCCCTCGCCGTCCAAAAGCCTGCCGATCAACATGCTCAATTCCATCCGCTGGATCGAGGTTCACCGACGTGGCGCGGGCGAGCCCAGTGGTTTCACACGAGCCGTCGCGCACCCACGCCTCACGATGGCGCAATGCATGTGCGCCCTTCCGCCGGTCGAACGGAGGTAACCGAGGTAATGCAGGCACCCTGTTTTTTACCGGCGGCAACAGCTCCGTCGGCGACGCGCAACTGACTGCAGACCATCCAGACGAGGATGTCGGATTCTTCCATGGTAAAAGTGATGTTGCAGGAGCCAAATGCATGAGCGGCAGCGCCCTCGACCGCTACGCACGGACTTTGGCGGGCCTGGAGCGCAAGGGGCGATATAGAGCGCTCCTATCACCAGCTGGCATCGATTTCACGTCCAACGATTATCTGGCGCTCGCCGGTTCCCCGCGTCTCAAGGCCGCCATCGCGGCAGCTGTCGAGCGCGGCGTGCCCATCGGTTCGGGCGGCTCGCGGCTGCTGCGAGGCAATCACCCTGAACATGAAGCCTTGGAAGCGGAAGCTGCGGCCTATTTCGGCACTGATCGTTGCCTCTACTTCGCGACCGGCTATGCCGCGAACGCAGCACTCTTTTCGGTGTTGCCCCAGCGCAACGACCTCATCGTTCACGACGCACTGGTGCATGCGAGCGTCCATGAAGGCATTTCAGCCAGCAAAGCGTCCGTGGTCTCAGTACCGCATAACGACGTCCAGGGCTTTGCCGACGCAATCTCGAGATGGCGGCGAGCCGGCGGCATCGGTCACGCCTGGATTGCCGTGGAAAGCCTCTACTCGATGGACGGCGATCGATCACCCTTGACCGAACTCGCAGAACTCGTCGACAACAATGACAGTTTCCTCGTCGTCGACGAAGCGCATGCCACCGGTGTCTTCGGCTCCGGCGGGCGCGGATTCGCCCACGAACTGGGAAACCGCGAAAACATCATTGTTGTCCACACCTGCGGCAAGGCGCTTGGTGTCAGTGGAGCACTGATTGGCGCCAGCGCGGTGCTTTGCGATTATCTGGTCAACAGAGCCCGTGGTTTCATCTATTCGACCGCACCATCGCCGCTGATAGCGGCCGGTGTACGCGAAGCGTTGAGGGTACTTGCCGACGAGCCCGAGCGCCGGACCGGCCTGAGCGCTTTGCGGACATTTGCCAATGGGAAACTTGCTGCCGAGCTTGGCGTCAGTGGCAGCGGATCGCAGATACTGCCCGTTCCGATCGGCGATAACGTCTTGTCCATGCGGATCGCGGCGCGCATGCGTAACGAGTGCTTCGATATCCGCGCGATCCGCCCCCCGACGGTCCCTGAAGGCACAGCGAGGCTTAGGATCGCCATTACCCTGAACGTCAACGAACCGACGATCTCGCGCCTGTTCACACAGCTCGCCGCCATAATGGCGGAGGAGATGACGTGATGCCTCGCTTCGCCATCACCGGAATCGATATCGGCAAGACGGTTTCAGAGGGCGCATTCCCCGCGCGGTCCATTGTAATTCTTGCTGTCGTCATCGCCGGCGAAAAGCAAACGAGGCCGGTAAGCATGATCGCCAAGCGGGCGCATGTCCGCTCGCTCCAATGGCTACCGAGACCCGATCCGCTGACTTCGAACCTGCTACGGCAAGCTTTTCGAAAGAACTTTGATACCGGTCTTTTCTCAGGGAGTTGATATGACCGCGTCACCTGTCTGGCATCCCTTCACTCAGCACGCTTTGGAGCCGGCAATGAGACGCATTGTCAAGACCGAGGGGGCTTTTCTCATCGACGAGGGTGGCACGCCCGTTCTCGATGCAATCTCGTCCTGGTGGGTCATTACGCATGGTCACCGACATCCTGCGATCATGAAGGCTGTTGAAAGGGCTTGTGAAACTTATGACCAGATCATCTTTGCCGAATACTCGCATGAACCGGCTGAGGCACTGGCGAGGGGCCTGATCGAAATTGCACCCGCCGGACTGGCGCATGTCTTTTATTCCGACAGCGGCTCGACCTCGGTGGAGGTGGCGCTGAAGATGGCACTCGGCTTCTTCCATAACATTGGGAAGCCGCGCAGGCGCGTCGTTGTCATGGAGCATAGCTATCACGGTGACACGATCGGCACGATGTCGGCCGGAGAGCGCGGCATCTTCAATGCTGCCTATGAGCCACTACTCTTTGACGTCGATAGGCTGCCCTTTCCGAAGGCGGGCGAGGAGCAGGTGACACTCGATGTTTTCGAGGAAGTCTGCAGGTCCGGCGACGTTGCGGCGCTGATCATCGAGCCGCTTGTTCTCGGCGCCGGCGGAATGAAGATGTATCGGCCGGTGCTGCTTACCGAATTGAAGCGCATTACCGAGCGGTACAGAGTCCTGCTGATCGCCGACGAGGTGATGACCGGCTGGGGCCGGACGGGTAGTCTCTTCGCTTGCGAACAGGCGCTGGTCGCGCCGGATATCCTATGCACGTCCAAGGGCTTGACCGGCGGCGCGCTGCCGCTGGCGGCGACGCTTTGCACCGCCGAGATCTTCGATGCGCATCTCTCGGCCGACCGGCGCAAGACCTTCTTTCATTCCAGCTCATACACTGCCAACCCGATTGCCTGCGCTGCCGCCGTCGCCAACCTCGATGTCTGGAGGGCAGAGCCTGTGCCGGATCGCATTGCCGCGCTTGCAGAATATCAGCGCAAAGGACTTGGCCGCTTCGAAGCGGATCCGCGGTTTGGCAATGTTCGCCAGATCGGCACGATAGCTGCTCTCGATCTCGTCGCGACGGAGGGCGGCTACCTCTCGGAGGTCGGGCCTCCTCTTCGGGCATTCTTCCGCAAACGGAAGCTCCTGATCCGCCCGCTTGGCAACGTCATATACTTGATGCCACCTTACTGCGTCACCGCTGCCGAGCTCGACTGGGCCTATGATGCGATCGATGAGGCGGCCAGCCTTTTCGCGGCGGGACGGCTATGAGGGGCGCTGTTGCATCGCGTCTTGCAGGGCTCGGCCACGCCGTACCGGCCCGACGCGTCGAAAATGCCGAAATCGAAGCGAGGCTTGGATTGGAGCCGGGCTGGATCGAGCGCCGAACGGGCATCCGCGCACGTCATTGGGTTGACGATGCCGAGACGCTCAGCGGACTTGCGGCGCGGGCCGGAGAGGCTGCACTCGACGACGCCAGCATTGCGCGCGGCGACATCGCCCTCACCCTGCTTGCCACATCGACGCCCGATCATCTGCTGCCGCCCTCCGCACCGCTGCTTGCGCATCGTCTTCGTCTTCCCAACAGCGGTGCGATCGACCTTGCCGGCGCTTGCTCTGGCTTCCTCTATGCGCTGACGCTCGCCGACGGCTTTGTCCGTGCGCAGGGAAGGCCGGTCCTAGTCGTGGCAGCCAATATTCTCAGCCGGCGGATCAATCCGGCCGAACGGGCAAGCGCCGTTCTCTTCGCGGATGCGGCGGGCGCTGTGGTGCTCTCACCGTCAGACGAGATCGAGAAAGGCATTCTTGGAGTGGATCTCGCCTCGGACGGAAGCCGCTACGATCTGATCTCCATTCCAGCCGGCGGGAGTAACAAGCCATTTGCTCTTGGCATCGCGGCGGAGGATTTCCTAATGACGATGCGCGATGGTCGCGAGATGTTCACGCAGGCTGTCGAGATGATGACGGCCTGCGGCGCCCGGGCGCTCGCTGCTGCCGGTCTGGATGAGGCAAAGACCGATCGCTTCGTGCCGCACCAGGCCAATGCCCGGATTTTCGATGCCGTCGCGGACAATCTCAGCATCGATCGGCAAAAGACCGTGCGGACAATCGAAGACTACGGAAATTCGTCAGCGGCAACGATCGCGCTCTCCCTGTCGGTCGCCAATCGAGCCAGGCCATTTGTTTCCGGTGAAAAATTGCTGCTGGTAGCTGCCGGAGCAGGCCTGATAGGGGGCGCCCTGGTTTTGGGAACGTAATTCGCGTGCACAGCGCTAGGAGCGCTTATGGGCACGGCATGTGATACCTTGAGGGCAATTGCCAATCAAAGAACCTCCGCGTGAGCAACTGTGACATCTTCGCTGAAGCCAAGTATACGAGTTTTCGCTTAGGAAGGCCCGCTCCGTTGGCGAGCGGGCCTTTCTTTGAGCGAATGCTCAAAGGTTTTGCGAGACGCCTATTTCTTGCCGCCCCAGTTCTCGGGATAGCCGGGCAAGGTCTGGCATCCGCACAGGCTGTAGTGCAGCGGCGGCATGCGCTCGTCGATAAAGTCAGCCAGCCTGTCTTGCGTGATCGCTGGTTGCGGCAGCACCCATTCCGGACCTGGTACGGATTTGCCGTCGAGGACATCGAGCGCGCCGATGATGGCGGTGCGCCATTGATAAGTCGGATAGGACGGTCCGATGGCGGTCAGGTTTTCCTTCTTCCACTTGCGTAGAAAGTCCTGCTGATCCTCCCCGCTAATAACCGGATAAGGCTGGCCGGCATCTTCGAAAGCTTCAAGGGCCGCGGTCGCGGTGTCACCAGCGTCCATCCAGATGGCGTCGATCTTTTCGCCGCGGTTGAGGTAATCTTCCACGATGGCCTTGGTCTTGGCCCGGTCGCTTCCGGTAAACTCCGAGCCGATCACCTTGAGTCCTGCCTCGTCGAAGATGTTCTTGGCCGCCGAATAGCGCGTTTCCAGAACATCGACGCCCGGCATGATCCGGAGTGCGAGCACATTGGCTCCCGTCTTCAGCTTGCGGGCGATGAAATCGCCTGAGGTGATACCGAAACCATATCCGCCGACCGGATGGATGTAAGTGACGGGACATTGCGTCGCCACGCCACGATCGAACACGACAACCGGCAATTTGGCGCAAGCCGCCTCGACGGCAGGGGTGAGCGCGGCTGTGGTATTGGGCGACACAATCAGGGCATCGCATTTGCCACCGTTGACCAACGCAGCGATGTCAGAAATCTGCTTGTCGTCCTTGCCTTCGGCATCGACGACGATCAGTTCTTTGATGCGGTCCTTGTGAAGCTCGGCCTCAGCCTTGAGGTTGTTCAGCCCGACAACCCGCCACGGGTTGAAAACGCCTGCATTGGAGAGACACAGGGTAACCGGGCCGTCCTTCTTATACTTCGCGGTATCGACCATAGCATCGCCCAGGTGTTGTGCCCAGGGTTGACCTTCCGGACCTTGCGGTGTCATCGCGAGTTGCTCGCGCTGCTTCTTGAATTCAGCCGGATCGTTGAATTCCTGCGCAAGCACCGTTCCGGCTACCGTCGTTGCAAGCAAGGCGGTGGCCAAAAGCTTCAACTTTTTCATCATCACTCCTCCAATATGCCGGCGCGCCGGCGGTCCTGCTTGTCGTTTGTTGCAAGCAATCAGGTTCGGCGACGGTCGCGCCACGCGCTGATGCCGACCGCCGCGATTAAGATCAGTCCCTGCAAGCTGTCGCGCAGTGCTTGCGGCAGTCCCGCGAGATTGAGCAGGGTGAAGAGGGCAAACAGGCTGAGCGCACCGAACAACGCGCTCCAGATCGAGCCGCGTCCGCCCAAAAGCTGAGCACCTCCGATCACGCAGGCCGCGATCGCCTGCAATTCGAGGCCGCGTCCGGCGTTGACCGAGACGCCGGAAAAACCACCGATCAGGATGCCTGCTGTTACAGCGGCGAGCGCGGAAACTATGAATGCTGCGACCCGCGTTGCTGCCACAGGCACGCCTGCAAGCTCTGCCGCGCGCGGATTGTCGCCAACCGCCAGTGCTCTTTTGCCAAAGACCGAACCATTCAGCCCCCACCAGGCCAATGCCGAGAACATCGCCAAAATCAGAACGGCGAGCGGCAGCGTCCCAACCAGCCAGACATCGCGTAGCACCAGTCGCCCCAGATTGCGGAAATTGTCCGGCAGGTCGCCGCGCGCCGCGCCACCGGACCAAGCAAGAGCCAAACCGTTGACCAGCAGCATTGTGCCCAATGTCGCGATGATTGAGGGCACCTTGAGCAAGGCAACGACAAGCCCGTTGAACAGACCTATCGCGAAGCCCATTGCATAGAGCAGGCAGATGGTGGTCCAAGTCATTGCCGGATCACCGTCGATAAGAATGGAGGCGGCCAGCACCACGAGCGTCACCACAGCGCCCACCGACAAATCGAAACCACCGGTCAAAATGACGTAGAGCTGGCCGGCGGCCAGGATCGCCAGGGGTGCCGCGCGGCGCAGGAAGTTCATAAACAGCTGGCCTTCCAGATAGTTCGGCTGGAGGAAGGCGATTACCGCGTAGAAAGCCACGAAAACGGCGAAGCCGATATTGAGCCTTCGCCAGGATAGCCGGACGCAGCCGCCCGAGGCGGTACGATCGAGCAGCGTCATGCGACATGCCCCTTTTGCCGAACGGCGTGAACAGCAACCGCAGCGATGACGATGGCGCCCCGCAGCACCTGCTTCAGGAAGGCATCGACTCCGATCATGTTAAAAGCTGCATCCAGCGCAGCGAACAAAAGCACACCCGCCATGGTTCCCGCGACGCCGCCCTTGCCTCCGGCGAGAATTGTGCCGCCGATCACGGTGACGGCGATCGATTCCAGATCGTAGATGCCGTCGCGGCCGATCCATGGCGTGCCCGACTGCAGACGCGACGCCAGATAGAGTCCCGCCACCCCTGCCAGCAGGCTGGAGAGAATATGGGCGTAGACGACAAACCGTTCCGTATGAATGCCAGCGAGCCGCGCCCCTTCGGGATTGCCCCCAACGGCATAAAGACGAGCGCCAAAAACTGTGCTCGACAGCACGAAAGATGCCAGTGCAGCCGTCGCCGCAAGCAGAAGAAGCGCAAAGGGAACACCGAACAGACCGCCATAGGCCAAAGTCTGGAACTGCGGCGCCACGGTGCCGCCGAGATAGGTGAAGGATGCAGCCAGTATACCTTGAATGATCAACCCGGTGCCGAGCGTTACGATCAAGGCATTGATCCCGAGATACGCCGCCAGACAGCCGTTTATTACACCCACCATCGCACACCCGATCAGGCAGATGGCGACAGCCGGTGCAATCATGGCCGGATCGCCCTGCATGATGAACGAGGAGATGACCGTCACCGCGCTGACCAACGCAGCCACTGAGAGATCGACCGAGCCCACGAGGATGACGAAGGTCTGGCCGAGCGACACAAAGCCAAGCGTCACCATGCGCTGCAGCAGACCAACGGTCCCGTCAAAGCCAAGTTGGCTGCCGGCGTCGGTGACAAGGGCGGCAATGAAGTAGATCGCCAGCGATACAGCGACGAGTACCAATGCGATGGACGGACGCAACCGTTTGCGTATCGTACTCATGCCCCCCGGCTCCCTTGGGTGATGCCGAGCTGAAGCGCCATGACCTCCTCTTCGTTCGATCCGCGCGGCAACTCGCCCGCAATCCGGCCCTGATGCATAACCAGTATCCTGTCGCACACACCGATCAGCTCGGGCATGTCGGACGAGACGACCACGACCACGCGTCCTGCATCGGCGGTCTCGCGCATGGTGGTGTAGATCGCTGCCTTCGCGGCGATATCGATGCCGCGGGTCGGCTCGACGAACACGAGTACTTTGGAGGACTGCTCCAACCACCGGGCAATGATCGCCTTCTGCTGGTTGCCTCCAGAGAGCGCGCCGATCGGCTGACCGAAATCAGCGGCGCGCACGTCCATGGCGCGCAGCTTCCCGTCGATCCTTGCCCGCGAGAACCTTCCGCGTTTGGGATGCTCGAAAAAAGAGGCCAAGGCACGCAGAGTCAGCAGCGCGTTGTCGCGCACCGACTGGCGGGGCAACAAGCCTTCGCGTTTTCGGTCGCCGGGCAAATAGCCTATGCCATTGGAAATGGCTTGTCGGGGGCTGTCGATGCGCCTTTCAGTGCCATCCACTTCAACCACCCCCGAGACAAAGACCAAGTCGCCGACCAGGGCCTGCGCGAGTTGGGCTTTGCCCGAATCCTCCAACCCCGCTATGCCTACGATCTCTCCGGCACGAAACCGCAAGTCGATGGCGCGCAGCACTGCGTTCGCTCCACCAGCAACAGACAGCATGGTCCGGCCGGGCGCGGCAGCGGGCGGCGGTGGGTAAAAATCCCCCAAGTCGCGACCGACCATCGCCTTGACGATGTCGCTTATCTCCGTCTGTTCGCGCGGGCGCGTCCAGACCTTGCGCCCATCCTTCATCACTGTGACCCAATCGGCGACGGCCATGATCTCGGGCATACGGTGCGAAATGTAGACGATGGCGACGCCATGGATTTTCAGTCTTCGAACCAAGGCAAGCAGCGCCCGCGCGTCACGCTCGTCAAGGGCGGCGGTCGGTTCGTCCATCACCAGAACGCGGGCTTCCGCCAAAAGCGCTTTGGCGATTTCAACAAGCTGCTGCTGCGCGATCGACAAGTCCGCGACCAGCGCGCCGGCATCGATGCGGGCACCCAACCCTTCAAGCAAAGCCGCGCTTTGTCGCCGCATCTCACGCCTATCCAAAATACCCCGACGCGCGATCTCACGCCCCATGAAGATATTTTCGGTGACCGTTCGATAAGGCAGCAGCGACAATTCCTGATGAATAACGGAGATACCGGCCGCATGGGCATCCAGCGGATGCGAGAAGCGTGACACGGCGCCGTCGATGCAGACCTCGCCGCCATCGGGCCGATAGCTACCGCCCAGAACTTTCATCAGCGTCGATTTTCCGGCACCGTTCTCGCCGCAAATCGCATGGACCTCTCCCGCTCGACAGTCGAAATCCACGTGATCGAGCGCCAGAACGCCTGGAAATGTCTTGGTGATGCCGGTCATCCGTAGGAAGGGTGGATCTTGTGTCATGGCGCGACCGTTTCGCCCGTTGCACCCATACGCTCGCCTGCCGCTTCCCATTCGCGTCGCACGAAGGCTGCGCTTTGAACGAAGAGCGTATCGAGATCGTCGAACAGATCACGCCAGACGCGCGTTGCCCCGGCCAGTTCGGGAAGCGCGCGACTGAAAGCTTCGACGGTAAGCCAACCATCATAGCCGCGCCGGCGCAATGCATCGAAATGCGCCGCGAAAGGCACGTGTCCGGTGCCGGGGATGCCTCGATCGTTCTCCGAGACATGAAAATGATTGATCTCGCGATGATAGCGCTCAAAAACGGCCGGCGGATCCTTTTCCTCAATGTTCGCGTGGAAAGTATCAAACATATAGCCGTAGTTGGGATGCTGGACCCGTCGGTGGATTTCGGAAGCCGCCGACATGGTCGACATGAGATAACATTCGAAGCGGTTGACGGCCTCAGCCGACACCATGATGCCGGCAGTTTGCGCATAATCGGCCAGCGCACGCATAGCCTCCACGCAATGTTCCAGCTCTTGATTCGTCGGCCCGAAGCCAGTGAAGACGCCCACCGGCGAATGGATGGGGCCGGCGATGATTTCCCCTCCCAGTTCATGAGTACAATCGACGATCCATCGGTGGCGATCGCGTGCACGGGCGCGGATCAACGGGTCCGCGCTGATCGGATTGGCATCCGGAGTGGCGACAGCGGCCGCGCCGGCCAGAAGGCCGATATCAGCCAGGATCCTGCCGAGAACTCGGAAGCGCTCCGGCGTTCCGTCGAACACTGGAACCTCGACGGCGTCGTAGCCGAGCGCCTTCAATCTTTCGAGTTGGCGGCGATGAGTATCCGAGATGTCGGCGCCCAGCACGAGCAGGTTCAATGCAAGCTTCAAGTGGTTCCTCCCTGTCCCCACCTTTCGATGCCCACATTGCCAAACTTGACTATGCGGCGCTTGCGCCTCACGTTAGTGGTAAATTTCTTAAGTCGGCCGGCAATCACTTGTTTGTCAAAATGGGGGGAAATATCTTGAACGAACATGCGGCACTGCGCCTGCAACACCAGCGCCCTTCCGTGTTCCGACAGCCGGATTCGTTCATGTATGCCGACAACTGTCGCGAATTGCAGGCAGCAGCCCAGCGCGGCGAAGTAGAATTACACGCGTGGACGCGCGGCAGCTATCCCGGAACGTCTTTGGGCGAAAGGCTGCCCGGGGTGCGTACCGTCGGCTTTTGGGATGCGCGCAACAAACAGGCCTGGGGTCTGGGCACACACTGCAACGAAGGCTTCAAGATCGCCTACCTTGCCCGCGGCAATCTCAATCTCGTCGTGGACGACTGCGCTTATGAACTGGAGCAAGGCCAGTTCATCGTGATCCGGCCGTGGCAACTCCATTCTATCGGCAATCCTGTTGTCGATGCCAGCAAGCTGTTATGGGTAATCCTTGATGCCGGGTTGCGCCGTCCAAGCGAGCCTTGCCATTGGCCCAACTGGCTCGTGTTTTCGCGTGACGAGGCCGACGCGCTTGACCGGCTGCTGACCCAGAACAATCAACCCGTTTGGGATGCTGGATCCGACTTGCGTCGCACCTTTGAAGCGTTGGCTCCCATCCTGCTTGAGCGGATGCCAAAGGATGGCGAGACCCGGCTAAAAGTGGCGCTCAACGCGATCATGATCAGTCTAATTGAGCGTATGTCGGAGCAGGCGCCAAAACTCGACCCAAACCTTTCTACGTCGCAGCACACCGTTGCCATCTTCTTGCGGCGACTGGGCTTGGCGCTGGGCGAAGCCTGGACACTGGAAACGATGGCGGAGGAATGCGGCCTTTCCCGTACGCGTTTCTCCGAACACTGCAAACAGCTGACCAACATGACGCCGTGGCACTATCTGCAACATCTGCGACTTGAGGAAGCATCGCGCCTGCTGGCGAATTCGAACAGACAAAGCGTCACCGAGATCGCATTTTCGTGCGGCTTCAACTCGAGTCAGTATTTTTCCAACGCCTATCGCAGGCGATACGGGTGCGCACCTACAATAAGCAGGCGAGGCAGCACGGTCCAAATTGGCACTCCGTCGTAAAATTCGCATCTCCCGCAGCTATAATTTCTCCTTGCTTGACTGCTGCTGGCGGATTAATGGCAGATACCTACTTATATTTTACCACAAGCCATTGTACTTTAAATTGCTCCTGCCGGATATGATCCGATCACAAGATTGGAAATGTATTTTCCAATAACGTAAGTACTAGCGAATAATCGACGCTCATGCGGAAGGCCAACAATTGGGGCGGCCGCCTGCCCATTATCATGCAGGATGCATAAACGACACAAAAAGCCCGCTCCGGAGGCCGGAGCAGGCTATTGGTAGCCGAGAAGCTCGTCAGATCACTTGCAGTCGTTGAGAAGCTTCAGCGCCTTCTCTGCGTCGGCCTTGGTGGCGTAACTTTTCTTACCCGCATCCACCAGCTTGGTGCCGTCTGGTTTCTTGTCAACGATTTCACACTTCTTGGTAGCAACCGATTTGACGACGTAGAACTCGGCAGCAGCAAAAGCCGGCATGCTGAATACAGCCGCCGCTGCGACCGAGAAAACAATCTTACGAAACATCTTCCATCTCCACAAACTTTCTAGAGTTATCTACCCTACGAAATCTATATACACTACCTTCTGCGGAGGACGGATGTAGCTTCCGTGCAGAATCCGTAGAGAACAACAATGATTCATCGGCTTAGTAGAGCGATCCGCAAATTCGGTGGGCTGAATTCTTACTTGGCCCGAAGACGGGTGGAGACAAACTAGTGACGACAAGATTGCAAGCGATCCGCCATTGGCCGCAATCCTAGCAAGCCTTGGCATAACCATCAAAGGCTGCACGCAGCAACGCTCGATCACCGACATAACCTTCATTTGCTGCAGGCTCAGGTGATCCGCATGGCGGTGCGATAGGCGAGGCCGGCGGTTCGGAAAACGTCGGCGCCTCCGAGTGAAGTCTGCGTGGCTCGGTCGGGCGATGATTTATCTTCCATCAGCGTCATTATGCGTTTAGTGGCCCAGCTATCGCATGGCCATGCTCAAGCGCCATTTGGATCACGCGGATGTCGCCCCTTGCTCAGGCAGACGGATAACGAAGCTGTGACGCAGCGTATGTGGGCTGACGCGCTTGCGAAAGCTGGCAGCCTCGGCTGCTTCCTGGATAGCGGCGTAACTGTCGCGCGATGAGATGGGATAGGTGTAGTTATGCCTAGGGCATAACCAGTCATGAAGCGTCAAGCAGTTTGCGCCGAGATCGGGTGATCAACAGTAACTCGATAACGTTTCGCCGCTTCAACATCACTAGAACAGAAACCACAAAACCGAGATCGTGCTATTGATCGTAGCAGAACGAACACCGTACTCATGTAATTGGAAACGGCCGACATCTTCAGGCGCAGTGGTATGTGGAAAGCGTCCTATAAATACCGCAAGCGCCGGACGTGGCGAGCGTAACCTTGCACGGCAAACGATCACAGCCCCTCACATCAACATGTCCAGCTACATACGCTGGCGAAGCGGCGAGATCGGGGGCCTATAGACACGGTAGCCATGGCGAGTTCCTCCGATTGATAGGAACTCCATCGTCAGGGTACGACTCCTACCCGCTCAAAGCCAATAAACATCACAGAACCTAGTACCCTTCTCGCGAAACGAGTTCGGGGGCGAAGCAGCATTAATTTTTGCTGCTCATCAACTCATCAACGATGCGCCTAGCCGGGAGGTCAGGCCAACCAGTAGCGCGTCTCTCCAATTTGTTCTGTCGCGAACGCCCAGCTTCAAGTATTTTCCGCGAGATCGTTTCCTGTTGCTGACGCAGGTGATCACTCAGCAGCTTGTTACGTGTGATGTAGCCGGCATTGACGCCCGGTATCGAATGGTTCATCAGAAGATGCACGTCAAGTTCCGAAATACTGGAGGCTTGGGCGATAGTGCGAAAAGTCTGCCGCAGGTCATTACCCCATTTCGACAGATCGTCGCGCTTCTCCTTGTGTTCGGCCATATGACCGCTTTCGCTGTCGGCAGGGAAGAGCCAGTCCCGCGACTGTTTTTCATACATGACTCGATTTATGCGCAACACCCGAACCAAGCTACGAATCATTGCATTCGACAGCGGTATATCGAATGCCTTGACCTCTCCGCCCTTCGGCTTGGGTACGTGCAAGATGCGCGCACGAAAATCGAGATGCTCGACTCGCGCCTTCCTGATCGCCTCAGGGCGATGTCCTGAGAGCAACATGAATAAATGGAATTCCCGCCGGATAGGATTCTTCAAAGCTGCTAGTTGCGTGAACCAGCCTTCCAGATCCGACAGTCCAAGCGCGGTATTGCGACGATGTTCGGTATTCCAATCTATAGCAGATACCGGGTTGTCAGCAGGCAGAATGCGAGCAGCCTTGCGGGCGTGATTGTAGACGGCGCGCAACGTACGCATGCAACCGTTGGCGATGTAGGCGCCATTCTCCTTGGTCAGCTTCTCGTGCCGTGCCGCTACCAGCGAGGGATCATCGCCGAATTTGGAAAGCGGTTCGCTCAACCAGTCAGCCAAGAGCCGCTCGATATGATCGCAATAGTTGTTGATCGTTCCTTCGCTTCGGCCCTTCTTCTTCATGTGCCCGTCACGGTAACGCTCCCAGGCGATACGCAACGTGGGATTTGCGATCGATGGCAGGTCAGCTACGACGATCCCGCGGTCCAGCTTTTGTCTAGACTCACGAGGGTCCACACCGCTGGCAATCTTTCCGAGAATGTTCTTGGCCCTCGCTCGCGCCGCTCGCGTCGTAAGTTCTCCGACTTCAGCAATCTTCATCCGGACGGACAAGCGCTGTCCCCCGCTCCTTCGCTCGCCTTGGACAACGAATGTCTTTCGCCGCTTGCCTACAAGTACCATAAAGCCGGGCAGTTCGGTGTCGCGAGCAAAGTACTGCCCAGAAGAGGCCGGCTGGAGGTTCGAAATAGTGCGATCACAGAGAGCGATTCGAAGGTCCATAATGTCAATTAGTACGGCATTAGTACGGCGATTGCATCACGTACGATTTGTCGGCCTGTCTACGCCACGATAGGCGAACAATACGAAAAATACAACCAAATTAATGCACTATGGGGAATCCGTTCGTACGATAGCGCACAGTCTGAAACAAAGGGAAATGCTCTCTGGCAGATTCCTAATCTGTAGGTCACAGGTTCGATTCCTGTCGGGATCACCAAAATCAAACGGTTAGCGGTGATATTTATATTTCATGCTGCAACTGAAATGATTTTCAGTACGGCCACTCTATGCGTCTGTGGTGTGGCGCGACCCGCCGGATAGCCGAGATTCATGGGAGCAGGACTGAATGGCTCCCCTTTTCCTCGCTCAAAACTCTGAAGAGAGCGATGATTGGCGCTTGAGCATTCGTGCTATTCTCCACCATCAACCGGAGGTGAGGATGATCACGGGGCCTTTATGCAAAGCCGCTCGCGCGTTGGTGGAAATCAGCCGATCCAAGCTAGCAACCAACGCACACATTGACGAAGAGGTCATCGCGCTCTTCGAGCGCGGTATCGATGTTCCAGGCGAAGCCGCGAGAAACGCCATTAGGACCGCATTGGAGGAACTTGGTGCGGTCTTCCTGCCAGAGGAAGGATCGCAGGGTGCCGGCGTCAGGCTGAAATTCAACCAGTCGCTCACCAAACGGCTTGGCATTCTGGAGAGCGAAGGCGGGATAACGGCCAAGGACGACGTACCTTAGGGGCACAGAACACCTTGCCACTACAGATCCCGTCGCTGGCGTTGACGCGATGACAGCCGCTGGAGCATGGTCGGCCTCCTGTTTTGCCGAGCTTACTATGCAAACCCTTCCCATCTCCGAAGAGGTCTGGCGACGAGCCCTCCACTTTGCCCGCGAGCATCTGCTCTGGTGGCACGAGCCCGAAAGACAAAACATCGATCCGCGGGTCGTCGAGAGAGCTAGATACAAGGCTCAACACAAGATTGATCGGATCTATGCGCGAGGGCTGCCGGAGTGGCAGGAGCGAGATCGAGACTCCCACGTGCCATAGTTGTTTGAAGAGCTCGGTGTTCCCGAGCACTGGTGACGCTGCGGAACTTGCGGCCACCAAAGCGGCGCTGCCGGGGTAGGCTATGACACAAACGGACGAAGAGATTGAACGTCGTAGAGGCGTTCGCAAGGTGATTTTAGAATATCTGGATTGGGTCTCGTCCTACGACGAGCAGCGACAATACCAAGCAGCTGTGCCGCATGGCGTCCATGTGCCACATGAAGCGATCAATCAGTGGGCCGATTGGGTCCAGGACGAATGGTGGGACACATATGTTCCGCCGGTCTTCTCGATCAACGAGCAGCGTGCCATGCGCGATTACGACCGTGTGTGGAAAGAAGTCATTGACGAAACACCCAATCCCTTACCCTCGCTGGACGAACTCATTGGAACGGAACCGTGGGAACGGCTCCGTAGTGCCGCAGAACGCGCCCGCAGAGCCTTCTCAACTCACGTGCGTGGCCTTGAGCGCGACATGAACTCTGAAGCCTTGTAAAAAAAATTTGGGGGAAGCTTCCCGATCTGCAAGGAACGGGCGCACCGTGATTTCGAAATCACTGTGATCGTGGCGCACAGTTTTGCTCACGTTCGGCCAACTAAGTTGATGTTTCTCCGAAGACCGCCACGAACACAGACCCCCCTCAATCATTCCTGATATTTATTGCTCGAACCACAACAATAAACATTGATATAATGCAGAGGAACAACGCAACAGAATTTGCCGTTGATATCCAGCTGCCGGTTTTTTCGCGGATCTGATCCAAACTTACGAGCAAATAAGAAAATAGAAAAACAAATGGAGCTGTCGATATCCGGTTGAATTGCCCGGAGCTCGACTTAAATATATTTTTTTCCGAAGAAAAATCAAAAATGTTCACCTTTTCACTGCGGGATGAATTGGCCGAAACGATAAATAGGGGACAAGATAATATTGAGAGAACGCCTCCCCATCCATTGTATCCGTAATTCGTGCAGATGATGGCCGAAACTGAAAAAGCCGCACTGACTGCCGGCAGCATCGAATTAACCCTTACGAATTTGTCGCCTATTTTGGTCATTTGTTCCTCACAATTACGATCAGCCTTCACGGAAGTGCCCTATTCGGAGGCTACAATCCGACTCGCTCAGGGATACCGCTCTCGCTTGGCAACTGTGGCCGTGTTCTTGCCGGGGGACACCATTTGGGTGCTACTCGTTGCGTCGTTTGGCAGCGGGAATTTGATTCCCCCGCTTAGAGTTGAATACCGAAAGGTTGTAATGACGAAAATGTTTCTCGCGGCAGTTTCCCTGATTGCCGCCTCTGTCCCTGCATTTGCAGATGAGGAATGCTGGCCTGTCAAGAAGACGGTCTGGACACTGGATGGAACAGCGATGCTCATTGAAGAGGCGCGCTGTTCCGAGGATAGCAACACCTATATCGTCAGAGATGTGCGGCGAGGAGAAACGCGCGAAATCTCGCAAGAGGACCTCTTCCCGGTCGATCCTTTCGAGCAAGACGGGAAAACATCGGACTCACCTTCACTTCCAAGCAATTGACGGCGAAGCACGGCCGGTTGGCCTGGGCCGACTGCGAACATGCTGACGGAAACCTCATCCTCCAGGGAGGAGGTCTCCAGCAGGCTTCGGGCTGGGGTGCAAGGGCCAAAACAAATGCCGGGCAACCCCGCATGCAAGGGACCGGGTCGCGTGGACCGCAGATGTCGCAGTCGGGCCTTGTTGAAAGATGGCTTCGCCTTCAGACTGTTCCAAGACCAACAGAGGATGCGCCCACACAGGGGAAACAAGCCGCGCCATGTTCGCCGATCCATCGAGAACCAAGCCAATTCCAGACACTTTCTCGCATTCCACGGATCCGCTGTGCATCGATATTCTCCTGCTTCCGGAAACCAACCTCATCCTGCTGGCCTCCGTCATTGAACCCCTTCGTGGCGCGAACCGGATTGCCGGCGAAGAGAAATACCGCTGGCGGATTCTGACACCCGATGGCGGGCCTGTCGAAACAACCAGCCATATTCCGATACCGGCAAGTCAGGCGTTTCGGCCAAATGCCGATACCAATCCCCTGTTTGTGCTGGCCAGCTACAACTGGATGCGCGCGGCCTCGCCGCAGCTGATTGCCCAGCTTTCCCGAACTGCCCGCCATCGGCCTTTTGTCGCCGGGATCGAATCCGGAACATGGCTGCTCGCCCGCGCCGGTCTGCTCGACCATTTCAAGGCAACGACGCACTGGGAGGACATCGACGATTTCACCGCCAGGCACCCGGCAGTCGATGTCAGTTTCTCCAGGTTCGTGATTGACGGCAAGCGTGTGACGACAAGCGGTTCGTTGCCCACCATCGATCTGATGCTAGAGCTCATCAAGTGCAGGCAGGGCTACTCGCTGGCGCTGGAGGTGAACCGGCTGTTCATCTACACCGACGCGCTGTCCGACCGGCGCAGCGAAACCGTGACTGGCCATGATCTTCATGTGGGAGAGCCTCGGGTGGCAGCCGCGATCCGCATCATGGAGCAGACGATCGAGCAGCCGATGGCACTCGACGAGCTGGCGTCGACATTGCGGATGAGTGCGCGGCACCTGCAGACACTGTTCCATCGCACGATGGGCGTGGCACCTCATGTGCATTACGTCGCCCTGCGCATGAATGCCGCCAGGCGCCGCGTTATTGAAACGAGAAGCTCATTCGCCGAGATCGCGGTCACGACCGGATTCACGTCGGCTTCCGCGTTCACGCGATGCTACCGCTCCCATTTCGGCGAGAGCCCGTCCGGGACCCGCAGGCGCATGAGATCTTTCGGCCGCCAGACCGTTTGAGTACGCCAACGCCGGCAGGGCAATGCAAGCTGACGGGCCGATCAGGCCGCGGCGACAAGTGCGTCGCTGTTCTGCTCCCGCGTCCGCAACGGCGAGCAGCCAAATGCACGCTTGTAGACTTTCGAAAAATGCGACGCGGACGTGAATCCGCTTGCTATGGCAACTTCCACGATCGGCATCGGGGATTGTTTGAGCAGGAGCCTGGCGCGCTCGATGCGCATCTTCGTGTAGTACTGCGCCGGGGACGACCCCAGCTCCGTCCTGAACAGCCTCTCGAGCTGCCGGCGCGACATCTTCAGGTCCCTCGCGATGGCAGTTATGGCAACCGGCTGATCCAGGGCTTTCTCCATACGCGAAACCGCCCTGAGCAGACTGGTCGTGCATTGTTTGAGGCGTACGGAGAGTGGCGCCCGTTGCGGCTCCGAAGGCAACCGCACCCGGTCTATCAGGGCCTGAGCACACACCGCCGAAGCTGTATCGTCACCATAGTCCTTGCGCACGACGTCCAGCATCATATCGAAGGTGGCGGTGCCGCCGGCGCAAGTGTAGATGCCTCCGTCGATCTCATAGACGCTTGTGTTGGCCAGTGCCTGCGGGAACACCTCGCTGAACTGCGGGTAGTTCTCCCAATGGATGGTGCAGCGTTTGTGGTCGAGAAGTCCGGCTTTTGCGAGCGTGTATGCACCGGTGCAGACGCCGCCAACGACGACACCCCTCTGCCTGCACTCCCGCAGCCATGCACCCGCTGACCTGTCGTAGTACCGTGAGACATTCTGGCCCGAACAGACGATCACCAGGTCGGCGCGGTCGGGATGACCAAGCGCCAGCCGCTCTTCGGCGATCGACGACTGGGCTGCGATGGAGAGGCCGCAGCTTGCCGTGACGCCTTCACCACCTGTCGAGGCAACCCGCCAGCGATATCCCGATCTGCCGAGCGCTCTGTTTGCCAGACGCAGCGTCTCGATCGCCGAGGTGAAGGCCAGCATGGTGAACTCAGGCATCAGGAAGAATACGACCAGGTGATCTTCGTCCGTTGTCTGCTTGGTCATCTTGTTGCCTTGCAGGAAGCGCCTCCTGAATTCTGTTGCCCGGCAAGAAGACCGGGAAACTGAGTTTGGGCCGGCGCGCGATTGCTCGAGAAACAATACCCGCCGAGCTTCGCCTTCTGCTTTGCAGTTTTGGCGGTGAACTATACATTATCGGAAATTTTGCTTATGCGGCTTCAAGAGGTGTGAAGCTGCCGCGATTGGTCAGCTGGTGAACAGTGGCAGCCGCAACACGCGATCAGGCTCAGGGGTGAAGCCCAGGGCCTCGTCCATCGGCACGGCGGCGGAGAAAAGGTAGCCCTGCGCAATCAGGCAACCGAGGGACACGAGGATCAACCGGTCTTCATCGGTCTCCACGCCTTCGGCCATCACGTCGATCTCGAGTGCCTGCCCAAGATCGATGACGGCTTTGACAAGAGCCTGATCCTCGGCGGACTTGGAGAGATTGCGCACGAAGTTCTGGTCGATCTTGATCTTGCGGATACGGCTGTCCTTCAGCGACAGGAGTGTCGAAAATCCGGTCCCGAAATCATCGAGCACAATCGATATGCCCGCGTCGGCCAGGCGTTCGAGTTTCCTGTCCACCCTGCCGCGATCGATCGGGGCTTCCTCCGTGATCTCGATTTCGAGCATTGCTGCCGGGATGTTCTTCGCAGCGAGCGTCCCAAGGATCATGTCATCGACATTGCCCGCTTCCAGTTCTCGCGGCGACAGGTTCATCGCGACGCGCATGTGACCGCGACCACTCCTGATCAGCTCTTCAATCATAGAGCAGCAGTTGAGCAGGACCGTCTCCGTCAGCAGGGACTGCAGACCGGTTTCGCGAGCCGCGTTCACCACCGCGGGAGGGGAAAGGAAGCCGTGCAGCGGATGCTGCCAGCGCAGGAGGGCCTCGAAACCGACCGTCGCATTCGTGTCCAGCCGCACGACAGGCTGGAACCAGGAGCACACGGCACCCGCCTCGATGGCCGAGCGCAGATCGCGTTCAATGCAATGCTTGCGCTCGAGCGCCTCCTCAAGCTCCTGGTCGAAAAAGCAGTATTCGTTCCTGCCGCTGCGTTTGGCGGCATAGAGCGCGAAGTCTGCGCGAAGCAGCATTTCTGTGAGATTTGGTTTGTCCGACGCGTAGATGCCGATCGAAGCGCCGATACGCACCGAATTCAAAGTGGAAACCTGGCCTGCGATTGCGGATATGATCGAGCCTGCGAACACCTCGGTCTGAATTCGCCCTTCGGCTGAAAAAAGCAGGACGAATTCGTCGCCGCCGATACGCGCGATTGTCGCTCGTTCCGGGGCATGGCTTTCGATTGTAGCCGAAACATTCACCAGCAGGTCATCGCCAACACTGTGGCCATAGGTGTCGTTGACCGACTTGAAGCCATCCAGATCGATCAGCATGACCACGAACGGACCGTCCTCCGGTCCAAGCCGGCCGACTGCCTGCTCCAATCCGCTTCGATTGAGCAGATTGGTCAGCGGGTCGAGCCTGGAAGTCCGTTGCATCTCGGCGGCGAACGCCTTGGCTTCATGTTTGAGGCGGCTCGTCTCGCAGAACCGCGACTGACCGATGAAGGCGCTCCTCACCATACCGCCGAGGAACAGGATCACCGTGAATGCCAGGATGTAGCTGTCAGTGTCGCCTTTGGCCACAAGGCAGCCCGCAGCCACCACGAGCGGCGGAACCATGAAATTGAGGGAGGCCGGCGCGTAGGCGGCACCATAGGTCACGGATCCGGCGCAGGCGCCGGCCAGCACGATCAGATAGAGCGGACAGTGCGGGTTGGTGTAGCCATGCGTGAGCACGGCAGGCAGCGTCCAGATGATCCCCGACAGCAAGGCCAGCAGTCCATACCGCACGAGCGCGGCACGGACAGTGTTCTCGTCACCTCCGTTTGCGTCCGATCGTCCAAGGGCGAGCGCAATGCGTCCGCCGCTGACCGCAACGCTCGCCGCGAACCAGAAGGAAGCAAGGAGACCTCCCTCCGAGCGGATCTGTTCGACCAGGATCACGGCTGCCAGCACGATGCCGATCGGCATCGAGATGAAAAGCCCTGCTTTCAGGTCAGCAAGCTGATCGGCGAGGATGCCGGCCCGCACCGGGGCCATCGGCAGCGACCGGGATGAGCCCGCGGTCGTTCCGGCACCGCGTCCGGCCACGACATTGCTTTCAGGAAGGCCGATCCGGAAGCGCACGGGGAGCCTGGAGCGGAGGTATGCGATCGAAAGACGCCACAAGAAAAATCTCCTGGCCTGCACTTTGAACCAGGGGCGATAATCCCTGGCCATCTGCCCCGGTTAGTCAGGGCTTACGTTGCGTACTCCAAAAGAACCGGCTCAGGTAGTCGCAAGAAAATGCGTGGTTAAAATCTGGCCACGTTGGAGAATTGGTGGAGAAAATCGAGAGAGCAGGCGCCGGCCGCGTCGACGGCCGGCGTTCTCCTGCAAGGAGATCGGAAGTCTCAAGCCGTCTGCGATCGGAATCCACGGTTATCCGCAGAACGGCTTCAGGCGATTGGCGACGTTCGCCATGCCCGTGTAGTCGCTGACTGCATCGTTGCGGACCCAGTTCTTTGACAGCCGGATGCCAACCATGCCGTTGGGCATCAAGGCAACGATGTTGCCGCCCCAGCCGAGCGCCGCAGGTATGTACAGCTTGCAATCGGTGGAAGCGTCGTAACGATCGTTCCAGAGCGCCATGAAGTACCGTTGCGCGCCAAAGGCATTGCTGTCGCCGGTCGGCAAACCCCGATCTTCCTTTCCGGCCAGCATCTTCTCGACCATGGGCGCATAGAGGATCTGCTCGGCGCCAAACCGCCCGCCGTTCTGGTAGAGATCAGCAATCTTGGCGATGTCGCCAAGGGTGGGATAGTAGCCGTAGGCCATCATCGGCTGACCCTTGCTGCCATCCTGCTCGATCGTGCGGTTTGTGGGTGCATGGTGGATGCCGATCGGCCGATAGACCTCGTCTTCCAGCATCGCCCATAGATCGCCCTTGCCATCCTTGCTTTTGAGATACGACTGCATCGCGACGCCCAGCAGGAAAAGGTCCTGATCGCGATAGCGCATCACTTCCCCGGGACCCCATGGGAAATCGGGTGTCTTGGCCAGCGCCTTCACCTTGTCGTCGACACTCTTGGCCTCATACCATTCGGAGTAATTGCCTTCGAGATATCCATCATGGGCGGCGTTGGGATCGCGCTTGTCGGTGCCAAAGCCCACCCCGCTTGCCATGTTGAGCAGATTTGCAAACGTGACATCGCGCCAACCTTGGTGCGCTGCCGGGATTTTGACGTAGTCCACGACCTTGGCCGCAAAGACTTCCGGGCCATATTTCTGCGCGAGCCGGAGCAAGGCAACACCGCTCGCCAGCGTCTTGGTGGCCGACCAGACACCGAAGCCGGTGGTATCGCAATATGGCAGCGGACCCGCCGCGCTCTTGCAGGGCTTGCGGTACAAGGTGCCATCAACGACCATCCCGCTGACCAGCACCTCCTCCTGCACCATGGCGCTTTCGAAATCTGCCAGCCTGTCCTTGCCAACCCTGGTCTCCAGCTGCGACCAGTCCGCGACAGGGAACCGATCGGCAACCTCGCGGCTGTAGTCGCTCTTCAGGCTTGCAAGCTGCGCGATGTCGCCGGGCGCATAGTGCGCGGTCGCCAGACCCCACGCCGTGAAATAGTCTTCTATGTAGTAGGGTGCCGTTTGCTGCACGATCTGGAAGCGGAGTTTCGAAACCTCCTTGCCGTTGAAGAGGAAGGTCGCGATCCCGTTGTGGGTTTCGCCTTCGATCGAATGGACCAGGGAAAACGGGAATGAAGCCCGCGACCATTTTCCGTCACCTGGCTCCGACCAGACGCGGCCGGGCTGGACGATGACGTCCCAGTAGCTGCTGCCCGCCGGGGTCGACCCGAGCCGGATGACATCCCTGTCAACCGGGACAAGATCGCCATTCTGCACAAAGAAGGACAGGTTCACGGCAGGGAACACCTTTGGATCCTTGCCCATGACCTTGGGAGCTCTGAAGCTCGCCGGCGATGTGCCCATGGTGATTTCTTCGAGCTGTAGCGCACCGGTGAAGTCGTGCTTGGCCGGCCCGGCTGCGGCACTGGGCAGAAATGCGGTGTTCGGGACAAGTCCTCCAGGCTGCGCGGTGCCAAGCAGCTGTTCCACGGCGATGGTATCTTCGGCTTGCGCGGTCGCGCAAAATGCCGTCGTCAACACGGTTGAGGCGAAGATCGCAGAGACAATATGCAACAGTGACCGCAGGTTCATGTTCCCTCCATTTGTCATTGGTTCCTTCAAGCTCCGGACAGACGCCCCCGGCAGCCAGCCATGCGCTGATCCGCAGTCCCGAGTCCTCATCCCGGACTTGCGACGATGAGGCCCTCAAACTGCGCTCCACAGGCTGGCAAGCGCCGTTCCGAAGCTTGCGGGGCAAACTATTCAGGGGAGCCGCATGAGCGTCAATTTCGCAGGATTTCGCTGCATGGCTTCTCGCTTTGGAGCGCTGCCGGCGTCAGTCAGCGAATGCGGTAGCGTCAGCTGGCGAATGCCGAGTCTGCCGCTGATTGGAAACCGGTTACCGCATTCCCGATCGGAATGCAGAGGCGGTTTGACCGTCAACGCAACTTGGCTGGCTTGTCGGATCAGAAA
Organism: Mesorhizobium sp. NPDC059025; assembly: GCF_042739655.1. Taxonomy (NCBI): domain Bacteria; kingdom Pseudomonadati; phylum Pseudomonadota; class Alphaproteobacteria; order Hyphomicrobiales; family Phyllobacteriaceae; genus Mesorhizobium; species Mesorhizobium sp. NPDC059025. The sequence continues at coordinate 430,996 of NZ_JBHYIM010000004.1, read as the reverse complement.
CCTGGCTGGCAGGAGCGCGCAGATCTGCCGTCTGGCAACCATTGTACCCTGGAGCGTTTCCGTTTTTCGCGGAACCGCTCCAGGCTTTTGTTTTCGCAGCATTTCTGTAACGCCAAGTCATCCCGCTTGGCTACAAAATGCTCTAGGAAAGGCCACGGGCGATCAGCACACCGAGATCGCTTTTGATGCGGTTCTGCACGAGGTGCCTGATAACCTTCGGGATATGTTCGGAGTCTTCGGGATAGACACCACACTGCCTGACGGCATCGATCAGCGATGCGTTGTGGTCCACGGCCACATAGGCAAGGTTCGACGCAAAGGGACGCCTGTCGAGATAGCTCGACACGCCGATCATCATGCCTGTGAGGATGCTGACCTGATCGGTATAGCTCGGATACAGACAGGTCATCGTGTAGGACTCATTCAGGCCCTTGTGGTTGTCCAGGATGTACAGGAAACCACCCGCCAGGCTGACCAGTCCATTCATCTTGTAGTAGTAGACGGGCTTCCTGAGGATCGGTTCATCTTTCTGGATGTAGCGATCAAGAACCTTGCTGCGCATGACGTCGCCATCCCGGTAGATCCTGGCAAACCCCTTCACGATCGCCTTGTGGTGATTGGTCCAGCGAAAATAGGTGTGGTAGTAGCGGCAATAGCGGTCGAGCTGCCCCGCCTCGCCAGCGGAGCCGAAGCCCAGAAGAGCAACCTTTGCGCCTTGCTGCCGGTCGTGTCGCCTGGCGAATAGCGAGGCGTCGAGATCAAGATCTGCTCCCGGGACGCGAAAGAAGTCGGCAATCCTGCGAAGGATCGATCCAGACGGCCGGGTTTCACCGCTGAGGTAGCGATTGAACTGCTGGCGGTTTATGTCGATCCGCCGGCACACCTCGGCAATCGAGCCGTGACGGTCGCACAGCAGGCGCAGATTGCGGGACAGATTGTTTGCGGACATGTCGCCTTCCCGTGCAGCGCGCAATTCTTGTACTGCTGCCTGGACCTGGCAAGACGTCGCCTCGGTTGCGACGCAGTCACCGCATGGCTGCAGTCATCGCGAAAATGCCGACAGTATGGCCTGAAGCGAGATGTCCGGCATGTCGGAAAACACCCTGCCTTTTTGCCAGATTGCGACATAGTGATCGAGCACCGATGGCTCGACTGGCCGCCTCTCGACGCCGAGGACTTCGTATTTTCGCGCGATGATATTGTTGGTTATCGCAACACCGGGACCGCATGCGTTGCGATTGGCTGTCTGCTATCTGGCTTCTGCATACGGTGCTGCTGATCAATCTGGAGCTACCGAACTGACCAGCGCTCGATAGTCTCGGTCAATCGCGCAACCACCTAGGGCGTGGGCTGCTTCTGCGTCAGGTCCTGCGGCTGGTCGCGCAGGACGCGCAGTTCGTACCACAGCGCGTTGAGAATGCCGACGGTGGCAGCGAGGCCGAGGCCGAGTATCCAGGCGAAATACCACATGACCGTTGCTCCTCAATAAGCGTGATCCGCTTCGCGGACGTCCTTCTCGCTCACCTTGCCCCACAGTACCCTGTAGACCCAGGCGGTGTAGATCAGGATGAGCGGCAGGAAGATCGCGGTGGCGAACAGCATGTTGCGCAGTGTCGCCCGGCTGGACGAGGCATCGAACACCGTCAGTGAATGACCGGGATTGGTGCTCGAGGGCAGGATGATCGGGAACATCGCCAACCCGACCGTGGCGATGATGCAGACGATCGAAAGCTGTGAGGCCAGGAAAGTCAGGCCGGCCTTGCGTGCGCGGAAACCTGCCGCGACCACCAGCGGCAGCAGCACGCCGAGCAACGGCGCCAGCCACAGCAGCGGCATGTTCTGGAAATTGTGCAGCCATGCGCCGGCATTTTCGGCAACCGTCTTGCGCAGCGGATTGGATGGTCCGTCCCACACGATCGGGCTCGTCACCTCATAGCCACCGAACCAGCCCAGCGAGATGAAAACGCCGCCCAGCGCGAACAGCACCGCGGCCAGCAGCGCGGCCTTCGGGCCGATTGATGCGGCACGCTCGCCAACCACCCCGTCGGCCTTGAAGGCGAGCCATGCCGCGCCATGCATGACCAGCATCGCCACCGACACCAGGCCACAGAAGATCGCCAGTGGGTTGAGCAGGCCGAACAGGTTGCCCTCATAGATCGGGCGCAGATCATCGGTGAAATGGAAAGGCACGCCCTGCAGGACATTGCCGATCGCCACGCCGAAGATCAGGGCCGGCACCGCGCCGCCGATGAACAGCGCCCAATCCCAGTTGTTGCGCCAGCGCTGGCTGTCGCGCTTGGAGCGGTATTTGAAACCGACCGGCCGCAGGATCAGGGCGAACAGGACCAGGAACATCGCCAGGTAGAAGCCGGAGAAGCTCACCGCGTACAGCGCGGGCCAGGCTGCGAAGATCGCACCGCCGCCGAGGATGAACCACACCTGGTTGCCTTCCCAGACCGGACCGACTGTGTTGATGGCGACACGACGTTCGATGTCGGTCTTGGCGACAAAAGGCAGCAGTGTGCCGACCCCCATGTCGAAACCGTCCGTCACGGCAAAGCCGATCAGCAGGACGCCGAGCAGAACCCACCAGATCAGGCGAAGCGTGGTGTAGTCGAAAAGAAACTCGATCATATCCGTGTTCCTTCCAGGTGCCTATTTCGCGGCAACGAGCGTGGTGCTGCCTGACGGTGCGGCATGGTCATGTTCCGTTGCCGGACCCTTGGCGATGGCCGCCAGCATCAGCCGGACCTCGATGACGGCGAGCGTGCCGTAGACCAGCGTGAAGCCCAGTATGGTGATGATGAGATCGCTGATGCCGAGCTGGGATGTGGCAAGGAAAGTCGGCAGCACACCTTCGATGACCCAGGGTTGGCGACCGAATTCGGCCACGAACCAGCCGACCTCGACGGCAATCCAGGGCAACGGCATGGCGAAGAGGGCCATGCGGAACAGCCAGCGCGGCGCCGGGGTCTCGCGCATCGTGTACCACAGCGAGGTCAGGAACACGGCGAGCAGCAGGAAACCGCACGCCACCATGATGCGGAACGTGAAGAAGATCGCAGGAACGGTAGGCACCGTATCCCATGCCGCCTGCTTGATCTGCTCTTCGGTCGCCTGGCGCGGATCGGCGACGTAACGCTTCAGGAGCAGCGCGTAGCCGAGATCGGCACTGGTTGCGTCGAAACGCGCCCGCGCGGCGGCATTGCCGTGGTCGGCCTTCAGCTGCTCCAGCGCATCATAGGCGGGGATGCCGTCGCGGATGCGCTTTTCGGCGCGCTCCACCAGCTCGAATATGCCGGGGATCTGTTTGTCGATCGAACGCGTGCCGATAAGACCCATCACCCAGGGGATCCGGATCGCAAAATGCGTGGTCTTGTCCTGCATGTCGGGAATGCCGATGGCCGTGAACGAGGCCGGTGCCGGCTCGGTTTCCCACATCGCCTCCATGGCGGCCAGCTTCATTTTCTGGTTGTCGGTGATCTCGTAACCGCTCTCGTCGCCGAGCACGATCACGGAAAGAGCCGACGCCGTGCCGAAGGCGGCGGCAATGACGAAGGACCCCTTGGCCAGCTCGATATGCCGGCCGCGCAGCATGTAGAAGGCCGAGATGCCGAGCACGAAGGTCGCGCCGCAGACATAACCGGCCGAAACCGTATGGACGAATTTGGCCTGCGCGACCGGATTGAACAGAACGGCGATGAAGTCGGTGACTTCCATGCGCATCGTGTCGGGGTTGAAGGCGGCTCCGACCGGGTTCTGCATCCACGCATTGGCGATCAGGATCCATAGCGCCGAAAAGTTGGTGGCAAGCGCGACCAGCCAGGTGACGGCAAGATGCGCGCGGGCAGACAGCTTTTCCCAGCCGAAGAAGAACAGCCCGACGAACGTGGCTTCCAGGAAAAAGGCCATCAGGCCTTCGATGGCCAGCGGCGCGCCGAAGACATCGCCGACATAATGCGAATAGAAGGCCCAGTTCATTCCGAACTGGAACTCCATCGTGATACCCGTCGCGACACCGAGGGCGAAATTGATGCCGAACAGCACGCCCCAGAACTTGGTCATGTCGCGCCAGATGGTGCGCTCGGTCATGACGTAGACCGTCTCCATCATTGCGATCATGATGGACAGACCGAGTGTCAGCGGCACGAACAGGAAGTGATACATCGCGGTCAGCGCGAACTGCAGGCGCGACAATTCGACGAGTAGCGGATCGGTCATCTGGCGTCCCCTATAGGCGTCACGACGCTCACTATAAGACGAGCATAGAATGATGATTACAATAGCCTGCCTTGTGCCTCTTCGACGCAAGTCCGGGTGAACACCACGCAGATCGCAGCAAGGCAGATGAGCCCAGCCCCGAAACAGATATTTCCCGATATGGCATCCGGCATGCTCGCGAGGGCTCGGTCGCTTGCGGCTGGCGGACTGCGCGGCACGCTTCTGCTGCAGGTCTCGCGCACAGCGCTACGCCTGGTTTTCGCCGGTGCGCTCGCCATCTTTGCCGGCGTCATGATTGAGGTCGCAACCATTTCGACCCCTGCGGCCATCATTGGCCTTGCCGCGCTGTTTCTCGGCGCACTGGCCGGGTTTTTCGCCGATCGGCAGCAGGCCGTGTCGGAGTTTTCCGTGGCCGAGGGCCTGCGCGAAACTGTCCGGGAAAAGCTCGCCGCGATGCCGGCCCGCATGATACAGGCCTTGCCCGCAGGCGCGTTGATTGCCGGTCTCCAGCGCTATCCGGAAGCGCTGGCGGCACTTGTCGTCGGCCACCGCGCCGCAGCTCTCATGCTGGGCATCGTTCCGGTTCTGGTGGTGTGTGCAATCGTCGCAGTTTCCTGGCAGGCGGCATTGGCGCTGCTTTTTGCCACGCCTGTCATGATCGCGTTCTTCGTCCTGCTCGGCGGCGCGATCCATGCCAAGGCGCAAAATCAGGAACACGCTTTCGGACAGTTGGCTACTCAGTTCGACGACCGCATCCGCACCTTGCCGACCATTCTCTCCGCGCATGGCGTGGATCGCGAACGCGGGAAGCTGGAGGCCAGGATGACGGCTTATGCGGACAGCACCATGAGCATGCTGAGAGTGGCTTTCCTCAACGCAGGTGTCATCGATTTCTTCTCATCGCTTTCAATCGCCATCCTCGCCGTCTTCCTCGGCCTGGGACATCTCAAGCTCGCCGAGATTCCCGGCTTCTCTGGCATGCAGCTGTGGCAGAGCCTGTTCATCCTCATGCTGGCGCCGGAATTCTTCGCTCCCTTCCGCCGCTATGCGGAGCAGTATCACGCCAAGGCTGAGGGCAATGCAGCAGCAGTGGCATTGGATGGTTTCCTGGCTGAGCCGGCCGCTCCCGAACGGACGACCGCCCGCGATCGCTCCGGGAGTGACCTGCACCTGCCACGAAGGGGTCTCGTCGCCATCGTCGGCGAAAGCGGGTCGGGGAAATCGACATTGTTGCGCCGGCTTGCGGGCGTTGAAGCACCAACCGCGGCAGAGTCCGCGGAGCCGCATCCAGTTTTCACGGATGGCGTCGCCTGGATCTCGGCGGACATTGCGGTGCCTACCGGTACGCTCGCGGATGCGCTTTCCTGGCACCGGGCGGAACGCGACCCGGCAGGGCTGTCGTCTGCGGCGGAACGTGTCGGTCTGCTGGACGACACCCTGTTGCCGGGAGGATTGAATGCGCGGATAAGGGCCGGCGGCGAGAACCTGTCCGGCGGCCAGCGCCTCAGGATCGGCGTTGCGCGCGCCCTGATATCCGATCGCCCGATCTTTGCCGACGAACCGACCGCCAAGCTCGATGCCGCCAACGCCGCGCGTGTCAGGGCAGCTCTGGCCGACCGCGCTCGCGAAAGGCTGGTGGTGGTGGCAACCCATGACCCGGAGTTGAAGGTGCTGGCGACGCTGATTGTCGATCTCGACCGGCAGCGGCCCGTTCACCCGGAGGTCGCACTATGAGCCTCTCCATGTCGCGAGAGACCAGGAAAGAAAGCGGCGCCTCGCACGGCTCGGTTTTCTGGTGGCGCCTGGCTGTGCTGCTTGCGCTGGTGGCGTTGTTCGCCGGCATCCTGCTGACCGGTGTTTCGGTATGGTTTCTGGGTTCCGTTGCCCTGGCCGGGGCCGGTGGAGCCGCCTACACCTTCAATTTCCACATCCCTGCCGCTTTGATCCGGATGTTCGCCATGGCCCGCACCGCCGCCAAGTATGGCGAGCGTCTCGTCGGCCACAAGGCAGCCCTGCTCGACCAGGTATCGCGCCGCGCGGCGTTGTTCTCGGCGATGGCTGCCGCGCCAAAGGTGCGCGGCGCAAGTTGGCAGCTTGGCGACCAGGACAGGCTTGCGGATTTCATCGACGATGTCGAGAACATGGATTTCGCCAGGCTCAGGGTCGGGTTACCGCTGCTGGCAACGGCCGCAGGTCTTGTATTTGCCGCGGCGGTCACGTTCTTTGTCGCCCCGATGGCTTTGGCTGCCATCTTGCCAATTCTGCTTGGCGTCGCCGCCCGCGCGCGCTGGCTTCTACCGAGCCTGGCAAGGGATTGGCATTCCGCCCGCCTTCGCAGGCGTGCGGCAGGCCGCCGGCTCGGCGCCGGCCTTGGCGCGGTTGTCCCGTTGCAGGCGGAGCACGTCTGGTCGAAGACATTGAGAGCATCGTTCGCCGCCCTTTCAAGCGCTGATGCACATTTGCTCCGCTCACGACGCAGGATGGCTGTCGCCGATACGCTTGTTGGCTTACTCGGCCCCGCCTGCGGCGTGGTCGTGCTGGCAACTGCATGGCTGGACGGGCTGCGCGGTGAAGCCCTGCTTCCAGCTGCATTTGTCGCCTTCGCATGGCTTGCGGTGGGCGAGGCCATGCAGGGCGCCTCACGCATCCTGCTTGCCCGGGTCAAGGAGGAAGCCGCCTCAAGAACGTTGAAAGCGTGGTCCGCAGGCACGTCGCACGACGATGTGCGCGCCGGCGACGAAAAGCCTTTCCGTTTGGGTCGATTGGAAATCGAGGCTCTGACACGCTGTGCACCAGACGGCAGGCCGCTCGGCGATACAGTGGATTTCATCCTGGAAGCCGGACATCCGACGGTGCTTTCCGGGCCAAGCGGCGCCGGCAAGACATCCCTGTTGAAACAGGTTGCCGGATGGCTGGACGCCGATGGCGATGGCAAGCTGCTTGGCGACGGCAGCATGCTTTCGCCGCCCTCGCGCAGGCAGCTCACTTTTCTTGGGCTGCACGACGCCGCGGTGCTTTCGGATTCGGTACGCGAGAACCTGTTCGCACCAGGCGCAACCGACGCTGAATGCTGGGCGGCACTCGACACCGTCGAGCTTGGCGAACGTGTGCGGCTCACCGGCGGGCTGGAAGGCTGGATCACCCAGGACAGGCTTTCACTCGGCGAAGCGCATCGGCTCAACCTCGCCCGTGCACTGCTGAGCCCGCTTCCCCTGATCCTGCTCGACGAACCCGGTGAGCATCTGGACACGCTGCAGGCTCGCCGCATTGTCGAGCGTTTGAGCACTCATCTTCAGGATCGTATCCTGCTGGTCTCCAGCCACAAGGCATCAGATAGCTGGAAAGGGGCGCGGGAATTCAGGCTTGCGTCGAGCGATGCGACGCTATCTGACGGCGTCCCTCAACAACCCCTCCAGCCAGTCGGCAAAGATATGTAGCCGACGGGACAGATGCTGCCTGGTTGGATAGAGGATCGTCATCGCCATCGGCTCCGCTCGAAAGCCCGGCAACACCTCGACGAGTTCGCCGGCCTCAAGATGCGAGCGGACGTCATAGGCTGGGATCTGGATCAGGCCCAGCCCGGCAAGACAACAGGCGATGCAAGCCTCCGCGCTGTTGGCGGTGACGCGGCCACGCATCGGGAGAGACCGCAAGATGCCATTCTCCAGCCATTCCCAATCGTCGATACGGCCACTCGAAGGAGACGCATAGTTGACCGCCAGATGATCCTTCAGATCATCTGGCACCGCCGGCGTGCCATGGCGTTCGAGATAGGCGGGACTGGCGACGTTGATGAGAGGCAACTGTCCGATCGAACGCGCTATAAGGCCCGAATCCGCCAAAGGACCGACCCGCAGGACGCAATCGACACTGTCCTCGATGAGGTTGACGGCACGATCGGTGGCACCCAGCTCGATATCGAGCTGGGGATAATTTTCCAGTAAACCCGGCAGAGCCGGGGCGATGATCAGGCGCCCGATGCGGCTTGGCACATCGACTTTCAATCTCCCGGAAGGCGCCGATCCGGCTTGCCTGAACAAGGTTTCCGTTTCCTCGACATCGGCGACCAGGCGCAGGCAGCGGTCATAAAAGGCGGCGCCGTCCTGGGTGGGTGAAACATGTCGTGTCGTCCGGTGCAGCAACCGGACGCCGACACGGTCTTCCAGCTCGATAACCGCCGCCGAGACGGATGAGCGCGGCATTGCCAGTGTCGCCGCCGCGCGAGTGAAACTGGAGCATTCAACAACACGCGCAAAGACGCGGAACAGGTCTATCCGATCCAAATCCAGGCACCCTCATTGGTATTCATTTCTGACAAGTGATGTCAGTAACGCCAGCTTTATACGCCGGTTTCGGACGATACATGTTGTCGTGATCGCCGCAAAGACAGGAAGCAAGGAGGCCACGTCATGACCGATCACAGCATCAAGGGCAAAACCGTTCTCATCGCCGGAGGCGCAAAGAACCTGGGAGGGCTGATCGCCCGCGATCTCGCGGCACACGGCGCCAGGGCCGTTGTCATCCACTACAACAGCGCAGCCACCAAGGCCGCTGCCGATGCCACGCTTGCCGCGGTGGAAGCTGCCGGCGCCAGGGCGGTGGCACTCCAGGCGGACCTCACCACGGCCGGTGCCATCGAAAAGCTCTTTGCGGATGCGGTTGCCGCGGTCGGTCGGCCCGACATCGCCATCAACACCGTCGGCAAGGTGCTGAAGAAGCCGATGGTCGAGATTTCGGAGGCCGAATATGACGAGATGAGCGCGGTGAACGCCAAGACGGCCTTCTTCTTCCTCAAGGAGGCAGGCAGGACCATCAACGACAACGGCAAGATCTGCACCCTGGTGACCTCGCTGCTCGGCGCCTTCACGCCCTTCTACTCCAGCTATGCCGGCACCAAGGCACCCGTGGAACACTTCACGCGTGCAGCCTCCAGGGAGCTCGGCGAGCGTGGCATCTCGGTGACGGCGATCGGACCGGGCCCGATGGACACACCCTTCTTCTATCCGGCCGAAGGTGCCGATGCGGTTGCCTACCACAAGACAGCCGCGGCACTGTCGAACTTCTCCAGGACCGGCCTCACCGACATCCAGGACATCGTGCCGTGGATCCGCATGCTGGTCTCCGAGGGCTGGTGGATGACGGGGCAGACCATCCTGGTCAATGGTGGCTACACCACCAAGTAGGCAGGCACCCCTGCGACCACGATCGGCGGGGATCTTCGCGAAGCCTGTGAAGAACCCCGCCTGCAACGATTGCGGTCAGCTCGCGTCGGTGTTCAATTTGACGTTGTCTTTTTCGAGGGGAACGCGGGATGACTGTTGAAGCGAGCAAGATGACCGGGCATCACCCTCTGCTGCGGCGGCGTGACGGCCATCACGCCCGCGTCACGTTCGAGGAACTGTTCTTCGATCTGGTCTATGTGTTTGCGGTCACCCAGCTCAGCCACGAGCTGTTGACCAATCTGACCCCGACCGGCGTCGTCGAAACCTTGATCCTGTGGTTCGCGGTCTGGCTCGGCTGGCAGTACACTTGCTGGTTCACCAACTGGTTCGATCCTGAAACACCCCGCATTCGTGGCACGCTGTTCGGCGTGATGCTGGCGGCTCTTATCATGGCCTCGGCCATCCCCGGGGCTTTCGGCGATCGCGGACTGGTCTTTGCACTGGCCTATGTCGCGATACAGGTCGGCCGCACGGCCTACGTGGTCTGGGAGCTGGGACCGAACCACCCGCTTTCCGCCAATTACCGGCGCATGCTGGGCTGGCTTTTGATCGCGGCGGTGTTCTGGATCGGCGGTGCTCTCGCCGAACACTGGACCCGCGCGGCACTATGGGCCATTGCGATCGCCTGCGAATATCTGTCGCCGATGTTCGGTTTTGCGCTCCCCGGATTCGGTCGTTCCAGGACGAGCGACTGGACAATCGAGGGCGGACATCTGGCGGAACGCTGCCAGCTGTTCGTCATCGTCGCGCTTGGCGAAACGTTGCTCGCTACCGGCGCAACGCTGGGCCGCGCGGAAGTATGGGAGCCTGCCGTGCTGTCGGCCCTGCTCGCCACCTTCCTCGGCACGCTGGCGATGTGGTGGCTGTATTTCGGCACATCGAGCAAGGATGCCACCGAAACCATCACCCGTTCCGCCGACCCCGGCCGGCTCGGCGCCTATTTCCACTATATCCATGCCGTGCTGATCGGCGGCATCATCGCCACGGCCGTCGGCAACGATCTTGTGCTTGCGCATCCGCATGACGGCTTGAAAATGGCCTATGCCCTGACATTGTGCGGCGGACCGGCGATCTACCTGCTTGGCAGCGCCATCTACAAGAAGGTGGTGTATGGCACGGTCCCGGTTTCCCATGTTGCCGCCATCGTCGCACTTGCGGTGCTGTTCCCCCTAGCCTTCAGCGTCGACCTTTTGACCATGGGCTGGCTGACCACCATCGTCATGCTGGCGGCAAGCCTGTGGGAGACCTGGAGGGGACGCAGCATCGAAAGACCGACACACTGAAACGGCGATCGGCCTCGAAAAAATGTCGCGGGATCATCGCCCGCCGACCATCGTGTGTCTTCTGAAGGCTTCGCGGATCGCCTCCGCCATGGCCGTGACGGCCTTGCCTGTCGCATTCCTGCGCCGATACATGACCACGGTGGACGCATCGATATCACCGAAGCCATCGGCCGCCGTGAGCTCGCGGCAGCCTGGCGGAATGTTGCTGCGGGAAAGCGGGGCAATGGCAAGGCCGGATGACACCGCCAGCTTTAGCCCGCCACTGGTGTCGCTGCGATAGACAACGCGGTAGGCGCGGCCACTGCCTTCCAATGATCGGATAGCGAACTCCCTGCACCAGCTGGAGCTTTCGTACAATGCGATTGGCATCGGCAGCTCCTCGTGCATCCCATGGACTTCGGATGTCGTCCACACGGTCGGGTCGACCATCAGCACTTCCCCAAGCGGGGCACTTTCCCATTCGAAGACCACGGCAAGGTCCAGGTCGCCTCGTTCGAGCGCCGCCTTCTGAACGGCGGACCAGGCATGCTGAACGATGATCTCCACATTGGAATGCGCCTTGCCGAAGTCCCGCAGCGTGCGCGACAGGATCGACGCTCCGTACTCCTCGGGTATGCCGATGCGGACACGGCCCTCGAGCTCCGGCGCGCTGAGTGAAGCAGCCGTTTCATCGAGCAGGTCGACGATCCGTCGCGCTTTCACGAGCAGTTCGTTGCCTCTGCGGGTCAGCGAGACACCGCGCGGGCCGCGCTCGAAAAGCCGGACGCCGACATGTTCCTCGAGACGCTTCATCTGCATGCTGATTGAGGATTGGGTTCGCCCGAGCGTGGCTGCCGCGCGTGTGAAGTTTTCCAAATCCGCGATGGCAACGAAGCTGCGCAGCAGATCACTGTCTAGCTGGATGTTCATGCTGAGGCATTCCAATCGATGATGACAGGCATCATCGATATTCGTTTGTCAAATGTCAAACCCGAGCGCTAGCGTCGATCTCGAAACTTCCGGAGTGCCCATCCAGATGGCCATCACCACTGCCTGGTTCAGCAGCAGCGAGCGGACCGGCCAGCCACAGGTGGCTGCACGTCGGCCGTCGATCGGTCCGTTGCTCACCTTGCTGCTGGCCCGGCGAGACGACCGGCTGTTGCGCGACGCGGGACTGACCCGCGAGGAAGTGCTGGGCGAAGCAGCATTTTTCTGGGCGGAATGGTCGCGGCAGCGTACGCCCTGGGATCTGTAGCCGACCTCAGGCCCGAAGCCGCTGGCTATCCTTGCCTCCGGGTCGGCGTGCGATGATGGTCGGAGCCACGGACACACGATTGCGACCATCCGACTTCGCCCGGTAGAGCGCCTTGTCCGCTCGCTCCACCAGATGGCGCCAGTCGCGCGGGCCTCGCCGGCCGCAAGCAACGCCAAAGCTGGCCGTGATGGTGATGTGCTGGCCATCTGAGAGTATGAAGCGGTGGTTCTGCAATTTGGTCCGGATCGTTTCAGCCAGACGTCCGGCCTGATCGAGGTCGGCACGGGAAAGCAGCAAGGCGAATTCTTCGCCGCCGAAACGGGCGACGACACAATCGATTGGCGCCTCACGCTGCAGAAGCCTGGCCGTTTCGATCAACACGCGGTCGCCGGCGAGATGGCCATGGGTGTCGTTGATGCTCTTGAAATGATCTATGTCGATCATGATCAGAGCCAGCGCATCGCCTGTCGGCAATCCTTCCCCTCCGTTTTGGGCAATGTAGTCGAGCATGCGCCGGTTCAACGCGCCTGTCAGGCCGTCTGTTTCGGCTTGCAGCCGCAGCTCGCTGGTAAGGGAGGCGCGTTCGCGCATGCGATCCTGAAGCACGTCGATTGCATCGAACAGACGCGCCATTTCGCCCGCGCCGCCAGGATCGGACCTTACCGCCAGCGGACGGTCCTCTGCCAGTCCGATCACTTCCTCCCGCGCCTGCAGCAAGGGGCGAAAAACATCGCGTCGCACCGACAGGAGTACGCCGATCAGCACGCTGAGCACGATCGTGGTCGCCAGTGCGACGATGGCCAGTAGCCTGAGCGCGGCGTCGCGCTCGGCAGCGACCCTCGACACGGTTTCATCGAGAAAAGCCGTGCGATAATCCTCCACCGACTTCATGGTCGGCACAAAGGCTCTGGTCAATTCGACCGCAGTGATCGGATAGTCGCTGGAATCCTTGCCTTGTTTGATGATGGCATCGACCATGCTCATGCCGACCCCAAAGAAAAGCGTGTCGATGGCGGCCTGGTTATGCGCAAGCTCCGGCATCGCATTGAGAACGGTCTGGCCGCGCAGCATGTTCCATATCTGATGGATGCGCCCCTGATCCCGGCGCGCTTCGATGATGTTCTCCAGCGGGATGCGCTGGCGCGACGCCAACGGCGCAATCACTTCCGAGGCTATGCGACCGCCATACTCGCGCAGATCCGCCAGCATCTGGCCGACAAGTACGGGCTCCGACAGGCCACTGCCGTGGCCGATCAATTCGTTCGCGCGCCACGCCACCACGGCGCGAAAGTGATCCGATACGCCGAACATCGCCTCGATAGCCTCTTGCATGGCATCAAGCTTGGCCTTGCCGCCCTGGACGGTAGCGGCGTGATCGACCTTGATCCTGGCGATGGAGAGGCTTTTGGTCACAGCCTCGAGCAGCTCGGACGGAATAGGATGGTCGTGAAGCAGGATCGGCACATCCCGCGCTGCAGCCAGACTGGCGAGCGCGGTGTCGCTGCGGGCGCGGAAATCGGCGAGCCGTTTCCACGCGGCATCGCTTGGATCCGACATCACATCATTGGCCGGGCCTCGCTCGGCTGAAATGAAATTCGCGGTATCGAGTATCTGGCGGAAGTACTGGATATCGTAGTGATCCTGCCTTGCTTCCGCAAAATCATTCCAGGCACGCGACAGGATCATGGCGGCCAGCACCGCCGCACACAGGATGGCCAGGCCGATGCTGAACGAGAGTTTGGGATAGAGACGCTGATCCCGCTTCATCAGACGTGAGCGCATCGCGCGGAAAGACCATGCCTCTGCAGGCCGGCTTTCGCCGAAAGCCGGCATCATGGCAGTGGAGGCTGCAGTGCGTGTCTCGTGGGAAGCAGTGTTGATCATCAAGGAATGTCTGGGAGTGAACTCGTCTAGGCACGGTTTAGCGGCTTTCGCCTGCCGTTTGGTGAAGCCGATTGGTAAACCGGAATAAAATGCCTCGAACGCTTTTTTGATGGCGGCGCTCCTTAACACGCAAATTTTATTCATGTTCCATCGCCGTGGCGATTTGAAACAGCCCGCACATTGCGGACACCAATTGGTCACGAAATAACCCGGTGAGCGGCGGCTTCAGGACTCATTGTCGTATTCTTCTGGCTGGCCAGCGGGGGCCAACCGGAAAGGGAAACCCATGCACAAGGCTTTATTGCTTGCGGCCAGCATTACTTTCGTCGGCGCCGTGGCTGCGAATGCTCAATCATCGCCTACGCCACAAACACCGGCCAATCCGCCGGCGGCGGCTCCAAGCGAAGCACCGAAGATCCAGCGCATCAATGTGGTCGATGTCAGCGAATTGCCCCAGGCGACGCAGAAGGAAGTCGAACAGGTGGTCGCACAAGGCACCGACGACAGCCTGAAACAGTTGCGCAGCAATATCGATGCCGTCCCCGAAGCCAAGGCCGCCTTGAAGGCCAAGGGTTCGACATCGGCGCAGGTCGTGGCAACGAGCATGGGCCAGGACGGCACCCTGACGCTGATCACGAAGAAAAACAGCTAGATCATCTCACATCAAAGCGCGCAAAACCCTGGCCTCGGCCAGGGTTTTCGTTGAGGTTGAGGGGCAGCCGAGAACCTCGTGACCCGAGCGTCTTCCGCTTCACGGAAACACGCCCAATTCCATGCACTTGCCACCGTCGTCACCTTGCGGAAATATGCGGACGTTCAACCTGCGGCTGCGCATGGTTCGCTGCGTCGCGCGGGTATGCGTCGAACATCAGGAGAGATGTCCATGGCAGACGACAGGCAAGAACGCATCCGGCAGCGCGCCCACGAAATCTGGGAACGTGAGGGCAGGCCGCACGGCGCCCACGAACGCCACTGGCATCAGGCCGCCGGCGAGATCGAGATCGAAGAGAGCAAGGGCAAAAAGCCAGCCCGTGCTGCTGCCGTAAAACCCGCCAAGGCAGCAGCCCCCGCCAAGCCGAAGGCTGCGGCGAAACCGGCAAAGGCGCCAGCCAGGACAGCTGCACCCGCCAAGGCGGCAGCCACGGCAAAGGCTCCGGCCAAGACTGCAAAGCCCGCGGCGAAGGTTGCCGAGGCCAAACCCGCCGCCAAGAAGGCGGCGAAGCCGAAGTCGCCTGCCAAGGCTGGATAACCAGCGCCGTCATTGTCGCTTGCTACAACGCGTTCCGAAGGCCGAACTGGCCTTCGGGCATGTCTTTGCATGCCATGTCGAATGCGATCGAGCTGGCAATTCGACCTGGTGAGGCACGTATGATTTCCATGCCCTTTTCGCGCGCTAGGCAGCCAGTGCCGGACGGCGACTAAGTGTCGGGAAAGACGGGAAAAATCCCGATCCAGGGACGGGATGCCTTCGCATATGCGAAAGCGTGAAATCCGCAAACCATTGCATTTCAATAACAAATATGCTCTTATTGAATGATTATTCAATAAGAAAGCACTCATTATGAACCCACATTTTCGCGATGTGGCGATCCCCAACGATTGGGACCGCAGTGGCTTGCCAGGCTGGGCCTACCATTCCGACGCGCTGCTGGAACTGGAGAAGGAGCATCTGTTCCGCACCCATTGGCAGATCGCCGGCCACATCTCCGACGTACCCAATCCAGGCGATTATCTGACCATGGACGTGGTCGGGGAGCGTGCATTGATCGTGCGCGGCAAGGACGGCCTCGTGCGCGGCTTCCACAATCTCTGCCGGCATCGCGGCAGCCGCGTGGTCGCCGACAATCAGGGCCATTGCGCCAATGCGCTGGTCTGCCCTTTCCATGGCTGGGTCTACAATCTCGACGGCACGTTGCGTGGTGCCGCCCGTCCCCGCTCTTTCCCGGAACTGGACAAGACCGAATTCGGCCTGAAGCCGCTCGACCTGGAGATCTGGATGGGCTTCATCTTCATCCGTTTCCGCGATGGCGGACCACAACCGGCCGTGGCCGACTTGCTGAAGCCGATCGAGGCGGAGTTCGCGCCCTACCGTGCCGCCGAGATGGTGCCGTCCTGGGGCATCTGGACCCAGAAGAGCCCGGTCAACTGGAAATCGGTGCGCGATGTCGACAATGAAGGCTACCACGTCGCCATGGCGCATCCTGCCCTGCAGGACCTCTATGGCTCTACCTACTACGACGAGCCTTTCATCAATGGCATCTCGCGCTCCTTCGCAACCTACAATCCGCACGCCGGTCGCCGCTGGAGCGTCAAGAACTATGTACGGATTGCACCGCAGCCGGACCATCTTCCCGAGACGCAGAAGAAGGCCTGGATTTATTATGGTCTGTTTCCCAACGCCGTCATCGCGGTAACGCCGGAATCGGTGCAATTCTATCAGGAGTTCCCGCTGTCGACCGGCGAGACGCTGCTGCGCGGTGCCATCTACCGCTACGCCGACGAGAGCCGCAAGCAGGCTGCCGCTCGCTATCTTGCTTTCCGCATCGACCGCGACACCATGGCAGAGGACGTGCAGCTTTCGGTCTGGTCGAACGAATCCATGCTGTCGGAGGCCTTTGCCGGCTTCTATATGTCCGACCTCGAATATGGCGTACGGACGCATCACGACCATCTGCGCCGGCAATTGCCGGTGCTGTCGTTGGAAGTCCAGCCAGCCGAGAAGGATATGGATGCGCTCAACGCCGCGCTGCTCAGCCGGGTGTGACAAGTCTGACCACCCCGGTCCTCGCGCAGCGACGAGACCGTGAGGTCGCGAGTGAACCCCTCAGCTCGATCTATTGCAACCTGAATCGCGCGCGGTAGTCGCGAGGCGACATGCCACGCAGACGGCGGAAATGCCTGTTGAAGTTGGCAAGCGAACCATAGCCGACGGCACCCGCGATATGCTGGACCGGCTGGCTCGTTCCCGACAGGCGTGCACAGGCATCGCCGATGCGCAGCCGGATGATGTAGTCGGAAATCGTCGCGCGCATATGCCGGCAAAACAGCCTGTGTGTTCCGGAAACGCTGAGCGCGGCGATGCCGGCAAGCTCCTCCAGCCGAATCTCCTGGGTATAGGATTGATGGATGTGGGTCAGCACCCGGTCGATCCGCTCAGCACCGACCTCGCGCTCCATCGGCACCAGGGCCTCGCTGGAAAGCGGTTCGATTTCGGCATCACCCGCGAGCCTGTCGAGGATGGCGAGCATGGCGAGCAGCCGCTGCGGCGCGGGTAGCTCGAACAGCCGCTTGAAGTCATCGGCGAGCGCAACGGCCGCTTCGGTCGAGAAACGCAGACCGGTGCCAGCTTTGGCAACAAGCGCGCCGACGGCGCCCAGTTCGACCGATGAACGGGTGGTCGCTTCGATCCAATCCTGTTTGAACCACACCACCAGCGCGATATGCGGCAAGGACGGATCGAGTTTTTCCGAGGACGACCATGTGTGCGGCAGGTTGGAGCCAACCAGGACCAGGTCGATCCCATCGAAAGTACCGACGTGATCGCCGATGAAACGGTGCCCGCGCGAGTTCAGCGTCAAGGTCAGCTCGAGTTCCGGATGATGATGCCACTGGAACGGAATGCCGTCGTCGAGCCGCCGGTTCAGCATGCTCCAGGAAGCGTCGAGACTGGCTGGCACCCGCTCGAGATAGGGCTTCATACGGCGCTGCCTTGTTTCAAAACGCCATAATAGTACCATAAATTGCTGGTGCAGGACAACACGACTTCCCCTGCTTCTTTATTCTTCCGCTCATGCCCCACCATTGGGTGCGCCAGCCAGGGAGAGAGCCATGCAAGCAGCAGCCGTGAAAGACCATCACCCAACCACGAAGATGTCGACCCAGTTGAAGGACATCGAGAAGACGCTGCCGTTGCGCGTGCTGTCCGAAGACGACTGGCAGCACTGGATCACCAATGGCTACGTCATCGTGCGCCAGGCTGTGCCTGCCGAGAACGTCAAACGGCTGGTGGATCTCCTGTGGCGCTTCGATGAGAAGGACCCGACGGATCCTTCCACCTGGTATGCGCCGCAACGACGCGAGCACAAGATGAAGGAGCTCAACAACACCGGCATGCTGGAGATCTACAATCACCAGTATCTCTGGGACAATCGCATGGAGCGGCGCATCTACGACGCCTTCGTCGACATCTGGGATCGCGAAGACCTGTGGGTGACCATCGACCGCGCCAACCTCAACCCGCCGAAAAAGGTGAAGGGCAACCCGAACGGCTTCATCCATTGGGATGTCGACACCTCGATCCGCCCGATGCCGATCGGTGTGCAAGGGGTGCTCAGCCTGCAGAAGCAGGACGGCGATGTCGGCGGCTTCCAATGCGTTCCGAAGCTGTTCTCCGATTTCGAGGCCTGGGAGAAGACCCAGCCCGCCGATCGCGACCCGATGCATCCCGACATGACCGGTCAGGCAACCGTCAACATCGAGATGGAAGCCGGCGACCTGATGATCTTCAACTCGCTGCTTGCCCATGGCGTGCGGCCCAACCATTCCGACAACCGCGTGCGCATGGCGCAGTATATCTCCATGCATCCGGCAGAATGGGACGACGAGGCGGAGCGCCAGGAACGCCTCCGGCTGTGGCGGGAACTCGACCATCCGCAGCGTGACGCCTTCCCGGGTGACCCGCGTGAATGGGAAAAACACAACGCCAGGACTGCAAGCCTGACGCCGCTGGGCGAGAAGCTGCTCGGCCAGACGCGCTGGTAGGATCTATCGGCCGGCGACGTCACACTCCCTTCTTCACCAACGCCGAAGAAGGGAGTGAATTCTGCCTGTCTGGATCAATATCTTCGACTGTAACGGCATGAGGCTTAGCGCTAGAAGCCGCGCATGAGCGCATCCGCCGGCCTATCCCCGCAGACCCGAGGCATCCTGCTGATGGCCGCGGTGGCCTTTGCCATCCAGATCGTCGACGGGCTGGCGAAATATCTGAGTGCCGACTATTCGCCGCTCTTCATCGGCTGGGCGCGCTATGCCGTGGCTACGATCCTCGTGCTGCCCTATGCCTTTGCGCGCCACGGTTGGCACGTGTTCCCCTCAGAGCGCCTTGGCGCGCACATGCTGCGCACCATCCTGCTGGTCACGGCGATGTCACTCTATTTCGTCGCCATCACCTTCATCCCGCTGGCCACCGCCATCAGCGCCTATTTCATCGCGCCCATCATCGGCATGGTGCTGTCGGTGCTCATCCTGAAGGAGCGTATGACGTCGGTGAAGGGCATCAGCCTGGTGCTTGGTTTCGCCGGCGCTATGGTCATCCTGCAGCCGGGCAGCACGATTGACCCCGGCATTCTGCTGGCGCTCGCCTCGGGCTTGTGTTTCGCCTTCTACATGATCGTCACCCGAAAGGCCGCGCTGGAAAGCGACCCGCTCAAGACACTGGCCTTCCAATGCGCCTTCGGTGCGCTGATCCTGTTGCCGCAGGCCCTGTTCACCTGGTCCACACCTGCCTGGAGCGACCTCATCTTTTTCGCCGGAGTGGGTATCTTTTCCCTGATCGGTCATTTCATGCTGATCGTCGCCTTCCGGCTTGCCGAAACATCGGTGCTGGCACCACTTGTCTATCTCGAGCTGGTGGGGGCAGCCATCATCGGCTATCTCGCCTTCAACGAGGTTCCCGGCCCGGCCACCATCGCCGGCGCTGCTCTTATCGTCCTTGCCGGCCTGATCCTGCTTTGGCAAAGCAAGACGATCCGCGTCGATGAACCAGTCGCCTAGCTCGGGTCCACAAACACCTTCGACCATGCGATAGTCAGCCTCCACACAAGGAAGCGGCGATATGGACGAATGGCTCTATCTGCTGATCCCGGTGGCGATTGTCGCCGCGATCTTCCTCGGCATCAAATACCGCACGTCCAGCCGCCGGTTCATGGTGCCGCTCGTCGGTGGTTCCCTGGGATCCGGCGATGGCGGAGGGCATTATGGCGGAGGGCATTATGGCGGCGACCACCATTCCGGAGGAGGTCACGGGGGTGGCGACAGTGGTGGCGGCGGCGACGGCTGAAGCAATTCCAGCAAAGCACGCAGCGGTATTACGCTCCGAATTGCCCAGAAACACAGAGACATTTCCGCGTGTGGCGGAGACGCTCTAACCTCAGCCCTGCCACAGGCCCTCACGGCGCAGATCCTCCATCGTGCGCGAGATGCCTTCACGCAGGATCGTCACCATCATGTCGACCTGCTCGCGGGTGATGATCAGCGGCGGCGACATCACGCACATGTTGATCAGCGGCCGCACCAGAAGCCCAAGCTCGTGACAATGCGCATCGATGCGCGCGCCGACTGCCCTGTCCAGTTGCAGCGGGTTCTTGCTTTCGCGATCCGCCACGCAGTCAACGCAGGCCATCAATCCCAGCCCGCGCACCTCACCGACCAGCGGCAGATCTTCCAGCGACTTCAGCCGTGCCTGGAAATAGGGCGCAACGGCCCGAGCATGTGCCAGAACCTCGCCTTCCAGTATGTCGAGGTTCTTCAGTGCCAGCGCACAACCGATCGGATGGCTGGTATAGGTCAGCCCATGCGCGAACATCGCGTCGGGATGGTTGGAGCGACGCAGTTCTTCCAGCAACCGTACGGAAATGACAACGCCGCCAAGCGGGAAATAGCCGGAGGTGACCCCCTTGGCGAAGGTGATCATGTCTGGGTCAAGCCCGAACGCATCGCCGGAAGCAAAGACGTGGCCGAGCCGGCCGAATGCCGTCACCACCTCGTCCGAGATGTAAAGGATATCGTTCTCGCGACAGATCTCGCGGATGCGCTTGAGATAGCCGTCGGGCGGCACGATGACGCCGCCCGAGGCCTGGACAGGTTCGCCGACAAAGGCACCGATCCTGTCGGCGCCGATCGCCTCGATCCTGCCGCGGAACTCCTCGACCAGCATGTCGGCAAAGGCATCGACTTCCATCCCCTTCGGCCGGCGGAACGGATCGGGTGATGACAACTTCACCACCAGCTCGTCGGCGCCGTCCATCCAGTCGCGGTCGCGCGGGCGGCCGTTCAGCGAAGCCGCCAGATAGGTCGAGCCGTGATAGGCGCCACCGCGCGACAGGATCAGTTTCTTTTCCGGCCGACCGCGCACATTGTTGTAGAACTGCATGAAACGCAGCGCGGTCTCGACCGCTGACGACCCGCCGGTGGTGAAGAAGACGTGACTGAGATCGCCTGGTGCCGCGGCGGCGATACGCCGTGCCAGCTCCGCCGAAGGTGCGTTCATCGTGTACCAGGGTGTGTTGTAGGAAAGCTGCATCGCCTGGTCGTAGAGCACGCGCGCCAGTTCCTCGCGACGATGACCGACATTGGTGCACCACATGCCGGCCGGACCGTCGATCAACTTTTTGCCCACGGCGTCGGTGATGTAGATGCCGTCACCATCGCCGATCAGCGCCCGCGCCTCCGCACCGACGGTGGCAGCCACCGGCCAAGGCTGGACGAGGTGACGCCGCGCGGTCTCGACAGCGTTTTCCGGAACTCCTGCATTCGGCTCACCGCTTCTTGTCTCGCGCACCGCAGCCATCACCGCCTCGCTTCCAATACAATTTTCCGAAACCACTCAAACCGTTGGGAACGTCGGGTTTCACCAACTTATTTTGAATGGCTGTTCAATCAACATCGCAGAAATATCACTTGATTTCAACCGGCGGATGCGCTCATGATGAGGAAAGCCGGCAAGAGGATCGCCGCCCAAAGCTGCGTATCGAAGCGCAAGCACAAGGTGGTCGAATCTCGACAAAAAAATGCGGGAACGACCGGCGGGAGGCAGCATGGCGCGACGATCCAGGCCGGCGACCACATACGCAACCGGAGCGCTGCAATGACGGCAGCCGCGGAAGGGTCGCCGCCACTTGCTGCGGACATCATCAGGCGAAGGCCACCCTTTCTGCAGTCCGAAACCTTCCAGGGCCTTGCCCTGATCAGTCCGACGCTTCTCTACGCTCTTATCCTGCTGCTGCTGCCGATCCTGGTGGTGTTCGCCCATTCGTTCTGGACGCAGAATTACCTCACCATCGACCACACCTTCACGCTGCAGAACTATCGCACCGCGCTGACCGAACCGATCTATCTCGACCTATTGTGGCGCTCGCTTTTCGTGTCGCTTCTGGTGTCGCTGTTCACCGTGGTGCTGGCCTATCCGATCGCCTACTTCATTTCCTTCCACGGCGGCCGTCACAAGAGCCTGTGGCTCTTTCTCATCACCATCCCGTTCTGGACGAGCTATCTGCTGCGCGTGATGTCGTGGAAGGTCATCCTTGGCTACAACGGCGTGCTGAATTCCGGCCTGATGGGGCTCGGCCTGATCAGCGAGCCGTCCACCGCCCTGCTCTACAACACCAGCGCGGTCATCATCACGCTCACCCATGCATGGGCGGCCTTCGCCATCCTGCCGATCTACGTTTCGCTCGAAAAAGTCGATCGTACACTGATCGAGGCGGCCAAGGATCTTGGCGATGGGCCGTTTCGATCCTTCCTGCGCGTGACGCTGCCGCTGTCGGCACCAGGCGTGATCTCGGCGCTGCTCATCGTGATGATCCCGACGGTCGGTGACTACGTCACGCCGAAGCTGGTCGGCGGCAAGGACGGCGTCATGATCGCCAACGCCATCCAGGCACAGTTCGGCAAGGCGGCGAACTGGCCCTTGGGGGCAGCGCTTTCCGTAACGACCATGGTCGTGGTCAGCCTGATGGCGGGCGCCACCGTGTTCCTGCTTCGCGCGACAATGAGGCTCTCGCGATGACCGCCCTCAAGCGTTTCCTGCCCGGCGGCAATTCCTGGCTGGCGGCCTACGCCTTCCTCTACATCGGCTTCCTCTATCTGCCGGTGCTGTTCCTGCCGATCTTCTCCATCAACACCTCGGCTTCGCCGAAATTCCCTCTCGCCGGCTATACGCTGCAATGGTACCGCGACCTGCCGAAGACGCCGGCGCTGATCGATGCTGCCTGGAACAGCCTGATCGTCGGTGTTTCAGCCGCCGTGCTCTCCACGACCCTCGGCATCCTCGCCGCGCGCGCCATCACGCGCTACCGTTTCCCCGGGCGACGCCCGATCCACGGACTGATCATGGCGCCGCTGGTGCTGCCGGAAGTCATCGTTGCCATCTCGATGCTCCTGGTCATGCTGCAGCTGGGCCTCAGCCTCTCGCTCTTCACCGTCGTTCTCGGCCATGTGCTGATCTGCATACCCTATTCAATGTCGGTTCTGACCTCGGGCTTCGAAGGTTTCGACCGCAGCCTCGAGGAGGCATCGGCCGATCTTGGCGAGAGTGCCTTCGGCACATTCCGGCGGGTGACCCTGCCGATGGTCACGCCCGCCATCATCTCGAGCCTGCTCGTTTCCTTCACCATCTCGCTCGACGATTTCATCATCGCCTTTTTCCTCACCGGAACCGATGCGACGCTGCCGATCTATATCTGGGGTCAGCTGCGTTTCGCCGCCAAGCTGCCGGGTGTGCTGGCGCTCGGCACGCTGCTGCTCATCGGCTCCTTCGTGCTGCTCTCCATCGCCGAAATCCTGCGCCGCCGCGCCGCGCGTCGCACCCAGTCAGAGGGTCTTCTGCATGCTTGACCGGCCAATGCCCGACCGCCCGACACCGGATCGTCCGATGATCGAAATCAAGGGCGTCACCCGCAGCTACGGCGCCTTCAAGGCGCTGGACGACTGCAGTCTGACCATTCGCGAGGGAGAATTCTTCTCCCTGCTCGGCCCCTCCGGCTGCGGCAAGACCACATTGCTCAGGATGATCGCCGGCTTCGACAACCCGACCAGCGGCACCATTGCCGTCGACGGGCAGGAAATGGTCGGCGTGCCGGCCAACCGGCGCCCCACCAACATGGTGTTCCAGAGCTATGCCATCTTCCCGCACCTCAACGTCGAACAGAATGTCGCCTATGGATTGAAGCGGCTGAAACTCGCCCCGGCCAAGGAAAAGCGCCGTGTCGACGACGTGCTCGCCATGGTTTCGCTGAACGGCCTCGGCAAGCGCGGTGCGCATGAGCTCTCCGGCGGCCAACGCCAGCGCGTGGCGCTGGCCCGCGCGCTGGTGATGCGACCCAAGGTGTTGCTGCTCGACGAGCCTCTGTCCGCGCTGGACAAGAAGCTGCGCGAGCAGATGCAGGTGGAACTGCGCCGCCTGCAGCAGGCAGTCGGCATCACCTTCATCCTCGTCACCCACGACCAGTATGAAGCCCTTGCCATGTCCGACCGCATCGCCGTGATGTTCGGCGGCCGCATCGCGCAGATCGCTTCGCCGAAAGAGATTTACCAGCGGCCGGTGAACCGACAGGTTGCCGATTTCCTTGGCGGCATGAATTTCGTGAAGGCCGAGATCGTCGAGGAGAACGGCTCGTCCATCACCGTCGACACTCTGGGTTTCGGCCGCGTCACCACCGAAAAGCCGAAGGCATTGATGCGTAACGGTGCCGGCACCACACTTGGCATCAGACCGGAGCGGCTGCGCGTGCTGTGGGACAGCGCAACGGCCAAGTACGAGGTGTCCGGCACTGTGTTGGAGCGACACTATTTCGGTGAGATCACGCATCTCATCGTCGATATCCCAGGCCTGGAAAAGCCGCTGTCGGTCACCGAGACAAACGATTTCGGCGCCGACGACATTCCTGTCGGCGCCCCCATCCGCCTCGGTTATGACCGCGACGCGCTGGTGGCGATGGCGGAATAGGGTCGAAACAACAGCCGTTCGAAATCACACACCAGGCAAACAGAAAGCGAACGACAAGCCGAGCGCACGAGGCGGTCAGGAAGGCACAAGAGCCTGAAGCCCTCCGGCATCTGTTGCGACGGGCCTGAGTGTTTCGGCTATCACCGAGAAATTTGGGACCAATCAGCAGACCGTCATGCATGTTAACGATCAGAACGGTTCCCTTTTTCACGGAAACGCTCCAACTCTTTGTTTTTGTGCAATTCCGGACGGCGAACCGTTACACAATTTGCCTGGAATTGCTCTAAGAATCATCATCCGTTCGACACTGGTGTAGAATCTCGAAACTTGGAGGCGAGCATGAATTCGGGTCTTCTACATTACCTCAAACGCCTGTTTTCATCAGAAATCACGGCTGAGACAGCCCTCCCCCCGCAGGCCGCAGGACTACGCTTGCCGGCAGGTGTCGAGCATCTGCAAATTAACAAGACTGACGTACTCAGCAGCTACCTGCCGCTGGGTTTCGTAACCTTTGAGGCCCATCAACTCGGCAACGGCGATTATTTTGGTTTTTACTGGCCGGTGGCCGGGAGAACAGCGAGCCGCTAATTGCTGAAACACAGCATGACGGTGGGAGACTGGAGCCAGGCTTCAGTGGTTTAAAGGCGTTTCTGGGAAAGACCGAAGGTATCGATAGTCACGACTGGATAGAATTGCCTACCTTTGAAGAAGATCCGGATTCGGCCAGGAATTGTTATGGCAAGGCGCGTGAGCTGATTGCCGAAAAGGCGTTTGACCCGGCCGTCGCGCAACTTGAAAAGGCCGTGGCTGCCCTGCCGGAATACACGGAGGCGCTGGCCGCACTGGCCGGGCAATATTTGCGAATGCAGCGCACCGACGAGGCGTGCCGATTGGCCGTTCAGATGATCATTTCTCCACCAAGCTTCGGTTTTGGTGGGCCGGTCGACAATATCGCCCGCTGGTTCTCTCGACTCGATACCGGACCGGCGGATCTCACTGAAGATCCCATCTGGAAGGGACGTGCAAAACTTGCCTCGATTCCGACGGGAGGAACGAAAGACAGTCAGGCTTATCCCGTGTTGCGCGAAGCTATGGATGTCTATGCTGAACAAGGCGAGTTCGTGAAGGCTCTGACACTGATGCAGACCTATTCGGACTTCATGAACAGCGAGACCAGGTCGTTTCAGGAACGGCAAGGCTATGATTTCGCTACACACAGGTTGAGGCAACGAGACCTGAGTCAAAAGTCACCGAACGGGCCGCGCTATCTGATCTGACACACAACTTCCTACGGAAGCAGACCACTTATGCGGGTTCGCAATGAAGGTTGCTCCGCGTGACCTTAAAGCAAGGTCCCGGAAAAGTTCGTAGCGGTTTTCTGTCCGCAATTGCGCGCACAGAAAGAGTTAGAGTGTACGATTTGGCGCTAATCTTGTTCGATCCCGAATAGGAAGCGTCATCCTTCCAGATCCGCTTTCAGGCGATCGAGGATCGAAACGGCATGGGTCGCGTATTCGCTGATCCAACGGTCGTGGATGCGTTTGATCGGCAGCGCGTCGAGATGGTTCCAGCGCTCACGGCCTTCGCGGCGGGCGACCACCAGTCCGGCATCCTCCAGCACCTTGAGATGCATCATCACCGTGCAACGATCCATGTCTGCGAACATATCGCACAAAGTGCCTGTCGTCTTCGGCCCATCCTTGAGTTCATCAAGCAGAAGGCGCCGGCGCGGATGTGCCAAGGCCTTGAAAACATGGTCGTCTTTTGCTTCGCTTGACATGTTATGTTTTTATAACATGATAGGGGGAATTTCAAGCAGGAGGCTGTGGACATGTCCATCGCAATCAGGGTTTCGGGACGTATCGGCAAGCCTGTCGCCGAAGTGTTCGACGCGGTCGTCAATCCAACCAAGCTCAGCGGTTATTTCACCACCATCCGCGGTGCCTCCGCGCCACTGGTCGCCGGCACAACTGTGACCTGGTGGGGCGAAATTCCGGTCGAAGTCGACGAAGTCGTGCCCGAGCGCCGCATCGTCCTGCGCTGGGACGGCAGCGGACCGGACGACAAGCCATCCTACAAGACCCGCATCGAGATGAACTTCGAGCAGCTCGAGGACGGCGGTACATTCGTGACCATTGCCGAGGAAGGCTGGCGTGAGGATGAGCCCGGCCGCAAGCGTTCCTACCTGAACTGCGAAGGCTGGTCGCAGATGCTCGCCTGCATGAAGGCCTATGTCGAATACGGCATCAATCTGCGCGACGGCTACTACCGTTCGGAGATGAAGGGCGAACCGGCCCGCGAGGACAACATCTGACCCCATCGAGAGGAGAGTATCATGGTGACGGCAGCACCATTTCTGATGTTCGAGGGCAAGGCCGAGGAGGCACTGAACCTCGACTGCGCGATCGTACCGGCGAGCCGCATTCTCGCTATTGATCGCTATGGCGCAGCCGAAGCAGGTCCCAAGGGTTCGGTCCGGCTGGCTCGCGCCGAAATCGCCGGCCTCGAGATTCTGGCCAGCGATAGTCATGTCCACCACGCATTCACTTTCACGCCGTCGATCTCGCTGTTCGTCACCTGTACCTCCGAAGACGAGCAGTCCCGGATCGTGCAGAACCTTGGCGAGGGTGGCGGGATGCTGATGCCGCTCGACAACTATGGCTTCAGCCGGCGCTTCGCCTGGCTGAATGACCGCTTCGGTGTTTCCTGGCAGATCAATCTGCCCTGACAGCCATAGCCTCGCCAACCTGAAGACACGAAGGGAAGAAAGCGATGGAACTGCACAAGGCCCCCGCCGCGGAAGTCGGCATGCTGATCCGCAAGCCGGTGACTGAGGTCTATGAAGCCTTCATCGACCCGGTCATCACGTCGAAATTCTGGTTCACGCACGGCAGCGCCCGTCTCGATTCCGGCCGGCAAGTCGAATGGGAATGGCGCATGTATGACTTCAAGTCCCCTGTCGCCGTCAGGGAACTGCTGAAAGACGAGAAGATCCTCATCGGCTGGGGCGAGCCCGCGACCACCGTCGAATGGACCTTCAAACCGATGCTCGATGGCACAGCCACCTTCGTCGCCATCCGCAATTTCGACTTCCAGGGTGACGCGGGCCAGCAGGTCAAGGCGGCGGTGGATTCGACGGATGGCTTCGCGCTCGTCCTCGCAGGCGCCAAGGCCTGGCTGGAACAAGGCATCACGCTTGGATTGATCGGTGACCGGCATCCTTCCGGCGTACCGTCCGCATAGGTGCGATCATGCCGATGATGTTTCGGGGAATTTTCCTGACGTCGACCAGCCCGGGCGAAACCGCGGAATTCTATCGCCGTGTCGCCGGCCTGCCGCTGGAACAGGTCGGCACGCCGGGCAGCTATGTTTACTGGCGGGTCGACCGCGACGAAATTCAGCTGGCGATCCACGAGGCAGCGGCTTTCGCTGCCTACGCCCATCCGCCTCTGGCCGGTTCGAACCTGACCCATCTCTATTTCAAGATCGATGACAGGGAAGGCTTTCTTGCCCGATTGGAGGCGCTCGCCATCGAACCCTTCGCCCTCGACGACGTCGTCGTCACCGTCGAAGACCCCGATGGCCGCAAGGTGATGTTCGGCACCGCTTGAAGACTTGCCCGCCTCCATTGGAGACGGGCAAAGGCAGCCTCAGTGTCCTGCGCTCTTCTTCGCCTTCCTGCGTCGCGCCAGCATGTTGAGCGCCTCGACCAGTGCCGAGAAGCCCATGGCGGCGTAGATGTAGCCCTTCGGCACATGATAGCCCATGCCGTCGGCAATCAGCGTCATGCCGATCATCAAAAGGAAGCCGAGCGCCAGCATCACGATGGTCGGGTTCTTGGCGATGAAGTTCGCAAGCGGAGCAGCCGCCAGCAGCATGACCACCACGGTGACGATGACCGCGATGTACATGATGGCGATCTCGTCGGTCATGCCGACGGCGGTGATGATGGAATCGACCGAGAACACCAGATCGAGCAGCAGGATCTGCACGATCGCGCCACCCAGGCTGATCTGCAGCGTCTCGCCGATCATCGAATCCTGATGATCCTGCGGGTCGACCGTGTGATGGATCTCCTTCGTCGCCTTCCAGACGAGGAACAGGCCACCGGCGATCAGGATCAGGTCGCGCCAGGAGAAGTCATGGCCGAAGGCGCTGAACACCGGCGCCGTCAGCCCGACGATGATCGAGATCGTGGCCAATAGCAGAAGCCGCATGATGAGCGCGGCGCCAATGCCAAGCCGGCGCGCCCGGGCACGCTGGGCTTCCGGAAGCTTGTTGGTCAGGATGGAGATGAAGATCAGGTTGTCGATGCCGAGAACGATCTCGAGCGCGATTAGGGTCAGCAACGCGACCCAGGCGGTCGGGTCGTTGACGAAAGTGAAGTACGGCGCAAGAAACTCGATGATCTGCATGGAGGTCGTCTTCCCCTTGAACGATCTGAAGCAGGCAAATTAGGTTTCGGCGGCAGTTAGGTACGACGGCTCCCGTCTTCAATGTCACAACCAGAAGGACGGAACCGTTTCTTCCAGTCTTGGTCCGCGGCGAAACGGCGCAACACGTTCCGCCAGACCAGTTCGGTCAGAGATATCAACGCCAACGCCACAGATTGTGGCAGGTCCATTGGCTGCTTCGAAGCGGCCCTTCGGCACCTTCGAGAGGAACCGGTTGAGCGGCTCTTCCTTGTCCATGCCGAGCGAGGAATCGTAGTCGCCGCACATGCCGGCATCGGTCAGATAGGCGGTTCCGCCATTGAGGATCTGATGGTCGGCGGTCGGCTGATGGGTGTGCGTGCCGACCACGAGCGAGGCACGGCCGTCGACAAAATGCGCGAAGCACATCTTTTCGCTCGTCGCCTCGGCATGGAAATCGATCACGACGGCATCGGCCTGCTCGCCGAGCGGACAAGCGGCAAGCTCGCGTTCGCCCGCCTGGAACGGGTCATCGAGCTCGGGATGCATGAACACCCGCCCCATGATGTTCGCAACCAGCACGCGCGCGCCGTTGCGCGCGATATAAACACCCGAGCCGCGCCCAGGCGTACCCTTGGGGAAGTTGGCTGGCCTCAGGAATCGTTCCTCGCGCGGTGCGAAGTTCAGCGCGTCACGCTGGTCCCAGACATGGTTTCCGGTCGTCACCACATCGGCACCGGCGGCGATCGTCTCGCGGAAGATCTCCTCGGTGATGCCGAAGCCGCCGGCGGCGTTCTCGCCGTTGACGATGACGAAATCCAGTTTGAAGTCGGAGATCAGGCCGGGCAGTTGTTCCCACACTGCCGTGCGGCCCGTCTTGCCCACCATGTCGCCCAGAAAAAGCAGTCTCATGCAGTCATCTATAACTGCTGGGAAAACCGCCGCAACCCGCTCTCTGTCAGGATTTCGGGGATGACCACGTCATGCGGCTCGTCCGGAACCTCCGCCACCTCCTGGCAATCGAAGGCGATGCCGATCAGGCGTGGTTGGTTGCCGGCATCCTGCAGCCTGGCGATCGCCCGGTCATAATAGCCGGCGCCATAACCGATGCGGTGACCGCGGGCGTCGAATGCGGCGAGCGGGATCAGCATGATATCCGGATCCAGCACCTCGGCCTCGTCGCCGGGGCCATGCGTGCCGAATCCCATTTCGACCAGCGGCGCGCCACGCACCAGTTCGCGAAAGGCGATCGTGGTCTTGTCGAGAATCGCCGGCAGGCACAGCCGTGCTCCATGTTCGCGCAGCGCGAACATCATCGGCCGCACGTCGACTTCCGAACGCATCGGCCAGAAGCCGGAAACGATCGCTCCGTGTTCGAAGGAAATGCTGTCGCGCGCGGTCTCCGCCATCTCCAGCGACGCCTCGATGCGCCAGAACGGGTCGAGCGCGTCGCGGCGCGCCAGAGCCTCCTTGCGCAGTTGTTTCTTGCGTTCCTTGTGCATGATGGGAAGGCACTCCTGTCGGCTCGCAGCGCCTATGCCATGGCACGGCAACGCGCACTGTCGCAACGGCGACCTTAAGCCAACACAGCCCGAGACAAAAAAGGGGGAAGTGACGATCCACGCAACCGGTGGAGAAGTTGATCCCGGGAACCTACAAAGTAGGTGGGCGCCATATGTCCGAACCCACGGGTCCGGTCAGGGACAGCTCCCTTCGAGATCAATAAGGCCCCGGGGAAATGTCTCTCCTGCCGCGAGACGCAGACCGTCGCCGGCAAATATAGAGCGCCGCCGACCAGCTTGCCAGTGGGCATCTTTGTCTTACCCGTCTTTTAGCCAAACCACCCGTGGCTTGCCCCTTCCGCCGCCCGCCTCTAGATTCGCAGTGACGGAACTGGAGTTTTCGATGCGGTTTGAAGGAACATCGGCCTATGTCGCCGACAAGGATCTGATGGTGGCGGTGAATGCGGCGATCGCGCTGGAGCGGCCGCTTCTGGTCAAGGGCGAGCCGGGCACCGGCAAGACCGAACTTGCCCGTCAGGTGGCAGCCGGCCTTGGCCTCGATCTCATCGAATGGAACGTGAAATCCACCACCAAGGCGCAGCAGGGCCTCTATGAATACGATGCCGTCTCGCGCCTGCGCGACAGCCAGCTTGGCGACGCGCGTTTCAACGACATCCACAATTACATCAAGCGCGGCAAGCTTTGGGATGCCTTCGCCGCCGGCAGAAAGATCGTGCTTCTGATCGACGAGATCGACAAGGCCGATATCGAGTTCCCCAACGACCTGCTGCAGGAACTCGATCGCATGGAGTTTTTCGTCTACGAAACGGGCGAGACCATCCGCGCCAGCGTGCGCCCGATCGTCATCATCACCTCCAACAACGAGAAGGAACTGCCGGACGCCTTCCTGCGTCGTTGTTTCTTCCACTACATCCGCTTCCCCGACGTCGACACTCTGCATCGCATCGTCGATGTGCACTATCCGGGCATCAAGCAGAGCCTTGTGCGTGCGGCACTGACCCAGTTCTACGAAATCCGTGACGTGGCGGGCCTGAAAAAGAAGCCGTCGACCTCCGAAGCGCTCGACTGGATCCGTCTGCTGGTTGCCGACGACATCTCGCCGGAGGATCTGCGCGCCGACCCGAAAAACGCCTTGCCCAAACTGCATGGCGCACTGCTCAAGAACGAACAGGATGTGCATCTGTTCGAACGTCTGGCGTTCATGGCCAGACGCCAGGGGTAAGAGAAAGCCTTGTTTAGCGCGCGGGCGCGTAGCGGCTGACCACGATGCCGCAATCATAAGCCTTGGCGCCGAGCAGCTTCAGGTTCTGGAAGCCGGCCTCGGAAAAGATCCGCGTTCCGCGGCCAAGTGCAGCCGGATTGATATAGAGCTGGATTTCGTCGACCAGACCGGCCGCTATCAGCGCCGAAGCGAAACCGGCACCACCGAATACGCCGATATTGCTGCCTTCTTCCGCCTTTAACAGGCCAAGTTCCCTGGCGAGGTCGCCCGAGCGCACTTCCGTACGCTCCCAGCGTGACATGTCGAGCCGATCGCTGGGCACCACCTTGCGCACCTCGACGATGCGCTGCGCAAAGGCGTAGAAAGGATCTTGCGGATAACGCCTGGCCGCGTTGCCCCAATGGGTGAGATATCCCTCCTCGGCCATCTTGCTGCTCAGGAGAATGGTGTCGATCGATTGGAAATGGCTGTTGAAGTCGCGCTTCAACGCTTCGTCCCAACGATTGTCGTCGGCCCAATTCCAGACCTGCCAGTCCTTGTCCTCTTCGGCACCGACAAAACCGTCCACCGACATCTGCATTTGAAGGATGAGCTTTTTCATTGCGGAAACTCCTCGAACTGGGGTTGAAGATTTGATCAGGCCACGGCACCGGAAACGGCCAGCGTCTCTGCCGCCCAGCGCTCCAACGTCGTCGGCGTCGTGTTGCGGGCATTTGGTGTCTCGAGCGTCCAGCGCTCGCCTTTGTTGAAGCTGGTCGCAGTCTCGATCAGCGCTTCGATGAAACTGGCCGATATGCCGACCTGCAACATTCCTGCGCGTGCATCGTCATAGGATACGGTCTGGTAGGCCACATCGCGGCCGATCGCCCTGCCGAGGATCGCTGTCGCCTCCGCCAGTGTGTAATAACCGCCGCCGTGCAGTTCGATGACCCGATCGCCTGGCCAGTCGTCTGCGGCCAGGAGCTCCGCGGCACGCACACCAATGTCGCCGGCGGCGATCAGCGGCATCGGCAGGTCGCCGCGGAACGGTGTCGCGAAGACGCCGGTTTCGGCCTGCTGAAGGAAACCCATGCCCTTGACGAAGTTCTCGTTGAAGAAACCCGCACGCAGATGCACCAGCTCTGGCAGGCCCAGCGTCTCAAGCCGATCCTCCATCTCGGCCGCACCCAGAGATGTGCCCATCTTGAGATGCGCGTTGAGACCGCTCAACAACACGACACGGCTGACTCCGGAACCGGAAATTGCGTCTGCCAGCCGCGACCCGACTTCACGCTCGAACCCATGCAGATCCGCAACCTGTACATCGAACGGAATCATCACATAGGCGGCATCCGCGCCGGCGAAGGCGCGGTTCAGACCTTCCTGGTCCGACAGTGAAATGCCGAGGCTGCGCGCCACGCCTCTGACGTTGTGTCCTTGCTGACGCAGCCTTGTCGATGCCGCGGCACCAACCTCGCTGGTCGCGCCAACCACCACGATGGTGCGTTTGCCGGCATTCCGGTGATCGAAACGGGTCATGGTCTCTTCCTCCTGGATTGAACGCCGGATCGACGCTCGAACGGTTTACAATTGGAATTGTTGACATCGACCCAAAAAGATGTCAATAGTAAATCACTTTAAAAATGGAAGCGAAAATGTCCGGCAAGGAAAAATCGGATTGCCCCATCAACCTGTCCCTGGAGGTGATCGGTGACCGATGGACGCTGCTGATCATCCGCGACATGATGTTCGCCGGCAAAAGACACTTCAGGGAGTTCCTGCAGTCGGAAGAAGGAATCTCGTCACGCACGCTGGCGGATCGCCTGCAGGCCTTGCAGGACGAAGGCATTGTGACCCGCCATGACGATCCAACCCACAAGCTGAAGGCTGTCTATCGTCTGACCGCGGCCGGCATCGATCTATTGCCGGTTCTGGTAAATCTGGGAGTCTGGGGCAATCGTTACCGTCCGGCGGACCCCGAGTTGGGTGCGATCGCGGAAGGGCTCTCCGCCGGTGGCGCCGTCGAACAGATGAAACGGCGGCTGGCAGCCGAGCATCTCGACCAGGCGTGAAGCCAATCCGCCGTCACCGGCGAACTCCAGCGCCACCGGGGACCGTTGCGGCTCTGACAATGGAAAGGCTCGGCTGTGCCATCGCATTGGCACAACCCCGTAGGTACAACGGCCCACATTGAAGGGGAGCCGAACCATGACCGTTACCGTCCGCCCGCTTGAACAGTCCGATCACGCCGAATGGCACCGGCTATGGACAGCCTATCTCAAATTCTACAACACCGTTCTGCCGGAAGAGACCTATCAGCTCACCTGGAAACGATTGTTCACACCTGGCGAATATGAACCGCGTGGCTTCATCGCCCTCGTCGACGGTGAGCCCGTTGGCCTCACCCACTACATGTACCACCGCTCCTGCTGGGCCGAGGCGAACAACTGCTACCTGCAGGATCTGTTCGCGGATCCCGAAATCCGTGGCAAAGGCGTCGGCACCGCCTTGATCGACGCTGTCAGGCAGACCGCCAAGGCAGCCGGCGTCGTCAATGTCTACTGGATGACGCACGAGACCAATGCCACCGCGCGCAAACTCTACGACCGCGTGGCGCGCCGTACCGGCTTTATCGAATACGACCTGATGTGAGTTGCGCGGGCGGGACTGTTCGATCCCGCCCTTTCGTCAGCTGGATTTGTCGGCGACCCAATCGTGCCAGTCGTCCTCCGAGCCGTGGAAGGCATTGAGGTCGATCTTGCCGGCGACGCCATGCGACAGGCCGGAACCCGAATATTGCCAGAACACCCACTTGCGGCCGGGATAGACCTTGGAAGGGTGCTGGGCGACGGCGCGCAGCCAGAACGGATAATTCTGGAACTCACCCCTCAGGTTGTCGCGGTAGAAGTCGGGCGCCGTGTAGATGATCGGACGCTGGCCGTAGTGCCTTTCCAGCTTGTCCATGAACACCTGCATCTTCTCCAGCACTTTCTCGCGCGAAAGACGCCGCTTGCAGCTGGATTCACCATTGTATTCGACATCGATGACCGGCGGCAAAGCACCCGGCACTTTCGGCACGTTGCGAATGAACCAGTCGGCCTGTTCACTGGCAACGCGGCACCAGTAGAAGAAATGATAGGCGCCTCGGCGCAGCCCGGCCTCGTTTGCCTCGCGCCAGTTCTTCTTGAACATCGGATCGAGATGGTCGCCGCCGTCGGTCGCCTTGATGTAGGCGAAGTTGGCGCCCTGGCTGCGCAGCTTCGCCCAGTCGATGTCGCCCTGCCAGCGCGAGACGTCGACGCCGTGCACGGCAAGCTGCCTCGGTGAGGTGGTGCGGCCAAAATTGATCGGCTTGGCATCGCGGAAGCGGCGCGCATAGACGTCGCCGCGAACGATCGCCGCCTTGCGGATCACCGGCTTTTCCGCTGGCGTCAGGATTGCCGGCTTCATCGCGGGCAACGGCATGGCCGGCATGCCGGGTTCCGAACCGGCGAAGGATTCCACCTCTGGAATGGGCGCCTCCGGAATGGGCGCCGCCATCGCCACTTGCGGTGCGGGCGCTTCACGCAATTCGGACCTGATGCTGGCGCTCGGCACCGGGCTGTTCGGCCGGGTGATCGAGCTCGTCGTCTCGGAGGACGGCCCCGGCGACAGGACTTCGTCCATGCCGGAGCTGGAAGCGCAGCTGGCGAGCGCCGCGCAGGCAAGCAGAATTGCCGACACCGTGGTGAAACGCATGAGAACCCGTACGCAAGAACAAGAACCGGAGACGGGTGCCGATACAAAACTCCCGCCAAGGGAATTGCTAACGGGAAATTACCAAAAAAGGCTGAATCTTATTTTTACCATGAGTGTGGCAGCCGTGCGGGTTTGGGCCGCCCTTGCCTCCACGCCCGTGCCGACGCACATTGGCGCGATGTTCATCCCGTTCTTCCTCGAATTGAAGGCCGCGAAAGTTCCCGTCTCGCTGCGGGAATACCTCACCTTGCTGGAAAGCCTCGAGGCGGATCTCGTCAGCTATGACGTCGAGGGATTCTACTATCTTGCCCGCGCCACCCTGGTGAAGGACGAGCGCCACATTGACCGTTTCGATCAGGTCTTCTCGCACTATTTCAAGGGCGTGGAGGCTGTCTCGGGCGAAGGCGGCGTCGATGCCGCGGCCTTGCCGGAGGAATGGCTGCGCCGGCTGGCGGAAAAGACGCTGACCGAAGAAGAAAAGAAGCTTGTCGAAGCGCTGGGCGGCTTCGACAAGCTGATGGAGACGCTGAGACAGCGGCTGGAGGAGCAGAAGGGGCGCCACCAGGGTGGCTCGAAATGGATCGGCACAGCCGGCGCCTCGCCTTTCGGCGCCTATGGCTACAATCCCGAGGGCGTGCGCATCGGCCAGGCGGAAAGCCGCAACCGACGTGCCGTGAAGGTGTGGGACAAGCGCGAATTCAGGAATTTCGACGATAGTGTCGAGCTTGGCACCCGCAACATCAAGGTGGCGCTGAAACGGCTGCGTCGCTGGGTGCGCGAGGGCGCTGAAGAAGAACTCGATCTGCCGGGCACCATCCATGCCACAGCCGAGCACGGCTATCTCGATGTCCAGACCCGGCCGGAACGGCGCAATGCGGTCAAGTTACTGATGTTTTTCGACGTCGGCGGCTCGATGGACGACCATATCAAGGTGGTGGAAGAGCTGTTCTCAGCGGCGCGCGCAGAGTTCCGGCAGCTTGAATATTTCTACTTCCACAACTGCCTCTACGAGGACGTCTGGAAGGATAACCGCCGTCGCTACACCGAGAAGATCCCGACTTTCGACGTGCTTCACAAATATGGTCACGACTACAAGGTCATCTTCGTCGGCGACGCCTCGATGAGTCCGTATGAAATCGTCTCGCCGGGCGGCGCGGTCGAACACTGGAACAAGGAAGCCGGCATTGCCTGGCTGCAACGCGTGCTCGACCAGTGGCCGAACGCGGTCTGGCTGAATCCGACGCGCGAGCAGCATTGGGGTTACACGCATTCCACAAGCATGATCCACGACATCTTCGGCGGTCGCATGTACCCGCTGACATTGACCGGCCTGGAAACCGCGACAAGACAACTGTCGCGAAAACACTGACTGCTCCTCGCTCCGGCAAACAAAAAACCCGGCCGAAGGCCGGGTTTTCGCAAACTCAGGGAAGGAAGCGATCAGGCAGCCTCTTCCTGCTCGGTCTCTTCGTTGTCAGCCTTGGCACCCCGCTTAGGGCCCTTGTTGAGGTTGACCTCGATCAGGCGGACAGCTTCGGTTTCCGACATACGGTTCACAGCCGCGATCTCGCGGGCCATGCGGTCGAGCGCAGCTTCATAGAGCTGGCGCTCTGAGTAGGACTGCTCGGGCTGGTTCTCGGCGCGGTAGAGGTCGCGCACGACTTCCGAAATCGAGATGAGATCGCCGGAGTTGATCTTCGCATCATATTCCTGGGCGCGGCGCGACCACATGGTGCGCTTCACGCGGGCACGGCCCTGCACGACCTTAAGCGCGCGGTCGACGTAATCGGTCTCGGAAAGCTTGCGCATGCCGATCGAGGTCGCCTTGGCGACCGGCACCTTCAGGCGCATCTTGTCCTTCTGGAAATCAATGACGAACAGCTCCAGCTTGTGGCCCGCCACCTCTTGCTCGTCGATCGAGACAATCTGGCCGACGCCATGCGCCGGGTACACGATGAACTCGCCGGTCTTGAAACCGTGACGGGCTGCGGATGCGGACTTCTTCTGCGGGGTTGTCGTTGCCATTACGCCCTGAACTCCTTGTTGTGGCGCCGGCAGGCCTCTGCCGGCAGAACTGGGGCTGCCGGATCAGGTCCGGCCTGGAATGCCACACAACAAGCGAAATCCTCCGGAAAAAGCCTGTGCCGGCCAACCGCAAAACTGCGTCCGCCTGGCCCAGAATGCTCTGGTCCGGAAATAGGAAGTCACCTTTCGATGATTAGGGGCGTGTTCGCCATAAATCGACGTTGTGTCACCGGCATGTTTTTTCCGTGTAACACAAAAACTCGCAAGAATCAAGATTTTGCTGCATTCGCGAAGGACAAGCACTACCCCGCTCGTCAAGACGGTTAGCACAATCCTGCTGTTAAAGCTGGGGATCGCCCTGGACCGTCAGTCGCCGCCGCCCGGCTCTGCAGAGAAATATTTCTCGAACTTCTCGGTCTCGCCATCGAACTGCTTGGCGTCAGCCGGCGCGTCCTTCTTGGTGGTGATGTTGGGCCATTTCTCGGCGTATTCGGTATTGATCTGCAGCCACTTGTCGAGACCCGGTTCGGTATCCGGCTTGATGGCGTCGGCCGGACATTCCGGCTCACATACGCCGCAATCGATGCACTCGTCCGGATGAATGACGAGCATGTTCTCGCCTTCGTAGAAACAGTCGACCGGACAGACCTCGACACAATCCATGTACTTGCATTTGATGCAGTTGTCGGTGACGAGGTAGGTCATGGCCTGCTCCGGGAAAGTCCCGTTCTTCTATCTCTAGAGCGTTTCCGTCTTTCACGGAAACGCGGAAACGCTCTAACTCTTTATTTGGCGCAATTCCGGACGGAAAACCGCTACACACTTTTCCTAGAATTGCGCTTCTTGCCGGTCAGGTAACGTCTTTGCCCACCTCTTGCAAGGCCGGCTCATTCCAACGAATTGGCCCAGGTGGGTTTTGCATTCCAACCGCCACGCCGCAACGGGCGTTTATGCTCCTCAATCCTCGTCCCGCAACCGATCGGTCTGCCGCCGCTCCTTCTTGGTCGGGCGGCCACTGCCGGTGTCGCGCAGCGGCATGATCGCGTCCGGTAGCGCCTCCTTGCGGTCGGTCGGCACCGGCGACATGTCCTCGTAGAGCGTGCGCGCTTCTTCCGCGGGGCCGCGCCGGACACCTGGAGCCAGAACTTTCCAGACCAGGATTCGGCCATCGAGCGTGATGGTCAAAACATCACCGACCTTGACCAGATCGGATGCCTGCGCTGCTTTGTCGCGGTTGATGCGCACCCGTCCCGCAACCGCCAGCTTGGCAGCCAGTGACCGCGATTTTACGGCACGTGCAAAGAACAGCCACTTGTCGATGCGCTGGCGACCCTCGGCAACCATCGGTTCAACGACCGAGGCCGCGCGCCGAGGGACGCAGGCCTGTCATCTACTTCTTCAACTGGTCGCGCAGCGCGGCCAGCTTGGCGAAAGGCGAGTCGGGGTCGAAACGCACCGGACGTTCCTCACGCGGCTTTTGGAAAGATGGCTTGCCAGCCTTGCCCTCCGGCCTGCGGCCGTCCTGCTTACCCTTCCACTCGGGCCGGCCTTCGCGCCGGTCCTGACGTTCGCCTTGCGGTTTGCCGCCGGGACGATCCGGCCGGCCGCCTTCGCCATTCGCGCGTCCCTTGAAGCGGTCCCGGGAAAAACGCTCGCGGTTGTTGCCCTGATCGGCACCTTCGCGATCGGAGCGCTGGCGGTTGTTTTCGCCTGCCGCCTGCGCGTTGCGGCCGCCACGGTGATGACGGTTGTCGCGGCGATGATCGAAGCGCGCCTGCCGCCACAGCAGGATCGGCTTCGGCTCTTCCGTGTCCGCCTTGGCCGCTTCGCCGGCTGCGGCGCTGCTTTCGCTGGCGACAGCTTCGGCCTGCGGCTCGACTTCGACCACGCCCTGCTCGGTCGCCCCGGCTTCATCGGAAGCATCGGCTGTTGCGACAACTTCCTCAGTCTCTTCAGCAACCTCAGCCACTTCAACGGGCTCGACCGCCTCGGCATTCTCTGCGCCGTCTTCGATGCCATCGGCCTCGGCAGTGTCTATGGAGACGGCCTCTACTTCCGACGTTTCAGTGGCCGGCTCGGAAACCGGCTCGGCATCGGCTGCGGCAGGCCCCTCGGCGGCAGCCGCCTCGACGGTCTGCGCAGCTACCTTTGCGGCGGCATCGGCCGCGGCCTTCGCTTCCGCGGCGTCGCGGGCCGCCTGGTCAAGTTGTTCGAGCTTGGCCTTGACGTCCACCGCAGGCTTCGGCTCGGCACGGTAGCCGAGACCCTTCAGGATCTCCTCCATGTCGTCGGCCGTTGCGCCGAGGATCGACATCATCGGCGGCGTCACCATGAAAGCCTGGCCGTCATAGGCGCCGTCCGGACGAACGCCAAGACCCGGCTTCCAGTTGGTCGCCGGACGGATGAGGTCGGCCAAACGCTCGAGAATGTCGACGCGCACCGCTCGACGGCCGAGGTTACGATAGCCGGCCAGACGGTAGAATGTCTTGTCGTAGGTCGGATCGATCACGATCGAGGTGCGACCGGAAGCCAGCGCGTGGACCACGTCGCCGAAGCCCGGCTTATCCTTGCCGTCGTTCTTCAGCGCCCACAACAGCGTCACAAGGCCCGCTGGCGCCGGCTTGATCAACGACGGTACGAAAACATGATAGGCGCCGAAACGCACGCCGAGGCGTCGCAGCGCCGCACGGCCTTCCTGATCGAGCGTGCGCATCTCTTCGGCGATGTCGCGCCGGTTGATGAGGCCGAAATGCTCGACGAGCTGGAAGGCGATGCCGCGAGCAATCCCGGTCAGCTGCTCGGCATTCTTCATGTCCACCAGCGGCTTCAACAGCAGCTCGACCTGGAAATTGACAAAACGATCGGCGCGCGCCGCGACCTTGTCACGCGCCGGACCGGTCAGTTGCTCGTCGGCAAGCAGCACCAGTCGCGGCTTCAACGCGTCTTCGCCGGCAACCAGCGTACCGATCGGCGCGCCGATCCAGCGCAGCACGCCATCAGAACCCAAGGCGATGTCGTTGTTACCGGACGCCGCGAAGCGTTCCGCGCGGGCTTCGAACTCGGAGGCAAGTGCCTTCTGTGCGGCTGAACGCACAGCCTTGGCATCTTCGCCGCCGGCGCCCTGGTCGGCCGTGAAGCGGAACCCTTGCAGTTCGCCGACATGATGGCCCTCGACGAGGACGGTTCCGGTTGGGCTGATTTCGGCTTCGGGCATGGTATTTTCTCTAAGGCGCCGCATGAGGACGGAAGTCCTGCGATCAACGAAGCGTTTCGTCAACCGCTCATGCAACGCGTCCGACAATCTGTCTTCGATTTCCCGTGTCTTTTCTTGCCAGTGTGTCGGATCGGCAAGCCAACCTGGACGATTGGATACAAAAGTCCACGTGCGAATCTGGGCGATGCGATGCGAAAGCGTGTCGATGTCACCCTCGGTGGTGTCGGCACGACGCACCTGTTCAGCCATGTAGCTTTCGTCGACATGGCCGCGCCTGGCAAGGTCCATATAGATGGAAGCAATGAGGTCAGCGTGCTGTGCGGGAGCGATCTTGCGGTAATCCGGCAGGACGCAGGCTTCCCACAGCAGGGCCACACGCTCGCGGTTGGTGGCAAGCGCACGGATTTCGCCGTCCTTCGAGAGGAAATCCAGAGCCTGCGCATCGACGGCAGGCAGGGCGCGGGTCAGCCCTTCAACCGGCGCGTTGGTCTCGATCGAACGCTTCAGCGCATCGAGGTTGGAAAAATCGAAGGTCGGCGTGCGCCATTGCAGCACTTTCACCGGCTCGAAATCATGACTTTCGATCTTCTGGACGAGGTCTTCGTCGAGCGGGTCGACCTGGCCGGTGACGCCGAACGTGCCGTCGCGCAGGTGCCGGCCGGCACGGCCGGCGATCTGGCCGAGCTCTGCCGCGGTCAGGTTTCGGTATTGATAGCCGTCAAACTTCCTGTTCTGGGCAAAGGCGACGTGGTCGACATCGAGGTTCAACCCCATGCCGATGGCGTCGGTCGCAATCAGATAATCGACATCGCCGGACTGATAGAGCGCCACCTGTGCATTGCGGGTGCGAGGCGACAATGCGCCGAGCACGACTGCCGCACCACCCTGCTGGCGGCGGATCAACTCGGCGATCCCATAGACCTCATCGGCCGAAAAGGCGACAATGGCCGAACGGCGCGGCAGACGGGTCAGCTTCTTGGAGCCGGCATAGGCAAGATGCGACAGGCGCGGCCTGGTCACCACCGATACGCCGCGGAGCAATTTCTGCAGGATGCCCTGCATGGTGGCGGCACCCAGAAGCAATGTCTCCTGCCTGCCGCGCAGGTTGAGAATACGGTCGGTGAAGATGTGACCGCGTTCGAGATCTCCGGCCAATTGCACTTCGTCGATGGCAACGAATGCGGCGTCGGTCTCGCGCGGCAACGCTTCGACGGTATGAACCGAATATCGCGCCCCGGCGGGCTGGATCTTTTCCTCGCCCGTTACCAGCGCGACCTTGTTGGCGCCGACCTTCTCGCACAGCCGGGCGTAGACTTCACGGGCCAGCAGGCGAAGCGGCAAGCCGATGATGCCGCTTTCATGCGCAACCATTCTCTCGATCGCGAGATGCGTCTTGCCCGTGTTGGTCGGGCCGAGCACGGCCGTGACGTCACGGCCTGAAAGGATCAGCGGTTCGGTGGGTTTGGGATGGATATTCATCGGCCCGGAAAGAAGACCTTTTCCCGTCATCGGCGCCGCCTTGCCCGGCGACAGCGCACACATAGGCATTCAGGCGCCGGAGCGAAAGCAGAATGTTCATGGAAGCGTCGCACCCGTTCACCCGGTCCTGCCTTTTGCACCGCAGAATTAACGTACGGAACGAGTCTGGAACGAATCAGCGACGAATCGCTGACTCTTCGCGATTCACGGTTCGTTCACGGCTAGATATGGATCTCGGCTCACTGAGTCGCACCACATGCTGAATCGGCTAATCGACCAAACCATCCGCTTTTCACAACTGCCGTTAACTTTTGCCGGCAAGAGGCATCCACGCGAGTGCCGGCTAACGAGCCGACCAGTTCAAGCCGCTGAAATAACAGCATTTTCTTAATGGCCATTAACCACATCCGACACTTAACCGTCCATTTTCATTAACAATTCGACCAAAGCCGGAACGAATCGGCGACGAATCGGCGATCGCAGGAGTTTCCTGTTTTGTTCACCCCAACATCTGGTGTTGTGCACAGCTTGTCCACCAATGATTCACAGGCTTCCGACGC
This sequence comes from Mesorhizobium sp. NPDC059025, assembly GCF_042739655.1. Lineage (NCBI taxonomy): Bacteria > Pseudomonadati > Pseudomonadota > Alphaproteobacteria > Hyphomicrobiales > Phyllobacteriaceae > Mesorhizobium > Mesorhizobium sp. NPDC059025. The sequence goes on along the minus strand of NZ_JBHYIM010000004.1, from coordinate 388,277 downwards.
ATTTATTCGCCATGCGACGGACCAACATTAATGTTTGCGTGCCGGAACGGCACAATCAGCCAGGCATCGGCGAGCCTTCCCCACGGTCGAGACGGCCTCTTTTTTCGCCGCCGGGGTGGCGCGTGTCCGCTTCAAACCGGGATCGGTGGTCCATTTACAGAAGCGCAGGCACCTCCATACGGTGGGGCCCCAGCAGCCGGAACAGCCCCTATGGAATCCCAAAACTCGTATCGGACCTTGATGTCGATCCCGGGCCTGCCGCCGCTCATCCTCGCGGCAACGCTGTCACGACTGGCGGCACGCATGTTCGGCCTTACCCTTGTTCTGTTCGTCCTGGCACGTTTTTCGTCACCGGCCCTGGCCGGTTGGCTGACTTTTGCCGCGATTGCTCCAGGCCTCCTCGTCAGTCCCGTCGCCGGTGCATTGCTCGACCGCGTCGGTCCGACAACGGCGGTCCGAATCGACCTGATCGCCAGCGCCGCCTTCATCGCCGCGGTCAGCATTGCCGGCTGGGCGGGCTGGGCGAGCCCGCCGGTTCTGTTCGTCCTGGTGGTACTGTTCTCGCTCGCCGGTCCTCTGGGTGCATCCGGCACGCGGACGCTTCTGCCGCGGCTCGTGCCCGCCCATGCGCTCGATCGGGTCAATGCTCTCGACACCGCGGTCTATGCCATCTCCGATGTCGCGGGGCCGGCACTGGCCGGCCTGACCGTAGCCCTGCTTGGGCCGGAGGCTGCGCTGTCGATCATCGCCTTTGCCTATGCCGGCGCCGCTGTCTGCCTGTCTTATGTTCAACGGCTGCCGGGGCTGGCATCACGCCATGCCTCCCTGCTACGCCAGACGATCGAGGGCATTGAGATGGTGGCACGGCAGCCTACGCTGCGCGGCCTCGCTGTCTCCTACTCGTTCTATCAGGTCACCTGGGGCGTGCTCGTCGTGGTGGTGCCGGTGTTCGTGGCCGAGCGTTACGGCGTGACGGAAAGCAGTTCGGTGACCGGCGCGCTGTGGGCTGCCATGGGCATTGCCGGCGGTATCGGAGCGCTTCTGGCGGGTCATCTGCGCACGACGGGGCGCGAGCGCCATGTCATGGCGGTCGGCATGGTTGTCACGGCCCTGGCTGCCTGGCCGGTCGCGGCGGAGTTCGGGCTGGGTGGGCTGGCCATCGGCCTGATGATTGCCGGCATGGTGTCGGGCCCGATCGATGTTGCGCTGCTGACCTTGCGCCAGCGCCGCACAGATCCGCACCAGCTCGGCCGCGTCATGTCGATTTCCATGAGCCTGAACCTGGCCGGCTTCCCGCTCGGATCCGCCATCGCAGGCATGGTCATCACGCAATCGATGTCCGCTGCCTTCATCATCGCCGGCTGCGCATCCGTCATCGCAGCCGCGGCCACGGCATCGATCCCCCGCGATGTCGCCCCCGCAAAATAGGGTCCAGCGTAGTCGCTGAAACGAAAACGGGCCGCAAGCGGCCCGTTTCGTAACAATAGGCATAATCTCTCAGGCGAAATACTGCCCGCCATTGGCCGAGATGGTCGAGCCGGTGATAAAGCCGGCTTCCTCGGAAGCCAGGAACACCACGCAACGCGCGATCTCCTCCGGCTCGCCGAGGCGACCGACCGGGATCTGCGGGATGATGCGTTCGTTTAGCACCTTCTCGTCGATCGCCTTGACCATTTCGGTGGCGATGTAACCGGGGCAGATGACGTTGACGGTGATGCCCGCGCGCGCGCCTTCCTGCGCGAGTGCCTTGGTAAAACCGATGTCGCCGGCCTTCGACGCCGAGTAGTTGGCCTGGCCAGCCTGGCCCTTCTGTCCGTTGATGGAGGAAATGGTGATGATGCGGCCGAACTTACGGTCACGCATGCCGCTCCACAGCGGATGCGACATGTTGAAGACACCCGACAGGTTGGTGTCGATCACCTCTTTCCACTGCTGCGGCGTCATCTTGTGAAACATCGCGTCGCGGGTGATGCCGGCATTGTTGACCAGCACGGAAACCGGGCCAAGGTCGGCCTCGACCTTGGCGATGCCGGCCGCACAGGCTTCATAGTCGGCAACCGACCATTTGTAGGTCCTGATCCCCGTTTCCCCGGTGAATTTCGCTGCTGCCTCGTCATTGCCGGCATAGTTCGCCGCGACGGTGTAACCGGCATTCTTCAGACCGATCGAGATTGCGGCACCGATGCCGCGCGACCCACCGGTGACGAGTGCGACTTTACTCATGCGTTTCCCCTTTGCTGCATCTCAGGCGATTTCGAAATCGCCTTCATGGAATTATCCGTATGGCGGACCTCTTGAACCCGACTCTTATGACGAGCCTTTGAACCGGATCATTTCAGCGTTCCAAGAACGGAAACGCTCCAGAGACGAAACGGGCGGCACTTTGGCCGCCCGCTCGTATTTTCAATCAGAGTGCCTCGACACACATCGCGACGCCCATGCCGCCGCCGATGCATAGGGTGGCAAGCCCCTTCTTGGCGCCGCGGCGCTTCATCTCAAAGACGAGCGTGTTGAAGATACGCGCGCCCGAGGCGCCGATCGGATGGCCGATGGCAATGGCGCCGCCATTGACGTTGACGATCTCGGGGTTCCAGCCGAGGCCCTTGTTGACCGCGCAAGCCTGCGCGGCGAAAGCCTCGTTGGCCTCGACCAGATCGAGATCCGATACCTTCCAGCCGGCCTTCTCCAGCGCGCGCTTCGAAGCCGGGATCGGGCCCGTCCCCATCACCGACGGATCGACACCGGCCGTCGCCCAGGAGGCAATGCGGGCGAGCGGGGTGATGCTGCGACGAGCAGCCTCGGCCTCGGTCATCAGCAGGGCGCCGGCTGCACCGTCATTGATGCCGGAAGCATTGGCGGCAGTCACCGTGCCATCCTTGTCGAAGGCCGGCTTTAGCTTCTGCATTGCGTCGATCGTTGCACCGTGGCGGATATACTCGTCCTGGTCGACGATCGTGTCGCCCTTCTTGCCCTTGATCGTGAAGGCGACGATCTCGTCCTTGAACCTGCCGGCCTTCTGCGCGGCCTCGGCCTTGTTCTGCGAGGCGAGAGCAAAAGTATCCTGGTCGTCACGGGTGATCTGGAACTGCTTGGCGACATTCTCGGCGGTGATGCCCATATGGTAGCCATTGAAGGCGTCCCACAGACCGTCCTTGATCATGGTGTCGATCATCTTGTAGTCGCCCATCTTCACGCCGGCGCGCAGGTGCTGCGCATGCGCCGACAGTGACATCGATTCCTGGCCGCCGGCCACGATCACCTTGGCATCGCCGCTGCTGATCTGCTGCATGCCGATGGCGATCGCCCGCAGGCCCGAGCCGCAGACCTGATTGAGGCCCCATGCCGTCGTCTCGATCGGCAGCCCGGCATTGATCGATGCCTGCCGCGCCGGGTTCTGGCCCTGGGCCGCAGTCAGCACCTGGCCGAGGATCACCTCATCGACTTCCGCCGCCTCGACACCGGCACGCGACAGCAGCTCACGGATCACCACCGCGCCGAGCTCATGCGCGGGCGTTGCCGCGAAGGCTCCGTTGAAGGACCCGACGGCAGTGCGCGCGGCACTTGCGACGACGATGGCGTTGGATGCTGACATGTTCTTCTCCAGACCTCGAATTGAGCGGTTTGCAACCGTTGCTTTGACTTTTCTTGCCGGTTCGAGGCCGCGAGTCAAACTGGAAATCTGTCCGATTTGGCTATCCTTGCCGCGGCGTAAGTCATGCCGCGCAGCATATTGCGGCATGCTGCGCAGCATATTGCAGTGCCGAAAAGACGGCGTATGCTTCCGCACTGCACAAACCGCTTGGAATTGTGACGGTTTTGCGCATATCCTCGACACAGGGAGTAATCGTTACCGGCTGCTTACGAGCGTGCCGGTATCCGCGGGAGGATGCTGAATGGCGGCGAAAGACGAACCGGTGGTGATCAAGAAATACGCCAACCGCCGGCTCTACAATACGGGCACCAGCACCTATGTGACCCTCGAAGATCTCGCTGAAATGGTCAAGAAAGGCGAGGAATTCACCGTCCAGGATGCCAAAACCGGCGACGACATCACGCACCCCGTGCTGACCCAGATCATTTTCGAGCTGGAGAACAAGGACGGGCAGAACATGTTGCCCATTCCCTTTCTGCGCCAACTCATCGCCTTCTATGGTGATCAGATGCAGATGATCGTGCCAAGTTTCCTCGAGCAGTCGATGCTTGCCTTCTCCAAGGAGCAGGAACGCTTTCGCGACCAGATGAAGTCGGCGCTCGGCAAGACGCCGATGGATATGATGAAACTGCCGACGCCGATGAAGGCGCTGGAGGAACAGACACGCCGCAACATGGAAATGTTCCAGAACGCCATGCGCATGTTCACGCCATTCCCGGCTGCCGCGGCAGGCGGCGCCGCGAACACCGCCCCCGAACCCGCCAAGGCGGAACCGGCGGAAAAGGCCGATGACCTTCAGGAACTGAAGGATCAGATCGCCGCCATGCAGCGCAAGCTCGACAAGCTGTCATAGTCAGCATGCGTCTTCTTCCTTCTTCCCTTGCGGAAGAAGGAAGCGTTCTAGTCCTTCACCGCGAACGTCTCGGCGAACTGCTGGCGCAGAAGGTTCTTTTGCACCTTGCCCATCGTGTTGCGCGGCAACTCGTCGATCACGAAGAGACGGCGCGGCTGCTTGAAGCGCGCGAGCCCTGACGCCAGTCCTGCAAGCAGGCTGGCCTCGTCCAGGGCTACCCCCTTGCGCGCCGTCACGACACCGATCACACCTTCGCCGAGATCGGGATGCGGCACGCCGATCACCGCGGACTCCTCGACGCCCGGCATCTCGTCGAGCAGAAGCTCTATTTCCTTGGGATAGATGTTGTAGCCGCCGGCAATGATCAGGTCCTTGGCGCGACCAACGATGGTGACGTAACCATCGTCGTCCTGTGTGGCGAGATCCCCGGTGATGAAATAGCCGTCGGCGCGGAATTCCTGCGCGGTTTTCTCCGGCATGTTCCAGTAGCCTTTGAAGACGTTGCGCCCCTTCACCTCGATCACCCCGATATCGCCTGACACTACGGGCTTGCCGGTATCGGGCTCCGCGATGCGTACCGAGACGCCGGGCAGCGGCTGGCCGACGGTGCCGGCCCGGCGCTCGCCGTCATAGGGGTTCGAGGTGTTCATATTGGTCTCGGTCATGCCGTAGCGCTCGAGGATGCGCTTGCCCGTGCGCGCCTCGAAATCCCGGTGCGTTTCTGCCAGCAGCGGCGCGCTGCCGGAGACGAACAGGCGCATGTGCTGAACCAGCGCCCGTGTCAACCTGGGATCGGCGAGCAGGCGCGTGTAGAATGTCGGCACGCCCATCAATGTGGTCGCGCGCGGCATGTTCGCGACCAGGTCGTCAATGTCGAGACCGGGCAGGAAGATCATCGACCCGCCGACGAGCAGGATGACATTGGTGGCGACGAAGAGGCCATGCGTATGGAAGATCAGCAAGGCGTGAAGCAGCACGTCCTGACCGGTGAAACGCCAGGTCTCCACCAGCGCCGCCGCATTCGACAGCAGGTTGTCATGCGTCAGCATCGCACCCTTCGATCGTCCGGTCGTCCCGGAGGTATAGAGAAAGGCGGCGAGGTCATCCGGCGCTCGCTCGGCAGCCGCAAAGATTTCGGGTTGGCCTGCCGCCCGCTCGCCAAGTGTTCCGGAGCCGTCGCCGTTGAGGGTCAGCAGCGCCGCCCCTGCCCTGTCGGCCACCGGTCGCAGAGCGGCTGCACTGGCGTCGTCGCAGATCAGGAGCCTTGCACCAGCGTCGCTGACGAAATAGTCGACCTCGGCGGCCGTGTAGGCGGTGTTCAGCGGCAGGAACACCGCGCCCATGCGTACGGCGGCGGCATAGACGGCGAGCGCCTGCAGCGATTTTTTTGCCTGCAACGCCACCCGGTCGCCAGGCCGCACGCCGGCGCCGGCCATGGCATGCGCCACACGCGCTGACAATTTCAGGAAGTCGGCATACGAAACGCGCGAGCCATCCTTCAGCGCGAGAAAGGTGCCGTCATTGGCTTCGTGCGGCCGAAACAGCGCGTCGTAAAGCGTATTCGTCAAGGATGGCTCCGGCAGTTCGAAATCGAGGTTCTTTCCAGCACGGCTTGCACGCAGTGACAAGCACCAGCAGCCCTCTGGCATTTGCGTGCACGGGCGGGGCGCCTTAAACAGGGCGCCTCGTTTTCCAACGTCGACAGCCGAAAGTCCCCCAATGACCGAGACCGACCTGATCCCCGTCTTCGACGGCCACAACGACACGCTGCTCAAGCTCTACCAGTCCGGCAAGGCTGATGTCGAAAAGCTGTTCATCGAAGGATCGCCGGCCAGCTGGCATATCGACCTGCCGCGCGCCAGGAAGGGCGGGCTCGCCGGTGGCATGTTCGCTATCTTTCCGCCACCGCAGGAAGAGCGCAAGGCCAAGGATGACGGTGTGCCGGCAATGCCATCCGACAATGAGCCACTGCCGCCGGAACTGCCGCGCGAGTTCGCCCGTGAAACGACGCTCGGCATGGCCTCGATCCTGTTGCGGCTGGAAAGAGCGGGAGCGCTCACCGTCTGCCGGAGCGCCGCCGACATCCGCGCAGCCATGGCAAGGAACACCATGGCGGCGGTCTTTCACATTGAGGGAGCCGAGGCGATCGACGCTGACCTCACGATGCTCGACGTGCTTCATGCCGCCGGCCTGCGCTCACTCGGCATCGTGTGGAGCCGGCCCAACATCTTCGGCCACGGCGTGCCGTTTCGCTTCCCATCCTCGCCCGACACTGGCGACGGCCTGACCGATGCCGGCAAGGCACTGGTCAAGGCGTGTAACCAGCTCAGGATCATGATCGATCTTTCCCATCTCAACGAGAAGGGATTCCGCGACGTTGCCAGGCTTTCCAACGCACCACTGGTCGCAACCCACTCCAACGTACACGCGCTGTGCCCGCACTCCCGCAACCTCACCGATTGGCAGCTCGGCGCCATTCGCGATACCGACGGCATGGTCGGCCTCAACTATGCCACCGGCTTCCTGCGCGAGGATGGCCGCATGAATTCCGACACGCCGCTCGAGGTCATGGTGCGTCATGTCGACTATCTGGTGAAGGCACTCGGCGAAGACCGCGTCGGCCTGGGTTCCGACTTCGACGGCGCCATGATCCCGGCCGCGATCGGCGACGCAACCGGGCTGCCCAGGCTTCTCGATGCATTGGCCAAACACGGCTATGGCCGTGCCCTGATCGAAAAAATCGCCTATCGCAACTGGGTGCGCGTGCTGGAGAAATCGATCGGATAATCTACGCTTGGCGAGCGTTTCCGGTTTTCACGGAAACGCGGAAACGCTCTGCCCCTCACCCTTACGCAATTCCGGACGGAAAACCGCTACGCAGTTTTTCTGGAATTGCTCCGACCCGCTTCAGCCACGCCTTGCCGACGCCGCGATCACGGATGATCGACAGGGGGTCTTCCGCATCCAGCCTGGAGCAGATGCGATAGACTTCGAGGGTCTCGGCATCCATCTCGCCTTGCTTGTAGAAATACATGGCGGCGGCATACCGCGCGCGCCCCGACCATGGCTGTCCGAGCGGCGTGTTGACCAGCGCCCACTGTTCCGCCACCTCCGTCTCGTTCCGGTCGCTCATGTCAGGCCGTCCATGTTCACGACCCACCTCAGTTGCCGGCGGCCCGCAGCTGATCTTGCCATGGCGGGGTTTGCTTTGTCCATGTTGAATGAATGTTCAGCAAATACTCTTGCGTTTGCACCTCGAACCGCTAGGCTCTGCGTAATATCATCAGCCGACACCGTGATCCACCCGATGAGCAGGGAGGCGCTGGCGTACAGGGCTGTCGGAACAGCCTATGTCGACAAGAACATCCGCACCCGTGAAGCGATGCAGAAGGTGCTTGACTCGGGCGAACACCGCCCCACTCATCTGCGCGGCCGAAAGCCCGTATGGGCCGGCGCGTAGGGGACCGTTACGATGAAGACAATCGATCTCGAAGACGAGCCTGCAGAGACCGAACGACAAGGCGGTTCCGAACGGCGTGGCCGCAAGGCTTCCAAGGAAGTGCGCCGCCAGCAGCTGATCGAAGCGACGATCGATTCCCTCGCCAAACGTGGCTATTCGGAAACGACGATGGCGGACGTGGCGGATGGCGCGAAGCTGTCGCGCGGCATCGTCAATTTCCATTTCGAGAGCAAGGAGAAGCTGCTCGTCGCCACGCTGCAATATATGTACGACGAATATTCCACGCATTGGCGCAACGCCTACGACAAGGCCGGCGACAACACGGCCGATCGGTTGAAGGCGCTGGTCACCGCGGATTTCGATCGCGCCATCTGCAACAGGCGCAAGCTGGCTGCGTGGTGCGCCTTCTGGGGTGAGGCTAAATCGCGTCCCACCTATCAGGCGCTGTCGGGTGCACGCGACACCGACTACCAGAACCTTCTCTCTGATCTGTGCAGCGGGCTGAAAGCCGAGGCTGACTACGCCTTCGAGCCGCAGGCCCTTGCGCTGGCGCTCAGCGCCCTGCTCGAAGGGTTGTGGCTGCGCCTGATGATGGGGCTGGAAGACGTCAGCCGCGAAACGGCCCTGCAAGCCGCCAATGAGTTCCTGCTGACCGTTTTCCCGCGGCACTACACAAGAGGGGCAAACGGCATCCAGAGGCTCTGAGGCGGAGCTGCACATCTCGCAGGGATCTTGAGGACGGCACGACAACCAGACGGGCACCGGCCCGCGCAACCAAGGGGAACTGGCATGCAGACGACGATCCGCCATTGGATGACCGCACTCGCCTTCGCGAGCACGTTGATGACACCGGCAGCCGCGCGTGCAGCCGGCAGCGATCTCATCGTCTTCGACTGGGCGGGTTATGAGCTGCCCGAGTTCCATCCGAAATACACCGAGAAGCGTGGCGACGCCCCGACCTTCACCTTCTTCGGTGATGAGGACGAGGCCTTCGAGAAGATGCGCTCCGGCTTCAAGGCGGACCTTGCGCATCCCTGCTCGCAAAGCGTCGTGAAATGGCGCGACGCCGGCCTGTTGCAGCCGCTCGATACCTCCAGGATCAGCGCCTGGAAAGATCTCAACCCCGGCATCATGAAGATGAAGAACCTCGCCACGTCTGACGACGGCACCGCCTGGTTCATGCCCTGGGACTGGGGCAATTCGCAGCTCACCTACAATTCCGAAAAGGTGGACGAGAAAGACATCCAGTCGCTGAAATCCCTTGCCGATCCGAAGTTCCAGGGCCGCGTCTCCATCCCTGACAATGTCGACGACGCCTATGCGCTGGCTTCCCTGGTCATAGGGCTCAAGGACTGGACCCAGATGACCGATGAACAGTTCAAACAGGCATCGGATTTCCTGCGCCAGGTGCACAAGAACGTGCGCCTCTACTGGACCGACACCACCAACATCGTGCAGGCGCTGACCGGCGGCGAGATCGACCTGGCCTGGGCCTGGAACGATGCAACCGCTCAGTCCGTTCTGGCCGGCTCGCCCATCAAGGCAAAACCCGATACCCAGGAAGGCATTTCGACCTGGGTCTGTGGTTATGTTCGCTTGAAGGATGCACCGGGCGATGCCGACCAGGCCTATGATTATCTCAATGCGATCAATGAGCCCGACGTCGCCAACGTCCTGGTGAAGGACTGGGGCTATGGCCAGGCCAATACCAAGGGCATGGCCGCCGTCGACGCGAAATTGCTGAAGGACAAGGGTTATGATGACGTCGACAAATTCGTCGACAAGACGCTTTTCCAGTCACCTGTTCCGACGGAACTCAAGCAGAAGATGATCGCCGAGTTCGAGAAGATCAAAGCAGGATATTGATGGTTCACGACGTCATCGTTGTCGGTGCCGGTTTTGCCGGCCTTTCGGCAGCGCTTGCCTTGCGCGACAAAGGACTGGACGTGCTGGTGCTGGAGGCGCGCGGACGTGTCGGCGGGCGGGTCGAGGCACGGGCCGATGCCCTTGGGGAGTGGTACGACAGGGGCGGCCAGTTCCTGTGCGAGGACATGCCTGAAGTGATGGCGCTGGTTAAACGCCATGCCAAGACATTGGTGACGACCCCGGTCGACGGCGCTTTCACGCTGCAACCGGAAATGTCGGAGGAAGACAGCCAGGCGCTTTGGGACGCCAATGTCGCCATACGCGATCGCATGAATGCGATCGATCCGACCGATCCGGCAGTGCGTGACCTCAGCGTGTGGGATTGGCTGCAGCGACAACCGGATGATGTTCACGCCAAATCGGCGTTCTGCTCGACGGTCGAAGGCCTGTGGTGCCAGCCGATCGATGCCGTCCCGGTCTGGTATCTCATCGACAACGACCGCCGTATCACCAATGAGGTCTCCGAGCTGCAATACTTCATAGCCGAGACGATGTATGCGCTGGCCGCGGATCTGGCCGCGGACCTTGGCGACTGCATCCGGCTTACAGTGCCGGTGCGGGAAGTCCGGCACGACAAAAATGGCGTGATCCTGATGACGGCCGAAGGCTCCTTTCAGGCGAGGCGCCTCGTCATCGCGGTTCCACCCGTTATGGCAAACCGTATTGCCTTCTCACCACCCCTGCCGGCAAAGCTCGCCAAGGCACTCGGCGCCTGGCGTAGCGGCATGGTCATCAAGATGCGTCTTCGCTACGCCCGTGCGTTCTGGCGCGACCAGGGCCGCAACGGCATGGTTCTGTGGCGCGACATCCATGGTCTGTTCGTCTGCGACACCAGCAGGGACGACGCGCATCCGGCGCTTGTGGTTTTCATCGGCGGTCCGCTGGCTCTGCAGCTGCGTGCACTGGCGGATGCAGCTTTGCGCGCGGAAGTGCTCGCCCGGATCGCCGCCGCACTCGGACCGCACATCCTTGAACCACTCGACGTCGTCATGCGCGACTGGATCGACGATCCGTGGAGCGGTGGCGGTTATAGCGACATCGTCGCCGATTTTTCCGCCCAGGACGCCGAAGCCGAGCTGCGTGCCGGAATGGCGCCCATCCATTTCGCCAGCTCGGAGCTCTCCCTGTCGTTTCCTGGCTATGTCGAGGGTGCCATCATCAGCGGCCGCGCCGCCGCCGAAACGGTTCTGGAAGCCTTCGAACGGCCTGTCGGACTTGATCCGCCGGCTTAGCCTTGTGCCTTCCTCTCGTCAGCCGGCAAAAACTGCTCTACCGTCGACAGGCGTGCCGTTTGCGATCGGGGAGCTCTCGCGTCATGGCCTTCAGTTTTCGCCGCATGATCCTGGCCACCACGCTGGCCGCCGCTGCAGCAGGCACGGCACTTGCAGCCGGCGGCGATCTCATCGTCTTCGACTGGTCGGGCTACGAAGATCCGCTCCTGCACGCCGACTACACTGCCAAGCAAGGTGCGGAACCAAGTTTTTCCTTCTTTGGCGATGAGGATGAGGCCTTCGAGAAGATGCGCGCCGGCTTCAAGGCCGATGTCGGCCATCCTTGCGCGCAGAGCGTGGTCAAATGGCGCGAGGCAGGCCTGCTGCAACCACTGGATACGTCACGGATCTCTGGCTGGAAGGATATCAACCCCGGTCTGATGAAGATGAAGGACCTTGTCACCACCGCCGACGGCAAGGCCTGGCTGCTGCCGTTCGACTGGGGCACTTCGTCCCTCATCTACCGCACCGACAAGGTCACGCCCGACGACGCGAAGTCGCTCCGCATCTTCGCCGATCCGAAATTCGAGGGTCGCGTCACCATCGGCGACAATGTCGACGATGCCTATGCGCTGGCCTCCCTGGTCATCGGTCTGAAGGACTGGACCCAGATGACGGATGCACAGTTCAGGGAGGCTTCCGACTTCCTGCGTCAGGTGCACAAGAACGTCCGCTTCTACTGGACCGACGACACCTCGATCAACCAGGCCTTCTCCGGCGGAGAGATCGATCTCGCCTGGGGTTGGGCCGAAACCTATGTCACGCTGAAAAGCCAGGGCGTGCCGCTGGAGATGAATCGCGACACCAAGGAGGGTCTGTCCACCTGGGTATGCGGTTATGCGCTCCTCAAGGATGCCGCGCATGTCGACGAGGCCTATGATTTCCTGAACGCCGTCAACGCGCCCAACGTATCCAGCCACCTGGTCACGACATTCGGTTATGGACATGGCAATACCGCCGGCATGGCTGCGATCGACAAGAAGCTGCTCACCGAGCGTGGCTTCGACAATCTCGATGCCTTCCTCGACAAGACGCTGTTCCAGCAGCCGCTGCCGGCGGAGCTGAAACAGCGCATGGTTGCCGAATTCGAGAAGATCAAGGCGGGTTATTGAACCCATTGCCTGGCGCCGCGGCGGGCGGGCGACAAGGATCCGTGTTTTTCGAAGAAGGTTCGGCCGCACCCACCGCGCCGCCTTGGCATATCTGGACGTTTTGAGCCGATTTATTTATAAGCCCGCCATCCCGGCATCGGATCGCAACCGCTGCCCAATCAATATGTCAGATCGTTTTTGGCGCGCCATTCCGGCGCACGACGGTTCGACAACCGCTAACGACCGCAGGGGTGCCATGGCAGGCCATTCACAGTTTAAGAACATCATGCATCGCAAGGGCCGCCAGGATGCGGTCCGCTCGAAGATTTTTTCCAAGCTGGCGCGCGAGATTACCGTCGCTGCCAAGCAGGGGCTGCCCGATCCCGCGATGAACCCACGCCTGCGCCTGGCGATCCAGAACGCCAAGGCCGAGTCCATGCCGAAGGACAACATCGCACGCGCCATCTCCAAGGCCTCTGGCGGCGATGCCGAAAGCTATGAGGAAGTGCGCTACGAGGGTTACGGCCCCGGCGGCATTGCCCTGATCGTCGAGGCGCTGACCGACAACCGCAATCGCTCGGCCTCCAATGTGCGCGCCGCCTTCACCAAGGCCGGCGGTGCGCTCGGCGAAACCGGCTCGGTCTCCTTCATGTGGGATCGCATCGGCGAAATCGTCTACCCGGCCAAGGTCGGCAGCGACGACAAGGTGATGGAAGCTGCGATCGAAGCCGGCGCCGACGACGTCGAGACCGACGACGAAAGCCACACCATCTACTGCGCCTTCGAAAATCTCGGTGAAGTGTCGAAGGCCCTGGAAAGCGCACTCGGCGAAGCTGAGTCGGTGAAAGCCATTTGGCGTCCGCAGAACAACATCCAGGTCGACGAGGAACGTGCCCAGTCCTTGATGAAGCTGGTGGCGACACTCGAGGACGACGACGACGTCCAGAACGTCTACGCCAATTTCGAGGTCGACGACGCGACCCTGGCCAAGCTCAGCGCGGCCTGATCCAGACGCCCCGGCACGCCGGGGCGTTTTCTTTTCTGTCGTATCCGGAGCGTTTCCGCTTTTCCGGAAACCCTCTGGTTCTTTGTTTTACGCAAGTCCGGACGCAGAATCGCTGCGCACTTTTGCTGGAATTGCTTTACGAGGTTTGGATGACCGACGCTCCACGCCCCCGCATCGTCATCACCTATTGCACACAGTGCCAGTGGCTGCTGCGTGCCGGCTGGATGGCGCAGGAGCTGCTGTCGACTTTCGCCACCGACCTCGGCGAGGTGGTCCTGGTGCCGGGCACCGGCGGCGTATTCACCATTACCTGCAACGAGGAGCTGATCTGGGAGCGCAAGCGCGATGGCGGTTTTCCCGACGCGGCCAAATTGAAACAGCTCGTGCGTGATGTAATCGACCCCGAGCGCGATCTCGGCCATTCCGATCGCAAGAAAACCTGATTTCCAGCCGGTTCGACGCTGGCCCTTTTGGGGTGCCAGCAGCACGGTCTTTGCAATCCTGGCTGGCTGCAGCAAAAATCCGCCACCTCAACCCGAGACGGCGGATTTTCCAGCAGCGCCGAGCAACTTACATCAGCGCCGCGATGAAGGCCGCCAGCGCGCCGGTGCATGCGAAGGCACGCACATGGTTCCAGAACACCCAGCGATCGAGATGGACGGCCCAAAGCTGCGCGGCAGCCTGACTGTCGGGCGCGGTGGCAGCCAGTGCGTCGTTCATCGGCACGTTGATGACCATGGTGACGATGATGTTGCCGACGATGTAGAGCGCAGCGCCGATCAGCACCCAGCTGGGCCGCGCGACTCCCCATCCGAGCAGGGCTGCCAGCACGAGGAACAGCGCCAGTAGTGCCGTGCCCATGAAGATGGACAGGAACAGCGGGTTCTGGATCACCGTGTTGATGGTGTTCATGGCCAGCACGCCCTGCGGTACCGGCACTTGCGCCAGCGACGGCATCACCGAATTGGAATAGGCGAAGAACAGGCCCGCCATGAGGCCGCTGCCAAGGGCGGCAATGAAAGTGATGGCGATTACGATCTGAGCAAACATCTTTCTCTCCCTCTCAGAGATTCACATGCCACACGCCGGTGGCGGCAGTTTCGCGCACATAGGCGGAAAAGTCTTTGGGTCCACGACCAAGAGCCCGCTGGACACCGTCGGTGACGTGTTCATTTCGGCCGTCGAGCACCTGTCCGAACAGTTCGTCGAGCAGCCAGACGACCTCGGCTGGCGTTTCGTAAGCCTCGAGTTCAGCCCTGAATGCTTCCGGCGAGACGCGGCTGAAGCCCACGTCGCGGCCGGCGGCACTGGAGATCTCGGCGACGGCCTCGCGGAAAGTCAGGAGCCGCGGTCCGGTAAGCTCGTACAACTCACCGACATGCCCATCGTTCGACAGGACTTCCGCCGCCACGTCCGCGATATCGTCGACATCGACGAAGGGTTCGCCGATCTCGGCGGCGGGGATGGAAATCTGTCCCGCCAGCACGCCGTCCAGGAAGGCGCCTTCGGAAAAATTCTGCGCAAACCAGGCGCAGCGCAGGATCGTCCAGTCGGCGCCGGTGGCCTTGACCATCTCTTCTGCGCGCTGCGCCTCCGCTTCGCCGCGGCCGGACAGAAGTACCAGCCGGCGTACGCCGCGGCTCACGGCCAGCCTGGCAAACTCCTCGACGGTTTCCGCGGCGCCAGGCACGGCGATGTCGGGATAGTAGCTGATGTAGACGGCACCTACGCCTTCGAGGGCGCCTGCCCAGCTTGTCTTGTCAGTCCAGTCGAAGGCCGGACGTGCCGAACGCGAGCCGATATGGACCGGGATGTTCTTTGCCTTGAGCCGCTCAGCCAGCCTGCGGCCGGTCTTGCCGGTGCCGCCAAGGATCAGGACGGGCTTCGATGTCTTGCTGGTCATCTTTTCTCTCCATGTCACAAACGTGAGCAATCCTCGCGTTTGCAAAATGTGATAAATCCTCATATTGTGAGAGTCAAGCGGGAATTTTCCGGCAACCGCCCGCCGGCATTCGAGGAAAGATCATGGAAAGCGTCTCGGCCATCGTTCAGGACATACCCGGCCCGCGCCGCGAGCCGATCCAGAAACGCAGCCGTGAACGGGTGGAACGAATGCTCGCCGTCGCCTCTGCGCTGATCGCGGAAAAGGGCAGCGACGCTCTGCGCATGGGCGAAGTGGCCGAGAAGGCCGGCGTGTCGATCGGCTCGCTCTACCAGTTCTTTCCCGACAAGAGCGCCATCATCCGGGCTCTCGCCGACCGCTACCAGAAGGAGAGCGAGACGTGCATCTCCGAAGCCCTTGCAGAAGTGAAGGACAGGAAGGGTCTGGAAAAGGCCTTCTCGGAACTGGTCGATATCTATTACGGGATTTTCCTCGCCGAGCCGGTGATGCGTGACATCTGGTCGGGCACGCAAGCCGACAAGGCACTGCGCGAACTGGAACTTGCCCACAGCCGTGCCAATGCCGGCATGTTGCTTGCCGTGCTCAGACGCCTGCGCCCGGACGAGGATCCAGACCTGCTCGAAACCTCCGCCTTTCTGATCTGGCAGCTCGGCGAAGCGACCATGCGGCTGGCGGTGTCGGTCGACCGCACCGAGGGCGACCGGCTGGTCACAGCCTACAAGCGCATGGCGCTCAGCGAGCTAGCGCGCAGCTGAAGCCGCGCGCTCATCCATTGCGGACGTGTGCTTGGTGTCGCGCATGGTCGAATAGACCAGCAGCGAGACGAAGATGACGCCGGCCAGATAATGATAGAACCACTGTTCGTGGCCCTGCTGCTTGAACCACAGCGCGATTGCCGGTGCGGTGCCGCCGAAGATCGAGACCGTCAACGCATAGGGCACGCCGACGCCGGTGGCGCGGACCGCGGTCGGGAACAGTTCGGCTTTCACCACCGCATTGATCGAGGTGTAGCCGGCCGTGAATATCCACGCACCGCAGATCAGCAGGAAGGCGACGAAGGGCGACGTCGTCGTTGACAGCATCGTCAGGATCGGCACCGTCAGGACGGTGCCGGCGACGCCGAAGAAGATCAGCAGCGGCTTGCGACCGATACGATCGGAAATCAATCCATAGATCGGCTGCAGGATCGCCGCGAAGATCAGCGAGCCGGCGATCACATAGGTGGTGGTGAGGTCCGACAGGCCGACCGTCTGCTTGACGAAGGTCTGCATATAGGTCGTGAACGTGTAGAAGGCGGCCGTACCGCCAGCGGTCAGTCCAACCACGATCGCCACTTCGCGCGGGAACTTCCTCAGCCCGCGCAGCGAGCCCTCGCGCTTCTGCGAGGTCGCCGTCGCCACGAAGGCCTCGGTTTCATGGAGCTGCCGGCGCATCACCGCGGAGAAGATGGCAAGCAGTGCACCGATGACGAAGGGGATACGCCAACCCCAGTCGACCAGTTGCTCATGGGTCAGGAACACATTCTGCAGCAGCAGCAGGACCAGGATCGCGCACAGCTGCCCGCCGATCAGCGTCACATATTGGAAGCTGGAGTAGAAACCGCGATGGTTCGGATCGGCGACCTCACTGAGATAGGTGGCACTCGCACCATATTCGCCGCCGAGGCTGAGGCCTTCGATGACACGGGCCAGCGCCAGAAGCACCGGCGCGGCAAAGCCGATTGTCGCGTAGGTCGGCGTGAACGCGATGATCAGCGAACCGAAACACATCATCAGCACCGAAATGGTGAGCGACAATCGACGCCCGTAGCGGTCGGCGATATGGCCAAACAGCCAGCCGCCGAGTGGCCGCACGATGAAGCCGGCGGCAAACAGCGTCGCAGCGTTCAGCTGCTGGACGACGGGGTCATGCGAGGGAAAGAAAGCCGGCGCGAAATAGAGCGCAAACGCCGTATAGGCGTAGAAATCATACCATTCGACCAGATTGCCGATCGAACCGATGAAGATGGCTTTGATCCGGCGACGTGCATCGTCGAAATGCAGAGCGGTGTCCGACACATGACCTCCCTGCCCCCGATGGCAGGATCGGCCAGTTCACGTCCCGATGCAACCCGCGTCGACCCGCAACAAAAAACCCGCCCTGAGGGCGGGTTTTTGGATCCGTATCGCGGTTCCGGCTTAGATGCCGAGATTGGCGAACTTGTTCTTGAACTTCGACAGACGGCCACCGCGGTCGAGCAGCGTCTGCTGGCCGCCGGTCCAGGCCGGATGCGTCGAGGGATCGATGTCGAGGTTCATCGTGTCACCTTCCTTGCCCCAGGTCGAACGGGTCAGGTACTCGGTGCCATTGGTCATGACGACCTTGATGGTGTGGTAGTCGGGATGGATGTCAGCCTTCATCGCTCTTGTCCTGGCTAGGTGGGACGGCGGCCCTGCGGCGATGCGCCCCTTTTTAAAACTCGAAGCCGCAGCTATTGAGGAGCCACGGCTTCAAAAACGGTCGGCGTGCCTATACAACAGGCGAAATTGAATCACAAGGCCGCGCCGGAGCCAATTCGGACAGGAACCGGGACGATGGCTGACCCTACCAGCGCAGACGAGCGCAGACGCTCGCTCCAGCCGCTTCGGCGGGTCTTTCCCTATATCGCCCGCTATCGCGGCCTGGTGGTCGGCGCAAGCATTTCGCTGGTGCTGGCGGCCGTCACCACACTGGCGCTGCCGCTTGCCGTGCGGCGCATGATCGACAACGGGTTCTCCAGTTCCGATTCCGCCTTCATCGCCAGCTATTTCGGCATGCTGATGGTGATGGCCGCAGTGCTCGCACTGGCATCCGCCGGTCGCTATTATTTCGTCATCACCCTTGGCGAACGTGTCGTCGCCGACATTCGCCGCGACGTATTTTCGCATGTCACCACTTTGTCGCCCGCCTTTTTCGACACATCGCAATCGGGCGAAATCGTCTCGCGGCTCGCCGCAGACACCACGCAGGTGAAGTCGGCCGTGGGCGCGACCGCTTCGGTGGCGCTGCGCAATGTCATCCTTGGCCTTGGTGCGCTGGCTATGATGGTGGTGACGAGCCCGAAGCTCTCTGGCCTCGTCATTGCGGCGATCCCCGTCATCGTGCTGCCGCTGGTCGCCTTCGGCCGTTCGGTGCGCCGTCGTTCCCGGCAGGCGCAGGACACGCTGGCCAACGCCACCGCCTATGCCAGCGAGCAGATCGGCGCCGTGCGCACACTGCAGGCATTCACCAACGAAGGATTGGTCACCGGCCGCTTTTCCGCTGCTGTCGAAGCCGCTTTTGCGGCCGCCCGCGCCTCCGTTCTTGCCCGCGCGCTGCTCACCTTCTTCGCCATTTTCATGGTGTTTTCTTCGGTGGTCGCGGTTTTGTGGTTCGGCTCGCGCGACGTGCTCGACGGCACGCTGTCGCCCGGTACGCTTGGTCAGTTCCTGCTCTATTCAGTCTTTGCAGCCGGCGCCCTCGGCGCGCTGTCTGAAGTGTGGGGCGAGCTGTCGCAAGCGGCGGGCGCAGCTGAACGGCTCACGGAAATCCTTGCAGAGAAACCCGGCATCGAAGCGCCGGCACAGCCGCGCGCGCTGCCGGTCAAGGCAAAGGGCGCCATCGAATTCAGCGATGTCTCCTTCTCCTACCCGGCGAGACCCGATCGCGCCGCCGTGCACGACCTGGGCTTTTCGGTAAAGCCAGGCGAAACGGTCGCCATCGTTGGCCCGTCGGGCGCCGGCAAGAGCACGGTTTTCTCGCTGATCCTGCGTTTCTACGATCCCGAGACAGGCTCGGTGAAGCTCGACGGGATCGACCTGACGCAAACGGATCCGCTCGCGCTTCGCCAGCGCATCGCCATCGTGCCGCAGGACGTCACGATCTTTGCCGCCAGCGTACGTGACAACATCGCCTTCGGCAGGCCGGGGGCTGGCAATACCGAGATCGAGGCGGCGGCCAAGGCAGCTCTTGCCGAAGAATTCATCCTCAAGCTGCAGGACGGCTATGACACGCAAGTCGGCGAACGTGGAGTCACCTTGTCTGGTGGCCAGCGCCAGCGCATTGCGATCGCGCGCGCCATCCTGCGCGACGCGCCGATCCTGCTGCTCGACGAGGCAACCTCCGCGCTCGATGCCGAAAGCGAAACGCTCGTGCAGGAAGCGCTCGAACATCTGATGCAGGGTCGCACCACCCTCGTCATCGCGCACCGGCTGGCGACTGTGTTGAAGGCCGACCGGATCCTCGTCATGGACGGCGGACGTATCGTCGAGGAAGGCACGCACAAGAGCCTCGTGGCCAAGGGCGGCATCTACGCCAGGCTCGCCAAGCTGCAGTTCGAAACCGGCGCCAGCGCCTTCATGGGCGCGGCGGAGTAGCTGCTATCCCAGCAAGTTGCGTGCGGTGCGCATGAAAATCCTTGAGCCTATCGGGATCAGGTCGTCCGGAAAATCGTAGTCCGGGTTGTGTAGCGCCGGGTGCCGTTCCCCGGCTCCCAGGAAGAACATCGCTGAGGGCGCGGCGCGCCCAAAGATGCCGAAGTCCTCGGAAGCACGCATCGGCAGGCTGTCTTCGCTGTAGGCGACACCTTCCTGATCGAGCGCCGTGTGCAGATGCTCGACGGCCGTCGGCGCATTCATGCTGGCAACGAAGATCTCATGATAGTCGATAGCAAAGGTCAGACCGGCTTCACTGGCGGCCCGCTCCACCAGCGCTTCGGCGGCGGCGCACAAGCCTGCCATCCGCCCGTCCAATCGTGTCCGCAGTGTCGCCCACACTTCGGCGCGGCCGGGCGCCACCCCGAACACCGCCGCGCCCATCGTGGCATGGGTTACGGTCACCATGCCGAAACCGTCGTCGCTGAAAGCACCGCCACCAAGCCTTGCCAGTGCAGGCAT
Organism: Mesorhizobium sp. NPDC059025; assembly: GCF_042739655.1. Taxonomy (NCBI): domain Bacteria; kingdom Pseudomonadati; phylum Pseudomonadota; class Alphaproteobacteria; order Hyphomicrobiales; family Phyllobacteriaceae; genus Mesorhizobium; species Mesorhizobium sp. NPDC059025. The sequence goes on along the minus strand of NZ_JBHYIM010000004.1, from coordinate 368,223 downwards.
CAGCTGGCTTATCGCGAGCATCGGCGACGTGCCGGTTTCGGGCATCGAGGAATGTGCCGTCTTGCCCTCCAGCACGATGCGCATGCCGCGCGAGGCGCAGTTGACGACGCCGGGTTTCACACGAACCTCGCCGAACGGAATGCCAGGCAGATTGTGCAGCGAAAAAGAAAAATCCGGAGCGATCTCGCCGAAGCGCGGATCGGCCACCACACCGACAGCGCCATCGCCGGTCTCCTCGGCCGGCTGGAACATCAGAACGACACGCCCCTTCCGGGGGCGGCTGCGTCCGAACTGGCGTCCAAGGGCAGCCAGGATCGTGGTGTGTCCGTCATGGCCGCACATATGCGACTTGCCCGGTACCAGCGACGAATGCTCCACACCGGACAGTTCTTCGATCGGCAACGCATCGAGTTCGGAGCGGAAGAGAACCGTTGGGCCCGATTTGCCGCTGTCATAGATCATGGCGACGCCATGGCCGCCCAGCCTTGTCAGGATTTTATCCGGCCCGGTATCGGCGAGAAAGGCAACCACCTCTTTGGCCGTCGCCTCCTCCTCGTTCGAGACCTCGGGATGCTGGTGCAGTCTGCGCCGCCAAGCCGTGAGCTCGATCAGGTCCTGGTTGGTAAGCGACAATGCGTCCTCCTCATCCGGCTTCATCGCGGACAGGATGGCGCCGGACGTTGCGGATCGGAAGGGGCAGCTGCTGGAAAACGGCCCTCCAGGCGCGCCCTCGAGCGTTTCCGTTTTGACGGAAACGCTCTCGCTCATTGTTTTTGCGCAATTCCAGATGGAAAACCGTGGCACACTTTTCCTGGAATTGCTCTCGATCAGAGAAAGGTCGCGATTTCCGCCAACGGTTTCTTTTCAACCGCATGTTGCGGAATGGTGGCGCCTTCCTTCGGATAACCGACGACCATCAGGATGTAGGGCTTGTCATGCGGGTCGCGGCCGCAGATCTCGTTCAGGAAGCTCATCGGGTTCGGCGTATGCGTCAGCGCGACGAGGCCGGCGCGGTGGATGGCGGTGATCAGAAGACCGGTCGCGATCGAAACCGATTCCGGCACATAGTAGTTCTTGCGCAGCACGCCATCGGCGGAGCGGCTGCGGCGCTCGCCGAAAATGCAGATGAGCCAGGGAGCCTCCTCCAGGAATGGCTTGTCGGCATCGGTGCCGAGCGGTGTCAGCGCGGCCAGCCATTCCTCGCCGGCCCTGCCCTCATAGAAGGCGCGCTCTTCGATCTCGGCCGCCTCGCGGATGCGCTTCTTGATCGCGGAATCGCCGATCACCGCGAAATGCCAGGGCTGGTGGTTGGCGCCGTTGGGCGCGGTGCCTGCCGTCAGGATGCAGGTTTCGATGATGTCGCGCGGGACCGGCCTGGTGGAGAATTCGCGCACCGTATGGCGCGCGCGCATTTCCGCATAGAAGGCTTCCGCATTCGCTCGCATGGTTTCAAGCGGAAGCTCCTGAAAGTCCGGCAGCGGAATCGGCTGATAGCTCGTTGTAGGCTTCATCGCGCAATGCTCCTCAAGATTGTCCAACAATATTGTCCGACAATCCAGGAATGCGCAAGTCCAACCTTTTAAAGCCGGTCAGGCCGGTGCGAAATGATCGTCGGACAGCCTCTGGATGAGCGCGCCCGAGGCAACGACATGCTCGCGCATCGCGGTTTCCGCAATTCGCCTGTCGTCAGCCAGGACAGCTTCGACGATCCGTCGATGTTCCGCGTTGCTGGCAAAGACGTCCTCGCGATCGACCAGCATGCGGAACTGCAGCCAATAGAGCGAATTGGACAACCTGGTCAGTGTCTCGGCCAGCACAGCGTTGTTGGCGGCCGCTGGAAACAGCGCATGAAAACGCGTGTTGGCGTCGGAGAACTTCGCCATGTCGTTTGCCGAGACGGCATCATCCATCTCAGCCTGAAGCGCCCACAGTCTGGCTGGTTCCGCTTGCAGTGCCGGCAGGGCAAGGCCGACGGCCAGCGCCTCCAGGGAACTTCGAACGGCAAACAGGTCATCGACCTCCTTGCGTGACAGCCGGCGCACCGTCACCCCTCGATGCGGCTCGAAGGCCAGAAGCCCGTCCACAGTCAGCCGCTGGAAGGCTTCACGGACCGACGACCGCGACACGCCATGCCGGGAAGCGAGTTCGGTCTCGGTGAGGCGCTGGCCCGGCACGAGATGGCCGCCGCGCACGGCCTGCGTGATGGCGGACGCGATCTGCTGGGCGGTCGAAAGAGGATCGCGGTCCGTCACCAGAAGCAGCCCGGCATTGTTGCTGTCAGCAATGAGCCTATCATGACTTGCCGTAGCGCCGCTTCAGATGCGTGATGAAATGCGCTGCGTTCAGCTTTTCACCGGTGGCGCGTTCGAGAAGCTCGGGCGTCGAGTAGCGCGCCCCCAGCGACCAGATCCGCTCCCGCCGCCAGGCATTGACTGCGTCGAAATCGCCACGGGCGATATCCTCGTCCGCCGTCGGATGTTCTCTGGTCAACGCCGCCCACTGCTGGGCGGCCATCATGGCGCCGAGCGTATAGGAAGGAAAATAGCCGAAGGCGCCCGAGGGCCAATGCACGTCCTGCATCGGGCCGTCGGCAGCATTGTCGATGGTCGAAAGCCCCAGATAGTCGCGCATCTTGGCGTCCCACGCCTCGGGCAGGTCGGCGACCTCGAGCCTGCCCGAAACCAGATCCTGCTCCAGTTCGAAACGCAATATGACATGCAGCGGATACGTGACCTCATCCGCATCGACGCGGATCAGCCCGCGCTCGACGCGATGCACATGCGGCAGGAGGTCTTCCAGCGTCCAGGCCTCGCCGAGATGCTGCTCGACCACCGGCAGCGCCCAGCGCCAGAAGGCCGGATTGCGGCCGAGCTGCTTTTCCACGAACAGGCTCTGGCTTTCATGTACCGCCATGCCGCGTGCCTTGCCGAGCGGCCAGTGCGACCACTCCTTGGGCAGGTTCTGCTCGTAGAGCGCATGGCCGGTTTCGTGCAGCACCCCCATCAGCGCCGACAGGAAATCCGAGGTCTTGTAGCGAGTAGTGATGCGCACATCGGTCGGCACGCCACCGCAGAACGGATGATGCGACACCGAAAGCGAGCCGTGGTTGAGGTCGAAGCCGACGGCCGCCATCATCGCCAGGCCCAGTTCGCGCTGCTTGTCGATCGGATAGACTCCCGACAGCGGCTTGAGTGGCCGTTTCGCCAGGTTTTCGCTCTGAACGGCGAGCGCTTCCGGCACGAAGTCCTTCAGGAAGGTCTTGAGTTCGGCGAAAACCGGCGCGATGTCCGCGGCGCGATTGCCCGGATCGTACTGCTCCATCAAGGCGTCGTAGGGCGACAGCTTGAGCACGGCGGCCCGCAAGCCCGCCTCCTCGCGCACCAGCGCAACGATGTTCTCGAGCGCGGGGCGAAAACCCATCCAGTCGTTCCTGGCACGCAGTTCCCGCCACAGTTGCTCCGAACGCAACCGCGCCGCCGTCTGCCGCTCCACGAACTCTGCCGGCAGGCAAGTCATATTGATGTACTGACGCTCGAATTCCCGCAGTGCTGCCTGCTGGTCTGCATCCAGCGCTTCAGCCGCAGCGCCGGCAATCCAGTCTGCAATCTCCGGCGCCGTGGCCTGGCGATGATACATGCCGGCCAGCGTGGCCATTGCCTCCGCCCGTTTCTCGCCGCCACCGACCGCCATGTGGGTCGCCTCGTCGGCACCCAGAATGGCCTGGGCATGCTCCAGGGCCTCGAGCTTGCGGCCGAGTTCATCCAGTTTCTTGAACGACATTGCTTCACCAGGGATCATGAATGGGGTTGGCGCGAACAGACATCAAGCCGCGAGCGATGGCAACCCTATCCGCACGGCTTGCGCGAAACGCTCGCTTGCGGGAACATCCGCGATCTTGACGGGCAAGGGGGAGACAATGATCGCGAACATATTGGTCGGCCTGGTCGCGCTGATCCACGTCTACATCGTCTATCTGGAAATGGTGCTGTGGGACACGCCGCGCGGCCACAAGGCTTTCGGCCTGACCCCCGAATTCGCCACGGCCTCGAAGGTTCTTGCGGCCAATCAGGGCCTTTACAACGGCTTCCTTGCGGCAGGGCTGATCTGGGGACTGTATCTCGGCGAAGCCGGCTTCCAGGTAAAGACCTTCTTCTTGCTCTGCGTCCTGGTTGCCGGGCTCTATGGCGCGGCCACGGCAAACCGCAAGATCCTCTACATCCAGGCTATCCCGGCTACGCTGGCGCTGATCGCGCTGTGGCTGGGCTGGTGATCGGTCGGTTCCCCTGAACGAAAAACCGCCCGGCATTGCCGGGCGGGTTCTGAAATTTTCGAGGCAGGGATTACTTCGTGTAGACCGGTTCCGGCTCCGGCACATAGACGGGCGGGGGCGGCGCGCAATCTGAGCGGCCACCAAACTGATAGCGCAGGCCAGCACGCACTTCGTGCGTATTGATGCCCTTGTCGAAGCCGGGGCCACCGCCGACCTTGTAACCGAACATGCCGCCACCGTTGATGTGGCTGTAACGATAGCCGACATCGAGCTTGGTGGTGTCGGTCAGGCAGTAGGAAGCACCGGCCATGACTGCGTAGGCGAAACGCCAGCCTTTCTTGCCTTCGTGCTCGAACTCGCCATCCGGGTCCTTGTTGACCAGGGTGTTCCATTTAAGGTTCGCACCACCGATACCGGCGCCGACATAAGGTGTGATGCCGTGCCAGGTGCCGATGTCGACATAGGCGTTAGCCAAAAGGAGCAGCGCCGAATAGGAGCTGGTGTCGGTCGACGTACAGGGCAGGCCCGTGCCGCAAAAACCCGACGTGCCACCGTTGAACTTGGTCTTCGACCAGTAGTCCAGGGTAACGTCGGTGCGGAAGTATTTGGTGACCTGGTAGCCAACGCCGCCACCGATCGAGAAGCCGCCCTTCAGCTTGTGCGTGTCGAAGGTCCCGACAAAGCCACCAGGAAGGACATATTCCGGGCTGCTCATATTGGATTTGCGGTAGCCGAGATCACCACGGATGTACCAGCCGCCATACTCGGCTTCTTCATAGACCGGCGCCGCGACGGGTGGGGCTTCCACCACCGGCGGCTCGGCCAGATCCGCCGCCAGCGCCGGCGCGGCGAGGCCGGACAGCAGCAAGCCGGCCACGGCTGCCTTCCTTCCGAAATTGTACATCCTTGTCACCCTTGAGACGTCGGAGCACGGATCGCGCCCGAACATGATTGACCTCGGGTGTGGATAATGAATTGCAAAGGTTAAAAGGCGTTTAACCGTATCAGTTAACTATACTCGTCTAGATTTCTCTCGAAACGTTCTGGCGAAGACTTCGCCAGAACGCTCACGACCCGCCGAAGCGGGTCGTGAGATTCAGCCTTGTCGCGAAGGAAACGAAACGAACTCAGGCGGCGCTGCGCGCCTCGGAAATCACACCGATAATGTCGTTGACGACGTCCTCGACCAGCTTGGGGTCGTCGCCCTCGGCCATGACGCGGATGAGCGGTTCGGTACCCGAAGGGCGAATGACCAGGCGACCCTTCTTGCCGAGGCGGTTCTGTGCCTCTTCGATCGCGGCCTTGACCGGGGCCTCTTCCAGCGGCTTGCCGCCGGAGAAACGCACATTCTTCAGCACCTGCGGCACTGGCTCGAATTTCTTGAGCAGTTCGCTGACCGGACGGTTCTGGCGCTTGACGCAGGCGAGTACCTGCAGCGCCGAGACCAGGCCGTCGCCGGTGGTCGAGAAATCGGACAGCACGATATGGCCAGACTGTTCGCCGCCGACATTGAGGCCATTCGCGCGCATATGTTCCACGACATAGCGGTCACCGACCTTGGTGCGGTGAAGCTGCAGCTTCATACCGGTCAGGAAGCGCTCCAGGCCGAGATTGGACATGATGGTGGAAACCACGCCGCCGCCGGCCAGGCGGCCGTTCTGGTGCCAGGATTCGGCGATCAGCGCCATGATCTGATCACCATCGACGACCATGCCATTCTCGTCGACGATGACAACGCGATCGGCATCGCCGTCCAGCGCGATGCCGATGTCGGCCCGAACCTCGTGGACCTTCTTCTGCAGCTCGGCCGGATGGGTGGAGCCGCATTCCTTGTTGATGTTGAAACCGTTCGGCTCGACATTGATGGCGACAACGTCGGCACCGAGTTCCCAGAGCGCGGCGGGCGCGACCTTGTAGCCAGCGCCGTTGGCGCAATCGACGACAATGCGCAGACCCGACAGCGACATGGCGCGTGGCAGGGTGCGCTTGGCGAATTCGATGTAGCGGTCGTGAACGCCATCGACGCGCTTGGCGCGGCCAAGGCTGTCGGAATCGGCCAGGGCCATCTCGACATCCTCGTCGAGCATGCTTTCGATCCGCTCCTCGATCTCGTCGGAAAGCTTGTAGCCATCCGGGCCGAACAGCTTGATGCCATTGTCGTGGTAAGGATTATGCGAGGCCGAGATCATCACGCCGATATCAGCACGCAGCGAGCGCACCAGCATGGCGACGCCCGGCGTCGGGATCGGTCCGAGCAGGAACACGTCCATGCCGGCGGCGCACAGGCCGGCCACCAGCGCGTTCTCGATCATGTAGCCGGAAAGGCGGGTATCCTTGCCGAGCACGGCGCGGTGACGATGGCTGCCACGCTGGAAGGAAAGACCGGCAGCCATGCCGACCTTCATGGCGATTTCCGCCGTCATTGGGAACTTGTTCGCGCGACCGCGAATACCATCCGTTCCGAAATAACGTCCCGACATCTACTACACGTCCCTGGCTGTTTGCCCGAAGGCTGCTAATGCCACAACTGCCCGGTGCCAAGCCATCACTTTGTGTTATAGTATGTCATGAATCTTAGAAATTTGTTGCCCCGCCAAAAATGCGACGCAATGGTCACAATGCTCGCCGATAAGTGCGGGAGGAGATGCGGCTGCTGCACTAGCGCAGGCATGGCTTGCGCGCTATTGCTCGCATGGGATTGATTGTGAGTGGCACAACGGAGAGAACGCTATGCTCATCGATCGACTTGCTACATTGACGGGCCTTGCCGTCGTGACCCTGTTCCTGGCCCAGCCGGCCAGCGCACTCACGATGGCCGAGTGCAGCACCAAATATAACGCGGCCAAGGACGCCGGCACGCTCGCCGGCCAGACCTGGAACCAGTTCCGCAAGGCGCAGTGCGGCACCGATGCCAGCGCAGCCGAGGAAGCCAAGCCGGCCAAGAAGGCAAAGGCCGCTGCCGAGGACACCAGCAAGCCGGCAAAAAAAGCCGCTGCAGCGAGCGATGACACGGCAAAGGGCCTGACCGCCAAGGAATGCTCGGCCAAGTACCAGGCTGCCAAGGCCGCCGGCACGCTGAATGGCTTGAAATGGAACGACTTCCGCAAGGCTCAGTGTGGCCCGGGCGCGAGTGCAGCAGTCGACACAACCGCTGCCCCGGCCAAGCCTGCCAAGGCTTCGACCAAGGCGGCTGACGCTGCCGCTGGCGGCAAGGGCCTGACCATGGCCGAGTGCTCGACCAAGTACCAAGCAGCCAAGAGCGGCGGTACGCTGGGCGGCCAGAAGTGGAACGACTTCCGCAAGGCAAATTGCAGCGCAGGCGCCAATGACGACGACTCCGTGCCTGCGGCCGACGAAGCCACCTACACCAGCGACCCGGAAACCCCGACGGCCAAGGCGCCGAGCGGCGTCAAGTTCCCGAGCGCGGTTGCGAAGAAGTATTCGTCCGAGTCGCCGGGCAAGGCACGTATGCACACCTGCCTCGACCAGTACTACACCGCCAAGGACAACAATGCCCTCGGTGGCCTCAAGTGGATCCAGAAGGGCGGCGGTTACTACAGCCTCTGTAACGCCCGCCTGAAGAGCTGACCGACGGCGCTTCAGCGCCAAATCAGCGTCAAGTACAAGGAATCGCGTGAGTTTCGCTCACGCGATTCTTTTTTTGTCCCGACAGTGAGATTCTTGTGGAACGTAAGAAGAACAAATAGTATACAAACAGCGTTTACTAGCTCACGCATCGGGAGGTTGCATGCGAGTTCTTTATCTGGCGGCCACTGCCGCGACTATCTTGTTTCCACTCGGCGTCATGCCGGCCAGCGCGCTGACGATGAAAGAGTGCAGCGCCAAATATCAGGCCGCAAAGGATGCCGACACACTCAATGGAATGACGTGGACTGCTTTCCGCAAGGCGGAATGCGGTTCCGACACGGCTGATGCAGGTGACGCTGCAACTGCCGTCACCGCGGAGAAGGTTGCCTTCGTTTCCTTCAAGGAGTGCGGCGCCCGCTACCAGGAAGCCAAGCGCAACGATGAACTGAACGGTCGCGGCTGGGACGAATATCGGACCGCGGAATGCGGCCACACGCTGGACAAGAAAGAGGCATCCGCCGCTTCGGCCTTGGCGAATCCGGCGGAAGCACCGGCCGGCGTTACCTTCCCGACTGAGATCGCTGCCGATTTCAAGGACGAAACGCCGTCGAAGGCGCGCATGCATTCCTGCCTGAAGCAGTATCACGCCAACAAGGAGGCAGGCACGCTGAACGGGCTGCGCTGGATCCAGAAAGGCGGCGGCTACTACAGCATTTGCAGCAAGCGGCTGAAAGCCACTCAGCCAGCCTAACCTGATTGGACATCAAAGGGTCGCGAACCACGAGGTTGGCGACCCTTTTTCTTTGCCCGCACATCCGTTGCAGCTAACGCAACGAGGCGATCCAGTCGGCAAGCAGCTTGACCGCATCCGGATCGGCTATATGCCGGCCGAGTTCAGGCATCATCACGCCGGGTGCCGTGCTTTCGACGCGGTAAGTCACGATCGAACGATCGGGCTCACCGGGCACGATATCGAATTCGCGATCGCCAGAACCTCGCCCTGCCGCAGCCGGCCGCTTCAACACACCGTACCGCACCGGTACATTCTCGCCATATGTCAGGAACAGGCCCGTATTGCTGGCTGGTCCTTCAGCACGATGGCAGTGCGCACAATTGACGTCCAGCCATGTGCGGGCCCGTTTCTCAAGGAGCGCAGCATCATCGCGCCAATCGGTGGCGGCCGGTATTTCCGCAGTTTCAGGCATTCCGGCAAGTAGGCCAGCCGCACGCCAATGGGCAAGCTGGTTCTCGGCTCCGTTCGCATAAGCGTAGTCGATGTTCAGGTTGCGAGCCTTCGGACCGAGCGGCGTGATCTTGCCGTTGAAGGCATGGCATGCCTTGCATTGGTTCTTGTTGGGTACCGAATAGTCGAACGATAGCGGCGTCCCATCGGCTCCGATCGTAGCGATCGCAACCTTCGCGCCGGCAATCTTCAGCGTGGCGTCGGTCTGCTGGTCGTTCCACAGATAAGCCCAGGCCAACCAGCCATCCGCATGATGCAACAGGACCCGGGTCTCGATCAGCCGCAGTTTCTCGCCCGGTTTTCTGTAGTCTGCAGGAAAGGCGAAAGTCTTGACCAGCGCAGTTCCCACCGGAAAATCGAAGGCTTCCGTGGGATCGTACTTCACGGCCTCGCCATTGGGTACATAGACGAAACGGAACTTCTCGGCGCCATCCGAAAACAGCGGCGTCGCCAGGCGAAACGGCACGACACCGGACGCCGGCGTCTGTTTTTGCAGGTCTTCGAAGAAACCGAACTCGGACAATTGCTTCGGCGGCGTTGCACCGAGAATTGCCGTTTCGGAAACGGCTCGAGCGGAAACGGTCAGCGAGGCAATCACTCCCGCTGCCACAACCAGGGGCCTTGCAAGCCTGGCAAATCTCACGCCCCGCCGTCCTGTGGCAGTTTGACGGGCGCCGGTTCAGGCAAGCTGCCCTTGTAGGCTGTAATATCGGTATCGGGCCACCAACCCCAGGGCAGCAGCAACTGCGACAGCATTTTCAGATTGACGAAGCTCGTGCCTTCCGCCTCGTCGACGTAAACCTGGTTCTCGGCGGAAACCCAGCTTAGATATTCGGGAATCCTTGTCACGCCATCCCAGACAATGTCCGGTACGGGTGTGCCTGAGATGTCGGTGATCATCTTGCCCACTTCGCCGTCGGGTGCGTTGCCGCCTTCGCCATAGGTGTTGCCGTGCACGAAGACACCCCGCGGTACGAACATGTAGTTCTTGTCATCGTAGTCCTTGGGATAGGCACCGATCAGCACATGCGTGGTGCCGTTGCCCGACAGGCGATTGCCGAACACATGCACGTTGCGGTTCGCCATCACCATGATGCCGGTGCCTTTCGGCACCATCGCCACGGTATTCCCCTTGGGGGCGAAATTCGCCGTGTCGTTGTCCACGACATCATTGTCGAAGACACGGATGTCGTGGCCACCTTGCACCGGCAGGTTGGGCAGATCGAAAATCAGAATGCCACCGGTGTTGTGGGTCGCGACATTCTTGTAGACGTCGGCGCGCATGGAGTTTTCGATCTCTATGCCCGCGACATTGTATTCGGCTCTTGAGTTGCGCACGATGATGTCCTCGCTCTGGCCGACATAGATGCCGGCGTCGGAGGCACCGCGCACGGTAACCCTGTCGATCAGCACATGCTTGGAGGAGACGGGATAAACGCCGTAGGAGCCGTTTTTCTCGTTCGGTCCGTTCGTCCATTCAACGCGCAGATTGCGGAAGGTGATCTGTTTTGAACCTTTGGATTTGACACCGTCACCCTTGGCGTCTTCGACTGCAAAGTCTTCCAGCACAACGCGATCCGAGGTGACGAGCAGCCCTTCGCCCGAACCGGTCTGGCCTTTCAGCGAAAGGATCGTCTGATCGGGGCCTGCGCCTTTGACGGTCACGTCATCGGCGTCGAGCGACAGACCTTCGGTCAACTCGATGCGCCCCGGGCCGATCGCGACGGTGTCGCCCGGTTGCGCGGAAATCAGCGCCTCGACGAGTTTCTCCGCCGCGCCATCTCCGGCAGCAACAGCAATCTCCGCTGCGGAAGCGGGTGCAGCCAGGAAGGCCACATACCCAAGAAACAGTGCTGCCCGCACCTTGGTTGAACGCATCGCCCTCTCCCTTGCGCAGCGTCGTTTTGTCCGGACAATGCGCCCGCGCTGGACAGCTGTCAACAAAGATGAAAATGTTTCACTTATGGATCGTCCGACCGCCCGCTCGAAACCTGTTGAACCACGCCAGCGCCGCGCGCTGAAAACGCGCACCGCCTTGCTCGAAGCCGTGGAAAGCGTTGTCGCCTCGGATGGACATGACGCGGTAACGACAACCCGCATCGCCGCCGAAACCGGCGTCGCGGTCGGCACGATCTACCGGTATTTTATCGACCGGGAGGCCTTGCTGCTTGCCGCCTACGAAGCAACTGTTGCACGCATCGTCGCACAGTGCCTTGCAACGCTCGACGCACTGCCTTCGGATATGAAGGCAGTCGACGCCGCCCGCGCCCTGCTCTCACGCTATCTGGAAGAGGCCGACTCCATTCCTGCCCATACCGGCCTGCTCGCGGCAATGCGGTCCATCCGGCCGATCGAGACCGACCAGCAAACCGATGCCCATACCGGCATCACAGGCGACCTGCTTGTGCCTTTCCTCGCACGCTATGCAACGGGCCCGGAAAGCCTCGAGCCAGTACGGTTGCGCTTTCTGAGCGTGATGGTCAGCACGATGGTCGACCTCTACCTCGTCACCAGCGATGGCAATGCCCGTGCCAGCCTGCGCGAAGAGATCGAAGCCCATGTCGCGCTGATGGTGGAGCGAATTGGCCGGCAGGCTGCCTGATCAGGCAGGAGCGCTTCGCCCGACCGCGCTGAGTTCAGCCCAGTCGAGTTCTTCTTCCAACACATGGAATGCGTCGTCGCCGATGACGAAGGTCCGCCTCAGTTCGATTGCGCGGGCGCGGGCAGCGGTGATGGCTTGAAGCCGCAGGGCACCACCTGGCAGACCTGCCGCCTGATAAGGCTCGCCCCCGACCTCGCATAGCTCGACAATGGCACCGTATTCCTTGCGCAACAGCCTGGCCGCGAGACTGTCTTCCTCCCCGATGGCTGCAACGGCTGCCTTGTAGGCTTCAACGCGTCCGTGCCGCACCTCCCGTCCAACGGGGTCGTCGTCGGAAAGGCCCAGCCACAGGATCAGCGGCCGCAAGGTCAGCCCCTGCAGCACCAGCGTGCCGAAGACCACAGCGAATGCGGCAAACAGGATGAGATCACGATAAGGGAAAGGTGATCCGTCACGCATCGTCTCGGGTATCGAAAAGGCCGCGGCGAGGGTGACGATGCCACGCATGCCGGCCCAGGAGATCACGATGCCGCTCGCGCGTGTCGGCCTCGACATGGGCCGCGGCGGATTGAAGCCATAGCGCTCGATGCGCCAGCGGATCAGCTTGTTGTAGCTCATCACCCAGGCGAAGCGCGTGAGAATGACGACGGCAAGGATGGTCGCCGCAAACAGCACGTAGTTGCCGCGCATATCTGGCGTCAGCCGCTCCCAGATCGGGCCGAGCTGCATGCCGATGAGCACAAAGGCCATGGCGTTGAGGATGAAGACGACCGCTTCCCAGACAGCATAGACCGGCACTCGCAGCCTGGCCGGCATGCTTGGCCCACGCGTGTTGGCGATCGTCATCGCATAGACGACGATGGTCAGGATGCCGGACAGGCCGATCGCTTCGGCAGCAATCCAGACGCCGAAGGTGACGGTGAACTGGGCGATGATCGAAGTCGGGAAATCTTCGAAGCGCAGGGCCGGCGTGAGCACGCGCGCCAGCACATATCCGGCCGCCACGCTTCCGAACACCGTCAGCAGGAAAACCGGCACACCGCTCGACAGCGAAAGCCCGCCCCCCAGCACCGCCATGACGGCCAGCTTGTAGAGCAGCAGCGCGCTGGCATCGTTGAGCAGGCTTTCGCCTTCGAGGATCTTCAGGAGCCGGTGCGGCAGCTTGACCTGTCGCATGACGGCGGTCGCCGCTGCCGCGTCCGGTGGCGCTACGATGGCGCCGAGCGCGACGGCGACTGGCCACGGCATGTCCGGCACCAGCCATCGCGCCGCCAGGGCCACGGCGAGCGTGGTCAAGCCGACAGCCATCAGCACGAGGCCGGTCACCGGTAGCCAGTTGTCGCGAAGATCGCGCAGGGAAGTGTCGTAGGCGGAATCGACCAGCACCGGCGCCACGAACAGAGCGAGTGCCAGATGTGGATCAAGCGTCCATTGCGGACTGCCTGGCAGAAACGGGATCAGCACACCGCCGACGGCAAGAAAAGTCGGATACGGCACGGCCAGCCGTCTCGCCAGCGCCGAAAGCAGCGCGGCGCCAAGCAGAAGCGCGATGATCCATTCGAATGTCTGCATGGCCGTACCGGTCCGTGTCCTTCCAGCGTGGGACTTCGGGGCTTGGCGCTCGTGAACACGAACGCTTCCGGTGACAATAGCGGCGATTGCGAAGCTCGTCTTCAGCCCCATTCGCAAGCATCGACAAGCACGGTCCTCAAAAGAAAACGCCGCGACGAGGTCGCGGCGTTTTCAATCAATCCGTGCAAGCCTTAGTTCGACGGCTGCGGTTCCATGCCGCCTTCAGGCTCCGGCCCCTTCTTGCGGCGGCCACCCGTACCGGCCTTCGGCACAGCCGATCCGCGCGCGGTCGGCGTATCGTCGCCAAGGTCACGCGACGGCTTCTGGCCCGCGATCAACTGCTTGATCTCGTCACCGGAAAGCGTCTCGTATTCGAGCAGGCCTTCGGCCAGCGCGATCCAGTCCTTCTTCTTCTTGGTCAGGATCGTCTTGGCGGTCGAATAGGCTTCGTCGATCAGGCGGCGCACCTCGGCGTCGATGATCTGCGCGGTCTCTTCCGACACGTTCTGCGTACGCGCCACGGAGTGACCGAGGAACACCTCTTCCTGGTTCTCGCCATAGGCGACGTGCCCGAGCTTGTCGGAGAAGCCCCAGCGCGTGACCATGGCGCGCGCAAGCTTCGTCGCCTGCTCGATATCCGACGAGGCGCCGGAGGTGATGTTCTCCTTGCCGAACTTGAACTCCTCTGCCACGCGGCCGCCCATCATGATGGCAAGGCGCGAGATCATGTATTTGTAGCTCATCGAGTAGCGGTCGCCCTCGGGAAGCTGCATGACCATGCCCAGCGCACGGCCGCGCGGAATAATGGTCGCCTTGTGCAGGGGGTCAGCCGCCGGCACGTTGAGCGCCAGGATGGCATGGCCGGACTCGTGATAGGCGGTCAGCTCCTTCTCGGCCTGCGTCATGGCCGAGGAACGGCGCTCCGCGCCCATCATGATCTTGTCCTTGGCGTCCTCGAACTCCTGCATGGTGACGAGGCGCTTGTTGCGCCGCGCCGCCATCAGCGCCGACTCGTTGACGAGGTTCATCAGGTCGGCACCCGAGAAGCCCGGCGTACCGCGCGCGACCGTCTTCAGGTCGACATTCGGCGCCAGCGGCACGTTGCGGACATGCACTTTCAGGATCTTCTCGCGGCCGACGATGTCGGGGTTGGGCACGACGACCTGGCGGTCGAAGCGGCCCGGACGCAGCAGCGCAGGATCCAGCACGTCGGGACGGTTGGTGGCAGCGATCAGGATGATAGACTCGTTGGCCTCGAAGCCATCCATCTCGACCAGCAACTGGTTCAGCGTCTGCTCGCGCTCGTCATTGCCGCCGCCGAGGCCGGCGCCGCGATGACGGCCGACCGCATCGATTTCGTCGATGAAGATGATGCAGGGAGCGTTCTTCTTGGCCTGCTCGAACATGTCACGGACGCGGCTCGCGCCGACGCCGACGAACATCTCGACGAAGTCCGAACCGGAGATGGTGAAAAACGGCACGTTGGCTTCGCCGGCAACCGAACGGGCCAGCAGAGTCTTGCCGGTGCCGGGAGGGCCGACCAGCAGCACGCCGCGCGGAATCTTGCCACCTAGCCGCTGGAACTTCTGCGGGTCGCGCAGGAATTCGACGATTTCTTCCAGATCCTGCTTGGCTTCGTCGACGCCGGCGACATCCTGGAAGGTGACGCGGCCATGCGCCTCGGTGAGCAGCTTGGCCTTGGATTTGCCAAAGCCCATCGCGCGACCGGAGCCGGACTGCATCTGGCGCATGAAGAAAATCCACACGCCGAGGATCAGGATCATCGGCAGCCACGAGATCAGGTAGCCGAACAGCGTGTTGGAGCCGTCAGTTTCAGGACGGGCGTTGATGACGACGTTCTTTTCCTCGAGCCGCGAGACCAGCGTGGGATCGCCGGGCGAGTAGGTCTGGAAGCCAGCCGCATTGTCGGCATAGGTACCGGAGATGCGCTCACCTGCGATCGTCACCGCCTTGACGCGTCCCGAGGCGACATCCTGCAGGAACTGCGAATAAGGAACGTCCGTGGAAGCCCCACGGGTCTGCGGCGTCTGGAACAGATTGAAGAGAGCGATCAGCAGCACCGCTATAATCGCCCAGAGCGCGAGATTACGATAGTTCGGATTCATCGATTGTCCCGTTGGCGCCCGGTTTAGGGCGCGGATCCTTGAAGAGTTAGGCCTAACATAGGGAGAGCGTTCCCCCTTGCCAAGCATAAGAACATGGCTCGGTTAAGCATTAGCGCTCGCTTTGGATCCGTCAGACGCTCTCAGCGGTGACACAGGGAGGGAGGGAGCGCCGATGAGCGCCGAAGCGGCGCGTGCGACCTCCAGGTCGAAGCCGGACAGGAACTGTGCGAAAGGTGCGACGACAGGAACGACCTCCACCCCCGGCAATTGTCCGGGTTCGCCTAAGGAACCGAGGCAGATGTCGCCTTGCCAGACCGCCGGCTCCGCTGCACGGGCGGCACGAAACAGGCTTGCCGGAGCTTCCTCTCCCACCGAGGCCGGGCTTTCCAGAGCCTCCTTGCGCCCAAACGGAGCGATCACACAACCCTCGACGTCGTCGTCGAAAGTGATGCGATACCGCCCATCCCAGACGGCTCCATCCGACAACGTTGAGGCAGCAGGAAGGCCACGGGCTTCACGGTAGAGAAAAAGGCCTGCGCGGCGCACGTCGATCACCGTCCGCGACAATGTAGCGCGACCTGCACCGGCCGCTGACATCCGCAAGAGCCCCGCAACGCGATGCTTGTCAGGGAGGAAGGGCGTCCCTCCCGCAACGGCAAGCAGGACGCGCAGAGCCTGGAGTACCGCCTGTGGGTCGGTTTCGGCCGCGAATTCGGGAGCAAGGCGGATAAGCCCCGGGGCCAATCGCCTACCGTAGCGATCGATCAGAGCGGCGGCACGGCGACCGAGATCCTCGCGCTCAGGCGCGACCCGACGCGCAGTGGCCAGAAGATCCTCGACGCGGTTTTCGTCGGCCGCGAGCATGGCGCGCGCACGCGGCCGCTCGAATGCGGGGTCGAGATTGGTTGGGTCGTCGATCCACCCGCGACCGCTCACTGTCAGCAGCGTGCGCAGGGCTGAACGGCGTTCGGCCAGCAGCGGGCGCAGGATCCAGACATCGCCGTCATAGAGTGTCGCGGGCGCCATGCCGGCCAGCCCTGGCCCTTCGTCCCGCGCCTGCCGCATGACGACGGTCTCGGCCTGGTCGTCGGCGGTATGGCCGGTCACGACGATGCCGACCCCTTCGTCGCGGGCGACACCGGCAAGCAGCCTGTAGCGCGCTTCGCGTGCGGCGGCGGGAATGCCGCTCGAAGGTTTGGTGCCTTCCCAGACAACGGTGCGGTGGACGATGCCCAGTTCCTTGCACAGGCCGGCAACGGTTTGCGCCTCGGCAGCGGATGAAGAACGCAGGGCGTGATCGACGGTCACGGCAATGAGCCGCGCCGAAGGCAGAAAACGGTCGAAATGGTTCTTCAGGAGAACAAGCAGAGCGGTCGAGTCACTGCCGCCGGAAATGGCGGCTACGGCGCCTTGGCCGAAATCGATCCGCGAGAAAAGCATGGCCGCAGGCGTTGAGCCCGCTTGTTGCATCAGCACGAGGCGAGCGCCCGCTCCTGCTTGACGCGTTCCTTGAGAGCGCTGGAGGCGTCGGGGTAGCGCTTGCCCACCTCGGCGAAAGTCGCGCAGGCGACGTCGCGCTGCTTGAGGCCGATCAGCGAGATGCCGAGCTTCAGCAGCATGTCGGGGGCCTTCTTGGATTTGGAATAATCCTTGCTGGCGGCCAGGAAGACTTCGGCCGCATCACGGTATTTCTGTTGTCCGAGCAGGGATTCGCCCAGCCAATAGTGGGCGTCGGCCGCCTTGGCGTCGGATGGATAGCGCTGGATATGCTGGCGGAAGCCTTGTTCCGCGGTGTTGTAGTCGCCCGAAAGCACGAACTGATAGGAATTGCGGTAGAGTTCATCCGGGCTGTTGGTCGACGGCAGCGAAGCGACCACGCCACCGCCCTCGGCGGGTGCCTGCGAGGCCGAGCCTGAATTCGGAACATCCGCCGGCGGCACGGCGCTGATGACATTGCCGTTCTTGTCGACCGTGATGGTACCGAAGGAGGTTGCCGGCTTGCCCGTGACCAGCGTCCCTGGCTCGCCATTGCCGGAATCGATGATGAGATCGCCAACCTGGTCGCCGGTTTCGCTTTGTCCGCCGGGCGGCACCGTCTGGCTGGCGGATTGTCCCGGCGCGGAAGGCTTGGCGCCGGCGGTAGCCGGCGCGGAAGGCGCGGCCGAGGCGGGTGCCTGGGCCACGCTGCTGCCGCTGGTGGCGGCGTCGGACTTCTTCTGCGGAGCAGCACCGCCACCCTGCTCGATCTGCTGGAAGCGGAACTCGTTGTCTTCCTGAGTCTTGCGCAACTGTTCCTGCAGCTGCAGGATCTGGAAGTTCAGTTCTTCGATCTTGCCATTCATCTGGCGGATCTGGTCCTCCAGGCCGACTGAGCCCGATTGGGCAAGCTGCACCGGCTCACTCTTCTTTTCCTTGCCGCCAAATACGCCCGGAAGTCCGAAGCTCGGCAAGCTGAAGGAAAAGCCGTCTTCAATGGTCCGCACAGGTCCGGCGGCACTGGCGGGTGCGATCACACTCGCTGCGAGCAGGACTGCAAGCGTCCCGCTCAGGATTGTTCTAAAATGCATTGGTCTCTCGCCATCAGGGTCAAAACAGATCATCGCCCGGAAGCGGCCATCGCCTGGGAACGATTTGCCGACCCGAACGCATCCGCTTTTAGCAGGGCGCGAGACTTCGGCCAAATTTTGTTTCAACCAGAAACAAGGATGCGTTCGGCCAAGAAAAAAGGCGGCCATGTGGCCGCCTCCCGCAATTCCTGTGATGTCTCCGGCCGCGGCCGGCAGCAATCAGGAGCCAGCGCCAGACAGGGTGGTGACCGCGCGGCGGTTCTGCGACCAGCACGAGATGTCGTCGCAGACGGCGACGGGGCGTTCCTTGCCGTAGGAGATCGTCTTCAGGCGATTTCCCGCCACACCCTTGCCGATCAGGAAGTCGCGGGTCGCGGCAGCGCGGCGGGCGCCGAGCGCCAGGTTGTATTCGCGGGTGCCACGCTCGTCGGCATGACCTTCGACGACGATGGCGTACTGGCCATACTTGTTCAGCCACTGGGCCTGGCGGCCGAGCGTTTGCTGCGCGTCAGCGCGGATCGAGGAAGAATCGGTGTCGAAGAAGATGCGGTCGCCGACGTTGACGGTGAAGTCCTGAGCCGAGCCAGGGGTGGCAGCACCGCCGCCCAGGCCGAGATCGGCCGCGCTGTTCGGGGTCTTCTTCGAGGCGCAGCCTGCAATCGCCAGCGAGGCGACCAGCGCGATCATGACCGGGTTCGTGGTAAGCTTTGCGATACGGCGCATGCCGCCTCTCCTTCGCATTCGAGTGATTTCGTTGATCTGCCAGTAACCACGTTTGGGTTAACCGGCGCTCAAGAAACACGGTTAAAATTCTGTTGCGGCCGCCGTCCGCGACCATCGCCGCGGCTTGCAGTCAGGTAGACCAAGATCCCGTGACACGCTTGACGCTGCACTGTACTGCCCGGAAAGCGTAGCCGGCTTGCGCTGCCCACTCTGATCCCCAGACCATTCGGTCGAGGCTCTAGCCCGAAATGCGGCCAAAACGCGACCAAGGCACGAAAAAGGGGCCACGAGGCCCCTTTCTGTAGAGTTTCAGGATCAATCCGTCATTCCAGAAGCGGTGACCAGGCCGGGTCGGAGCCGAAGCCGGAAGTCGGGATCGGCTGCTCGTTGCGGCCGGTCAGGTCGATCGAATAGAGCTTCGGGCCGCCGCCGCTCTCGCGGAAGAACATCAGCACACGTCCGTTCGGCGCCCAGGTCGGGCCTTCCTGCTGGAAACCTGTCGACAGGATGCGCTCGCCCGAACCATCCGTCTTCATCACGCCGATCTGGAACTGACCGCCACCTTGCTTGGTGAACGCGATCAGGTCACCGCGCGGAGACCATACCGGCGTGGAATAGACGCCGTCGCCGAAGGAGATACGGTGTGGATTGGAGCCGTCGGCGCCCATGACATAGATCTGGGAGCGGCCACTGCCGCCGCCGCGATCCGAAGTGAAGACAACCTGCGAACCATCCGGCGAATAGGACGGCGAGGTGTCGATCGCCGACGAGTCGGTGAGGCGTGTGGTCGAGCGGCTCCTCAGGTCCAGCGCATAGATGTTGGAATTGCCGTCGTCGCGCAGCAGGCTCATGATCACCTTCTGGCCATCCGGCGAGAAGCGCGGCGCAAATGTCATGCCGGGGAAATTGCCGACGAGTTCGCGCTGACCGGTCTCCAGCTGCAGCAGGTAGACTTTCGGCACACCGCTTTCGTAAGACATGTAGGTGATTTCCTGCCGGTTCGGCGAGAAGCGCGGCGTCAGCACGATCGCTGCGCCATTGGACAGGAAGCGTGCATTGGCACCGTCCTGGTCCATGATGGCGAGGCGCTTCTTGCGCGCATTCTTGGCGCCCGTCTCGTCGATGTAGACGACGCGCGTGTCGAAATAGCCCTTTTCGCCGGTCAGACGCTCGTAGATCGCGTCGGCGATGATGTGGGCGACACGGCGCTGGTTGGCTGCGTTCGCGAAAAACTGCTCACCCGCCAGTTGCTGGCCTGCGAACGTATCCCACAGACGATACTCGGCACGGATACGACCGTCCGCTTCCTTGTTGACACGGCCGGTCACCAGCGCCTGGGCGTTGATGACCTTCCAGTCCTCGAAGCGAGGCGTCTGGTCGGGATTCGATATCTTCTCGATGAAGGCACCCTTGTCGATCGGCGCAAACAGACCGGACCGTTTGAGGTCCGCAGCGACGATGCTGGATATTTCCGCACCGAGCTCGCCGGACGACTGGAAATCGGTGATGGCGATCGGCATAGGCTCGACATTGCCCTTCGTCACATCAATTTCGACGAGTGCGTACGCTGGCGGCGTAGTAAGACCGCTGAAGCCAACGACAACAGCGCCAAAAAAGACAAAGACTCGAAGAAGAAATTTCATAAGCATATTCCCGTTTTCTCCGCACGCGTTACATGCCCATCTCGCGTGGGTCGAAATTGACGATAACTTCCGACCAGATATCTTGTTTTCCAGCGGGAAGTACGAGGCCGACCATGTTACATTTCTGGACGGCACGAATAGCACTCTCATCAAATTGACGGTTGCCGCTTGACGATTCCACGACAGGCATTCCGTCGAGCTTCCCGTCTGAAGCGACGTTGAATTTGATCTTCGCGCGTAAATCCGAGCTACCTTCAGCACCAACCGGGATAGACCAACAACCAGCCAGTTGATCCGACAACGCCCCACGCTCACTGTTGCTAAGTTTTTGACCAGTATCGCGGCTTCCACCAAGCGAGGACTGCGACGTCGAGCGCTTGGCCCCGCCGCCGGAAGGTTTTTCCTTGTTCGCAAGGGCCGTGTTCTTGTCGTTCTGGCCATCGTCCTCCGATTTTGGGCGAGAAGACGCTTCCTTGACTGGCTTCTCCGAATCCTTGCGGTCCGGTGCCTTGGCAGTTTCGGCCTGGGCCTGCTCAGGGCGCGGCTTGGCCTCCGGCGCCGGCGCCGAATTGGGCAGCGCGACGGATTCCGTCGGCTGCGAAGCAATCGCTTCGGCCACCGCATCCGGCTTTACGGGCTCAGGCTTGGTCTCGGCAGGTTTCTGCTCGGCTGGCTTTGGCGCAGGCTCCGGTTCCTTCACCGGCTGCGGCTTGGGCTCCGGCTTCTTGACTGGATCGGGCTTCACATCCTGCTTCGGCTGCTCTGCCGGCGCGACTTCCGTTGCCGGCGTTGGCTTCGGCTCTTCCTTCGGCTTTGGCGCGTCCTCTGGCTTCGGCTTTTCAGTCGGAGTCGGGGCCTTGGGCATCGCCTCCGTGTTCTCGACCGGTTTTGGTTTCGCGGTCGGCGTCACCGGCTGATCGGTATCGATGCTGTTCTCACCGACCTTCTGGGCATTGGCGACAATATCGGGACGCTCGGTCGGCTTCGGCGCCGGCTTGTCGCGCATGGTCGACTTCTTGTCGCCCTGCACCGACTGCGCAACATCCTCCACCGGGACGATGTCCACGGGGAACGACTCGACGTTCATGGGCTGGAACGCAGGCGGAGCCCTGAGCGTGAACAGGCCGAAGCCGATCACGGCAGCATGCAGGATCACCGATGTGGTGAGGCCGGCCTTCAAGGTTATTTGTCCTGTTCCTGCAGCGTGACCAGGCCGAGGTTCTTGTAACCGGCGGCCGAGATGCGGGCCATAACCTTCATGACCGTACCGTAGTCGGCAGCCTTGTCGCCGCGGATGAAGATGCGCTCTTCGTAACCGGTCTTGGCTATGGCCTCGAGCTTCGGCACCACTTCCTCGAGCGGGATCACGGTTTCCTGAAGATGGATTTCGCCAGCCTGGTTCACCGAGACGGTGATGGGCTGGGTTTCCGCATTCATCGGCTTGGCCTGCGTTTCCGGCAGGTCGATCGGCACGCCGACCGTAAGCAGCGGCGCCGCCACCATGAAGATGATGAGCAGCACCAGCATGACGTCGACGAATGGCGTGACGTTGATTTCGGACATCAGGCCGTGATGGCGGCCGCGCCGCCTGTGGCCGCGTCCACCGCGTCCCGAACCGCCCGAGCTGACTGACATTCCCATCGGCGTAATTCCTCAGGCGGCCTTCTGGGCCACTTTCTCATCGATTTGGCGCGACAGTATGGCGGAGAACTCGTCGGCGAAGCCCTCCATGCGCACCGCGATCTTGCCGGCGTCCGACGACAGCTTGTTGTAGGCGATGACGGCCGGGATAGCGGCGAGCAGGCCGATGGCGGTGGCCAGCAGCGCTTCGGCGATACCGGGTGCCACCACGGCAAGATTGGTCGACTTCGAGCCGGCGATGGCCTGGAACGAGGTCATGATGCCGACCACCGTGCCGAACAGGCCGATGAAGGGCGCGGCCGAACCGATGGTGGCGAGGAAGCCAAGGCGACCTTCCAGGCGTTCCATTTCGCGCGTCAACGCCAGATCCATCGCCTTGTCGATGCGGGTCTGCAGCGCGAGCGGCGACTTGGCGCCCTTTTCGAAGCTCTTCTTCCATTCGCGCATGGCGGCTACGAAGATGGCACCCATGCCCACGGTCTTGCGATCGGCAAGGTTGCGGTAGAGCTCTTCCAGCGACTGACCCGACCAGAACACCTGTTCGAAGCGGTTGAGCGCGACGCGCAGCCGCGCAAAGGAAACCAGCTTGTCGACGACGATGGCCCAGGTCCAGACCGAGGCGCCGATGAGGCCCAGCATGACCAGCTTGACCACCCAGCCGGCCTGCATGAACAAGCCCCAAATCGACAGTTGCGCGCCCGGATCGGCGAGTGCGATGTTTTCCATGGTTTCTTCCTTAAGAATTCCCGGGCCCGGCTCGCCGCTAGCCCCCTGGCGCTCTACCCCTTGTGGTCCGTTCGCGCGAAGCTTCCGGAAATGCCCAAAAGGCGCCTTTCGCGGCCTTTTCACGACAAATATTGGTAAAACGAAGGCACGGACGCCTCCAAACTTCACCAATGTCTTCATGAACCGTTATGGTTAAGGAGAGGTTAGGAATCGCAATCGTTGTGCGGCGCAACATTACTGCCGCGCGAACATCCGGTCACAACAGAGTGAAAAAGCTCGCTTAGCGGCCCTTTGGCATGAAGGCAGCCACCCACTCTTTCGGAAAGCGGCGTGGACGGCCATTCTCGCCGATGATCGCAGCCTCGACCCTGGCATCGACCAGCACTTCCGCATCGCGTTTGAGTTGCTGCGCCATGAAGATGCGTGCGCCGGAGATGTCGTCAGCGCGCGTGTCCACCGTCAGGATGTCGTCTATGCGGGCCGGCGAGCGGAAGTCGATCTCCATGCGGCGGACGACCCAGACGATCTTCTCGCCATGCTTGCCCTCGGCGAGTTCAGTGTGGTGGACGCCGGCCAGGCGCAGGAAATCCGAGCGGCCGCGCTCCAGGAATTCGAGATAGCGGGCATGGTAGACGACGCCGGAGAAATCGGTGTCGGCATAATAGACCCGCGCCATCAGCCGATGGCCGAATTCGGTCAGCGCGCCGGAAATGCCGCCGAGCAGGTCGTCCGCGCCGGACATCGATCAATCCCCTTCCTGGAAAAGATTGATCTGCTGCTGCGCGAGATCGCGCGGCATCTCCAGGCCGAGATGCCTCCAGGCATTGGCCGTCAGCACGCGCCCGCGCGGGGTACGCTGGATGAAGCCCTGCTGGATCAGATAGGGCTCGATGATATCCTCGATCGCATCCCGTGGCTCCGAAAGGCCCGCCGCGATCGTTTCGATGCCGACCGGCCCGCCGCCGAAATTCATGGCGATCATGGAAAGATAGCGCCGGTCGAGCTGATCGAGGCCGAGCGCATCGACTTCAAGCCGCGACAACGCCTCGTCCGCAACCTTGCGCGACACGGTCTCGGCACCGGCGACCGACGCGAAGTCGCGGACGCGGCGCAGCAGCCGGCCAGCAATACGCGGCGTACCACGGGCACGACGGGCGATCTCGACGGCGCCATCATCGGCGATCGGCATGCTGAGGATGCGCGCCCCGCGCCGTACGATCAGCTCCAGTTCCTCGACCGTGTAGAAATTCAGCCGCACCGGAATGCCGAAACGATCGCGCAGCGGATTGGTGATGAGCCCGAGGCGCGTCGTGGCGGCCACCAGCGTGAAACGGGCCAGATCGATCTTGACCGAGCGCGCCGCTGGCCCTTCGCCAATGATCAGGTCGAGCTGGAAATCCTCCATCGCCGGGTAAAGGATTTCCTCCACTGCCGGACTGAGCCGATGGATCTCGTCGATGAAGAGAACGTCACGGTCTTCCAGATTGGTCAGCAATGCCGCGAGATCGCCGGCTTTGGCGATCACCGGGCCCGACGTCGAGCGGAAATTGACGCCCATCTCTCGTGCCATGATCTGCGCCAGCGTTGTCTTGCCCAGTCCGGGCGGACCAACGAACAGGACATGGTCGAGCGCATCGCCACGGCCCTTGGCAGCTTCGATGAAAACCTTCAGGTTCGCACGCGCAGCCGCCTGGCCGACAAAGTCATCCAGCGTCTGCGGGCGCAGCGTCTGGTCGGCATCCTCGCCGCGCTTTTCGGACGAGATGAGACGGGGGGCGGTATTCATGCCCCTCTCCTCGCACGAGAGAGGGGGCCGAACAAGCTGCGCGTCACCGCGCCAGTTCCTTCAGTCCCAGCCTGATCAGCTTGGCTGAATCGGCTCCGTCGCCTGCGGTCTTCAAGGCAGCAGCCACGGCATTGGCAGCGATGTCACGCGAGTAGCCAAGATTGGTGAGTGCCGATACCGCATCGGCGACGGGTGCTGCCGCCACGCCCTCGCCCAGCTCCTGCTTCAAGCCGATGGTGCCTGAAGCCTCGCCCGCAAAGGCCGGGGCCTTGGTCTTCAGTTCGGTGACGATGCGTTCGGCTACCTTCTTGCCGACGCCGGGCGCCCGGGACACCATGGCGATGTCGCGCAGGGCGATTGCGTTCGCGAGGTCGGACGGTGACAGCGTCGACAGAATCGCCAGCGCAACCTTGGCACCGACGCCCTGGACATTGTTCATCAGCAGGCGAAACCACTCCCGCTCCAGCGCGGTCTGGAAGCCGTAGAGGCGGATCATGTCCTCGCGCACATAGGTTTCGATGTGCAGCACCACCGCTTCCCCGGGCCCGGGGAGGGCCGAGAGCGTCCGCGCGGAGCAGTAGGCGACATAGCCGACACCGTGCACATCGACGAGGCAGTGATCCTCCTCGATTTCGTCCACGGTGCCCTTCAGCTTGCCAATCATCGAGATTGCCCCGTCATGCCACAGCCAAACGATAGGCTACGCTCTGCCGATGATGCGCATGACAGATCGCGATCGCCAGAGCGTCGGCGGCATCGTCGGTGTCGAAGGCTGCTTTCGGCAACAGCACCTTCACCATCATGTGGATCTGCTTCTTGTCGCCATGGCCTACGCCGATCACCGTCTTCTTGACAGCGTTGGGCGCATATTCGGCCACCAGCAACCCGGCACGCGCCGGCACCAGCATGGCGATGCCGCGCGCCTGGCCGAGCTTCAGCGTCGCCGACGCATCCTTGTTGACGAAAGTCTGCTCGACGGCGGCTTCCTGCGGCATCAGTTGATGCAGCACCTCGGCCAGCCCGTCGTGCAGCTGGCACAAGCGCGCCGCCAACGCCGCCTTGTCGTCGGAGCGTACGGTACCCGCGGCGACGAAACGCAGTGAATTGCCCAGGCTTTCGACGACACCCCAACCGGTGCGCCGCAACCCAGGATCGATACCGATGATGCGAATCGTTTCCGCCATGCGCGAAGTCTACCTTTCACGCAGAGCGATGCCAGAGAAATGTGAACAAACCAGAAACAGCCCGTGGATCGAGAGCTGCGTGCCGAAACTCCGGCTCAGCCGCCGGCAAAGGCTGTCTTGAGCAGCGTGATCTGGTCGGATACCGGGTTGGAACGGCGGTTGGCTGGCTGTGCATGAACGGTGCTGCCGTTGCCGTAGATTTCCTCATCCATGCGCCGTACCAGCGACTGCAGGCGCAGCGATCGGTTGACGAGATCGAGGAAGTCGTCCGGCAACTCGCTCCAGCCGGCAGCCTCGCTATGCGCCGAGGCGGTGTCCAGCCGCACCTTGGATTTCTCCGAGGCAACCTGATCGCGGGTCATTTCGCCGGAATTCGCAGCACGCTGCAGGAGCAGCCAGGATGCGATCTGCATGAGCCGTGTCGTCAAGCGCATCGATTCAGCGGCATAGAGCGTCGCAGCCAGCCGCGACAGCTTCTTGGCTTCGAGACGACCCTTGCCGTCAAGATACTCAGCCGTACGCTCCACGAGCCCCATGCCTTCGTCATAGAGCGGCTTGAACGACTGCGAAAAAACCCTTCGCTCGGCCAACTTGATCGTGTTCGCGCTTTCCTTGGAAGGCTCGCTCATTTCCTGTTCCGTATTCGCATTCTTCCGGCCGAATCGGCATCATGCCGCCGGTTTCCAAGCCTATATGACAGTGGCTAAGAAAATGCGCCGGGACTTCTCGCAAGGCAAGCACATGTTTAACAAACGGTTAACGGCGGGTCTGCGGCAGCCAATACGCCCTGGCGGCAGGACAAAAAAAGAGCCGCGATAAGGCGGCTCTCAGGAGTTTAACAGGGAGGCGTCAAACAAAGTGGCTCCAACCACTCGGTAAGAATCCAGATCACTGGATGCACATAGTAAACGCTCGTAAAGCTTAATGAACTCTTAACAGCGGCCGATTTTTTTTAGGAACCCAGCTGCAGGTGTGCCGTATCAGCACAGCAGCGGCCACCACCGGCGATCCCGACAGAGTGAAAAACCTCACTCTCAATTTCCTTCTTCTTGCAGTATCTTTCCCGGGAAATCGGGAATGGTGCCATCCCGCTCGGAGCGGGACGAATGCCGGCGCCGCAAACGTTTGCGCTCTCGTCTGCACCGGCAAGACGATCAACCTGGGGGATTATCCATGCAAGGCGTGTCTCGGAATTTCTTTGCGCTCGCTATCGTCTATGCGGTGTGCGGCATGGCGTTGGGCCTGCACATGGCGATCAGCCAGGACCACACCGAAATGCCGGTGCATGCACACGCACTGGTCGCGGGCTGGCTGACATCCGCGGTCTTTGCCATCTTCTACCATCTGTTTCCGGCAGCTCGCGAAACAAGGCTGGCAACGATCCATTTCTGGCTGACGGCGCTGAGCGGCATCGGCTTGCTGGTGACGCTCTACATCCTGCTGGCTGGAAACACCGCTATTGAACCCGTGGTTGGCATCTGCTCCATCCTGTTCTTTGCGGCCATGCTGCTGTTCGCGGTCATTGCCCTGCCGGTGCTGCGCAAGGCATGATCCGAATGCCTTGGCCGGCATTAGAGCGCCGCGCACCCATTTGGACGCGCAAAGGGCGCTCTAACCCTTTTTAGCTGCGCATCGTGCTTTCCGAAAATCGATCCCGATTTTCGGGCCGATGCGCTAGCCGGCCTTGGCCATCTCCCGCAACCGGAACTTCTGGATTTTTCCCGTCGAGGTCTTGGGGATCTCATGGAAGATGATGGCCTTTGGCACCTTGAAGCGGGCAAGGAGCCCGCGGCAATGCTCGATGATTTCAGCCTCCGCCGCTGCCTTGCCCGGCTTCAATTCGACATAGGCCACCGGCACTTCACCCCATTTGTCGTCAGCACGGGCGACCACGCCGCAGGACGCGACGGCCGGGTGCTTGTAGAGCGCATCCTCCACTTCGATCGAAGAGATGTTCTCGCCGCCGGAGATGATGATGTCCTTGGAGCGATCCTTGAGCTGGATGTAGCCGTCGGGATGCATGACGCCGAGATCGCCGGAATGAAACCAGCCGCCGGCGAACGCCTCGTCCGTCGCCTTGCGGTTCTTCAGGTAACCCTTCATGACGATATTGCCGCGAAACATCACCTCGCCGATGGTCTCACCGTCCGCCGGCGTGTTTTCCATCGTGGCCGGATCCATCACCGTCAGGCCTTCCAGCGCCGCATAACGCACGCCCTGACGCGCCTTCCTGGCGGTGCGCGTACCCTTGTCCAGCGCGTCCCATTCGCTATGCCATTCGTTGACGACGGCAGGTCCGTAGGTTTCTGTCAGACCGTAGAGATGGGTCACCGAGAAGCCGGCATCCGCCATTCCCGACAGCACCGCTTCGGGCGGTGGGGCCGCCGCGGTATTGAAGGTGACGGTCTGCGAGAAAGCGCGCTTGTCGTCGTCGCTGGCGTTGATCAGTGTCGCCATCACGACGGGTGCACCGCAAAGATGCGTGACACCATGGTCGGCGATGGCATCATACATGCCTTTCGCCCGCACCCAGCGCAGGCAGACATGCGTTCCTGCCTGCACCGCCAGCGTCCAGGGGAAGCACCAGCCATTGCAGTGGAACATCGGCAGCGTCCACAGATAGACGGCGTGCTTGCCCATGCCGGCGTGAATGGTGTTGGTGTAGGCCATCAAGGCAGCGCCGCGATGGTGATAGACGACGCCCTTGGGATTTCCGGTGGTACCCGACGTATAGTTCAGCGAGATCGCGTCCCACTCGTCGTCGGGCATCGCCCAGGCAAAATCCGGCCCACCACCCGCGACGAATTCGTCGTAGTCGCGCGAACCGATGCGCTCACCCTTCGGATAAGGCGCATCCGTCGCGTAGTCCGGATCGTCGTAGTCGATGACCAGCGGCTTCGCCCTGGCCAGCGCCAGCGCCTCCTTCATCACACCGGAAAACTCGCGGTCCACGATCAGCACCTTCGTCTCGGCATGGTCGAGTTGAAACGCGATGACGGCTGCATCGAGGCGCGTGTTGAGCGAATGCAGCACCGCTTTCAACATCGGAACGCCGAAATGCGCTTCCAGCATCGGCGGGGTGTTGGAGAGCATCACGGTCACGGTATCGCCCTTGCCGATACCCTCTTTGGCCAATGCGGATGCCAATTGCAGCGAGCGGCGCCAGAAATCCCGGTACGTGATGCGCTGGCTGCCATGAATGATGGCGACATGGTCGGGATAGGTCTTGGCAGCCCGCTCCAGGAACGACAGCGGCGTCAACGGTTGGTGATTGGCCGGATTCTTGTCGAGATCCAGCGCATAGGGGTTCGTCATCCCGCCCTCCGAAACGATACCTGCATTTCTAAGCACAGCCGGAGAGCATCGTCATCCTCTACACAAGGCTGACGATACCGTCCCACAACAGCTTGATCGCCACCAACGCGATCGTCGCGTAGGTGAACGGATAAAACACTTCCGCCCGCATGCGCCGTACCAGCCAGGCACCCGCCAAGGTCGACAGCGGCGCAAATGGCATCAGGACCGCCGATGCTGCAAGATTGGCGGCGTCGAACTGACCGAGCGCGAAATAGGGGACGAGCTTGATGGCATTGACGATGGCGAAGAACACCACGCCGGTCGCCGTCAGCACTTTCGGATCCATCCGCAGCGGCATCGTGTAGACCTGGAACGGAGGTCCGCCGACATGGGCGACAAAACTGGTGAATCCGGCGATCGTTCCCCAGAAGGCGGCCTGCGGCTTGTTCGGCTTCGACACATGGGAGCTACCATGCCTGTAGGTGACATAGAGCCAACGCCCGACAAAGGCGATGGTGACGGCGCCAACGATGAAGCGCACCATATCCGCCGTCACGAATGCCGCCGTCGCCCAGCCGATGCCGATGCCGACGAGCGCACCCGGCAGCATGTCGACGAGCGTTGCCTTGTCGTGCTGGCCACGCCAGGTCCACAGCGAAACGATATCCATGACCACCAGGATCGGTAGCAGGATAGCGGCCGCCTGCACCGGCGACATTGCCAGCGCCATCAGTGGCACACCGATCAGGCCGAAACCGCCGACCCCACCCTTGGTGAGCCCGACCAGGATGACCGCAGGCACGGCGACGGCGTAAAACCAGGGATCGGTGAGCAGAGCTGACATGCCGGGGAGGATATGCCTGATGGTATGGTGTCTTTTACCTAGCGTATCGGCTTGAAAATCGGAATCGATTTTCAGAAACCATCACACGTCAGCGACGAGCGGACACCAGCAGGAACATCGGGCGCTCCAGCTCTTCCGCCAGCTCAGGGCGGATGGCGATCTGCTCGGCAGACGGGCAGAATTCCTCGACATGTGTCAGAGCAAAGCCCGCTGCCATCAACGCATTCAATGTGGTGCCGATCGTTCGATGGTATTTGACGACACCCTTGGCCAGCCAATCGGTTGTCCGCCGCCCTTCGATGAAATAGCGGTCGACAGGCCACGTCTTCTTGCCTTCGGCATCGATCGACCAGCCCGGGTTGGTCGGTGCCATCAGCACGGGATGTTCGGTTGAAAACACAAACATGCCGCCCGGCGCCAGCGCCCGGAAGACCGTGGCGAAAAGCCGGCCGACATCCTCGACATAGTGCAGCGCCAAAGACGAATAGGCGATGTCGTAGGTGGCTGCCGGAAGCCTCAGTTCCTCCAGGTCGGCGCGCCGGTATTCGATCGCGGCATCCGAGGTGGCAGCAGCGCGTTCGAGCATCTTTTCCGAAACATCGAATCCAAGCACGCTCGCCGCACCCTGCTCGTGAGCCCAGCGGCAGAACCAGCCGAAGCCGCAGCCGAGATCGACGACACGACGGTTTTCGATATCGGGCAGCATTGCCTGCAGCGCCGGCCACTCCGGAGCACCAGCCAGTCCTTCCGTTGAGCGAGCGAGACTGCTGTAGCCGGCGAAAAACTCCGGCCGGTCATAGATGTTCTGTGCCATGGTGATTGCCTTTCGCCGTCATCATAAGGAGATCTCTCCGTCGTGCCAACGCGTTGAGCTCGCTGGACACAGACTTGCCCGTACGCAGCCAGCCGCCTATTGCGGAGGCGGAACACGGAGAAACCTTGCATGGCCGATATTGCCTTCCGTCGCGCTGAGCGAAGTGACGTCGCCGCGATCGTCGGGATGCTGGCCGACGACTTGCTGGGCAGCAACCGCGAAGACACCCGCGCGCCCCTCGCCGAAGCTTATCTGACCGCGTTCGCAGCGATCGACGCCGATCCCAACCAGTTGCTGGCAGTCATGACCGAAGCTGGTCGCGTGGTTGGTACGCTGCAACTGACCTTTATCCCCGGGCTTTCCCGTAAAGGCGCGCTGAGAGGCCAGATCGAAGCCGTGCGCGTGGCACGGGACCGCCAAAGCGGAGGTCTGGGCCAGAGGATGATCGAATGGGCTATCGATCAATGCCGCAAGCGCGGCTGCGCGCTCGTACAGCTCACCACCGACCGCAGCCGTCACGATGCCCATCGTTTCTACGAACGCCTTGGCTTCAAGCAAACCCATTTGGGCTACAAGATCGACCTCTGACGACTGCACGCCAACGCCTGTTCAAGACCACATCATTCGTCTATGCCGCAATCCAACCATCTTCGCCCCGCATAGGCGAACCCGGAACCAGATATCGCCATGACCGAAACCACACCACCTGACCGCTGCCGCATCGTGCTCATTCCGCCGGCTGGCACACCTGCAGAGCGCGTTGTCGCGGCCTTCGCCGGTGGTGACATTGCATCGCTGATCCTGCCCCAGGACGATCGGGATGAAGACAGTTTCCAGGCCTACGCGGAAAAAATCGTGCCGGCTGCGCAAGCTGCCGGCATCGCCGTGGTGATTGCCGGCGACAGCCGCATTGCCGGGCGCGTCAAGGCCGATGGCCTCCATATCGAAGCCGGCAAGGCAGAACTTGCCGACGCCATCGACCGACTACAGGATCGCATGATGGTGGGCGTTGGCGGTGCCAAGACACGCGATGATGCGTTGGGACTCGGCGAGGAACGCCCGGACTACATCTTCTTCGGCCGTTTCGGCTTCGACAACAAACCGGAGCCGCACCCGCGCAACCTCTCACTCGGCCAATGGTGGGCCGAGATGATCGAAATTCCCTGCATCGTCATGGCAGGCTCCGATGTCGCCTCGGTGGATGCCGTGGCCGCAACCGGAGCGGAATTCGTGGCTCTGTCCGCGGCCGTTTTCGCCCAAGGTGCGGAGCCCGCCACCGTGATCGCCAAGGCAAACGCCTTGCTCGATGAAACGGCGCCTCGCTTCGAGGACTGACGATGCGCCTGCGCTTTGCCCTTGCCGGTATGTTCGCTGTCGGTTTCGCCCTCTCACAGGCGCAAGCCGAGACAGCCGAAGCGCCGAAACCGGCAAACCCTGCGAATCTTTCCGCCGGGGCCCCAAAGCCGGGATCCGGCAAGAGCGGCGCAGAGGTCCCTCCAACGGTTGCACCAGGCACTGCGTCTCCTGTATCGCCGGTAGCCGCGCCATCACCAAAAGACTCGGCGGCACAAGGCCCTGAACCTGCCCCCACGGCGCCGGCGACCGGCACGTCGCAACAGGCATCGCCGCAGCCGTCGACGGATTCACCAGCTCAGCCAGCGGCAGAAACACCCGGAACCTCTCAGACGGTGCCAGCCGAACCAATCTCTTCGGCGGAACCACCACAGCTGCCGCAGCCGATACCCCTGCCTGATTCATCAACGACGACGAAGAAGGGCGATCGCCCGATCGCCAATCCGTTGCCGCAACCGGCGACAACGGCAGAACCGGCAACGAAGATCGACCCAGCCCGCTTCGGCGGCAAGGCGCCGGATGCTGCCTATGGCGCGTATCAGCGCGGTCTCTACAAGACGGCCTACAATCTGGCCTTGGAACGTGCCAAACAGGGTGATGCTCCGGCACAGACCCTGGTGGCGGAAATCCTGGCGCGCGGGCTGGGCATGCCGGCCAACGCCGCAGAGGCTGCCAAATGGTACCAGCGCGCAGCTGAACAAGGCGTGCCGGAGGCGCAGTTCCAATATGCGCTGATCCTGATCGACGGACGCCAGGTCAAGAAAGACGAAAAGAAGGCCCAGGTTCTGCTGCAGGCAGCGGCCGAGGCTGGCAATCCGCTGGCGCAGTTCAATCTCGCACAGCTGCTTTTGGAGCAGGATCCGGGCGAAGCGGGTCTTACCCGCGCCGTTCTGTATTATCAAAAAGCGGCCGAGACCGGCCTGGCGGATGCCCAGTACGCAATGGCGCAGATCTACGCCAACGGTGCCGGCGGCAAGACCAAGGACGACACAGAGGCAAGAAAGCTTCTGGTTCTGGCCGCACAGCAGAATTACGACACCGCCCAGCTCGACCTCGGCCAATGGCTGATCGACGGACGTGGCGGCAAGCGGGATCTGAAATCCGGCTTCAACTGGACGAAGCGCGCGGCCGAAGGCGGCAATGTCGCAGCCCAGAACAGGCTGGCAAAACTCTACGAGGGCGGCATCGGCGTCGATGGCGATCTGGTCACTGCCGCGGCATGGTTCATTGTCGCGCGCCGGGCCGGCCTCGCCGACCCCCAGATGGACGACTTCATGCAGGGTCTGGATGAAGAACAGACCAAGCAGGCGCTGCAAAAGGCCAACCGGCTGCCCTGACGACTTTGCAAACGGACAGGCATTTTGCCGCCTCTCTTGCCTCTTTCGGCAAATTATGGTCTTGGAGGCGCCGAAATCGCCCTTTCGGCGCACCTCTTTTTCCGGATCAAATCAACCATGGCCAAGATCAACGGCAACGAAATCCGTCCCGGTAACGTCATCGAGCATGACGGCGGCCTCTGGGTGGCGGTGAAGACCAATGCGGTGAAACCCGGCAAGGGCGGTGCCTACAACCAGGTCGAACTCAAGAACCTCATCAACGGCACCAAGCTCAACGAAAGGTTCCGCGCTGCCGAGACGGTCGAAAAGGTGCGCCTGGAACAGAAGGACTTCTCCTTCCTCTACGAGCAGGGAGAGATGCTGGTGTTCATGGACACCGAAAGCTATGAGCAGCTTGAGTTGCAGAAAGATTTCGTCGGTGACCGCGCTGCCTTCCTGCAGGACGGCATGACCGTCACCGTGGAACTCTACGAAGAAAAGCCGATCGGCATCGCACTGCCGGATCAGGTCACGCTGACCATCACCGAGGCGGACCCTGTCGTGAAGGGCCAGACGGCGGCTTCGTCCTACAAGCCGGCGGTGCTCGAGAACGGCATCCGCGTTCTGGTCCCGCCATTCATCTCGTCGGGCGAACGCATCATCGTCGACACCAACGAAATCACCTACATTCGCCGCGCGGACTGATATCCAGGGCCGGCAGCTTGGCCGGCCTGCCTGCATTTTTGAGGCCAGGCCAGCACCAGTTGGCCCCTGTACACCAAGGACTACCCAGCATGGCGCGTTCCGCCCTTCTCAATGTCATGGTCCAGGCCGCGATGAAGGCGGGCCGCTCGCTGTCACGCGACTTCGGCGAAGTGCAGAACCTGCAGGTCTCGATGAAGGGGCCGGGCGACTATGTCAGCCAGGCCGACCGCAAGGCCGAGGACATCATCTTTACCGAGCTTTCCAAGGCGCGGCCAGGCTACGCCTTCCTGATGGAAGAGCGCGGCACGGTCGGCGGGGACGACGATCAGCACCGCTGGATCGTCGACCCGCTGGATGGCACCACCAATTTCCTGCATGGCATTCCGATCTTCTCGGTCTCGATCGCGCTGGAGCGCCAGGGGCAGATCGTTGCCGGTGTCATCTACAACCCCGCCATGGATGAGCTTTACACGGCGGAGCGTGGTGGCGGCGCTTTCATGAACGATCGCCGGCTGCGAGTCGCTGCGCGCAACAAGCTGTCCGACACGGTGATCGGTTGCGGCGTACCACATCTCGGCCGCGGGCATCATGGCAATTTCCTGATCGAGCTGCGCAATGTGATGGCCGAAGTCTCCGGTATTCGTCGCCTCGGCTCGGCAGCACTCGATCTTGCCTATGTCGCCGCAGGTCGCATGGACGGCTATTGGGAAGACAAGCTCTCGGCCTGGGACATCGCTGCCGGCATCCTGATGGTGCGCGAAGCAGGTGGCTATGTCTCCGATCCGGATGGCGGCCAGGGCATGCTGGAGAGCGGCAGCCTCGTTGCCGGCAATGAGGCGATCCATCGCGCCCTGCTTGCGACGCTGAAGAAGCCGCTCGCCCAGCGCTAGCACACCCCGCAAGGCACGCTCTGACGAGTTATAGCGTCGTACCTCGCGAAAATCGGTTACGATTTTCGGCCGATATGTGAAGTACGCCGCAGCCACGAAACCGTTACAGAAGCTTGAAATACTCGCCTGCGACTGCCCAGATAAAGTGTATGCAGGTGAACCCATGAGTGAAGGCCGGCCCGAGACGGCTATCGACATCCCCTTTGTCGGGCGATGGCACTATTCGCGTGCCGAGATGATCGCTGACGGCATCGTCCACGCCGTCGGCATCGTGCTGGCGATTGCTGCGGGTTCGGCCATGCTGACCCTGGCTGCCTTTCACGCTGGGCCGGGTGAATATGTGGCCGCGGTGTTTTATGTCGTGGCACTGCTTACGGTTCTTTCCGTGTCGATGGCCTACAATCTCTGGCCCGTTACATCACGCATGAAATGGCTGTTGCGCAGGTTTGATCATGCCGCGATCTACCTGCTGATTGCCGCTACCTACACACCCTTTCTGGCTCAGCTCAGCGACGCGACGCTTGCCGGCTGGATGCTCGGTCTGATCTGGACGGCAGCTGTTGCCGGAATCGCCATCAAGGTCTTCCTGCCCGGTCGCTTCGACCGTCTTGCCATCGTCTTTTATCTCGCCATCGGCTGGAGCGGGATTGTTCTGGTCGAACCGCTCGTCGGAACGCTGCCACCAACCGCCATCGGTCTTCTGCTCGCCGGCGGCATCGTCTATTCGCTGGGCGTCATCTTCTTTGTCTGGAAGGGTCTGCGTTTCCACAACGCGCTGTGGCACGGCTTCGTCGTCACCGGCGCGGGCCTGCATTTTGCCGCCATGCTGGACAGCCTGGTCATCAACCGGCTGTGACACTGCATTTCGGCGCCTTCCAATTTCGTCACATTTCCGTTTAGAGTCGCGGCAATCCTATTCGGCGACGACATCGCAAACGGGGCAGGAATGACCTTTCTCAAATCCATGACTGCTGGCCGGGGTTCGGATGTGTTGAGCTACGACCCGCACAAGCTTTCCAGTCCACAGGTTTTCGTGCTGACGATGGTGATCTTTCTGGCCATCGTTGCCTTCATCGCCATTGTCCTTTCCCGTCAGATCCAGACGGCTTTCGTCACCAATCCCGGCCTCAACGGCTTGATCGTCGGCGTACTGGTCGTCGGCATCCTGCTGGCTTTCGTCCAGGTTGGCAGGCTGTTTCGCGAAGTGCGCTGGGTGAATTCGTTCCGGGCTGGTTCCGAAACCACCGAACCGGTGTTGCTTGCCCCGATGAAAGCGATGATCGGTCGCTCGTCCTCGCTCGCTTTTTCGACCAGCGCCATGCGAACCATGCTCGATTCGATAGGTACCCGCCTCGACGAAAGCCGCGACACCTCGCGCTATCTGGTCGGCTTGCTGGTTTTTCTCGGCCTGCTCGGAACCTTCTGGGGCCTGCTGCATACGATCGGTTCGATCAGCGAGACGATCCAGTCGCTCGATCCCGGCTCGGGCGACGCGGCAGCCGTGCTTGACGCATTGAAGCAGGGCCTGTCGGCTCCCTTGTCCGGCATGGGCACCGCTTTTTCGTCCTCGCTGTTCGGTCTCTCCGGTTCACTTGTGCTTGGGTTCCTCGACCTGCAGGCCGGCCGCGCGCAAAACCGCTTCTACACCGAGCTCGAGAACTGGCTGTCGACGGTCACCGACCTTTCTTCGGATGTCGGCACGACCGATGCATCGCGTTCGGAGTCTTCCGACGAGCTGCGCGCTCTTTCGGAGCGCCTGCGTCACATGAGCGAGAGCGACAGCTCCAGCCCGCGCGTCGCGACCGCGATGGCCAATCTGGCCGATGGCATTTCCGGGCTGGTCAAGAACATGCGCTCCGAACAGCAGATCATGCGCGACTGGGTGGAAGCGCAGTCCGATGAGCAGAAGGCGATGCGCGCAACACTGGACAAGATCGCCGAGGCCCTGAAAAGCCGGGAGCGCAACTAAATGGCGCTCGCGAGGGGACGACGCAGCTATCGCCACATCGATTATTGGCCGGGCTTCGTCGATGCGCTTTCGACATTGCTGCTTGCCATCATGTTCCTGCTTTCCGTCTTCGTGCTGGCGCAGTTCCTGCTCAGCCGCGAGATTTCCGGCAAGGATGTGGTGCTCAACCGGCTCAACGCCCAGATCAACGAACTGACGCAGCTTCTGGCTCTGGAAAAGAGCAACAGCCAGGACGCTCAGGATTCTCTGGCCAACCTGCAGGCTTCACTCTCCGCGGTCGAGGCCGAAAAAAGCCGCCTGCAACAATTGCTGAACGCCGGCTCAGGTGCAGGCAATGCCGCCAGCCAGCGTGCCACCAAGCTGGAGGGAGAACTCGACACCGAACGCCAGGTCAGCCAGCGTGCGCTGAGCCAGGTCGAACTGCTCAATCAGCAGATCTCGGCGCTGCGCAAGCAGATCGCCGCCCTTGAGGACGCGCTGAATGCGTCTGAGACACGAGACCGCGAATCCAACACAAAGATCGCCGATCTCGGCCGTCGTCTGAACGTCGCGCTTGCCCAGCGCGTGCAGGAGCTGAACCGCTACCGTTCGGATTTCTTCGGCCGCCTGCGCGAGATACTTTCCGACCGCGAGAACATCCGCATCGTCGGTGACCGTTTCGTTTTCCAGTCCGAAGTGCTTTTCCCGGTCGGCTCTGAAGAAATCAACGACGCCGGCAAGGTCGAGATGAAGAAGCTGGCCGATGCGATCATCGAACTGCAGAAGGAAATTCCGCCCGAGATCAATTGGGTGCTTCGTGTCGATGGGCATACCGACAATCGCCCGCTTTCGGGCACCGGCCGTTTCAAGGACAATTGGGAACTGTCGTCCGCGCGCGCGACCTCCGTGGTCAAATTCCTGATCGCCAATGGTGTTCCGGCCAATCGGCTGGTCGCAGCGGGCTTCGGCGAATATCAGCCGCTGGATGGTACCGACACCGACGATGCACGATCCAAGAATCGCCGTATCGAGCTGAAGCTTACCGAACGCTGAGACAAGACGTTCAGGCGTCCGCCAGGGCGTTTCCGTTTTTCACGGAAACGCTCCAGCTCTTTGTTTTCAGGCCATTCCGGACGGAAAACCACCACGCACTTTTCCCGGAGTTGCGCGAAGCCCAGCAAGATCAAATGGGTAACGGTTCGTTATCCTTAACGGTGACTTAACCACTATAGTTAACAATGCTCTCAGAAGGGGCCGTGATCGCGTGGTGATCGGCGCGGGTTTGGGAGCTTGAATCCATGCAATTCAAATTGCACATAGCGCTGGCTCTGGCTGCTGCAGTGCTTCTGCCGCCGATGTCGGCACTGGCTGCCGACTACGATCCGCCGATCTATGTTGATCAGGCGCCCGAATATCAACCGGTGGAGGTTGGTTCGGGGTGGTATCTGCGCGGCGACGTCGGGTACAATTTCAACAAACCCTACAAGTATTTCGAGAACACCGCGGCGTTCTCATCAAGCACCAATCCGGTCTCCGGCTCGGTCGGCATAGGCTATCACCTCACCGATTACCTGCGCGCCGAGCTCAACCTCGGCCTGCTGCCGAAAAGCGAATTCGCGACCGATTTCCTGTCGAGCTGCGAGGGAACCCAGACGACGACGACGGTTATTAACAATGTCAACGGGGAGGATTCGGTTTTTAACGACAGCCGGCGTGTATCGCAAAATTGCCAGGGGCAGAATGCCGGAACCAACAGCGCCTTCGATGGCACCGCCAACCTCTATGTCGATCTCGGCACGTTTGCCGGCCTGACACCTTACATCGGTGGTGGCCTTGGCCTGATCTATTCCAGGTATCGCAGTTCGACGGGCGATCGCCATTGCACCGAACCGTCTCCCACGGTGATCCAGGGCGGCAACGTGACGACAACCACGGCTTTCAGGTGCGACGACGCTGGGACCTATGAGGGTTCGGCGGACTCAGAAAAGCAGCTCGGGCTGATCTATTCGCTCAATGCCGGCTTTGCCTATCAGGTCTCGAAGAACGTCGAGCTCGACTTTGGCTACGAATACAAATCGGCACCAAGCGCGCGCTACGTTTCGTTCGAGAACAACGCGGTGGTCCTGAACAAGGGTATCGACTACCACCAGTTCAAGGTCGGTGTTCGCTACGATCTCTGGTAGGACACGTCCACTCACCACAAAAACAAACGGCAGGCTGTGGGCCTGCCGTTTGTTTTTGTGGCTTTGCCGCCGCCCCAAGCCAATATCCCGCAAACGACAAAAACTTTGCTCTTGACGCCGGCAAGCCGAAGTCCTATCGCCGTCCGTGGGCCACCCCTCCCCACCGAGGGGCTTACTATCTGGAAGGATAGACCACGATGACTGCTCTCCCCACGCCGGACGTGCGTCCGGCCAATCCCAATTTCTCCTCAGGTCCCTGCGCGAAACGTCCCGGCTGGTCAGTCGAGGCGCTCAAGAATGCCGCCTTGGGTCGCTCGCACCGCGCCAAGATCGGCAAGGTCAAGCTGGCCAACGCCATCGACCTCACCCGTGAGATCCTGCAGGTCCCGGCCGACTACCGCATCGGCATCGTTCCGGCGTCCGATACCGGTGCCGTCGAAATGGCGCTCTGGTCGCTGCTCGGTGAACGCGGCGTCGACATGGTCGCCTGGGAAAGCTTCGGCGCCGGCTGGATCACCGACGTGGTCAAGCAGCTCAAGCTCGTAGACGTGCGCAAATTCGAGGCGCCTTACGGCGAACTTCCCGATCTGACCAAAATTGACTTCGACCGCGACGTCGTCTTCACCTGGAATGGCACGACTTCCGGCGTGCGCGTGCCCAATGGCGATTTCATTCCGGATGATCGCAAAGGCCTGACCATCTGCGATGCCACCTCGGCGGCCTTCGCGCAGCGGCTCGATTTCGCCAAGCTCGACGTCGTCACCTTCTCCTGGCAGAAGGCGCTCGGTGGCGAGGGCGCGCACGGCATGCTGATCCTGTCGCCGCGCGCCGTCGAGCGGCTTGAGACCTACAAGCCGGCCTGGCCGTTGCCCAAGATCTTCCGCCTGACCTCGGGCGGCAAGCTGATTGAAGGCATCTTCAAGGGTGAGACGATCAACACACCGTCGATGCTGTGCGTGGAAGACTATCTCGACGCCTTGAACTGGGCAAAGAAGCTCGGCGGCCTCGATGGGCTGATTGCCCGTGCCGATGCCAATTTCGCAGCGCTCGACGCCTTCGTGCAGAGGACGGCCTGGCTGGACAATCTGGCTGCGGTCGAGGAGACGCGCTCGAATACCTCGATCTGTCTTTCGATCGTCGACCCGGATGTCACAGCGCTCGACGCCGACGGCCAGGCTGCTTTCGCCAAGGGCATCGTCTCGGCGCTCGATAAGGAAGGCGTCGCCTTCGACATCGGTCACTATCGCGATGCTCCTCCCGGACTCCGCATCTGGGCCGGCGCCACGATCGAGACGGCTGATCTGGTTGCGCTGACGGCATGGCTCGACTGGGCCTTTGCCAACCAGAAGGCCGCGCTCAAGGCCGCTGCCTGACACAGACTTGCGGCGGCCCCGGAGCATGATCCCGAAAAGCGGAAACCGGTTTTCAGAGAAGATCATGCTCCAACAAAGAGGCCGCCCTCTTTTCGAACAATTCAATCACTCTTCAAGGAGGCAGCAATGGCGCCCCGCGTACTCGTTTCCGACAAACTCTCCACCACCGCCGTGCAGATCTTCAAGGATCGCGGCGTCGAGGTCGACTATCTGCCCGACCTCGGCAAGGACAAGGAAAAACTGCTCGAAGTCATTGGCCAGTATGATGGTCTCGCCATCCGCTCGGCGACCAAGGTCACCGAAAAGCTGATTGCCGCAGCGACCAGGCTGAAGGTCGTGGGGCGCGCCGGCATCGGCGTCGACAACGTCGATATTCCCGCCGCGTCGCGACGCGGCATCATCGTCATGAACACCCCCTTCGGCAATTCGATCACCACGGCGGAACATGCCATCGCATTGATGTTCGCTGTCGCCCGGCAGATCCCGGAAGCAAATACCTCGACCCACGCTGGCAAGTGGGAAAAGAACCGTTTCATGGGCGTCGAAATCACCAGCAAGACGCTCGGGCTTATCGGCTGCGGCAATATCGGTTCGATCGTCGCCACCCGCGCCGTCGGCCTGAAGATGCATGTCGTTGCTTTCGACCCGTTCCTGTCCGAACAGCGTGCCGAGGAGCTGGGTGTCGAGAAGGTGGATCTGGACGAGCTGCTTGCCCGCGCCGACTTCATCACCCTGCACACGCCGCTGACCGACAAGACGCGCAACATCATCAACGCCGAAGCCATCGCCAGGATGAAGGATGGCGTGCGCATCATCAATTGCGCGCGCGGTGGCCTGGTGGTCGAGAAGGACCTTATCGCGGGCCTGAAGAGCGGCAAGGTGGCGGGTGCTGGCATCGACGTCTTCGAAGTCGAGCCGGCGGAACAGAACGAACTCTTCAATATGGAGAATGTCGTTTGCACGCCACATCTCGGCGCCTCGACCTCCGAAGCGCAGGAGAACGTCGCACTCCAGGTGGCCGAACAGATGGCGGATTACCTGGTCAAGGGAGCCGTCACCAACGCCATCAACATGCCTTCGATCACGGCAGAAGAAGCTCCCAGGCTGAAGCCTTTCGTCAAACTGGCCGAGGTGCTCGGTGCCTTCGTCGGCCAGGTCACCGAAGACCCGATCAAGGAAGTCGAGATCCTGTTTGACGGCTCAACGGCACAGATGAACACCAAGGCGCTGATCAGTGCGGCGCTTGCCGGCCTGA
This sequence comes from Mesorhizobium sp. NPDC059025, assembly GCF_042739655.1. Classification (NCBI taxonomy): domain Bacteria; kingdom Pseudomonadati; phylum Pseudomonadota; class Alphaproteobacteria; order Hyphomicrobiales; family Phyllobacteriaceae; genus Mesorhizobium; species Mesorhizobium sp. NPDC059025. Next base: position 326,574 of record NZ_JBHYIM010000004.1, on the reverse strand, counting down.
TCCGGCCCCAGGTGGCCGATGTGAACATGGTGTCGGCGCCGATCATGGTGAAGGAGCGCGGCATCATCGTCGCCGAGGTCAAGCGCGACAAATCGGGCGTGTTCGACGGCTATATCAAGCTGAGCGTCAAGACGGAACACATGACACGCTCGATCGCCGGTACCTGCTTCTCCGACGGCAAGCCGCGCTTCATCCAGATCAAGGGCATCAATCTCGACGCGGAGGTGGGCCAGCACATGCTCTACACCACCAACGCCGATGCGCCCGGCATCATCGGCCTGCTCGGCACGGTCTGCGGCGAGAACGGCGTCAACATCGCCAACTTCCAGCTCGGCCGCAATCGGCCGGGTGGCGATGCGATCGCATTGCTCTACCTCGATGCTCCGTTCCCCGAAGAAGTCCTGGCCAAGTTGCGCGCACACCAGACGATCGATTCGGCCAAGCGGCTGCAGTTCGACGTCGGTCCGGCCTGATCGTCTTTCACGGACTTCGAAGGGCGCGGGCAAACCCCGCGCCTTTCTGCATCTGCCGACACGACGCTGGAATGCTCAGTCGTCGGGGCCGCTCCAGCCTGGCAGATGGCTTGCGGATTTATCCCGCGCCAACGCGGCGGCCTTCCTGGCTACCCTGTCGAAATTGTCGGCGAGGAGGCCGGGATCAATGCGCCGGCGGAAGAAATCCGCCCAAAGGAATTCCGCGAACGGCGTCGTGTCCTTGGCGTAACCGCCAGCTCTTCTTACCGCGCCAGCCAGACTGCGAAACGGATCGTCGACCAGCCTGTCGACCGATTTCGGCAAGTCTTCGTAAGCGCGCCGGCGCCCCGATGCATCGAAAGGATGCATCCAGGCACGGTTATCCAGGAAAACCAGGAATTCTTCCTTGGTGAGCCGCGACAGGTCCGCGAGCACGCTGATCAGCACCTTTCCGATACCCTCTTCATGCAAGGCGCGGGCAAGATGATGATGGTCGACCACGAAGGGACGCTGCTTTGGGCCGATCACCGCAGGGATGAGATGTAGCCCGAGAAAATCGTCCTTCTTGCCTGCCGCCAACGCGCGCAGCTCCTTGCGTTTGAGCGCCACCTCGCGCAGGCCGACGGTCATTTGTGTCGGGCGCAATTCGGCGACGGATACCGGATGCAGGACTGGGACGATGTTCCGTGGCATGGTTCATCCTTCCGAAGTTGATGGCGGCGGCGTCTGCTCACGCCCGTCCCGCTCGCCAGTGATGATGTCTGCTATGGCGTTGTCGACGCTGCGGAAAATGGCGTGCGGCCCCAGCATCGCCACGATGCCGAACCGCTCCAGTGCTCTTTGTGCCCGTACCGCTTCCAATCTGGCGATCCGGAAGGAGATGCCGGCTTTTCGGCAATGCCCGATCACCGCCCGAAGGGCTTGCGCCGCGGTGAAGTCTATGTCGATGACGCTGCTTGCTTCAAAGACGACGTGTCTCACGACGCGGGCGTCGATCATCGTCCGGAAATCCTCAGCGAACCTCTCTGCATTGACGAAGGAAAGTGGAGCCTGGAACGCGAGCACCAGCACGCCGGGGACCCGCTCGCCTGCGGGCTCGGCCCCCGGCGGCCACCAGATCGATGTGCCGGGTACTTTCTCGAACTCGATCGCGTTTGCCTGCGTCATGCCCCAGAGGCCATGCAGCAGGGAAAGGCCAATGCCGATGGCCACGCCAACCTCGATCGGAAGGGCGATGATGGCAATCGCCGTGATCATGATCAGCACGAATTCCAGCGGCGCCTGGCGAAACGTGCCAAGGAACGTCTGCCAGCGCAGGATGCGCATCGCCACGAAAAACAGGATGCCGGCAAGAGCGGCTTGCGGCACGTTGGCCAGCAGGCCTTTCCCGAACAGCACGAGCAACAGCACGACTGCCGCCGCGATCAGGCAGGAGAGCTGCGAACGTCCGCCGGTCTCACTGACGATGGCCGTACGCGGCGGACTGGCATTGACGGGAAAGGCGCCCGCCAGTCCGGACAGCAGGCTGGCCGCACCGACGCCGACGAAATCGCGATTCACATCGGCAGGCCGGCCCGAATCACCAGCGAAGGAGCGCGTCGTTGCAGCCGTCTGCACCATGACGATGATCGCCACCAGCAGAGCCAGCGGAACCAGCGTACGCATGTCGTCGAAGCTCACCTGCGGCAGGCCGAGACCCGGCAGACCCGCAGGCAGACTACCCAGGACCGCGACACCGCGAACTGTCAGGTCGAGTGCGGTCACGGCCAGCGTAGCCAGTGCCAGCGCGATCAGCGCGCCTGGAATGCGCAGGCTTATACGCTCGCATCCCGTGACAATCGCGAACACCGCGACGCCAAGCGCCAGGCTCCAGAAATTGATTTGGCCGAGATCGGCCCTGACAGCCGCCAGACGCTGAAATACATTGCCACTGCCGGGCGGCAGGCCAAGCAGCTCCGGCAATTGCGACACCAGGATGTGCACGGCAATGCCGGCAAGAAAACCAGCCATCACCGGCACGGACAGGAGATCCGCGATCCAGCCCAGCCTGAGCAATCCGCCGACCAGAACGATCGCCCCTACCATCAGCGCAAGCAGCGCGGCCATCGTCACATAATGTGGCGAACCCGAAGTCGCGATCAGCGCAAGTCCGCCGGCCAAGATCGGCGTGATGGTCGAATCCGCGCCCACCGATAAGAGCCGGCTGGCACCAGACAACGCGAACGCGAGCACGGCGGCAATGAAGGCGAAGAGCCCAAGTTCCGGAGAGAAATCGCCCAGGCGGGCTGTTGCTATCTGCTCGGGAATGGCAATCGCCGCGAGGGTCAGGCCGGCGAACAGGTCACCACTGAGATCACCTCGGCTCCAGCCTTGCAGGCCTCGAAGAAACAGAACCGGTTTCGCCATCGGCGTCCCGCCTCGAACTCCGATCCCCTCCTGCATATCCAGCTTCCCTAGTCGGGTCTCCGCGCATCAACCTAGGCCATATCCTGCAAAGGACAAGCGGCCGATGAGCCCTGACGATTGCGGACACCGTTCAGGCAGCCGAGCGACGGCTGCCATGCTCGGCCAGCCAGATGCCGCCAAAGACCAGCGCCAAGGCTATGGCATGGTAGAGGTGAAAATCCTCACCCAGGATCAGAATTGACAGCAAGGTGCCGAAAATCGGTACCAGGTTGATGAAAAGCCCGGCGCGATTGGCGCCGATCAGCTCGATGCCGCGAATATAGGTGAGCTGCGAGATCACCGACGCGCCGAGCGCTGTGTAGAGTGTGATCGCCCATCCTGCCGGATCCGGAAAGATGGCCGTGCCGCTGGCGACTTCCCAGATGAAGAACGGCACCGAAACCACGAGTGCGGCGATCGACAGGGCCAACATCAGGCTCTGCCATTGCAGGGCGGGTTTCAGTCGCAGGCCGACCGAATAGCCGCTGTAGAGCACGACGGCGATCAGCATGATCGCATCGCCGAAGTTCAGGTTGAGTTTCAGCAGTTGTGTCGGATCGCCGTGGCTCGCGGTGAGAATGACACCGACGATGGTCAGCAAGACGCCAAGCGCCTGCAGCCAGCCGATCCTGAGACGAAAGAACAGGAAGTTCGCGACAATGATCAGGATCGGCATGCTGGCCTGCTCGATCGAGACATTGATCGCGGTCGTGTAGTTCAGCGCGGCATAGAAAATCACATTGAAAAGCGAAAAGCCGCACGCGCCGAGAACGAGAAGCAGGAACAGGTGACGCCGGATGACCGGCCAGTCTTCCACCAAGGCGCGGCCGCCTATCGGCAGCAGGATGACCACGGCCAGCACCCAGCGGAAGAACACCAGCGTCATCGGCGAGACATGGCCGACGGCGAGTTTTCCAGCCACGGCGTTGCCGCCCCACAGCAGCGTGGTGAGAAGAAGCAGGACATAGGCTTTGCGGTGCATGCGGCAGTCTCCGCCGGATCGGCCCGGACGATGACAACCCGACTATGGTGCTGCTCCATGCAAGTAAATGATGCAAAAGGCCAAAATCTTGTGGCTAGGAATGCCTTTCACGGCAAAGAAAGGGTCGCGCAACGGAGGGCTTGGGGCTATATGGGCCTGTCGTGGCGGGCTTCGAGGCCCGCTTTTGGTGTTGAGCAAGGGATAGTGACATGGCCAATGTGGTGGTCGTCGGCTCGCAATGGGGCGACGAAGGCAAAGGCAAGATCGTGGACTGGCTGGCCGACCGCGCCGATGTGGTCGTGCGCTTCCATGGCGGCCACAATGCCGGTCACACACTGGTCATCGATGGCGTCAGTTACAAGCTGGCACTGCTGCCCTCGGGCCTTGTGCAGGGCAAGCTCTCGGTCATCGGCAATGGTGTGGTGGTCGACCCGCACCACTTCATCACGGAACTGCAGAAACTGCGGGATCAGGGCGTGACGATCACCCCGGAAATCCTGCGCATCGCCGACAATGCCCCGCTGATTCTGTCGCTACATCGCGAGCTCGACGCTATCCGCGAAGACGGGAATTCAGGCCTCAAGATCGGCACCACCCGGCGCGGCATCGGCCCGGCCTATGAAGACAAGGTGGGACGCCGGTCGATCCGCCTCATCGACCTCGCCGAGCCGGAAACGCTGATGCTCAAGATCGAGCGTCTGCTCACCCATCACAACGCGCTGCGGCGCGGCATGGGTTTGAACGAGGTCGATCCCCAGACGATCCATGACGAACTCACCTCCGTCGCCGACGAGATCCTGCCTTTCATGGACCAGGTCTGGCGTGTGCTGGATGAAAAGCGTCGGACTGGCGCCCGCATCCTGTTTGAGGGCGCGCAGGGTGCGCTGCTCGACAACGATCACGGCACTTATCCTTTCGTCACCTCCTCCAATACGGTGGCGGGCCAGGCTGCAGCCGGCTCGGGCCTCGGGCCGACCGCGATCGGCTATGTGCTCGGCATCACCAAGGCCTACACGACACGCGTCGGCGAAGGGCCCTTCCCTTGCGAACTGGACGATGAGGTCGGGCGGCATCTGGCTACGGTCGGCCGCGAGGTCGGAGTCAACACCGGTCGCCCGCGCCGCTGCGGCTGGTTCGACGCCGTTCTGGTGCGCCAGACGGTCAAGACGTCGGGCATCACCGGCATCGCTCTGACCAAGCTCGATGTTCTGGATGGGCTGAAGGAGATCAAGGTCTGCGTCGGCTATGAACTCGATGGCCAGCGGATAGACTATCTGCCTGCCTCAATGCGGGCACAAGCTGCGGTTAAGCCGATCTACGAAACATTGGAGGGATGGTCGCAAACGACTGCAGGGGCGAGAAGTTGGGCCGAATTGCCGGCACAGGCAGTGAAATACGTGCGCTACATCGAGGAATTGATCGGTGCGCCGGTAGCACTCCTCTCCACCAGCCCTGAGCGGGACGACACCATACTTGTGACCGATCCGTTTGAAGATTAATTGTCAAAGACCTGACCGGCCCACTGATTTGCGGGGGGCCTGTCCTGGAAACGAACGACAGGTTCGATTGAAGCATGGCAGATTTCGTTGCGGTTCTGAAAAAGACGCTCGATGGGCTCGGCGAGACGACGCCGGACGTACGCGCCAAGGTCTACGACAAGGCGCGCGCCACCATCGAGAGCAAGCTCGCAGCGATCAACCCGCCGCCGCCTGCCGCGGTTGCCGATCGTCAGCGCAAGGCGCTCGAGGATGCGATTGACGCGGTCGAGAAAGACTACACAAAAACGGCACAACCGCTCGACCCCCTTGCGGAACTCGAGAACATCTTCTCCTCGATCGATCGCAACCGGACCCAGCAGAGCCACGCGCGACCTGCGACGAAAACCGAGACGCCGGTTCCCGCACCGCAAACGCCGGCGCCCGCTCGCACGGACGAACGCTCTGCGCCGCCTTCCTGGCAGCGCCCGCTGCCAGAAGCACGTCAACCTGACCTGAAACCCCAGCCTGCGCTGAAGCCGGAGCCCGCTCCCGCGCCAAAATTGGAATCCACTCCCGCGCCAAAGTCGGAGCCTAACCTGTTCGGCTCACAACCGGCGCTTGAGCCGGTCTGGCCCAAACCAAAGGCTGAAACCAAACCCATCTTCGACCTTGGCAAACCGACAGAGCCAACGCCCGAGCGCCCGCTGGCGCAGGCCTTCGAAGCCAACACGCGGCGTGAAGCCGAACGGGTGACCCACGATTCGGTCTTCAGGGATCAGTCTATCGACGATGTCGCCGACGAAACCTTCGACGACATCGAGGAGCCGGAACAGAAGCGTGGGTTCAGCCGCGTCATCGCCGCAGTCGTGGCGCTCGCGGTCCTGGGCGGCGGTGGATACGGCATCTGGCTGAACAGGGACGCCTTCAAGGACATGTTCGGCCTCGGCAAGACGGAGACCGCCGACAACACGCCTGCGCAGCCGGCGACACCGGCTAAGCCCGCCGAACCGGCGCCCACTCAACCGAACACGGCCACCAGCCCGACCCCCGCTCCAGCGGCGGAGAATGGCGAGTCGCAGAAACTCACCCAGCGCCTGCTGCCCGACGGCAAGGAGACGGACCCGGGTCGCGCCGGAGGCAGCACCAGCGTTGGCGAAGGCACGTCCATCGTGGCCCTGACGACGCCGCCACCCGCAACACCGCCGGCCCAGACACAACCAGCGCAGGGACAACCGCCGGCATCCGGCACCGAAGCCCCGGCAACTCCTGCAACGACGCCTCCCGCGCCGGAAGCAGGAAACCAGCCGGCTGCAATCCCGGTCGGCCAGAAGGCGATCTATTACGAGGAACGCACCAGCTCGGCTGAAGGATCGGCCCAGCCAGGCAACATCGTCTGGTCCGTTGTCCAGGAATCGCCGGGCGGCGACGCGCCTCCAGAGCCGGCGATCCGTGCCGAAGTGACGGTGCCGGCCAAGGACGTGCAATTGCGCATGACCATCCGCCGCAACGCCGACCAGACCCTGCCGGCCAGCCACATCATCGAGATGATCTTCCTGACCCCGCAGGGCTTCGAAGGCGGCGGCATCGACAATGTGCTGCGCATCGCCATGAAGACGTCCGAGCAGGAAGCCGGCAGCCCGCTGATCGGCGTGCCCGCCAAGATCGCCGACGGCTATTTCCTGGTCGCGCTGAACGACACCAAGGCCGACCAGGATGCCAACCTGACCCTGCTGCGCAACCAGGAATGGATCGACATCCCAGTCGTCTACAAATCGGGACGGCGCGCGCTGATCACCATGGAAAAGGGCTTGCCCGGCGACAAGGTCTTCGACGAGGCACTCAAGGCCTGGCAGGCGAAAACGTCCGGGTGATCGCTGCAGCCATAGCGGTCATAGCGGTCTAGACTAGATCCCCTGGCACTTTTACAAATCTTGTTTTCGGGCAGACCGATCGAGGGCTGCCCATTCAGCCTGCGGGACAAGAGCTCCGGTACGGGAAACAAAGGACAACACCCGCGTCGCATTGGCGTCGACCTCGCATCTGAAGCTCACCCTGTACCATGCCGTTCGCGTGCGAAAGGTGGCGTCCGGAACGTCCAGGACATTGCCCGACTTGAGCAGACGGTATGGAAGCAATCCGGGAAAGTAACCTTCGTCGAGAAGTTGCTGCTGCAATGCACTTGCGCAAAGCTTGCCCGCCCGTTGATCACGCGGCACCCCGTCCATCGAGGCCCCGGCGAAGGGATCGCCGGTCGCGCCTTGCGAATAGAGCCGCCTGACACCCGGAAGGCTGGAATATCCTTGCGACGCGGCGACGGCCACATCCGCGGAACTTGACTTTTTGGGGCCGGCGCTTGCCGGCTTCGGCCCTCTTGCCGGCCTGGGCTGTGGCGCCGCTGCAGCCACGGGAAGCTCGATTTCGCCGGATCCATCGGTCACGGCCTCCTGTTCATCGGCACCCGCCGCCTTGGCCTCTGGCTGGTCAGGCTTCGCTGAACTCCCATCCTTCGCTGCATCCTGAATGGCTTCGCGATTGCTTGCCGTGTCTTCCTGTTTCTGGCGCTCCGGCTCAGCTGCGGATTTGTTCTCGCTGTCTTTCACGCCACCGGGCTGCTTCGGATCTTCTGTCTTCGTCGGCGACGCCGAGCTTTCCTGCGCGCTGTTGCCGTCCAGGGATCGCCTTGGACCGGAATCCTTGGCTCCGTACTGGAAAACAGGCTTCAGCTCTTCGATGGACGACGGCGGCGGGGACGGCTTTTCGACTTTCTGCTCGACCGGTTTTTCGACCTTCGGTTCCGGCGGTTTTTCGACCTTGGTCTCTGGCGGCGGAACCGGTTCCGGCTTCACTTGTTCGGGCGGCGGCACCATGACGACACTGACCGCTCCATCGTCCGGATGCTGTTGCGGAAGCCTCGACGAACCGTAGACCAGAAGCGCGATGATAAGCGCATGCAGGATCAGCGATGGGGTCAAGCCCCACAGCACACCACCATCATGCTCCCGCGCGTCACTGTTCATCCTGACCGATGTGGGACGAAATAACGGCGACATCAAGCATTGGCGTCAGCCGCCGCCGTTCAATTCGTTTATGACACAGCACGAGATTGCCGTGCGGCGGCTGCATTGCTCCGATTGCCCGAAAAGACTGGCAGGTGTCTTCAAGGATTCGGCAGAAAGGCCGGTCCGACGATGCGCACGGCTCGATTGATTGCAGGCTCTTCCATCAAGGCCAGGGGCGTGGGTAAATTGCCGTTCATCGCGCCGACAGCCGATAGCTCCGACACGTTCTGTTCCGGCCTCCCCGCTGGTAGCGGAATGACTGCGTTTTCCATATTGCCCGGCGTTACCGTGCGTGCGCGCATTTCGCTGACCCGGCTGTAGTAACGTCGCAGGTCGCAGCTCTTGAACGCCGCGGCGTCGCGGTAACGAAACGCCGTCGCCAGATCCTTGTAGGGTTTGCGTTCGGCGACCGAGACCATCTCATCGGTTTCCAGGCTGGGATCGGTCAGGGCGAATACCTCCATGCCTGGATCATCGCAGATGAAGCGGCACTGGTCAGTGGTCTCCTTCAGGTCTGTATCCCTGGCGAACTGCGATTTCGGTGCCGGGAAGAAATAGCCGTCCGAGGGCCGCACGCAATAGAGCATCGAAGCACCGCCGATCGACATCGGACCCGAAGCGGTATCGCGCGCCGGCCGTTCGCGTCGCTCCGGCACACAGCCAAGCGCGATGTAACGAGCCTGCAGAACGGATGCGTCGCGTCCTCCGCTTGCGGACGCCATCTGCCTCAGCACATCGGCGCGCATGCGCGCAAGGTCACCACAGGGGTCGAAGAAACCGCCGGAGCCCTTGCCCGAACACTGCCGCCGCCGCTCGAGTGCCTGGATGGCGACAAGCTGTCGCCGCAGCTGGGCCTGTTGCGGATTGGTGCCTCCACTGCCGCTGCTGCGGATCTGGCGCGCCAGCGATGAGCACTCGTCGGCCAGCGCCGGGGATGCCGTCAGCGTGCCGAAAGCGAAGATGCAGATCAGCGATGCCGAAATGAAGCGGCAGCAAAGGAGGAAAATGGGTCCCTCGCGCCTGAAACAGCCAAAACCAGCTTCAAGAATACGCATGCCTGCAACACCTTGATACGCACTGGATTTCTCAGCTTTGTATCAGGCTATACCAACGTCACAGCCTTGTGAAAGTACTTCATAATATATCCAGCAAATGTGGTTACGCGCCGGGCGGGATCCAGATACGATCCATTAAGCATGATCGATGACGTGGGATCGAGAGCCGGGATACTCTGGAGCGGAGAAGCTTCAATCATGCCGCTTCGCCCTCCTGGACGGGAAATCTGGCGGCAAAGACTTCCTTGGCCGCAAACAACCCGTTGAGCGCCGCGGGAAAGCCGGCATAAACCGCCATCTGGATCATGATTTCGGTGATTTCGTCCTTGCTCAGCCCGACATTCAGCCCCGCCTCGATATGGACTTTCAGTTGCGGGGTCGCGGTTCCGATCGCCGTCAGCGCGGCGATGGTCGCGATCTCGCGGGCGCGCAGGTCGAGGCCAGGGCGGCTGTAAATGTCGCCGAACGAGAACTCGAACACGTAGTTTGCGAAATCGGGAGCGACGTCGGCCAGAGCGGCAATAACCTTGTGGCCGGCTTCGCCGTCGATTTCAGCGAGCGCCCGCTTGCCGCGGTCCAGCCGGCTTTCGCTGACGTCCGGGGATTGATGCGTCATAGTCCTTCATCCTCTGTTTCATGCCGGCATATCCGGCAATCTTGGTGTCGAGGACGAGAAGGCAGGCTTGCAGCTTGGCCACATGCGCACGGACACGCTCACGGTGCTGCTCGAGCAATGCGCCGCGCTCCGCTTCCGTGTCGCCGCCGCGCTCCCGCAAGGCCGCGTAACGCAGCATTTCCCGTATAGGCATCCCGGTCGTCTTGAGACGATCGAGAAATTCCATCCAGGTCAGGATCGATGCGTCGTAATCACGTTGGCCCGATTGGTCCCTGTCGGCATGGGGAAGCAGCCCGATCCGCTCATAATAACGGATGGTGTGGGCAGACAGTCCCGAACGCTTTGCCAGCTCGCCAATCTTCATCAACGCCTTCTTTCGTCACGACGCAGAGAAAGCTACCGGTTAGAGTGCACTCTAAGTCAAGAGGAGTTTGAAGCTTCGTCGTGTCGCCGGGATACCAGGTTTCGCGATGCGACGGCGTCGTTGATTTCCAAGCGAAAAATCTGTTGCAGATGCCAGGTACCGAAGTCGACCCGCATGTCGACATCCGCGACACCGGAGGGCTGCTTTTGTGGGTTCGCGGCCTAGATGCCCGAGCCGTAGAGTTCCTCTTCGCTGCCTTCCCAGGGCCTCGGCATATCGGCCAGCGCACTCGTGTTCGCGTTGGCGCTCGGCAACGGCATCCAGCATTTCAATTCGGGATCGGCATATTCGATCATATGGCCGGGATAGGAATCATTGGCCCGCCATCCTTCCATGCCGAACTGGTCGGCCCTCGCCCAATAGGCGACGTCGACTTCCGCAGGTCCCTGCTCGGATGATCTCACCGTAACCAGAACCCGGCTGCCGTCTTTCGGCGCGCTCGACATGTGACGCCACCCGGTCGGTTCTGCCATGGAAACTCCTCCTCCGTCGGCCAACGAATACTCGCCAACGGTAGCACGATCCGCCCCGCCAAGATCAATGCCGGATTTTGCCGATTGTCGGAATAAGGATGCATCAGCCGAACAGCGCTTCAGCCTTCCAGTTCTTCGCGCAGCATTTCCAGTTCCAGCCACTCTTCCTCGAGTGCGGCGAGTGTGGCCCGTTCCTTGTCGAGCGCCGCGATCGTCTTCTGGAAGCCAACCGCGTCGCGCTCGTAGAAGGCCGGATCGGCGATGTTGTTTTCCAGCCTGGCGATCGATGCCGTCACCGCTTCGATCTTCTTCGGCAGATTTTCCAGGGCGAATTTCTGCTTGAAGGAGAGCTTTCTGGCCGTCTCCTTGGGCACCTCCGCGCGTGGCTTCTCTGCTCTCGGCTCTGCGGACTGGCCGTTGCGTGCCTTGCGGTCCTCAAGCTTGGTGCCGCCACGCTGCGCCAGCATGTCGGAATAGCCGCCGGCATACTCCACCCAACGGCCACCGCCGTCGGGCGCGATCACGCTGGTGACCGTACGGTCGAGGAAATCGCGATCGTGGCTGACCAGGATGACCGTGCCGGCAAAACCCGCCACCAGTTCCTGCAGCAGTTCCAGCGTTTCCATGTCGAGATCGTTGGTCGGTTCGTCCAGCACGAGCAGATTCGCCGGTCGCGCCAGGACGCGGGCCAGCAGCAGCCGTGCCCGTTCGCCGCCGGAAAGTTCACGCACCGGCGTACGCGCCTGTTCCGGCTTGAACAGGAAGTCCTTCATGTAGGACACGACATGGCGCTGCTCGCCATTGATGACGAGGTTTTCACCACGCCCGTCCGTCAGGTAATGCGACAGCGTCTCATCCGGATCGGCGGCCTCGCGCTTCTGGTCAAGAGCAGCGATCTCGAGGTTGACTCCCAGCCGCACCGTGCCGGCGTCGGGCTTCGTCTCCCCGGTCAGCATCTTCAGCAAGGTCGTCTTGCCGGCGCCGTTGGCACCGACCAGGCCGACACGATCGCCACGCTGGATACGGGTCGAAAAATCCTTCACCACGGTGAGATCGCCGAAGCTCTTCTCGATGTTCTTGGCCTCGATCACCAGCTTGCCCGATTCGGCTGCGTCGCTGGCCACCAGCGTCGCGGTGCCTTCTGCGCCGCGATGGCTGCGGAAACGCTGGCGCATCGACTGCAATTCGCCGAGCCTGCGCATGTTGCGTTTGCGCCGTGCAGTCACACCGTAGCGCAGCCAATGCTCCTCGCGCACGATTTGCCGGCCGAGCTTGTGCTGGTCGCGCTCCTCCTCTTCCAGAACCTGATCGCGCCATTCCTCGAAATGGCCGAAGCCCTTTTCCAGCCGGCGTGTCTGGCCGCGGTCGAGCCAGACCGTGGCACGCGAGATGCGCTGCAGGAAACGACGGTCGTGGGAAATGACGATCAAGGCTGAGGAGGTGCGCGCCAGCTCCTCTTCCAGCCATTCGATGACGGCGAGGTCGAGATGGTTGGTCGGTTCGTCGAGCAGCAGGATGTCGGGTTCCGGCGCCATGACGCGGGCCAATGCGGCCCGCCGCGCTTCGCCGCCGGAAAGATCGGCAGGGCGTTCCTCTCCGGTGAGCCCCAGATGCTCCATCAGGTAGGTCGCGCGATAGGGATCGTCGGCCGGCCCCAGCCCGGCTTCGACATAAGCACGCACGCTGGCAAAACCGTCCATGTCTGGAACCTGCGGCAGGTAACGCACGGTTGCCGTCGGCTGACGGAACACCTCGCCATCCTGCGGCTCGATCATGCCGGCGGCGATCTTGAGCAATGTCGACTTGCCGGAACCGTTACGGCCGACCAGCGCGATCTTGTCTCCGGGAGAGGCCACGAGTTCGGCGCCATCCAGCAAAGGTGTGCCGCCGAAGGTCAGTTTGATGCCAGTCAGGTTGAGAAGGGGCGGCGCCATGTCAGCTTTCGGGAAGTGGGTAAGGATGAGCAAGCAGGAGCGCACGGCCAGTGCCGAGCGCTATTTCGAGCTTGCCTTGCACCGCATTGGAGATGGTGAGGGACGAACCGAAAGGCATTTCCACCGCATTCAGTGGCCATTTGGCGCCCTTGATCGTGAGCCCGGTGAGTTTCGAGAAGCCAAGCACTGAAAACAACGTTCCTTCGGCATAATCGAAAGCCGCCGTCCGGCCAGGCAGAACCGGAATACCTTCCTGCGCACCGCTGGTCAGGAGTACGTCTGTCCCCTGTTCGGCCAGGCTGAGCGCCAGAGCCAGATGCAGGAAGGCATGATCGGCCCTGGCGCCGCCGAAGGCACCCACGAGATTCAGCTTCGCCGCACCGAGATCAAGCGCAATCGAGACGGCGAGCTCGCCATCGGTGGAATCCTTCTCGGCCGGGAACCGCTCCTTCGGCACCTTCGCCAGATGCGGCGGCAAATGAGCTGGTGCGGAATCGAAATCCCCCACCCACAGCTCAGGCGTAAGCCCCAGCATATCCGCATGCCGGATGCCGGAGTCGGCGGCGATCACGCGCGTGCCGGCGACCTGGGCTTCGAGCCGCGGCGTCTGGATGACCTCGCCGCCAAGCAGAAGGGTGAATGTGCTCATGGGCGTCGCCCTTACCAGCCCCTATGCGGAAACGGAAGGGCGTGCGGAGCCTGCCCGTTTCATCCGGCAAACTAACGCTTGCGCGCCACCGTCGCCCGCTCTATGTCTCAGGCCGCTCTAACGGGGTGCCAGATCGCGGCTTCGCGAACCGGCTGAGAGGCGAAAAGCCAACCCGCTGAACCTGATCCGGTTTGTACCGGCGGAGGGATTAGACGCTTAGCCAAAGCGCCAGTTCCCTTGTCACGAAGTGAAGGAGGCGCCGATGCGCAAAACTCTGTCTGTCCTGGTTTCCGCTCTCGCTTTCGCTGCCGCCACGCTGCCGGCGACCGCGAAAGACAAGCTGACCATCTATACCTATGAGAGCTTCACCGCTGAATGGGGTCCGGGCCCCCAGGTCAAGAAGGCGTTCGAGGCGGACTGCGACTGCGAGGTCGATTTCGTCTCGGTTGCGGATGGCGTCGCCCTGCTCAACCGCGTCAAGCTGGAGGGCAGTGCCACGAAGGCCGATATCGTGCTTGGGCTCGACACCAACCTGACAGCGGATGCCAAGGCAACTGGCCTGTTCACTCCGCATGGCGCAACCGCGGCATCCGACGTGCCGGGCGGCTGGAACGACGACACCTTCGTTCCTTATGACTACGGCTATTTTGCCGTCGTCTATGACACCGAGACGCTGAAGACACCGCCGGCCAGCCTCAAGGATCTGGTCGAAGGCGACGCGACCCAGAAGATCGCCATCCAGGACCCACGCACCTCAACGCCCGGCCTTGGACTGCTGCTGTGGGTGCGCGCGGTGTATGGCGACAAGGCACCAGAGGCATGGGCGAAGCTGAAGAACCGCGTGCTCACGGTCACGCCGGGCTGGAGCGAGGCCTACGGCCTGTTCACCAAGGGCGAAGCGCCGATGGTGCTGTCCTATACCACCTCGCCCGCCTACCATATGATCGCTGAAAAGACTGATCGCTACCAGGCAGCTTCCTTCTCCGAGGGCCATTACCTTCAGGTCGAGGTCGCTGGCATCACCACCACCGGCGCCAGAAACCCGCTGTCCGGGAAATTCATGGCCTTCATGACCAGCCCGAAATTCCAGGACGTGATCCCCGAAACCAACTGGATGTTCCCGGCCAGCAAGATGGACAAGCCGCTCGATCCGGCCTTCGACAAACTGGTGAAGCCGGTCAAGACCCTGGCTTTCACTCCCGAGGAGATTGCGAAAAACCGCAAGGCCTGGGTGGATGAGTGGCTCAACGTGATGAGCAAATAGGAACGACGGCGAAACCATTGTCTCAGGCTGCACACCCCGCTGCATTGCGCGACAGACGTGTCGGCGCGGGGATCGCTGCATTGACCTTTGTCGCCGTCCTGATCGGCGGTGCTTTGCTTGGCCTTGCCATCGAAAGCGCCGGCGATTTTTCTGGCGCGGCTGCCGCTTTCGATTCCTATCTTCTTCGCGTCGTCCGCTTCACCTTGTGGCAGGCCGTGCTGTCGACCTGCCTGTCGGTCGTACCGGCATTGTTCGTGGCACGAGCGCTGGCGCGTCATCCCGGTTTTTTTGGCCGCAACTTCATTCTGCAGCTGTTCGCGGTGCCTCTGGCGCTACCCGCCATCGTTGCAGCACTCGGGGTTCTCACTCTTTATGGCCGCGCCGGCTATTTCGCGCCTTTCCTGACAAAGATCGCAGGCGAGGATTGGCCGGGCATTTACGGTCTCTCCGGCATCCTTGTCGCCCACGTCTTCTTCAATCTGCCACTCTGCGTGCGGCTTTTCCTAGAAGCGTTGCAGACCGTTCCGGCGGACCAATGGCGGCTTGCCAGCCAACTCGGCATGGGCGTGCGCCCTGCCTTCCGCTTCATCGAATGGCCGGCGCTGCGGCAGGCGCTTCCCGGTGTCGCCGGTCTCGTTTTCATGCTGTGCATCACCTCGTTCACCATCGTGCTGATCCTTGGCGGCGGGCCGCGCGCAACCACGCTGGAAGTCGCCATCTATCAGGCGTTGCGCTTCGATTTCGATCCAGCGCGTGCGGTTGCGCTGACGCTGCTGCAGGTCCTGCTCACTTTCGCCGTCGTGGCCCTGCTTTCGCGCCTCGGCGCCAACACGGCCGCCGAGGCCGGTCTTTCCGTGGCGCCGCGCCGCTACCTTTCGATCGGTGATGGCGAGACAGCCCTGAACGCCTTGCTCATCACGCTCGCCTTGTTGTTCGTCGCTGGCCCGATGATGGCAACCATAGCCGCCGGGGTGCAATCCGATCTTGTCCGCCTCGTCGGCGAACAAGCCGTGCATCGGGCCGTCACGACAAGCGCGGCACTTGCATTCCTCTCGGCCCTGCTTGCCACAGCCCTTTCCTTGTCTTTGGCAATGGCGCGGCATGGCCTGGCTGCCCGCCGTGGCAGAACCGGTGGTCGGTCGCTGCTGGAATATGCCACCGATACCGGAGCCGGCTTCGTGCTGGTCGTGCCACCGATCGTCATCGGCGCCGGCTGGTTTTTGCTGCTACGCCATGTCGGCAGCGCTTTCGCGATCGCCCCGGCCATGGTCGTTGCGGTGAACGCCATCATGGCGATGCCCTTCGCCCTGCGTGCCATTCGTCCGGCCTATGACGCGGCCAGCGAACGGCATGAGCGGCTTTGCGCACAACTTGGCATCACCGGCTGGGCCCGCTTGAGATTGATCGACTGGCCGGTTCTGCGACGCCCGCTTGCCACCGCTTTCGCCTTTGCCATGGCTTTGTCGCTCGGCGACCTCGGCGTGATCGCGCTGTTCGGTTCGGATTCCCTGCAGACGCTGCCTTATCTTCTGCTTGCGCGCATGGGCAGCTATCGTACCGCCGATGCCGCGGGGCTGGCTCTGCTGCTGGGTCTGGTTTGCTTCGCGCTGATCCTGCTTGCCGACCGGCTCGGAAAGGGACGTTCCTCATGACCGCCGATATGCCGGCTCGACAGGAGGTGTCGCTGCATCTCGACAGGACAACCTTCAGCTATGGCGAGGTCGACCTCACTTTCGACGTCGAATTTCCTGCCGGCGAAATCACCGCCATCATGGGGCCGAGCGGCTCGGGGAAATCGACATTGCTCAGCCTTGTGGCGGGGTTCGAAACACCTCGCTCCGGGCGTGTCCTGATCGGTGACAAGGATTTCACCAGCGTTGCACCGTCCGAGCGGCCGGTTTCGATGGTCTTTCAGGAGAACAACCTGTTCGCTCATCTCGATGTGTTCCGCAATGTTGGCCTCGGTATCTCGCCTTCGCTCGCCCTCACCGCCGCCGACCGCGCCACCATCGCCGGCGCGCTCGCACGCACCGGTCTGGCGGGCAAGGACAAACGCCTGCCACGCGAGCTTTCCGGCGGCGAACGTCAACGCGTTGCACTGGCGCGGGCCCTGGTCCGCGACCGACCGGTGCTTCTGCTGGATGAACCCTTTGCTTCGCTCGGACCTGCCCTGCGCGAGGATATGCTGGATCTCGTGGCGGCGGTTCAGACCGAACGAAAAATGACCACGCTCTTCGTCACCCATCAGCCACAGGACGCACGCCGCATCGCTGCTCATGTCGTTTTCCTGGAGAACGGCGCGGTTGCCGCAAGTGGCGGAGCAGGCGATTTCTTTTCCGCGAATGGTCCGGCAGCCTTCCAACGATACGCCGGCGCAACCGACGAAGGTTAGCCGAGCGCCGGAAAAGAGTGGCCACCGCCACATTTTGACTGGTCCTGCACCAGGGAAATCTGGAACGGATTATGCGACTCAGGCATTTGTCTTGCCCGGAAGCCGACATAATTTGCGGTCAAACCGGTTTGGGGGCATCATCGTCGTTGCTTGCCAATCTGCTTCGTGTGTGGCTAGGTCCACCGCAGATTGTCGGGCACAATCGTAGATTGCTCCATTGAGACGAAGAAGGAAGCCGACCTGTCGACCGGCCTGGACATGAGCTGCAAGAAAACCCCGGTGCGCATGCTCGCACTGGCCGGGGTGGCTTTTGCGCTTGCCTCCTGCCAGTCGGTGATGCCGAATTCGGTTGAGGAATCCGGCTTCCAGCCTTCGAACAGGCCGGTTACCGTCGACAACGCGCAGGCCAACAGCCGCCTTGCCGATCTTGCCAAGGCGCAGCACCCTCGCATCCTCGCCACCTATGGCGGCGAGTACTCCGATCCGAAACTGGAGCGCATGGTCGCCAAGATCGTCGGCCGGCTGACCGTGGTGTCGGCCAACCCGACGCAGACCTACCGCATCACCATCCTCAATTCGCCCAACGTCAACGCCTTCGCGCTGCCGGGCGGATATCTCTACATCACCCGCGGCTTGCTGGCGCTCGCCAACGACTCGTCCGAGATCGCCGCGGTGATTGCACATGAGATGGGCCACGTCACCGCCAACCACGGACTGCAGCGCCAGCAGCTGGAAGCCGAGGAAGGCCTCGCCACCAAGGTCGTCTCCGATGTGCTCGGCGACAATCCCAACGCCAAGGCAGCCCTCATCCGCGGCAAGCTGAGGCTCGCCCAGTTCTCGCGCAATCAGGAACTCGAAGCAGACGCCATCGGCATCAAGTCGGTCGGTGAAGCCGGCTATGACCCCTACGCGGCCGGCCGCTTCCTGCAGTCGATGGCCTCCTATGCCGGCTTCCGCTCGGTCAGCGGTGCGACCGACGCCAGCCTCGACTTCCTCGCCACACATCCGAATACGCCCCAACGTATCGATCTGGCGCAACGCCACGCGCGGATGTTCGGCCAGCCGGGCTTCGGAACCCGTGACCGTGATTCCTATCTTGCCGGCATTGACGGTCTTCTCTACGGCGACACGCCCGAGGAAGGCTATGTGCGCGGCAATACCTTCCTGCATCCCAAGCTCGGCGTGTCGTTCGCCGTGCCGGATGGTTTCGTCATCGACAACTCGGCAGCGGCCGTCACCGCCACCGGTCCCGGCGACATGGCGGTACGTTTCGATGGCGTGACGATCGACAAGGACGTCACGCTGCCTGATTATATCCGCAGCGGCTGGGTTGCCGGCCTGGAAGACGCCACTGTCCGCCAGGAGACGATCAATGGCAATGAAGCCGCGGTTGCCAAGGCACGTGCCGATGGCTGGCAGTTCGATATCGTCGTCATCCGCGCCAACGGCCAGGTCTACCGGCTGCTGACGGCCGCTCCTGCAGCGGGAACGTCACTCGAGCCTGTCGCACGTTCGGTGAGCAGCACATTCCGTGTCCTGAGCCCAGCCGAGAAGGCCGCCCTGAAGCCGCTGCGTATCCGCGTCGTCACCGTGCGACCGGGCGAGACGATCGGCACCCTGTCGGCGCAGATGGTCGGCGTCGACCGCAAGCTCGACCTGTTCCGCGTGCTCAACGCGATGGGACCGGGGGCGACGGTTTCGACCGGCGACAAGGTCAAGATCGTTACCGACAGATAGCATTACGGCGTCGGTTTCGAGCGCGAACATCCGTGCCTACAGCTCGGCTTCAGCCTCGTCTCTCATTTCCACGCCTTCTCCATCGACATTCGCACGCAGGCGCGCGAACACGGACCGAGTGTGATCGAGTTCGTCCTGGCTCATGCCAGTTCGCAATTGCCGGTCGAAGGCGATTGCCGTTTCGCGCAGTCGCAGGAACATCGCCTCGCCGCTCGGCGTCAGTTCGACCAGATGCTTGCGCCGATTGGCTGGATCGCGACGGCGGGTCAGCAGGCCATCCGCCTCCATGGCATTGAGGTGATGTGTCAGCGTCGCCCCCTGGATACCAACCGATTGCGCGAGCTGGCGCTGGTGTCCGAATTGCCGTGACTTCACCGAAATCAGCACGGACCAGACCGGCAGCGATCCGCCATTGGCAATCATCGCATCATCCAGCGCGCGCCGGACGACTTTGGCGGTTTGAGCGAGGTCGAGACCGATCGGTTTGGCGGAAGGTTTAGGCATGCCCGGACACTAGCATACAAAAGGCCGACGTCTAATAGATTGACATCTAACAGTTAGATATCTATCAATTCGATGGTCGCGAATTTGTGGAGGTCTTTGCATGCAGTACATTTTCATGATCGCACTGGCGCTGCATGTCATGTCGGGCGTGTTCTGGGCCGGCTCGACTTTCGTGCTGGCACGCACGGGTGACGGCCGGCTGGCCACAACGCTGTTCGCACCGCAGATGGGGGCAGCCACGATGGCCGTCCTGTCGGGCGCCGTTCTCTGGTATCTGTTTCACGGCAGCAGCTATTTCGGCACGCAAGAACAGATTCTGGCGGTGGGGGCAGCAGCGGCAATCGTTGCCGCGGGTGTTCAGGGCGCGCTGGTCGGGCGCGCACGACGCATTGGCGCTGAGGGTAACGCCGCCAGCATTCTTGATCAGGCGATACGCGGCGAGCGCCTGGCGGCGGTATTGCTCGCCGTTACCGTCATAACCATGGCGATCGCGCGCGTATTCTGACGTCGACGGATCGACGAACGTTCAGGCCGCGAGGAATTCCGGGTTCTGCTTCACCAGCGCCAGTTTCAGCTTCTCCAGCGCCCGTACCTCGATCTGCCGGACGCGTTCCTTGGAGATGCCCAGCGTCTCGCCGAGCTCTTCCAGGGTAGCGCTCTCGTCGCCCAGCCGGCGCTGCTCGATGATCCGCAATTCGCGCTCGTTCAAAGCCGCCAGAGCCTGCTTCAGCCAGCCGGAGCGGCGCTCGACGTCGATGGTGTCGCCGACGATCTCGTCGGGCAGCGGCCCATCCGAAACCAGGAAATCCACACGCTCCGCCCCGGTGCCATCGTCGGTCAGCGGCGCGTTGAGCGAGCTGTCGGGTGCCGACAGTCGCGCATCCATGATGGCGACATCGGTTTCAGAAACGCCCAGCGCGGTGGAAACCTCGCGATAGAGAGCCTGGTTTGACAGGGCCTCGGTTCCAGTGCCGAGACGGGCGCGCAAGCGCCTCAGATTGAAGAACAACGCCTTCTGCGCTGAACTGGTCCCACCGCGCACGATCGACCAGTTGCGCAGGATATAGTCCTGCATGGAGGCCCGCACCCACCAGCTTGCATAGGTGGAGAAGCGAACCTCACGTTCGGGATCGAAACGGGCAGCGGCTTCGAGAAGGCCGATATGGCCCTCCTGGATCAGGTCGGAGACCGGCAGGCCGAAATAGCGGAACTTCGCGGCCATCGCGATGACCAGCCGCATGTGTGCAACGACGATCTGGTTCAGCGCATGCTGATCGTGGCCATCCTTCCAGCGAAGCGCCAGATCATGCTCCTGGTCGCGTTCCAGATAGGGAGCGGCCATTGCCGCGCGGACCATGATACGCCCTGCACTATCCTGAAGCATCGCGACTTTCCCGTCTGCCCGTTGAACCTGGCTGGATCGACCGAAGGTCTGCATCCCGAAGGCCTCCCCCAAACGTGCTATGCGGGTAATGGTTCCCCGGCCGCTCTCACGAAGCCTCCCGGAAACGGAATGGTGCGGTTCATCCGCGCGTTGACCGCAACCTCAAAAGAGAATGAAATTCCCAAAATCGATTCATTTCGAAATTTCATTCCTTATTCGCAAGGCAAGCTTCTGTCACATTCCAGCACCTCTCCAAAGGCCGACATTTGCTGTCCGCCGATATTACGGGATCACAAAAAGATGAAATGGCTGAAATCGCTGCTCCTGGCCGGAACCCTGCAAGTCCTGGCCGTAACCGCTGGTCATGCCGGTGCTGATTTCGATCAGATCAAGCAGGCGGGTGTCTTCAAGATCGGCACCGAAGGCACCTATGCGCCCTTCACCTATCACGACACGTCCGGCGCGCTGGTCGGCTTCGATGTCGAGATCGGCCGCGAGATCGCCAAACGGCTTGGCGTCAAGGCCGAGTTCCTTGAGGGCAAATGGGACGGGCTGATCGCTGGCATCGATGCCAAGCGTTATGATGCTGTCATCAATCAGGTCGGCATCACCGAAGCGCGCAAGGCAAAATACGATTTCTCTGATCCCTACATCGCCTCCAAGGCCGTGCTGATCGTCCGCGACGACAACACCGAAATCAAGGATTTCGCCGACCTCAAGGGCAAGAAGTCGGCGCAGTCGCTGACGTCCAATTTCGGTAAGATCGCTGAGAAGAATGGCGCGGAACTGGTCGGCACCGACGGTTTCGACCAGTCGATCCAGCTGGTGCTCAACGGCCGCGTCGATGGCACGATCAACGACAGTCTTTCCTTCTTCGACTTCAAGAAGCACAAGCCTGACGCCAAGGTGAAGATCGTCGCGCAGGAAGCCAACGCCGACTACTCCGGTGTCATCGTGCGCAAGGGCGACCCGGAACTGGTCGCCGCGATCAACAAGGCGTTGGCCGAGATCAAGGCCGATGGTACCTACAAGAAGATCTCCGAGACCTATTTCGGCGAGGACGTTTCAAAATAAGTCCCCGCTGCGGGCCGGGAATTTTACCCGGCTCACTCAAACAAGGCGGCGTGCCGTTGGCGGCGCGCCGCTTTTGTGTTTTCTGCGACTATCTATGATGAAATTCTAGAACAGGCCCGGAGGGAGAACAGTTCGTGCCACCTTGGCTGCAATTGATGCTGGATTCGCTCGGTCCCCTGCTGTGGGCTGGATTGATCTTCACCATACCGCTCACCCTTCTCTCATTCGCTTTTGGGCTCGCGGTCGGGCTTGGCGCTGCGCTGCTGCGCCTGTTCGGGCCGTGGCCATTGGCGGCGATCGTCCGTTTCTACGTGTGGATCATTCGCGGTACGCCGCTGCTGGTTCAGCTGTTCCTCATCTTCTACGGCTTGCCGAGCGTCGGCATCGTGCTCGATGCCTTCCCCGCGGCATTGATCGGCTTCACGCTCAACATCGGCGCCTATTCGTCGGAGATCATCCGCGCAGTCATCGGCTCGGTGCCCAAAGGGCAGTGGGAAGCGGCCTATTCGATCGGCATGACCTGGAGCCAGACGATGCGCCGCACCATCCTGCCGCAGGCCGGCCGTGTCGCGGTGCCGCCGCTGTCCAACACCTTCATATCGCTGGTCAAGGACACCTCGCTGGCGGCCGCCATTACCTTGCCGGAACTGTTCCAGTCGGCGCAGCGTATCGTCGCCGTGACCTATGAGCCATTGATCCTTTATGTCGAAGCGGCGCTGATTTACCTGGCGATGAGCTCGATCCTGTCGGCATTGCAGGTACGCCTCGAGGCCCGGCTCGGCCGTTATGGCGGTTTCCTGGAGGCGCGCTCGTGATCGAACTCTCCAAACTGGAAAAGCGTTTTGGCGACAACGTCGTCCTGAAGGACATCAATGTTGCCATGAAGGAAGGCAGCGTCACCGCGCTTGTCGGCCCTTCGGGCGGCGGCAAGTCGACACTGCTGCGCTGTATCAATCTGCTGGAAATCCCGACCACCGGCACGGTGAGGATCGGCGAGATAGCCCTGACCTTCCACCCGGGCGGCAAGGTCTCGTCGGGTGATGTGCTGAGACTGCGACGCCAGACTGGCATGGTGTTCCAGAACTTCCAGCTGTTTCCGCACCGCACCGCTATCGAAAACGTCATGGAAGGGCTGGTCACGGTTTTGAAGTGGCCCGAGGACAAGGCGCGCGAGCGGGCGCTTTCGCTGCTCGAGAAAGTTGGCATGGCACACAAGGCGGACGCATGGCCGGCGACCTTGTCCGGTGGCCAGCAGCAGCGCGTCGCCATTGCACGGGCACTGGCGCCTTCGCCACGCGTGCTTCTGTGCGATGAACCAACCTCGGCTCTCGACCCCGAGCTTGCCCAGGAGGTCGTCGACGTGCTCGGCCAACTTGCCGCCGAGGGTACCACCATGGTCATGGCGACACATGACCTGAGGCTCGCCTCGAAGGTAGCGCGTGAGGTGGTTTTCCTGGAGGCCGGCGTCGTTGTCGAAAAGGGACCCGTCGAAACGGTTTTTGGCAATCCGCAGCATCAGCGCACCAGGCGTTTCATCGCCACACTGCGACATGAGCAGGAAGAAGCGAACGGCACGACCTGACCAACATCTCCGACGGGAGTGGCTGGGCAGGCGCGTAACGAATGCCTATGTTTGAACGAACATCCTCTGCAACGAACAACAAGCCGCAAAGGCAAGGAGATCATTCATGGACACCCATACCTATCCCGTCACCCGTACCGACGCCGAATGGCGCGCGCTGCTGACGCCGGAGCAATATCAGGTGATGCGTCACCACGGCACCGAGCGACCGGGTAGTTGCGCGCTTCTCTATGAAAAGCGCGCCGGCACCTTCAAATGTGTCGGTTGCGACAGCCCGCTGTTCGAATCCAAGCTCAAATTCGAAAGCGGTACCGGCTGGCCAAGCTTCAACGATCCGGTCGACGGCTCGGTCGAGACCACGGTCGACCGCAGCTACGGCATGGTGCGCACCGAAGTGCATTGCGCAACCTGCGGCAGCCATCTCGGCCATGTCTTCGAGGATGGCCCGCCGCCGACCGGCCTGCGTTATTGCATCAACGGCGTGGCGCTGACGTTCGAACCTGCCTGACGGCCCTTCCCAAGCCCTTCCGTATCGCCTCCGGCTGACCTATGTCCACCTGTGGGTTGGGAGCCGGAGGAGAGAATGACACATTTCATGTGCCTGCAGTGCGGCGTGCAATTCGCCGAAACCGAATTGCCGCCCGAGCATTGCCCTATTTGCGAGGACGAGCGCCAATATGTGCGCTGGGAGGGCCAGGCCTGGACAACTTTCGAGGACCTCGCCGGGACGCACCGACTGTCGATGAAGGACGATACAGGTGTACTTGCCTTCGGCGTGGAGCCCCGCTTTGCCATCGGCCAGCGCGCGCTGCTGGCCGAAACACCTGATGGCAACGTTCTGTGGGATTGCGTCAGCCTTGTCAGCGACGAGGCCGTGGCCGAGATCGAGCGGCGCGGCGGCCTGCAGGCGATAGCCATCTCGCACTGCCATTATTATTCGGCGATGGCCGAGTGGAGCGAAGCCTTTGGCGGCATACCGATCCATATCCATGCCGACGACCGCGAGTGGGTGATGCGACCGCATCCGTCGGTCGCTTTCTGGGAGGGCGAAACGCTCCCCCTGAACCCGTCGCTGACCCTCATCCGCTGCGGCGGTCATTTCGCCGGCGGGCAGGTGTTGCACTGGAAGCGCGATGGCGGCAACGCCATCCTCTCCGGCGACATCCTGCAGGTGGTACCGACGCGCCGGCATCTCTCCTTCATGTACAGTTATCCGAACCAGATCCCGCTCAACGCACGCACCGTCAGGCGCATCGCCACGGCACTCGAGCCCTTCGACTACGACGACATTTACGGCGCCTGGTGGGGAAGCAATGTGATCGGCGGAGCCAGGGAGGCGATGCGCATTTCCGTAGACCGGTATCTCGCCGCCATCGCATGAAGCGCTCGAGCAATTGCAGGAAAAGCGTGTAACGGTTTGCCGTTCGGAATTGCGAAAACAATGAATTAGAGCGTCTCCGCGAAAGGAGGAAACGCCCTACGCCACGGTGACGAAAACGAGCCAGACCGTCGCCGCCAGCTGATAGGCAACGGCTATCACGAACGGTCGACGACCGGCTGTTGTCCAAACCGCAATGAAAAGAAAGAGGTTGTACGGCAAGGGCAGCAGATGAACCGCGAGGGCGGCAGCAAGCGGCAACCCCGCGCCTAGCGCCAGCAGGGCGAAGACGGAGATCGCCAGGTTGATGATCGTCCCGGCAACGATCATGTCGCGCCAGAACAGTCTGCCGAGCGGGACCTGTCCACGCCACCTCGACAGAAGGAATTCCGCGAGAGATTTGCGGCCGAATGTTTGCGGCCAGCTCACGGCTCTGCGCTCAGCACTTCAGTCACCGCCCGCTCGAAGCGCCCTGCCTCGGTAACGAGCCAGTCGGCCATGGCCGCCCAGTTATCGTCCGGGAAACAGTTGACCCGCCAGATTGCATTGACGCCGAAGTCCTGCCCACCCTGCTCAGCCTTCAACTTCAGCCTGTCTTCGATCGCGGCCCTGAACGGCTCCAGTCGGATTTTTGTATCGACGGCACCCAGCCGCTCGTTGCGGCCGAAGAACACACCCACGACATTCTGCTCGGGCGCCACATACATGGTGACGACGAGATTGAGTTCCGGCAACCCGCGCTGCCAGAACCAGGGTCCATGCCTGACTCGTCGGGAGCGCTCGACCGGATGCCGCTCCTCGAACAGCGCCCAGAAGGCTCGGTGCCGGAATTCCCTCGCATTGCGTGCTCCAAAATCGAATTCATTCATCGATCGATCCGTCAATCCGAGCTCGTGTTTCTGGCATCCGTCAGGGAGCCTGCCTTATCCCGCCACCATTGTAACTCTCGTCATCCCCTGTCCGCCCCTAGTCTGGCGATCACCACTCCGAGAGACGGAGGCAATCCGAGAGGAGAAGACGATGCAACATCCTGTTGGAGATACCAGCGCAATACCTAACACAGTCATCCGGAGCAGCTACCAGCGCCAGGTCGACACGCTACGCGCCTGGGAGAAAGCGCACACAAGGGAGAGCGACGCAATTGCGGCTGCTCGCCGCCGGCTGCCGATGGTCAAGGTCGATGGGTCGGCGCGGCTCGTTGGTGAAAATGGCCCGGTAACGCTGCTGGACGCGTTCGAAGGCCGCCGCCAGCTGATCGCCTACTACTTCATGTGGTATCCGGGCCGCCCGGCACCGGAACAGTGCGAGGGCTGCACGCTCTTCACCACGCAGGTCCGTGAATTGTCCCATATCCATTCCCGCGACGTCACCTACGCGACGTTCTGCCAGGGCCCATACGAGGAGAGCGCCCGCTATCGCAACTTCATGGGATGGGAAATGCCCTGGTATTCGGTCCAGGACTCGGCCGCAGCCCTGCTCTCCCCTCGCCCGGTGGGGATGATGTACCTCATCTGCTACCTGCGGCAGGAAGACGATGTCTTCGAAACCTATTGGACGACAAGGCGCGGCGTCGAAGCGATGGACAACAGCTATCGCCTGCTCGATCTGACGGTCTATGGCCGGCAGGAATTGTGGGAGGACTCGCCAGGCGGCTGGCCACGAGGGTGGGGGGAAGGCAAGCACCGTATGCGCACGGGTGGCCGGCCAATCACGCAATGGCCTCGACTGGAGGCCGGCCATTCCGACGATCTCGGCACCGTTGGCTGACTTCAGGTGGCGTCGACGAACTTCGCCGACAGCAGTTCCTCGCCGCCATGGTCCCGGAGGGCGCTGTCCAGCGCCGCCTCATAGTCGGGCTGCGCGCTGGCGAGACGCGCGCGCCCCGTGTCCGTAAGAACCGCATAGACCCCGCGCTTGTCGTCGGGGCAAAGGTCGCGAAGAGCAAGTCCGCCGCGCTCCAGCCGCTCGACCATGCGCGATACCGAACTCTGGTTGAGCCGCAGATGCGTGGCCAGATCCTGCATCCTGAGCTCGGAATTCGCCGATCGCGACAGGATCTGCAATGCACGGTACTCTGAAAGGCCGAGGCCGTGTTGCCCTTGCAGAACCTCGCCGAGCTCGGCCTCGACGCCCGTCACGGCATGGATCAGCCTGAGCCATGAATCGCTTTTGCCTGGCATGATCTACGGACTCCGTTTCGCCTGATCGCGGACATCACATGTATGTCCATGCAATAGCCTGCTCAAGAGCGGCGACCGCTACGATGCGCGCGAGCGGAATGCCAGGAACGGCGACAGGCCTGTTGAGACAACGAGCCTCCCGGCGACCGCCAGCTCCGTGGGTCCTGAGCGAAAAGGCCATACGTGCCGCGATAGTCAAAACCATGCGTGGCAGCCTCGTCGCGGTCGACGGCATAGAACACCTGCGCGAGGCCCGCATGCAGCGCACTCACATAACACATCGCGCAGGGCTCTCCCGAGGCCAGAAGCGTCATTCCTGCCAGGCGGGTTGTCTTGTGCGAACGGCAAGCGTCACGAATAGCCTCGACTTCGGCGTGAGCGGTCGGATCGTGATGTTCCCGGACGCGGTTGACGCCGCTTCCGAGGATGATGCCGTCCTGATCGACGACCAAAGCACTGAACGGGATGCCGCCCTTGTGGACATGGTCCAAAGCACTGGCGACGGTCGCCTCCATGAGTTGCGTGCAGCGGGCAGGAACATCGACAGCCATCAGGCCTGTCCTTGAAGCTTTACGCTGTCAGCGAGCTTCAGCCACACGACACCAACGATGATGACCCCAAGCCAGAAGGCTTGAACGAGCGTAAGCGGCTGATCGAGCAGGATACTGCCGAAAGCCGCGGCGCCGACGGAACCGATGCCCGCCCACGCCGCGTAGCCGATGCCGACGTCGATGGTCCGCAGGGCGGCGCTGAGGAAGTAAAGTGTGAGCAGGAAGAAGACCAGCGCGGCGATCGACCAGCCCGGTACGGTGAACGCCTGGCTGCCACCGACACTGAGGGCGTAGCCGATTTCAAAAACGCCGGCGAGCAGCAGCATGATCCAGGCCCGGCCGGCACTCTGGCGATTTTCATGGGAGAGTGTCATCTCTTTTCCTTTCCGATTTCCGTGAAGCAAATGAAACGGCAGGCTTTCAGGCCGCACCGCTGAGGCGCAGGCCGACGACGCCGCCGATGACCAGAGCGATACCGAGAGCCTTCTTCCAGTTGAGCTGCTGACCGAAGAAGATTGCGCCCAGGATGACGATCCCTACGCCGGACACCGAGGTCCAGATCGCGTAACCGACACCGACGTCGAAGGTGAGCAGGGCAAGGCTGAGGAAGAAGGTGCCTATCGCACCGGTGACCAG
Organism: Mesorhizobium sp. NPDC059025; assembly: GCF_042739655.1. Taxonomy (NCBI): domain Bacteria; kingdom Pseudomonadati; phylum Pseudomonadota; class Alphaproteobacteria; order Hyphomicrobiales; family Phyllobacteriaceae; genus Mesorhizobium; species Mesorhizobium sp. NPDC059025. The sequence goes on along the minus strand of NZ_JBHYIM010000004.1, from coordinate 298,304 downwards.
TGTGGCGATCGTCCACCACAGTCTGGTGAACCCCTTTGCGTTGCCTGCGCTGATCGCGACCGCGATCTCGAAGATCACGGCAATCCCGAGATAGAGCCAGTTCATTTGTCTACTTCCTTTCATGACCGGTGTGCCCGTGACGGCCTTTTCCAACTGCGGTTCGCGTGGCGGGGGTCGCCTCGGTCGTCGTTTCATCGAGAAGCTGTCCGCTCTCTCGTGCTGTCCTTATATTTGCATGCGCATACATATAACAAGTCGGCTGCGATTCAATTTATTTGTATGCGCAAGCAAATAAATAAAACGCGCCTCCCGGTAGCTCGTTCAAAGCGCCCCGGCTTCGCTCATGCCGTAACGTGGGGCTTGCCGACGATCTTCTGGACAACCGGGATCGTCAGCAAACCGACAGCCAGGCCAATCAGCCCGGCTGCTGCCGCCGAAACCAGGAAAGCGACCAGCTCGCTGGCCATGGGAACGGAGTGTGCAGCCTTTTCTGCCACAGCCTCGATGAGGTGCGCGAGGGTGCCGTAGCCGAATGTCTCGAGGCCATGCACGAGGATGCCGCCACCAACCCAGATCATGGCAGCCGTTCCCACGGCAGCGAGTGCTTTGAGGAAGTAGGGCATCCCGGTCACGACTCCTCTTCCGAAGGCGCGTAAGGCTGTGCCCAGTCCGAGAAAACGTCCTTTGGTCCTGGCCAGGGCCAATCCGAAGTCGTCGGCCTTCACGATGATGGCGACGACACCGTAGACCCCGAGCGTGATGCCGATGCCGACCACGGCAAGGATGGCGGCCTGCGTCGCAACACTTGAGGATGGTATCGCGGCAAGCGTTATGGCCATGATTTCCGCCGACAGGATGAAATCCGTCCTGATCGCGCTCTGGACTTTTTCATTCTCGAACGTGGCAGGCTCGACCGCAGTGTTCGTCTTGGTGCCGTTGTCCGCCTCGGCGTGCGGGAAGAAGGTCTCCAGCACCTTCTCCGCGCCCTCGAAGCAAAGATAGATACCGCCGATCATCAGCAGCGGCGTGATCGCCCATGGCGCCAGCCATCCCAGCAGCAAAGCTGCCGGAAGCAGGAAGATGAGCTTGTTCCGCAACGAGCCGATCGTGATCTTTGCGATGATCGGCAGCTCGCGTTGCGCCGTGAAGCCGACAACATAGCGAGGCGTCACCGCCGCATCGTCGATCACCACCCCCGCGGCTTTTGCCCCCGCCTTGGTGGCTTGCGCGGCAACATCATCGATCGAAGCGGCCGCGACCTTTGCAATCGAGGCGACGTCATCAAGAAGGGCTAGCAGTCCGGAGCTCATCGGAGACCTTGCTTGCAGTTGGCAGGCACATTTGGCTTAGGCTGGATGATCATGGTCAAGAAGCCTTAGCGACGACGTGGGATTCTGAAAAGATGCCTCGAAGTGGGTCGGCCTTCGGCGCCTGCTGACACGAGCTTGAGTTTTCGTGACCATTGCCGTAAATTCTCTAGTGACTAGAGGAGTTGGCCCCTCTGTCCAAGCATGAAGGACCGATGATGCTGACGATCGGCGATCTCTCCCGGCACACCGGGGTAAAAGTTCCGACGATCCGCTACTACGAGCAAATGGGTTTGGTGTCGGCAGTTGAGCGTTCGAAAGGCAATCAGCGCCGCTACGGAACCGACGAGCGGGACAGGCTCACCTTCATCAAACATGCGCGTGAACTGGGCATTTCCATCGATGCGATCAGGGAACTGCTCGAACTTAGCGCGCACCCTGACGTTCCTTGCGCGCGTGCCGACAAGATTGCTTCGGAGCAACTGGTCTCCGTGCGCGGCAGGATCGCCAAGCTCCGCAAACTGGAAACGGAACTCGAGCGCATCGCTACCCGTTGCGGTGGCTCAACCATCGGTGATTGCTACGTGATCCGATCGCTCGCCAACCACGAAATGTGCGAGCACGAACAGCACTGATCTGATGCCATTGTGCGGTATCTGATCCGGCGGAGACAGCATCAGATCCTGAATGCAGCGCCGGGGCTTCTTATTTGCGCGCCGAGCAGTCGGTTGCCTTTGGAGGAACGGGGCCCTGGAGGGACATTTTGATCTCCTTGCAAACACTGGTGTTCAGTGCTGCAAGAAGCCTGGCTGCGTTATCACATTCATCAAACCACAACGACGGATGCGCCGACGGGGACACGGTTGTAGAGGTCGATCACATGATCGTTGACCATCCGGATGCAGCCGTTCGATACCGCTTTCCCGATCGTCCAAGGTTCAGTCGTACCGTGGATCCGATATAGCGTGTCGCGGCCATCCCGATAGAGGTAGAGCGCGCGCGCTCCGAGCGGATTGCTTTTCCCACCTGGCAGCCCATCCGCAAAACGCAGATACTTCTCCGGGTCACGCTTGATCATGTTGGCCGTGGGTTTCCAGCGCGGCCACTCGGCCTTCCGGCCAACCATCGCCTGGCCCCTGAACGCAAGCCCTGCCTTGCCGACACCTATGCCGTAGCGGCGAGCCACACCAACAGTTTCCACGAGATAGAGGAAGCGACTCTTGGGATCGACAACAACGGTGCCGATATCCTGCCCCAAAGGGAAGTCGACCAGCTGGGGCAGATATCGTTTGTCGAGCTTGAATGCCCTGCTCTTTTTTGCCGGAGCCGGGTCGGCAAAGGCATCCGTCGAAGCCAGCGCCACGACGCCGAAAAGAAAAAATCGTCTGTTGAACATCCTGGACACCATCAGTGCGGATGACCGTCTTCGCCCTCGGGGGCCTGAACATCGGGAACAAGCTTTTCAACCTTGGCCCCGGATCGCAGATCACTCAAGATGCGGGCGGCCTCTTCAGCTTCAAGCGCCTGTCTGATTTCACCAGCAAGCAATTCGAACCGTGGCGCCGCGCGTGGCCTACGCTCATCGACTTTGACGACGTGAAAACCGAACGCGCTTTTCACTGGTGTCTCGCTGAACTGCCCCGCCTTCAGTTCGGCCGCCGCGCTTTCAATCTCTAGAAGGGTTTGCCCGGGCGTTAGAAAACCCAGGTCACCGCCCTTCTCTTTCGAAGCGGGATCGGCCGATTTCTCCTTGGCGATCGCCGAGAAATCTTTGCCTGCCTTCAGATCGGCGATGACGACATCTGCGGCCTCGGCTGTCGGCAGCAACATATGGCGCAGGCGCGTTTCCTCGACCACAGGCATCTTGGCCACTTGCTCATCATAGGCTTTCCGAACCGCCCCGTCGTCGACACGCTTTGAAAGCTCCCGCTGCATGAAGATCGAACGAAGGGTTTGCGCTTCGAAGAAAGCAATCTGACGCTTGTATTCCTCGTCGTCCTGTATGCCTGACTTCCGAGCGGCCTCAGACATCAGCCGCGACTCGATCAACGCATCAACGATCGTGGATCGCTTCGCGTCTTCCGGCATTTTGCCGAGCTGCTGGCCGTACATCTCTTCAGCTACGGCATAGTCCTGCGCGGTGACATCCACGCCATTGACGCGCGCAACTGCATCATTTTGTTGCGCCGTCGCCAACGACGCCGTCAGTACGAAGATCGATGCGAATGCGCCGAACGTGTAAGCGCGATGTTTCCTGGCAAGCATGGCGGTCCCTCAGTTCTTGCCAGCCAGCAAGCTGTCGATCTTGCTGCCCAGGGCTTCGATTGAATAAGCGTCCTTGTAGAGTTCGCCATTGACGAAGAACGTGGGGGTAGCCTCGACTCCAAGCAGCTTCCCGCGCTCGGCGACAGCATTGACCTTGTCGAGCAGAGCCTGATCGGAAAGGCAGGCTTCGACCTTCGGGCCATCCATCCCGGTCATTCCCAGGATCGACTTGAACGCCGAGGATGGATCCTTGCTGCGTGCCCAAGTCTCTTGCGACCGGTAGAGCAGGTCGACTGTGGCGTACCATTTGTCGTCGCCCGCACAGCGGGCCAGCATGAAAGCTCCGGCAGCGCGCGGATCAAAGGGAAACTCGCGCATTATGAACCGTACCTTGCCGGTGTCGACGTATTTTGCCTTGAGCGCAGGCCAAACGTTCATGTGAAAATTTCGGCAATGCGGGCAGGTCATCGAAGCATATTCAACGATTGTTACGCGTGCGTCGGCCGGTCCGAAGCTCATCTCCGGAAGTGGCCCGGGCTGCATCAGTTGTTCTGCAGGTGTCTGTGCGACCGCGACAGACCACGACAACATTCCAAGGCCGACCAGCCCTGTCGCCAACACCATGTCTCTTCTGTTCAAAGTGCTCTCCACATGCGTTTTGCCATGGCTAAAACCTCTAGCCCCTAGAGGGTCAAGCCCGAACAAGATGCAAAAAGCGGCTTCGACGCTGGCCGCGGTCAAATTTGCTTGAACACGGCCTGGCGACGCGAAGGGCCGTGCCAGGGTCACGCCGCCCTTTGGCGAAGTCGAAGAGTGGCAATCGACCGCAGTGCATTTGGTGCAGATTTCGCTTTGAAGCAGTCTTCGAACGGAGAAACCGCCTGTGTCGCTCGATCACGTCAGCCGGACTGAAAGCCTGGACATTGCAAGGAGCCGATCCACGCGGAACAGACTTTTCCTCGCGGCGCTGCTCGTTTTTGTCGGCGCAGTGTTCATCGGCAGCTTCATGCACCTTCGAACCGAATTGTCGGCAGCCGCAAGCCCTGCCTCCAACACGCCCATCACGCTCAAGTGAATTGTCGTTAAGGCGGCATTAGGGTTAACGAACCATTCTCCCTGACAATCTTGGAGACTTTGGTTGTCGCGATCGCCCCGCCCGCGCTTGCGCCGCTTCTTCGCTCAAAGCCTGCGCATACCGACGATTGGCCTTGCATGTTTTGCAACGCTTGGTTTTGCGGCGCCGGCCAGTTCGCCACACATTCTTGCCGCTGAGAATCCGACATCGGGTACGCAGGACAAGTGCTCACACCTCATGGAATTGAGGCTGAGTTCAATCGGCCCCCTGGGTCAATTTTCGCGCTCGGCGGTCGAACCGAAAAAGGCGAGATTGCCGTCGGTGCCGAAGGCTCAGGAAAAGCGTGGCCGCGTCACGGCATCCAGCAACCGCGCCGAGCGTCATCGATCGCAATACGACAGGCTTGTTGGGGTCCCAGCCGTTCTCGCCGACCTCGTGAACAACGATGGCGCGGACATCCTTGCCAGTGCTTATGCCCCCAATGATGCATTTCACGATGCGCGCAATCCTTTCGACCGCCTGCTGGGGTCAGGCGACACCTCCGGGCGCTTCGTTCCCCCAGCCGCGGGAGGCGATCACCCATGGATAAAAACAGCTCTCCCAAGGGAGGTCTTCTCGGCGTCCGAGCAGAAATGCCTCGCGACAGCCATCTATTTTGAAGCCCGTGGAGAAGAACTCAAAGGTCAGGCAGCAGTCGCCCAGGTGATCCTCAATCGCGTCAGGAACCCCGCATATCCCGATACGGTCTGCGATGTTGTTTATCAGAATCAAGACTTGCTCAACCGATGTCAGTTTTCGTTTGCCTGCGACGGCATCGCCGACGTGGTCACCGATCGCCGCGCGTTTGAATTGACAGAGCAGATCGCGATGGCGGTAACCGCGGGCAAGATTTTCCTGCCGGACGTAGCGTCGTCGACCCACTACAACGCGACCTATGTTTCCCCTTCCTGGTCACGCTCGATGGAGCGCATGACCCAGATCGGTTCCCATATCTTCTATCGGACTTTCGGTGGCGGCTGGAGCTGAGATCAACACCACCGGCCCCAGTCCGTACAATTTGGTATCGCTTCAGCCCGTCACCATAGGCTGCAGCCGTCGCGGTTGACCACGTTCCATGTTTGGCGCACTCCATGGAATGAATTCGACAGAACGAGAAAAGATTGCAGGCAACGCGGGCTATTTTTCCGGGCGGTCTCGTCCGATGCTGCAAGGGTCTTTCATGCGAGCACTCATCCAACGTGTCTCATCGGCATCCGTCACGACCGAGGCAGGTGTCGCGGGCCGGATTGAAAACGGCCTCCTCATCTTCGTTTGCGCAATGCGAGGCGACACCGAAAAGGAAGGCGACTGGCTCGCGCGAAAAATCACGAACCTGCGCATTTTCAGAGACGACGCGGACCGGATGAACCGATCGCTCCTCGAGGTCGGCGGAGCTGCCCTTGTCGTCAGCCAGTTCACGCTGGCAGCTGAGACCAAGGGAAACCGCCCCGGCTTCAGTAGCGCGGCGTCACCGGAAGAAGCGCAGCATCTGTACGAGGATTTTTCAGGGCGAATCCGATCATTCGGCGTTTCCGTTCAGAACGGTGTCTTCGGTGCCGATATGAAAGTTGCACTGGTAAACGATGGACCGGTCACGATCTGGCTCGATACGCAGACGCGCTAGGCCACCACGGACGTTCGCGGTCCGCCCGTGCTCGTCAATTCAATCCGAGCTTGATCGGCACCATCTGCTTCTAAATAGAGCCCCGCGAGGCGGTGCGCCTGCGGGGCGTCCCAGGACAAGTCCTCAAACGACGTCGTCCACAAAGCGACGACGGGATCACACCATGCCGAGCGCGGCCTTGTACAGGTCGAGGATCGATTCCTCTTCCTGCCGCTCGGCCTGGTCCTGCTTGCGCAGGCGCACGATCGCGCGGATCGCCTTGGTGTCGAAGCCGGTGCCTTTGGCTTCCGCGTAGACATCCTTGATGTCGTCGGCGATCGTCTTCTTTTCTTCCTCGAGACGCTCGATACGCTCGATGAGTGCCCGCAACTGGCCGGCGGCTACAGTCTGGCTGGTCTCGGTGATTTCGTCGGCCATAGTGGTCTCCATTCCTTCTCAGCGGCCACGACTCGGGCAAGCGGCAGCCGGTTTTCCGGCCGGTTCGATGCCCGACCGGGCCTGACAGGTCAAGACCTGATTGTCAGCAATGCCGTGCTGGCGCGTCAGCCGAACACCACCAGGAGATCCTTGGCGTCGATCTGGTCGCCCGCTTTCACCAGCACCTCGGCAACGACGCCGTCGCGTTCGGCATGCAGTGCCGTCTCCATCTTCATCGCTTCGATGGAGAGCAGCACGTCGCCCGCCTTGACGCTCTGGCCGGCCGAAATCGACACGCCCGACACCACGCCCGGCATCGGCGCGCCGAGATGCGCGTCGTTGCCGGCTTCGGCCTTCGGCCTCGCCTTGCCGTTGGAAGCACCATGCGCCCGGTCCGGCACCTTGACGCGGCGCGGCTGACCGTTGAGCTCGAAGAAGACGGTGACCATGCCCTTTTCATCGGTATCGCCGACGGCAAGGCAGCGGATGACCAGCGTCTTGCCCTTCTCGATGTCGACGAAAACTTCGTCCTCCGGCTTCATGCCGTAGAAGTAGGTCGGTGTCGGCAGCACGCTGACCGGACCATAGGTCTCCTGGGCGGCAGCGAAATCGGAGAACACCTTAGGATACATCAGCCAGGAAGCGAATTCGTTCTCGGGCAGCTTGCGACCGAGCTTTTCCTCGATCTCCTTGCGGCTCTTCTTCAGGTCGGCAGGCTTGAGCAGCGAGCCGGGGCGCACCGTGATCGGCTTGTCGCCTTTCAGCGCCTTCTTCTGCAGGGCTTCGGGCCAGCCGCCAGGCGATTGGCCGAGATCGCCGCGCAGCATCGAAACGACGGAATCCGGGAAGGCAATATCCTTGGCCGGGTTCTCGACATCGGTCACCGTCAAATCCTGGCTGACCATCATCAGCGCCATGTCACCGACGACCTTGGAAGACGGCGTCACCTTGACGATATCGCCGAACATCAGGTTGACGTCGTGATAAGCCTGCGCCACCTCGTGCCAGCGCGTCTCCAGCCCGAGCGAGCGGGCCTGTTCCTTGAGATTGGTGAACTGGCCGCCGGGCATCTCGTGCAGGTAGACTTCCGAAGCCGGTCCCTTGAGGTCGCTCTCGAAGGCGGCATACTGGTTGCGCACCGCCTCCCAGTAGAACGAGATCTTGCGGATCCATTTCGGGTCGAGACCCGGGTCGCGGTCGGTACCCCTCAGTGCCTCGACGACGGATCCCAGGCAAGGCTGCGACGTGTTGCCGGAGAATGCGTCCATCGCCGCGTCGATGGCGTCGACGCCGCTCTCCACCGCCGCCAGCACGGTTGCGGCCGACAGGCCGGACGTGTCGTGCGTATGGAAATGGATCGGCAGATCGGTCGCTTCGCGCAGCGCCTTGAACAGCACACGCGCTGCTGCAGGCTTCAGCAGGCCGGCCATGTCCTTGACGGCAATGATATGGGCGCCGGCCGCTTCCAGTTCCTTGGCCAGGCCGACATAGTAGTTCAGGCTGTATTTGGCCCTGTTCGGATCGAGGATGTCGCCGGTGTAGCACATCGCCGCTTCGATCAGCTTGCCCTCGGCGCCGACCGCATCCATGGCGACGCGCATGTTCTCGACCCAGTTCAGGCAGTCGAAGACGCGGAACAGGTCGATGCCGCCTTCCGCGGCCTGTTTGACGAAATGCTGCACCACATTGTCGGGGTAATTGGTGTAGCCGACGCCGTTGGCGCCGCGCAGCAGCATCTGCAGGAGGATGTTCGGCGCCCTTTCGCGCACCAGCGACAACCGTTCCCAGGGATCCTCGGTCAGGAAGCGCATGGCGACGTCGAAGGTAGCGCCACCCCAGCATTCGAGCGACAGAAGCTGCGGCAAGGCACGCGCATAGGTTCCGGCGATGCGGGCAATGTCGTGTGTACGCACGCGCGTTGCCAGCAGTGACTGATGGCCGTCGCGCATGGTCGTATCGGTGACCAGAACCTCGCTCTGCGCACGCATCCATTTGGCGAAGCCTTCAGGGCCAAGCTGGTCGAGCTTCTGCTTGCTGCCGTCGGGGATCGGCGCGGTGAACCACGGGATGACGGGCGCAGCCGCATCGGGATTCGGCTTCGGCCGGCCACGCGTCTCGGGATGACCGTTGACGGTGACATCGGCCAGGTAGTTGAGCAACTTGGTGGCACGGTCCTGGCGTTTGACCTGCGCGAACAGTTCCGGCGTCGAGTCGATGAATTTCGTCGTGTAGGAATTGTCGGCGAAGCTCGGGTGATTGATGATCGCTTCGAGGAACGTCAGATTGGTCGCCACGCCGCGAATGCGGAATTCGCGCAAGGCGCGGTTCATGCGCGAGATCGCCTCATCCGAGGTCGGCGCCCAGGCCGTGACCTTCTCAAGCAGCGGATCGTAGTAGCGGGTGATGACCGCGCCGGAATAGGCCGTGCCGCCGTCGAGCCGGATGCCGAAGCCGGTGGCGCCGCGATAGGCGGTGATGCGGCCATAGTCGGGAATGAAGTTCTGCTCGGGATCCTCGGTCGTGATGCGGCACTGCAAGGCATGACCGTTCAGCCGGATATCTTTCTGCGCCGGCACACCCGATTCCGGCGTGCCGATGGCGAAGCCGTCGAGGATGTGTATCTGCGCCTTGACGATGTCGATGCCGGTCACCTGTTCGGTGACGGTGTGTTCCACCTGGATACGCGGATTGACCTCGATGAAGTAGAATTTGCCGGTATCGGCATCCTGCAGGAATTCGACCGTGCCGGCGCCGATATAACTGGTCTCGTTGGCGATCTTCAGCGCATGGCCGCAAAGCTCCTGCCGCAGCTCATTGCTGAGATAGGGTGCCGGCGCACGCTCGACGACCTTCTGGTTGCGCCGCTGGATCGAGCAGTCGCGCTCGAACAGATGGACGGCGTTGCGATGCGTGTCGCCGAGGATCTGCACCTCGACATGGCGAGCCCGCTCGATCAGCTTTTCGAGATAGACTTCGTCCTTGCCGAAAGCTGCCTTGGCTTCGCGCTTGCCCTCGGTCACCTCGCGGATGAGGTCGGTTTCGCTGCGGATTGCGCGCATGCCGCGCCCGCCGCCGCCCCACGACGCCTTGAGCATGACCGGATAACCGATCGCCTTGGCCAGCTTTTTGATTTCCTCGGCATCCTCCGGCAGCGGATCGGTAGCCGGCACCACGGGCACGCCAACCTCGATGGCGAGGTTGCGCGCTGCCACCTTGTTGCCGAGCCGGCGCATTGTTTCCGGCTTCGGTCCGATGAAGGTGATGCCGTTGGCCACGCAGGCCTCGGCGAATTCGGGGCTTTCCGACAGAAGGCCGTAGCCTGGATGGATGGCGTCGGCCCCGGAAAGCTTGGCGACCCGGATCACCTCGTCGATCGAAAGGTAGCTTTCGATCGGACCCATGTCCTTGGCGAGCCAGGGGCCGCGACCGACCTGGTAGCTTTCGTCGGCCTTGAAGCGATGCAGCGAGTATTTGTCTTCCTCGGCCCAGATCGCCACCGTTTTGAGTCCCAGTTCGTTGGCCGCGCGAAACACGCGGATGGCGATCTCGGAACGGTTGGCGACAAGGATCTTCGTGATTGCCAAGTGGGGTGCTCCAACGCTCTGGGGAAGAAAGGCGGGGGCATGATTAGCGGGAAAATGCTGCAGTGCAACTAAAATAAGCAGCCCTTCCGAGATGAATACGGATCAGGCAGTGACGGCACTCGGAAACAGGAAAAGAGTGGAAAATTCCGCTACGTCAGGCTTTGAAAGAACACAAGATATTCGCGCCCGTAAACGGTGCACGGCCGTGTAGTTTTATGAATAAATCGAAACCGAAAAAGAAAATGCCCGGCGCTTGGCGCACCGGGCATTTCATCAGGACAGAAGAAAGATCAGTCGACCTTCGGCACGTAGGTGTACTTGCCGTCGTCGCCCTTCTTCCAGATGTACATCACATAGCCCGGAAGCTTGGGATCGCCCTTCTCGTCATAGGAGAGGTCGCCGAGAACGGTCTTGAACGGACCCTTCTCGTGCAGAGCCTTGGCGACTTCCTTGGGATCGTTCGACTTGGCGGCGGCAGCTGCCTGAGCGATCACCTGCACTGAGGCATAGGAGTACAGCGTGTAGGCTTCCGGCTCGAAGCCCTGGGCACGGAACTTCGCAACCAGGTCGTTGTTGGCCGGATTGAGGCGCGGGTCGGCACCGAAGGTGTTCAGCGTGCCTGCAACCGCGTCACCGGCGATTGAAGCCAGTTCGTTCGACACGATGCCGTCACCCGACATCAGAGGGGCCTTCAGGCCCTGGTCGGTCGACTGGCGGATGATCAGGCCGGCTTCGGTGTGGAGACCGCCCCAGTAGATCAGGCTGACACCGGCTTCCTTCATCTTGGCGATCAAAGCCGAGAAGTCCTTGTCGCCGACGTTGACGCCTTCATACATGACTTCCTTGACGCCAGCGGCATTCATCGCCTTCTTGGTTTCGTCGGCGAGGCCCTGGCCATAAGGGGTCTTGTCGTGGATGACCGCGATCTTGGCGTCCTTGAAGTTCTTGGCGATGTAGGCACCGGCGATGCCACCCTGCTGGTCGTCACGACCGCAGGTGCGGAACACGTTCCACAGACCACGTTCGGTGAAAACCGGGTTGGTGGCGGCTGGCGTCACCTCGACAATGCCGTTTTCGGCATAGACTTCCGAGGCCGGGATCGACACACCCGAGTTGAAGTGGCCAACCACGAACTTGACGCCGTCAGCAACGAACTTGTTTGCGACAGAAATACCCTGCTTCGGATCAGAGACGTCGTCGCCAACCGAAAGCTTGACCTGCTCACCATTGATGCCGCCAGCCGCATTGATCTCGGCGATGGCCATTTCGGCACCCTTCTGCAACTGCGCGCCGAAGGCAGCATTGGGGCCAGTGATCGGGGCACCAACGGCAATCTGAAGGTCAGCCCACGCGTTGCCGCTGAACGCGACCAGCGCGGTCAGGGCCACGGCGGACAAAAGTGATTTTTTCATTGAAACGCTCCCATTTCCCGGGCGGGCGATGATAGAGTTTTCACGCGATGCCCACCCCAATCGCAGAAAACGTACTTTGCCTCATTTTAAGGCCTTGTCACGCCGATTCTTGGTCGAGGCGCACGAGCCAAAAATGTCAGCCTTTTGCCTTCCAGCTGAGCGGCGAAACCTTTTCGTATAGCCAGCTATACTGCGACACCATTTGATTGGTGCGGGTATATTGGTAGCCGAGGAAAGCCAGCACCATCAGCACGATCGTGTCGACGACGTAGAATTGCAGCGTGAACATCGTGCCTTCGAAAAGAGCGTGGTGGATGAACCGTACGCCGAGCCCCAGGCCGAGAATGTAGAGGAACAGCATTGGTCGTGTGCGCCATGTCTGCGCGCAGGCCCTTCCTGTCATCCACGCTGCCCATCCGCCCAACAGGCAGGTGACGAAGAAGAACTGCCAGACGGAGGCTTCCTCATAGATGATGCCTTGCATGATGAAGACCCCTAACTCAGTGATGGCCGCCTTCGAGATAGGCGGCGCGAACTTCCGGATTGGCGAGCAGGTCCTTGCCGGTGCCGCTCATGGTGACGTTGCCGTTCACCATGACGTAGCCGCGCGTGGCGAGCTTCAACGCACCGAAGGCGTTCTGCTCGACCAGGAACACCGTCAGCCCCTGCGTGCGATTGAGTTCGCGAATGGCGTCAAAGATCTGCTTGACGATCAGCGGCGCAAGACCGAGCGATGGCTCATCCAGCAAAAGCAGTTTCGGTCGCGCCATCAACGCGCGCCCGATCGACAGCATCTGCTGTTCGCCGCCCGACAGCGTGCCGCCACGCTGGCCGATACGCTCCTTGAGGCGCGGGAACAGGGTGAAGACCTTTTCGACGTCCTCGCTGTAATATTTGAGGTTGTCGAGGCTGGCCCCCATCTGCAGGTTTTCCATCACCGTCATGCGCGGGAAGATGCGACGGCCTTCCGGCGACTGCGCGATGCGCAGCCTGGCGATTTCGTGCGTCGGCATCTGCGTGATGTCGGTACCCGCGAAGGTGATCGTTCCGGTACGCGCACGCGGTGCGCCGAAGACCGTCATCATCAGCGTCGACTTGCCGGCGCCGTTGGCCCCGATCAGAGCGACGATCTCGCCCTCGTTGACGCTGACGTTCACGCCGTTCAGTGCCCGGATGTTGCCGTAGTAGGTGTGGACACCCTTGATATCGAGCAGCGGTGCACCGGCCATTATTTACGTCCTCCGCGCTTGGCCGCTGCGGACTTTGCCGACACATGGCTGGTTGGTACATCGCCCGCATCGACCCGACGCGAGAACTCCGTTTCCTTGCCTTTTGCAAGCAGCTTTGCCTGGCCGATCCAGTCTTCGCGGGCAATGCGCCCGTCAAAGGCGAGATAGGCTTCCGCCGCAACGACATCGGCCTTCTTCCAGGCAGCGATCTGGTCGAAATGATAGATGCCGTGGTCGTTCAGCTTCTTTTCGTTGACCGAGCCGATGCCCTTGATGCGGGTCAGGTTGTCGGCCTTGCCGCCGCGCGGTGCCGAGAGCCGGTTGGAGATGCCCCCGGCAACGGCCGGCTTGGCCGCGGGTGTCTTGCCGGTTGCTGGCTTTGTTGCCGGCGCTGCAGCTTTTGTGGTTTTGGCTGCGGGTGTGGTTGCGACGGCCACCGGGTTCGCGGCTGCGGACCTGGCAGCGGTCTTTCCGCCTGCCTTGGCCGCAGGTTTTGAGGGGGCGGTCGCCGTCACCGGCTTGCCTTTGGATGTCTTGACACCTGCCAGTGCGGAAGCCTCCGACGCGACATTGGCCCGCGCCTCCACGAGTGCGGCCTTCGATGCTCCCTTGGAAACGGTCACCCGCTCACCTTCGACGTGGTCGATCGTCTCGCTAATCGGGCCGGCCATCATCGAGGCGGACGTGCTTGGCCCATGTGCGGTATCGGGGTGCGCCTCGAGCTGTTCGATGATGTTCTCATCACCGACGTCGGTGAGCACGGTCTCCACTTCCTCGTCGTCGACACCGAGATAGGCGGCGATGACCTTGGGATCGGAGCGCACGGAAGCCGGATCGCCATCGGAGATCTTGCGGCCATATTCCAGCACCACGATGTGGTCGGAGATCTGCATCACCACGGACATGTCGTGCTCGATGAGCAGGATCGACGTACCGGTGCTGTTCTTGATGTCCAGAAGCAGATCGTTGAGCGCCAGCGATTCCTTCGGATTGAGGCCGGCGGCAGGCTCGTCGAGACACAGCAGTTCCGGACCGGTACACATGGCGCGGGCAATTTCGAGCCGGCGCTGCGCGCCATAGGGCAGGTCGCCGGCGGGATCGTCCGCGCGGTCCATCAGATCGGCCTTTTCCAGCCAGTGCTTGGCCAGTTCGACCGATTCACCTGACACGCGGCGGTAATTACCGAGGCCAAGCAGGCCGACAATCGTATAGCCCGAAGCCTTCATCAGCTTGTTGTGCTGGGCGACGAGCAGGTTTTCCAGCACCGTCATTCCCGAGAAGAGGCGGATGTTCTGGAACGTACGAGCGACCTTGGCCTTGGCGGTGATCTGGAAGTCCGGCATGCGTTCCAGCAGGAATTCCGAGCCACCCTCACCGGTGAAGCGGATCATGCCTTCGGTCGGCTTGTAGAAGCCGGTGATGCAATTGAACACCGTCGTCTTGCCGGCCCCGTTCGGACCGATCAAAGCCGTGATCTCGCCGCGCCTGGCCTCGAAGGACAGGTCGCCGATGGCGACCAGCCCGCCGAATTTCATCGACAGGTGCTCGACCTGAAGAAGCGTCTTGTTCATGGCAGGGCTCGCATCCATCAGCCGTGTCCTTCCTTGGTGAAGGAGCTTGAAACCGCTTTTCGTTCCTTGAGGAACGCAGTCGGTTCTCGACTGCCGACGAAGCCGCGTGGCTTCCACAACATGACGATGACCATGGCCATGCCGAACAGGAGCATGCGGTAGAGCTCAGGCGTGAAGTCCGGTCCGAACACGACTTTCAGGAAATCCAGCTCTCGCAGGATTTCGGTGCCGCCGATCATCACGACCGCCGCGACCGCGATGCCGCCGAGCGAACCCATGCCGCCCAGCACCACGATCGCCAGGATGATGGCCGATTCGATGAAGACGAAGGATTCCGGCGATACGAAACCTTGCCGGGCGGCGAAGAAGGAGCCGGCGAAACCGCCGAACATCGCGCCGGTGGCAAACGCCGTGAGCTTGGTGGTGGTGGTGTTGATGCCGAGCGAGCGGCAGGCGATCTCGTCCTCGCGCAGCGCTTCCCAGGCCCGCCCTACCGGCATGCGACGCAGCCGGATGGTGACGAAGGCGGTGACCAGCGCCATGGCCAGGATGAGGTAGTACAGGAAGATCTTGTAGTAGGCGCCCGACTGGGCGATGCCCAGCACCTTGGCAATGTAGTTCGGGTCCGACACGTTGAACGACATCAGGCCGAAGAACGAGACCTTGGGAATGCCGGAGATGCCGGCGGCGCCATTGGTTACCTCGCGCCAGTTGATCAGCACCAGGCGGATGATCTCGCCGAAGGCCAGTGTGACGATGGCAAGATAGTCACCGCGCAGGCGCAGGACCGGGAAGCCGAGCAGGATACCCCAGAAAGCAGCCATGATGCCGGCAGCAGGCAGCAGGATCCAGAACGACAGCCCGTAATGTGTACCGAGCAGGGCGTAGGCATAGGCGCCCACCGCATAGAAGGCGACATAACCGAGGTCGAGCAGGCCGGCCAGGCCGACGACGATATTCAGACCCCATGCCAGCATCACGTAGATCAGGATCTGGATGCCGAAATTGTCGACCCATTTCAGCGAGCTCTGGAACCCGACCAGCGACACCACCAGGATTGGATAGAGCACCAGAGCGGCAATGCCGAGCGAGTTGAAATTGCGGCGAACGAACCCCGGCTCGGCGACCGCGGCGGGCGCGGCCGCCTTCTCTGCCTTGGCGCGCTCCATCGCCGGTATGGCGAAGGCCACGTAGAGGAAACGGCCAAGCGCGGTGATGCCCACCACGACAGCAAGCAAACCCCAGCGCTGGATGAGCACCAGTTCGTTGCGGATGTTCTGGTCGGTCCTCAGACCAATGAGCAGGACGAAGAGCCCGAACGCGACGAGGCCGGCATAGATCGCCTCGCGGAGAGCGCGAGCCATCGGGTTGGCGACAGCGTCGCCCGTGTTGTTGGAAACGGTGACGGCCATGGGGTCAGACCTTTTCGACTTCTGGCCGGCCGAGGATGCCGGAAGGCAGGAAAATCAGCACGATCGCCAGGATCGAGAAGGCGGCGACGTCCTTGTAGTCGATGGAGAAATAGGCCGACCACATGCTTTCGATGAAGCCGATCAGCAGGCCACCGAGCACAGCGCCAGGCAATGAGCCGATGCCGCCGAGGACAGCTGCCGTGAAGGCCTTCACACCTGGCACGAAGCCATCGGAGAAGGAGACGACGCCGTAATACATCAGGAACAGCGTACCGGCGACGGCGGCAAGCGCCGCACCCATGATGAAGGTGATGGAGATGGTGCGGTCGACATCGATGCCGAGCAGCGCGGCCATCTTGCGGTCCTGCTCGCAGGCGCGCTGGGCGCGGCCGAGTGCGGTCTTGTTGACCAGGTACCAGAACAGCGCCAGCAGCAACGCCGTGACGACGACGATGATGATCTGCTTCAGCGAAACGGATATGCCGCCGATGTTGTAGACCTGGCTGACCATCGGCGGGATCGGCTTGTTGCGCGGACCCTGCGTGACCTGCACGAAATTGGAGAGGGCGATCGACATGCCGATGGCGGTGATCAACGGGGCAAGACGGAAGGAACCGCGCAGGGGGCGATAGGCGACTTTTTCGATCGTCCAGTTGTAGAGACCTGTAAGCAGCATCGCGACGATCATCATGATCAGCAGCGCAATGACCACCGGCACTGAAGCAAACATGGCACCGAGGATCAGGAACACGATCAGCGCCGTGAACGCCCCGACCATGAAGATATCGCCATGGGCGAAGTTGATCATACCGATGATGCCGTAGACCATCGTGTAGCCGATCGCGATGAGTCCATAAATGGACCCGAGCGTCAGCCCGTTCACAAGCTGCTGAACGAAATACTGCATATTCCCGAGGCTCCCCTGAGACGTCGCCTGCCCTGGCGCGCCTCTCTCGTAATTTCCCCTAGTCCTAAGGTCTCAAATCCAGATTGCAACGGCATTTTTCTACCGCCTGGCGCGTGTTTCCCACACGCCTCGCGACTGCCTTATTATCGTTGCCCGGTTGTGGACTATGGCGGACCGTATCATTGGCACAAAGCAATGTCTTTGACGATTCCGAATTAGTTTGCACCCATTTTCGAAGTTTCAGTCTTCAAAATCGGTTGAGAAGACGAATCCTTGCGTCATTCGGACCCGTCACTTTTCCTCCTTATTCGTCGACAAACCCGTTTGGGAAACCTTAGTTGGCGATAAAGCCCTCGGGAGCGCGTCACGACCATCGACGAAAGTCATATTCGATCCCTTGATGTGCGCTCAACTCCCGATCGATGCAGACCTGCCGCCACTGCCTTTCGACACCTGACACCTGAGCACGCTCCGGCGGGTGCTTCGCCAACGCTACCATTGTCCGACCTCAGCCCGCCTTCGGGCAAGCCACGCCATGGAGCCGAATTGTCAGCGCCGCCGCAGCCTCCCTCGCGACAACGGCGGACGCCTGCCTTCGATTGCGCCGCCTTTTGCCCGCAATCGTCAGTGGTTCGATCTTCCTGTCAGGCAGAACCAGGTCCAACACCAGGACGTACTCGGGCACTCTGCAGTCACACGGGATCAAGCACGGTGTTTGCCCTGAATTTTGCTGAGGACAGTCCGGAGCCCAGTATATCGAGCGGGCATTTCGCCTTGATATATCACTGACATATCTCTTATGACTTCCTTGCTTCAGCTGGCTTTGCCGGCTGATATATCAAAAGTATATCTACTCCGGACGACGTGCCTTGAACACAAACGTGCCTGTAGCGGAACGCGGCGAAGCCGCTGAATCGGCGAGCGCCAAAGCCTATCGCGTTCTCGAAAAAATGATCGTCACGCTCGAACTCGCTCCCGGCAGAGTGACCACTGAAAAGGCCCTGATCGAAAAAACATCGCTCGGCCGGACCCCGGTCAGAGAGGCCATCCAGCGCCTCGCCTGGGAGGGGCTCGTTGCGGTTCGTCCCCGCGCCGGTCTCGAAATCGCCCTCCTCCACGCCGCCGACTGGCTGAAGGTGCTCGACGCGCGTCGCGGCATCGAAATCATTCTCGCACGCTCGGCCGCCCGTTTCGCCACCCAGGAAATCGTCGCTCGCCTGCAAGCGACCGCGCTCGCCATTCACGACGCAGTCGTCACCGGCAATGTCATCGGATACCTCGAAGCCGACAAATCGATCGGCGAGGCAATGGCGCTCGCTGCGGACAACCAATTCGCCGCCCGGCTCGTCGCCCCCCTGCAGACACACAGCCGCCGTTTCTGGTTCCGTTTCCAAAGCGGCACAGGCCTCGCCGAAGTCGCTGGAAATCACGTCACACTGATCCGCGCCATCCTGGAACGCGATCAGGAAGCGGCCGCAGCCGAAGCCGACAGGCTGATGGCTCTGCTGCGCCTGCATGCCCAGGCCGCCGCGATGCGGTGACGCCTGCTCAGCTGTCGCGCTCCCTGACGTCTGCCGTCAGTGTGTTTTCCCATCCCTCACCCGCGCCGACGATGCAGGTCCGACCGCTCACATCGGTCATCAGCACCGTCCAGGTACCGGCCATGGAAACATAGATCTCGACAACGGCGACCTGGCCAACAAGGCCGTAGCCGATCCGATGCTCGTGGAAGAGCTGACCAAGTCTGGCAACGATGACGTCACGCGTGCCGCAACCAATTTGCGCCTCCGCCTGCAACGGCAGAAACGCCATCGGCAAGGCAGCCGCCGCCAACCTCAACCATCGAAAAACAGGATAGCGTGCCATCCGGCACCTCCTTCGCCCTGGCATATCGGCAAAGGGAGGCACATGGGCAGCCTCAGTATACCGATACGCTCCAGGCTGGATGCGGCGACCTCATCGCGTCGCTCCTTCTGGCTTCCATTCCCCGCTTATTGCAGGGTCTCATGAATCGATATGGTGGTTGTTCCGACGAAAACAAGCGATCGGTTCACCCACCCGTACAGACCGGGAAGCGCGCGATGCCGTCCTTGCCGAACAGTGCGCGCAAATCGATCGCCGTCGTCACCGGGAAGAACCTTTCGCCCGGCTTCAAGCGCATATAGATCGCTGCTGTCAGCGGACCGTCGTGGACAGCGCCGGCACGGCAACCGCCTTTGATCGTCACGGAAATGCTGCCCTTTCCGCCGTGCTGCCCGGTCTCCCGATACGCGCGGGCTTTCGCCAATCCGGTCGCCAGCCGCTCGACGTCCTTCCCCGCGACCCTGGCTTGCTGGATGTGTTCGAAACTGGGGCTCGCCGCCACGCCAGGCGCCTTATCGCCGTCGACGATTTCGAGCAGCACCGTTTCATGCACGGGTCCAAAGGGTGCCGGCGCTTGCAGGGAAATATCCAGCACGACATCGCCAGTCCGCAATTTGAGCGCCGCCGGCATCACCGCCGCGATAGCGAGGACCTTCGGATCCGCCGACAATGGATCCATTGTCGCAAGTTTGAGAAGCGCGGAGGGAGTGACCGAGGCACAGCCGGAAACACTCAGGGTCACAACGAACAGACAGGCACGCGAGATACGTTTGAACATGTGGCTTATCCATATTTGACAGCCAATAATTATTGTTTTACGATAATAAATGCAATTGGCAATTTAAGGACCTTGTCATGACAGAACGCGAGCAGGCTCGCCGGCTGAGCCGGCGGCTGGAGTTTCTGGTCACTGCGATTGTCGTGGTGATCCTGGCGGTGGCCGGAATTGGGCTGGCATGGGCACTTGCCCAGCCGGACAAGATCGCGCCCTTCGCTGCAGAGCAGTATGGTTTCGCCGCTCCAGGCCAGGGCTCGGCCATGACTGCCTTTCTGCTGATGGCCGTCTTCCTGGTTCAGACAGTTCCGCTTTTGGCCGGCCTGTTCAGCCTGCGCCTGGCGTTTCGCGGAATCGCCCGGCATGAGACGATCGGCATCGAGACCGCGCGCTGGCTGCGCCGTTCCGGCATCGCGTTCTTCATCAACGCGCTGATCGCGCTTGTGTCGCGACCTGTCGTCTCGCTGATCCTGTCGATCGACATGCCACCCGGCCATCGCTTCGTCAGCATCGGTTTCGGCTCACCCGAACTGCTTACCTTGCTGGTCTCCGGCGTACTGGTGATGTTCGGCCATCTGATGACCGTCGCCGCCCGGATCGAAGACGAGAACAAGCGGTTCATCTGATGCCCATAATCGTCAACCTCGATGTCATGCTGGCGCGCCGCAAGGTGCGGTCCAAGGAACTTGCCGGCAAGGTCGGCATCACCGAGCAGAACCTTTCGCTGCTCAAATCCGGCAAGGTAAAGGGCGTGCGTTTCTCGACCCTGTCGCGAATATGCGCCGAGCTCGACTGCCAGCCCGGCGACCTGCTTGAATACCAGCCGGGAGCCGAGGAAGAAGACGAAGCATAAAAAAACGGGCGCCGAAGCGCCCGTTTTTTGTCTCCACGACGATCAATTCATCGTCGGGCTAGTTCATCGTCGGAATGACGAATTCCGCACCATCCTTTATGCCCTGCCGCACGCTCCGCAGCCGCCCTGCGGCGAGGACGTGCAACCGGAAACCGTCGGGCTAGTTCATCGTCGGGATGACGAATTCGGCACCATCCTTGATGCCCGACGGCCAGCGCGAGGTGACCGTCTTGGTCTTGGTGTAGAAGCGGAAGGCATCCGGGCCGTGCTGGTTGAGATCGCCGAACGACGACGCCTTCCATCCGCCGAAGGTGTAGTAGGCAATCGGAACCGGGATCGGCACGTTCACGCCGACCATGCCGACCTGCACGCGGCTGGCAAAGTCACGCGCCGCATCGCCGTCGCGGGTGAAGATGGCAACGCCGTTGCCCATCTCATGGTCGTTGGCGAGCTTGATCGCATCCTCGTAGCGCGGCGCGCGCACCACCGACAGCACCGGGCCGAAGATCTCTTCCTTGTAGATCGTCATGTCAGGCGTCACATCATCGAACAGGCAGCCACCCATGTAGTAGCCGTCCTCGTAGCCCTGCATCTTGAAACCACGGCCATCGACGACGAGCTTCGCGCCTTCCTTCACACCGAGATCGACATAACCTTTGATGCGCTCCAGTGCCTGCTTGGTCACCACCGGACCGAAATCGGCGGCGGAATCGGTCGATGGGCCAACCTTCAGGCTCTCGACGCGCGGGATCAGCTTTTCCATCAGCCGGTTGGCGGTGTCGTTGCCGACCGGGACCGCGACGGAGATGGCCATGCAGCGTTCGCCAGCCGAGCCGTAACCGGCGCCGATCAGTGCGTCGACGGTCTGGTCCATGTCGGCATCGGGCATGATGATCATATGGTTCTTGGCGCCGCCGAAGCACTGCACGCGCTTGCCGGCCGCGCAACCGCGCGAATAGATGTACTGCGCGATCGGCGTCGAGCCGACAAAGCCGACGGCCTTGATATCCGGATCGTCGAGAATGGCGTCGACCACTTCCTTGTCGCCGTTGACGACGTTGAGGACACCTTCCGGCAGGCCGGCCTCGATGAAGAGCTCGGCAATCCTCAGCGGCACGCCCGGATCACGCTCGGACGGCTTCAGGATGAAGGCGTTACCGCAGGCGATCGCCGGGGCGATCTTCCACAGCGGGATCATCGCCGGGAAGTTGAACGGCGTGATGCCCGCAACGACGCCGAGCGGCTGGCGCATGGAATAGACATCGATGCCAGGGCCGGCGCCATCGGTGAATTCGCCCTTCATCATGTGCGGCGCGCCGATGCAGACCTCGACCACTTCCAGGCCGCGCTGGATGTCGCCCTTGGCGTCGGCGATGGTCTTGCCGTGCTCGCGCGCCAGAATGTCGGCCAGCGAGTCATATTCACGGTTGGCGAGTTCCAGGAACTTCATCAGAACGCGTACGCGGCGCTGCGGATTGACGGCTGCCCATTTCACTTGCGCCGCCTTGGCGTTCTCGACAGCGGCGCGCAGTTCCGACTTCGAGGCCAGCGCCACGGTGCCGCGCACCGTGCCGTCCATCGGCTGCATCACATCCTGCTTGCGCCCGCTGGTGCCGGCGACACGCTTGCCACCGATGAAATGACCGTAGTCGATCATGGTTCTCTCCCTGGATTTTGATTGAAGCCATTGTCGGTCTTTAAAGGCTGGAACGCAACGCGAGGGAAATCGCAGCCGTTGTGCAAAAATCGTACATCGATCTGGACACAAGCATCAAACGACGCAAAGATACGATCGACTTCCTCGCCATCGGGATGCTGCAACCGCCATGGAGATATCATGAACTGGGACGACGTGCGCATCTTCCTTGCCGTCGCCCGCACCGGCCAGATACTGGGCGCGGCCAGGCGCCTGGAGCTGAACCATGCCACGGTCTCCCGGCGCATCGCTACGCTCGAAGAGGCCTTGCGCACCAAACTGTTTCGGCGGCTCACCACAGGGTCCGAACTGACGCCTGCCGGCGAAAGGTTCCTCGATATCGCCGAGCGCATGGAAGCTGAGATGATTGCCGCCCGCTCGACGGTTGCCGGCGAAGGCGACGACATTTCCGGCACGGTGCGCATCGGCGCGCCCGACGGCTTCGGTGTCGCCTATCTCGCACCGCGGCTCGGCGCACTGACCGCCTTGCATCGCGAGCTCACCGTGCAACTGGTGCCGGTGCCGCGTTCATTTTCCCTGTCCCGCCGGGAAGCGGATATCGCGATCACCGTCGAACGACCGACGGAAGGCAGGCTCGTTGCCGGCAAGCTTGTCGACTACACACTTGGCCTCTATGCCTCGCGCGCCTATGCCGACAGACATGGTTTGCCCCGGAACCGGGAGGAGCTGAAGGATCATACGCTGATCGGCTACGTGCCCGACCTGATCGTCAGCCAGTCGCTCGACTACGCTGCCGAGTTCAGCCACGACTGGCGTTCCACATTCGGCATATCCTCGGCCATGGGCCAGGCCGAAGCCGTGCGCTCCGGCGCGGGTGTCGGCATCCTGCACACCTTTGTCGCCCGGTCGATGCCGGAACTGGTGTCGGTGGAAGCGGCTCCCCCCATCCGACGCGCCTACTGGCTGGTCTACCATGAGAGCGTGCGCCAGCTCAGGCGCATCCAGGTGGTGGCATCCTTCATTGCCGGGCTTGTCGAAAAGGATCGAGCCCTGTTTCTTTAAGCCCGGGAGAAAACCTTGCTGTCGCGACCCTATGTCGAACTCCTGCGCCAGGCTCAGCGTGCGTCGAGACGGCCGGACGAGGCGGACGATCTTCTCCAGGCCGTGCTGCTTTCGGCCATCGAGGCCGGCCGCTGCGATCTCTCCTGCCCCGACAATCGCCGATGGCTGCAGGGCGCCATCCGCAAGCGGGCCGCATTCGAAGCCCGCACCGCCGTCCGACGGCGCCAGCGCGAAACCCGCTGGCAGGCTGAACCGGCAGTGTCCGTCACCCAGGAGATCATGCCCACCGCCTTTGTGGCGACGCTGCCCGCAGCGCTCCGAACCACCGCGCTGCTCGCATTGACCGGCCATAACCGCCAGGAAATCCGCTGGCTGCTGCAGCTCTCCGACTCCGCCTTGCGGCAACGCATCGCCGAAATCAGACGGCGTTGGCGTGACGCCGGCGGAGATCGTTTGGAGGATATTCCCGGTCTCGACGGCACGCTGCATTTCGGCCGCATCCGCCGCGCGCTGCTTGGGCCGGCCCGCCGCGACGGCGTGCTTCTCGCCAGCCATGATCCTGACGGTCATCTTTTTTTGGTGAGCATCCCCTCACAAATCGGCATGGCGCGGCAACAGAGCCAACGCAAACCCTCGAACCAGGAGTAGACACCCGTGTTTCGCAACAGAAAGCTTGGCAGCATCTGCTATTTCGTCGCTGACATCAGCCGCACCGAAACCTTCTATCGCGACGTTCTCGGCCTCGATATCGAGAACATGGGCGATGCAGGCGATGGCCATGACTGGCTGATGGCGAAAACCGCCAACGGCATCGAGCTGATCTTCTTCCAGCAGGAATCGCGGCCGGGCAATTCGCCCATCATCGTCTTCGAGATCGCCGAAGGCGGCATTGACGATGTCGTTGCCGGTCTGGCGGCCAAAGGCGCTACAATCGTCACGCCGGTCAGCCATGCCCCGGGAGGATGGTCGGCCGAAGTGGCCGATCCCGACGGCCACCAGATCTCGATGTACCAGTCGGAAGACCAGCCGCGTTCGTTGAAGACGTAGCCCGGCAGGCAACACAAGCATTCAACACGCCGAAACTTCGGTTTCGGCGTGTTGAAAAAACGGGATCAGGCGTAGCGGGACATGCCGAGTTCGCTGACGTCGATGTCCGGCTTCCTGCCCGATACGATGTCGGCCAGCACCCGCCCCGATCCGCAGGCCATGGTCCAGCCCAGCGTGCCATGGCCGGTGGAGAGGAAGAGGTTGTCGTAGCGGGTCTTGCCGATGATCGGCGGACCGTCCGGTGTCATCGGCCTGAGCCCGCACCAGAAGCTGGCCTTCGACACATCGCCGCCGCCCGGGAACAGATCGGTGACCGAATGTTCGAGCGTCGCGCGCCGCGCCGGGCGCAGAGCAAGATCGTAGCCCGAAATCTCGGCCGTACCGCCGACACGGATACGATCGCCCAGCCGCGTGATCGCCACCTTGTAGGTCTCGTCCATGACGGTCGATTCCGGCGCGCCGGCCGCATCGGAGATCGGCACCGTGATCGAGTAACCCTTGATCGGATAGACCGGAATCGAAAGTCCGAGCGGTTTCAGCATGATCGGAGAGTAACTGCCAAGCGCACAGACATAGGCATCCGCCGTCAGCAGCCCTTCACTGGTGTCGACACCGGCGATGCGCCCGCCCTCGGTGGCAATACCCTTGATCGCGGTGTTGAAGCGGAAGCTCACGCCACGCCTGGCCGCGTGTTCGGCGAGCCGTTCGGTGAAGATCTTGCAGTCGCCGGTTTCATCGCCCGGCAGGCGCAGGCCGCCAACGAACTTGCCTTTCACATTGGCCAAAGCCGGCTCAGCGCCGATGCAGCCGGCCGGATCGAGCACCTCGTAGGGCACGCCGAACTGCTTCAGCACCTCGATGTCGCCGGCAGTGCCGTCAAGCTGCTTCTGGTTGCGGAAGAGCTGCAAGGTACCTTTGGCGCGTTCGTCATACTCGATGCCGATTTCGCCACGCAGCGCCTTCAGGCAATCGCGGCTGTATTCGGCGATCGGCACCATACGCGCCTTGTTCACGGCATAACGTGCCTCGGTGCAGTTGCGCAGCATCTTCAGCACCCAGGACACCATGGCCGGGTCGACCTTGGGGCGGATCACCAGCGGCCCGAAATGCATCAGCAACCACTTGATCGCCTTGACCGGAACGCCGGGGCCTGCCCAAGGCGAAGAATAGCCCGGCGAAACCTCGCCGGCGTTGCCGAAACTGGTTTCCAGCGCCGGACCGCCCTGGCGGTCCACCACCGTCACCTCATGGCCGGCTTCCGCCAGATAGTAGGCGGCGGTCACCCCGATGACGCCGCTTCCAAGCACCAGAATTCTCATACGCCCCGCTCCTAGAACATGATCCCGAAAGTTGCGGGGTCACGACAAAACAACCAGATGGAGCAGAATGCCCTGGTGGCATTCGGCTCCAGCGCATCGGCGCCCGAAATCAGAATGATCTTCGGCAGGCGCGATGCGCAACCTCAAACTCGAAACGCCCTGGCATCCGAATGGATGAGAGGCGCTCCAACCCGGTCAAGCCGCCGTTGGCCCAGCCGGGTCGTCATCGGCCCCTGTCTGCCGGATTTTCTCCACCGCGCCAAGTGGTGGCACAATGCTATTGGCACTGTAGACCAGTCGGAGTGGCGGCCGGGCCTGTCGGGCGATGCTCGCGCGCCGCGCCGCTTCCGGCTGGAACAACACCTTGACCACCCGGATCGGCTCGATTTCGCCTGCCGGCCGTTCGACGAAACCGGCTTCGCCCTCCGCCATGCCAAGCAGCGAAAGTCCCCATGGCGTCGTCACCGGCAGGCTGGCGCCAACGACGCCGCGCACCTCGTTCTGGATCACGGTGCGTGTCTCCGCCGGATTGGCACCGATACGAAATGTGACGCGGCTGTTCATGGTCACGACATCGGCGTCGATGGAATCGAGCAAAACCACGCTGGCATTGGCAAGCTTCTTTTCGAGCAGCTGTGCAAGCGGATCATCCAGCGCGCGCCGACGTTCCAGCATCGTTTCCAGGATGGCGAAATCCTTGGTAGTGAGGCGGCAGGTCCTGTTCATGCCCGAGCCTCGACGCGATCCGCATGCGGCGGCTCGACGGCAACAATGTCGAGCGTCATTTCGCGACCGTCGCGCGTGATCCAGCGAACGCAGTCACCAACCGCGGCGCCGATCAGGGCGGTTCCCAGCGGCGTAAGTATGGAAATGCGTTGGGTGGCAATGTCGGCTTCGGCTGGATACACCAGCGTCATCCGCTGCTCGGCGCCACCGCCATTGCGGGCAAGGATCGTGGATCCCATCCGCACGACGGTGTCCGGCAGAGTTCCGGGAGCGGCCACGGTGGCGCGATCCATCTCGGAAAGCAGTTCTTCGGCGGTATCGGGCAGCCGGTCGAGCGATGCCCGCGCCAGGCCGGTCAGGCGGCCATGGTCATTGGCGGTCACCAGAATGGTGTCGGGCGGACGAACCTTGATTGATCTTTGCATGGTGGAATCCTTCGGGTTGATGATGCATCGGAACGATGCGTGGCCGGCCACACGCGCGGCGGCCCTTCAATCGAACCGACGCGCGTTCGCACCGCCTTCGGCTCGAAATTCAGTTCTGTTTTTGAAAAAAGCCCCGGTACGGACGGACGCACGAAGGCGTCCGCGCCGGGGCTACGCTCCCGCGATGGGGCAGATCCTGAAGCAGGTCTGGATATGGGCAAGGGTGCTCATGTCACGAGCCTTGCCGACCCGGCACGGCTTGTCAAGCATGACGGGATCGTTCAGCCGCCGACGTAGCGCCGGTGGAAGCGATGGCCAAGGCTGGTCAGCACCTCATAGCCGATCGTACCGGCGACATCCGCCACCGTGTCGAGCGGGTGAGACGGGCCGATGAGCTCGACCAGATCACCTTCCTTCAGACGTCCTTCAGGCAGCGCGGAAACATCGAGGATGATTGAATCCATCGATACGCGGCCGATGAACGGCAGCTCGACGCCTTCGAAAAAGGCGGCCGCCGAGGTCCGGCGATGCCAGCCGTCAGCATAACCCAGAGTGATCGTCGCTGTCCGGAGTGGCTCCGTGGCGTGAAAGGTGTGGCCGTAGCCGACCCCTGCCCCGGCGCTGATCTGCCGGGTCTGGAGCACCTTGGCTTCCAGCTTGATCACCGGCTGCATCGGGTTCTTGCGACCCGGCGTCGGGTTGATGCCGTAAAGAGCCGCTCCCGGGCGGGCAAGGTCGTGATGGTAGGGCTTGCCGAGGAAGATGCCGGAGGAATTGGCGAAGGAAAGCGGCGCCGGCGGAAGCATGCGGCGCAGCCGTTCGAACTCCAGCCGTTCCGCCTCGTTGGCGCCGTGCTCCGGTTCATCGGCGCAGGCCAGATGGCTCATCACCAGCCTGAGTTCGATGCCGTCGAAGGCCGACGGATCGGCTGCCAGCGCTTCGACCTCGACCGGGGCAAGGCCGATACGCGACATGCCGCTGTCGACCTGGATCGCCGCCGGCAGCTTCTTGCCAAGCTGGCGAGCGAGATTGCGCCAGGCGGCAAGCTGTCCGGTGCTGTTGACGACCGGGATAAGTCCGGCTGCCTCACCCTGTGCCTCCGATCCCGGCAGAAACCCGTGCAGCACGAAAATCGCTGGCCCAGTGCCCAGGGCATCGCGCAGCACGATGCCTTCCCACAGATGGGCGACGAAGAAGGTGTCGCAGCCTTCCTTGCGCAGGGCATTCGCCACCTGCACGGCACCAAGCCCGTAACCGTCGGCCTTGACGACGCCGGCGCAGGCAACGCCGTCGAGATGCGCCTTCAGGCGACGGTAGTTTTCGCGAATCGCACCAAGATCGATGGTGAGGATAGCGCCGGCTGCAGCCTCATCGGGCTGCGCGGGCAAATTGATCGGGTTGTCAGTCAATTCGGGTCGTCTAGCTCCGGAAATCCTGGCGGCATCGACCATCTTCGACCCCGTGCGGCAATACGATTGGCTCCCGCAACGGTTATGCCACCAGATGCCGGAAGGCCGCAACGACCTGTTCGTAGACCCTGCGTTTGAAAGGCACGATGAGATCGGGCAGGTCGCTCATCGGCTTCCATCCCCAGTCGTCGAACTCCGCGTCATGGCCGCCAGGAGGCGGATTGATCTTGATTTCGCTTTCGTCGCCGCGGAAGCGGAATGCGAACCATTTCTGTGTCTGGCCGCGATAGCGTCCCTTGAAGGCGATGCCGACCAGATCGCGCGGCAGGTCATAGTTGATCCAGTCGGGAGCCTCGGCCAGAAGATCGAGACTTTTCATCCCGGTCTCCTCGTAGATCTCCCGCCTGGCCGCGACGAGCGGCTCTTCGCCCTTGTCGATGCCGCCCTGCGGCATCTGCCAGAGCTGCGTCGTACCGGAAAACTCGCTGTCCGGTTCGGCGATGCGATGCCCCACCCATACCAGGCCCTCGCTGTTCAGCACCAGGACGCCGACGCAGGGGCGATAAGGCAATGTTTCGGGATCCACGAGTTTGTTCTTTGCCATGCTCACTTCCGCTCCGGATCGATCGCCACCGCCGAGATCGGCACGATCTCGACGCCACGTTTCTTGGCTTCGTTCACCCAGGACACGACGGCATCGACGGTGACGTTGAAAGCCGACCCGGTGCCGACGGCATATCCCTTGGCGCGCGCCGTCGCCTCCAGCTCATCGAGCTTCTTCAGGATGGCGCCACGCTCCTGCACGCCATCGATCGCGGTGTCGGCGATCGCCAGCGGTACGCCATCCTTCCTGGCGAGATCCGGCGCGATGCTGCGCGCCGACGAGCCATCGTCCAGATACCCGATGCCGCGCCTGGCGAGTTCCGCCATCACTGGCCCGAACGCCTGGGGATCGGTGGAGAAACGCGCCCCCATATAGTTCATCACCGCCGTATAGTTCGTGGTGCGCGACAACACCCAGCGCAGGTTCTTCAGGTTTTCTTCTTCAGTGGCATCGACGGTGAGTGTGCTGCGGCCGGGATTCACATTGGGATAATCGAACGGTTCCAATGGCAATTGCATGACGATCTCATGGCCACGCCGGCGGGCCTCCTGCATCCAGCGGCCGATGCTGTTGCCTTGCGAGGCAAAGGCGAGCGTCACTTCACCCGGCAGCTTGGCGATCGCCGACTGGGTGCCGGTCTGCGACACGGCGAGCCCGCCGATGACGATGGCGACACGGGCGCCGCGAGCGCCGGACCAGGGGCGGGCGTAGACATCGAACGGCCGTCGTCCGTCCGCCGAGCGGATCGGCAGGGGACCGCCTTCGCCGTCTTCGATCAGCGCCTTGTCGGGCAGGTGTGCAACGGACAGGTTCTGGCCGACGGCGGAAGCGTCCTGGATGACGATACCGGCCTGCCCACCCGTATCGGTTGGCTGAACGCGGATGATCTGCGGCCCGTCGCTCTTCTTTGGCTGCGCCGTGACCTTCGGTGGTGCCGCTGGCGTCTGGGCCACTGTTTCGACCGGCTTCGTTTCCTGCGGCACCGGCGTGGCGACGACCACCGGTTTGCGGAACGGTTTTTCACCAAAGGCAATCAAGGCTGACGCACCGACCGCCACCAGAACCCCCAGGACGGCAGCCACCTGACTGCGGCCCAACCGTCGCGCGGAACGCGGCGTGGACGCCCGGACAGATTGTCCGAGCGGGCGTTCGATCTCCTTGGTGAAATCAGCCAAGCCGCCAACCCCTGCCGCCTGCGCGGTGCGTCGATGCGATGCACCGCTTCCACAGAACGGCGACCCGCATTGTTCCTTGTCCTTACGCAATTCCGGATGGAAAACCGCAGCGCGGTTTTCCTGGAATCGCTCGGCGCAAGCCCCCGAATCAAACTGCCGGAACCTTGCGGTCCCGGCAGCATCGCATTGCTTGGTTCAAGCGGCCAGTGTCCTTTGAAAGAACCGCCGCTGACGCGCCAGCCTTACTGGTTCATCACCGCCTTGTCGGGGTTCGGCGGGAAGGCCGCATCAGTCTTTTCGCCGCGCAGCAGCTGCTCGGCGAAGATCAGCTGCAGGTCGTTCTTCGGATCCGGCGGCACATAGGCGGCGGAACCGGAGCCCTGCGAGCTTTCCTCGACGCCCTTGATGTGCCCCTTGAGGTCGGACTCGCCGCGGGTCAGGTCGCGACCCTGCAGTTCCGCCGGCACCGGCTGATCGACCTTGATGTCAGGCGTGATGCCCTTGCCCTGGATCGATTTGCCGGACGGCGTGTAATACAGCGCCGTGGTCAGCCGGAGCGCGCCGTTTTCGCCGAGCGGGATGATGGTCTGCACCGAACCCTTGCCGAAGGACTGCGTGCCGACGACCGTCGCGCGCTTGAGATCCTGCAGCGCACCGGCGACGATTTCCGAAGCACTGGCCGAGCCGCCGTTGACGAGCACCACCAGCGGCTTGCCGTCGATCTCGTCGGTCGTCTTCGACTTGGCGTCGAAACGGGTCACATCCTTGGGATCGCGGCCACGCGTCGAAACGATCTCGCCGCGCTTCAGGAACGCGTCCGAAACCGACACAGCCTGGTCGAGCAGGCCACCCGGATTGAGCCGCAGGTCGAGCACATAACCCTTCAGCTTGTCCTTCGGTACCTGTTTCTTGATCTCAGCGATTGCGTTCTGCATATCGTCATAGGTCTTCTCGGTGAAAGACGTGATCTTCATATAGCCGATGTCGTTCTCGACGCGGAACTTCACTGCCTTGACCTTGATGATGTCGCGCACGACCGTCAGTTCGATCGGCTTGTCGGCACCCTGGCGCAGGATGGTCAGCTTGATCGGCGTGTTGACCGCGCCGCGCATCTTGTCGACGGCGTCGTTGAGTGTCAGGCCGCGCACTTCGTCGCCATCGATCTTGGCGATGTAGTCGCCGGCCATGACACCCGCCTTGGCTGCCGGCGTATCGTCGATCGGGGTGATGACCTTGACCAGGTCGTTCTCCATCGTGACCTCGATGCCGAGGCCGCCGAACTCGCCCTTGGTCTGCACGCGCATGTCCTGCGCCTGCTCGGAGTTCATGTAGGACGAATGTGGGTCGAGCGACGACAGCATGCCGTTGATGGCATTTTCGACCAGCGACTTGTCATCCGGCGGCGTCACGTATTGCGCGCGCACGCGCTCGAAGATATCGCCGAAAATGGCGAGTTGCTTATAGGTGTCGGAGCCTGCCGCGTTCGCCGCCGAGCTTGGAACCCCATAAACCAGGCTCATGGCAGACGCGCCCATCAGCGCGCCGGCAACCAAGAGCGACAGTTTCCGCATCATCTTACGTCCTTCCAGAGAATCGCTCCGCCCACCATGGGTTAGGATCGACGGGTTTTCCATCCTTGCGGAACTCGATGTAGAGCTCCAGCGTGGTATTTCCATTCTGCGTTGCCGATGTGCTCGCTACGCGGGCCTCGCCCATGGTTCCGATCGGCTCGCCCGCGAGCACGGCCTGGCCTGCCGCTACGTTCAATTTGCTCATTCCCGCCAGAACGACATGATAACCGTCGCCAGCATTCAGGATCAAGAGTTGTCCATAGGAACGAAATGGTCCTGCATAGAGGACACTCCCATCCGCCGGTGCCGTGACGATGGCGCCCGATTGTGTCGCAACCATGTCGCCCTGCATGGTGCCGCCGGTGCCGTCCTCGCCTCCGAAACGGCGGCGCACCTTGCCGGTCACCGGCAACGACACCTGCCCCTGCATCGCCGAGAATGGCACGGACGAAGCGAGGCGGTTGGCTTCCGGGACCGCAGCGGCCGCTTCCCTGGCATCCGCGTCAGCCTGGGAGGCCGCATTCTGCCTGGCTTTTTCGTCCGCCTTGCGGGTTTTTTCCGCTTCGGCATCCAGAGAGGCGATCAGGTCTTTGAGGCTTGAGGCCTTTGCCGCCAGCTCATGCGCCTTCTTTTGTTCGTCCGCCAAGGCTGTTTCGGTCTCGGTCTGCAACCGTCCCTTGGCCTGAAGCAGCAGATTGAGCCGCTGCTTCTCGGCCAGTTGATCGGTGACCGCCACGGCCAGCCGCGTGCGCTCCGCCTCGATCGAGACCGTCACCCGCGACAGTTCCTTCAACTCGGTCATGACGATGTCGGCCCGGTGCCGCAGTTCCGGCACCACCGCACCCAGAAGAATGGCGCTGCGTACCGAAGACAGCGCATCTTCCGGCTTCACCAGGATGGCCGGAGGCGGGTTGAGTCCCATGCGCTGCAGCGCGCCGAGCACCTCCGCCAGCACGTCGCGGCGAGCGGCGAGCGATTCGCGCAGCTTCTTTTCCTGGTCCTTCAGGCCGCCGAGTTTGCCGCTGATGTCTTCGATATCCTGGCCAAGCTTCTGCTCGGTTTTGGCCGATTGAATCAGTGCCGCCGTGATCGAGGCCGAATCCTTCTTCACCGTCGCGATATCGGCGGCCAGTTTGCTCAGGCGTTCGGCGGAAAGCGTGATCTCCTTGGAAATCCGCTCATATTCGACGCGGCTTTCTTCCGCACCGGTCGTGGTTTCCAGTGTGTTTTCCGCCCGCGCCGAAAACGACACGACAAGCGCGGCAGCAACCAGGCAGCCGCGCATGAAGCGGGGTTTCGATTTCGCACGCTCAAACATGGAAGCCTGACTGTATTTCCGGCTTCGTTAACGAACCATCAACCATAAATGTCCGCTCGCCCCGACCCGCGCGCCTTCTCGGACCGCAATGGGGCAAAAATCGGTCCACTACGCTGCTATCATGAACGGTGGTATGGATGCCCGGCAAGGATCGTTCCAGCCCGGTAAAGCTGTTCGCCCAGCATGACACGCACCAGCTGATGCGGCCAGGTCATGGCACCCAGCGACACCACCAGATCGGCCTGATCGCGCAGCGACTGATCGTGACCGTCGGCGCCACCAATGGCAATGACCACCGCCTTGCGGCCGCCGTCGCGGAACAGCCCGATGCGACCGGCGAACTCTTCGGAGGAAAAAGACCGCCCCCGCTCGTCGAGCAGGATCAGCGCGCCGCCGGGCTGCAATTGGGTCTGCAGCTTCTGGCCTTCCTCGCGCCGGCGTTCGCTGGCGGTCTGGCCGCGACTCTCCGGGATTTCGGTGACACCGGAAAATTCAAGCCCGAGCGCGGGACCGCTCTTGGCGAAGCGGTCGAAGTAACGAGCTGCCAAATCTCTTTCGGGGCCGGCTTTCATCCGGCCCACGGCATGTATGATGATCTTCATCCCTGCCTCTAGAGCGTTTCCGTTTTTAACGGAAACGCGGAAACGCTCCGACCCTTAGTTTCCATGCAATTCCGAACGGAAAACCGCTGAGCACTTTTCCTGGAATTGCTCCAAGGAACCTTGCGGCTCAGTGGAGGGTCTCTTCCTCGAGATCGGGTGCCTGCCACATCTTTTCAAGATTGTAGAAGTCACGCACCTCGGGTCGGAAGACATGGACGATGATATCGCCTGAATCGATCAGCACCCAGTCGGCGCTCGCCAGCCCCTCGACGCGCGCGTCGCCATAACCGGCGTCCTTGAGCGCTTTGAGGAGGTGATCGGCTACCGCCGTGACATGACGGTTCGACCGGCCCGACGCGATGACCATGTAGTCGCCGAGGCTCGATTTTCCCTGGATGTCGATGGAGACGATGTTTTCGGCCTTGGAGTCTTCCAGACTGGCAAGGACTGTCTTGATGGCGCGGGCCGAGGCGTCGATGCCGCCTATCCCGGCCGCCGAAGGCACGATGTCGGCCTTCTTCCGCAGTGCTGTTCTCAGTGTCTTTCCTTTCGCGACAAGAACAACGAAGTCACCAACCAAATCAGGTGACGCTAAATAGATAGGCAGAGTCGCATTGCAGTTTCAAGACAAGCTGGAGCACACTCGTCACAAACCAATCATCAAAGCGCTGATCTATCTTGCAAAACTGCTATTTCTTTGCCGCTTTCCGGATCGCGGTGGACGACAGCAGCGAGCGTGGGCCGTGGATGAAGGTCCAGGCCGGCGCCCGCATGTGCGCCAGGATGGGCGCATCGCCCTCGTCGACCCGGGCGTAGTCGAACGTCTTGGCGACCACCGACGACAGGAAGGACAGGGTTGCTCCGGGCCGGTCGATGACGGCGATCGGGAAGGTCATGGCGATCTGGCGCCAGCGTTGCCAATGGTGGAAGTCACGCAGCGAATCCGCCCCCATGATCCAGACGAAATCGACCCCCGGATTCTTTGCCCGCACCAGCGCCAGCGTGTCGGCGGTGTAGCGGATGTGATGGCTGGCCTCGAACGCCGTCACCTTGATGCGCGGGTTCCTGGTAATCTTTTCCGAAAGGCGGATGCGCTCGGCGAGCGGCGCGAGTTCGCGCGTGCTCTTCAACGGATTTCCCGGCGTGACGATCCACCAGAGCTGGTCGAGGGCGAGCTTCCTCAGCGCGATCTCGGCTACGAGCGAATGGCCGGCATGCGGTGGGTTGAACGAGCCGCCGAACAGCCCGACCTGCATGCCCTTTTCGACATAGGGCATGCGCAGATATTGCACGGGAACGCCGTCGTTCTTGCGCAGGGGTTCAGTCCCTTGGCCGATGCCGGTCGGAGGTCCGTCCGATTTCAAATTCTGGTCCCCAACCGCTTTCCAGGACGCAGGCGCGGCCCTAGGCCCGCACCTGACCGTTGCCGCGCACGCGATATTTGAACGAGGTGAGCTGCTCCACGCCGACCGGCCCGCGCGCATGCATCTTGCCGGTGGCGATGCCGATCTCGGCGCCCATGCCGAATTCGCCGCCGTCGGCGAATTGCGTCGAGGCGTTGTGCAGCAGGATGGCGGAATCGATCTCGTTGAAGAACCGTTCCACGGTCGCGGCGTCCTCGGCGACGATCGCCTCGGTGTGATGCGAGGAGAACGTTTCGATATGGTCGATGGCGCTGCCGACGCCGTCGACGAGTTTCACCGCGATGATGGCGTCGAGATATTCCGTCACCCAGTCGGCATCCGTCGCCGGCTTTGCATCGGAGAAAGCCCTCAGCACATCGGCATCGGCGTGGATTTCGCAGCCGGCGGCGCGCAGGGCTTCCAGCACCGGAACGAGATGCGTGGAAGCGACGGCGCGATCGACCAGCAGCGTTTCCGCCGCTCCGCAGATGCCGGTGCGCCGCATCTTGGCGTTGACCGCGATCTTCACCGCCATGTCGAGATCGGCCGACTTGTCGATATAGAGATGGCAGATGCCTTCCAGATGCGCGAACACCGGAACACGCGCCTCGCTCTGCACGCGCTCGACAAGGCTGCGCCCGCCACGCGGAATGATCACGTCCAGGTTGCCGGACAAGCCCTTCAGCATTTCGCCGACCGCGGCGCGATCGGTGGTCGGCACCAGCTGGATCGCCTCCTGCGGCAATCCGGCGGCCTTCAGCCCTTCGACCAGGCAGGCATGGATGGCGGCTGACGAATTGATCGAGTCGGACCCGCCGCGCAGGACGACGGCATTGCCGGCCTTCAGACACAATGCCCCCGCGTCCGCCGTCACGTTCGGGCGGCTCTCATAGATGACGCCGATGACGCCAAGCGGCGTGCGCACACGCTCGATATGCAGGCCGTTGGGCCGGTCCCATTCGGTGATGACGTCGCCGACCGGATCCTTCAGCGCCGCGATCTCGCGAATGCCGTCGCTCATCGCGCGGATGCGCGCCGCATCGAGCTTCAGCCGGTCCATGAAGGATGGCGACAGCCCGGCTTCCTCGCCATTCGCCACATCGATGGCATTGGCTTCCAGGATCGTCTTTTCGTTGCGCAGGATGGCATCCGCCATGGCGGAGAGAGCGGCATTCTTGGCAATGGTGGAGGCGATCGCCAGTGGTCGCATCGCAGCCCGTGCCTTGCGGCCGATTGCCGCCATCAGCTGGGCCGTGTCGGCGACCGGCCCGTCATGCAGCTTCAGCATGCTCATTCTCCACTTTGCGCGCCAGCCCCACCTTGAACACCAGCATGGCTGACCACCAGGTCGTCGCGGTGGATCATTGCCGAACGCGCCTCATAGCCGAGCACCGTTTCGATCTCGGCCGTCTTGAGACCGGCGATTCTTACGGCATCGGCGGCATCATAGGCAACAAGGCCCCGCGCGATCTCGCGGCCCTCTGGCGACAGGATCGCCACCGTATCGCCGCGCGCGAAATTGCCGCTCACCAGCTTGACGCCCGCTGGCAGCAACGACTTGCCCGACATCAGCGCACCGACGGCGCCGGCATCGACGGTCAATCGCCCTGCCGGCTCCAGCTGGCCGGCGATCCAGGTCTTGTAACCCTTCACCGGCGTCGGGCTGGGCTTGAAGAAGGTGGCGCGCTCGCCGCGTTCGATCGCCATCAGCGGCGACAGCCGCGTGCCCGAGGTGATCACCATGGCGGTACCCGCCGCATTGGCGATCTTGCCTGCGTCGAGCTTGGTGCGCATGCCGCCGCGCGACAATTCGGAAGCCGCGGCACCCGCCATCGCTTCGATATCCGGCGTGATGCGCTCGACCACCGGAATGAACGCGGCATTGGGATCGCGCGCCGGTGGCGCCGTGTAAAGCCCATCGATGTCGGAGAGCAGCACCAGCAGGTCCGCCCCCATCATGGTGGCCACCCGCGCAGCCAGGCGGTCGTTGTCGCCATAGCGTATCTCGGACGTCGCCACCGTGTCGTTCTCGTTGATGACGGGTATGGCCTTCATCTTGAGCAAGGTCGAGATGGTGGCACGTGCGTTGAGATAGCGCCGGCGCTCTTCGGTATCGCCCAAGGTGAGCAGGATCTGGCCGGACTTCAGGCCATGGCCGCCCAGGGCATCGGACCACGCGCCGGCCAGGGCGATCTGCCCGACGGCGGCAGCGGCCTGGCTTTCCTCCAGCTTCAACGCCCGTTTGCCAAGCCCCAGGATCGTGCGGCCAAGCGCGATGGCGCCCGAGGACACGACGAGCACTTCAGCGCCACCAGCCGCCAGTGTGCCGACATCCTGTGCCAGCGAGGCCAGCCATTCGCGTTTCAGCCCGGTGGTGCGGTCGACCAGCAGCGCCGAACCGATCTTCACCGTGATGCGGCGGTATTTCTTCAGAGACTGCACGGACATGTCCTACTGTTCCCAGCGCGTCTCGACCCTTGCCGGCACGGCGTCGCGCGCTTCGGCCACCACGGCCATCAGCGCGCGCAGCACCGCCTCGACACCCTCGCCGGTGACTGCCGACACCAGGAAAGGCTGCCGCCCGGCCGCGCGTTTCAGCGAGGCCAGCTTCTTCTTGCGTGCGTCCTCGTCCAGCGTGTCGGCCTGGGAAAGCGCGACGATCTCGACCTTGTCCTCAAGCCCGTTGCCATAGGCCTGCAGTTCCGTGCGCACGGTCTTGTAGGCCTTGCCGGGGTTTTCCTCCTGCGCGGAAACCAGGTGCAGCAGCACACGCGTGCGCTCGACATGGCCGAGGAACCGGTCGCCGATGCCGACGCCTTCATGGGCGCCTTCGATCAGGCCGGGGATGTCGGCCAGCACGAATTCGCGCGCGTCGATGCGCGCCACGCCAAGCCCCGGATGCAGCGTCGTGAACGGATAGTCGGCGATCTTCGGCTTCGCCGCCGTGACCGCCGCCAGGAAGGTCGATTTGCCGGCATTGGGCAGACCGACCAGCCCGGCATCGGCGATCAGCTTGAGTCGCAGCCAGATCGTCAGTTCCTCGCCCGGCAGGCCGGGATTGGCACGCCGCGGCGCCTGATTGGTCGACGTCTTGAAATGCTGGTTGCCGAAACCGCCATTGCCGCCGGCGGCGAGACGGAAGCGCTGGCCTTCCTCGGTCAGGTCGCAGATCAGCGTCTCGTTGTCCTCGGCATAGATCTGCGTGCCGGCCGGCACCTTCAGCGTCACATCGCCGCCCTTGGCACCGGTACGGTTGCGGCCCATGCCATGCACGCCGGTCTTGGCGCGGAAGTGCTGCTGGTAGCGATAGTCGATCAGCGTGTTAAGGCCGTTGACCACCTCGACCCAGACATCGCCGCCGCGGCCGCCGTCGCCGCCGTCCGGCCCGCCGAACTCGATGAACTTCTCGCGCCGGAACGAGACGGCACCGGCTCCGCCGTCGCCGGAGCGGATGTAGACCTTGGCCTGATCGAGGAATTTCATCGGACGCGATTTCTATTGCTATGGAGTTTCATGAACCTGTCTGCTCTAAACCATGGAAAGGCCCAGAGCGAGAGCGGGTACGGCCGAATTTGCGGCCGGATGCGGGAGAGTGCGTTATGCGGGTTGTCACTTACAACGTCCAGTACGGCATCGGCCTCGACGGTCGCTACGACCTCGGCCGCATCGCGGACGCCGTGCGCGGCGCCGACGTCATCGCCCTGCAGGAGATCTCGCGCAACAACCCGCGCAACGGCGGACATGACATGGTTGCCGCGATCGGCGAGGCGCTGCCGGACTATTTTGCCGTCTATGGTTCCAATTTCGAGGCCAATATCGGCTCTTCGATCGTCGGCGGCCGTGCCCGCACGGTCACCTTCCAGCTTGGCAATATGGTGCTGTCGAAGACGCCGATCCATCTGTCGCGCAACCTGCTGCTGCCGCGAAGCCGCTCCGTCGGCACCATGAACTTCCAGCGCGGCGCCATTGAGGCCCTGATCGAGACACCGCTCGGTTTCGTGCGCTTCTATTCCGCACATCTCGACCATCGCAATCCCGTCGAGCGCGCCCGGCAGGTCCGTTTCCTGCGCGATCGTGTGCTCAACTATGCGCTTGAAGGCGGCGGACTGAGCGGCCTCGGCGAGATCGGCCTGCCGGAACCGCCATGCCCCGAGGCTTTCGTCGTCATGGGCGATTTCAACATGCTGGCCGGTTCGCCCGAATATGTCGACTTCGCCGGCCTGCCCGATCACGAATTCGGCCTGCATCTCAGCGCCGACCTCGCCGTCGACGCCGCCGTGCGGCTGGACGCCGGGGAACCGGACCTCGTCACCTGGGTCGACCCGGAGCGACCCAAGGACGAAAGCCGCCACAAGCGCATCGACTACATCTTCACCAGCGCCTCGCTGGCCGGTTCGCTGAAACGCCTCTGGGTCGACCGCAACGCGGACGGCTCCGACCACCTGCCCGTCTGGCTCGAACTGGGCTGAGCTACCCTCGCCAAGCATCTTTGTTTGCCTTGTCGATGGTCGCCATCATGACCATGTCGCAGTAGCTGCCGTCGATGCAGGCCGCATCGCGTTCGACGCCTTCCTGAACGAAGCCGACCTTCCGATAAAGCGCGATGGCGCGCGCGTTGTCGGCATAGGCCGTCAATTCGACACGCACGATGCCCTGTCGACGCGCTTCAGCGAGCGTCGTTTCGATCAGTTGCCGGCCAAGCCCGCGGCCGCGATAGTCTGGAACGATTCCCATGCCGAGCGCTCCCCGGTGCGCAAAAACCGGCCTTTCGTGCCTGGAAACATCGCACCAGCCGACGACTTCATCCTTCACGACTGCCACGAACTGCGGATTGCGCTTCTCCATCATGCCGCGCACGAAATCGCGCGTGGCTGCCAGCGGCGGCGCTTCCAGGAAGGCGAGATACCTGCGCTCGCGCGCCACGGTATCGAGCGCGCGATGGAAGCTCTCGATATGGGTCTCCGCCATCGGCGCGATGGTGGCTTGTGTTGCTTCGTTCATTGCCCTGCTCATTGCCGTCAGCGGCCGGCGGCCTCTCTCAACGCCGCCGGCCATCAACTACAGCCGCACCCAGCTTCTCAGGCTCGCCCAGGTCTTGCGGTCGAGCCGGTAACGCTCGACCGGCACTTGGCCGGCAACCATGGAATTCAGCATGCCCTGGCCGGCATACTGGAAGCCGCACTTGTGGATGACCCGGCGCGAGGCCGGGTTGATCACCCGGGTCGAGGCCTGGAGGACCTGGATCGTCGTGCGCGTGAAGGCGAGGTCGACCAGCGCGTGCGCCGCCTCGGTGGCGTAGCCGCGCTTCCAGTGCGGCTCGCCGATCCAGTAGCCGAGTTCCAGGCCACGGTCGGTGCTGTTCAGCCCGGCGCAGCCGATGAAGGCGCCGTTCTCGGCAAGAGTCAGTGCATAGACGATGCCGCCGCGCGGCGCCCGTGCCATGGCCAGGAAGCTGCGGGCTTCCTCGATGCCGTAGGGATGCGGCATGCGGGCGAGCATCTCGGCGACGTGGCGGTTGTCGGCAAGCGCCACCAGCTGATCGATATCCGCCTCGCACGGCGCCCGCATCACCAGGCGTTCGGTGCGCAGCACCGGGTTATCGATCGTGAAGCCTCCGTCGTCCGTGTAGTCCGCTTCGGCAACCATGTTGAAAGTCCTCCAGGCACGAGAAAAAGGGGAGATGGTCACCCATCTCCCCTGATCCTTTTCCTGGCCTGGCCAGACACCGGTTCCCGAGATGGGGTGCCGGTGTCTAGGTGCGGAACCGGCTACTCCGCTGCTTTAAGGGTCGGGTTCACCGACACGTAGGTTCGGCCATTGGCTTTTTTGTTGAAGGCTACGACGCCGGCTTCCAGCGCAAACAGGGTATGGTCCTTGCCCATGCCGACATTGGTGCCGGCATGCCACTTGGTGCCACGTTGACGAATAATGATGTTGCCTGCGATCACGGCTTCACTGCCGAACTTCTTCACGCCAAGGCGCTTGGATTCCGAATCGCGACCGTTGCGCGACGAACCGCCAGCTTTCTTGTGTGCCATTTCATTGCTCCTTTGCGCCGCGGGGGCGCCTCAAAACCCTTATGAACGCGTTCGCGTTCCGTTTCAAGCCTGCTCGGGCGACATGGCCGCCCAGTCAGTCTTACTCAGCGGCGTCCTCTGCCTTGGCCTTCTTCGGCGCAGCCTTCTCCTTCTTGGGAGCGGCTTCAGCCTTGGCCTCTGCAGCGGTTTCCGCCTTCACCTCGGCCTTGGCAGCCGCCTTCTTGGAAGGCTTGGCACCGGCGACCAGAATCTCGGAGATGCGCACGGTGGTCTGCAGCTGGCGGTGGCCGATCTTGCGGCGCGAATTCTGCCGGCGGCGCTTCTTGAAAGCGATGACGGTGCGGTTCTTGCCCTGCTCGACGACTTCGGCGGTGACCACCGCGCCGTCGACGAACGGAGCGCCGATCACGACATTCTCGCCTTCGCCATGCGCCAGAACCTGGCCGATTTCGACGACGTCGCCGACATTGGCCTCGAGCTTCTCGATCTTGAGCACATCGTTGGCGGCAACACGATACTGCTTGCCGCCCGTTTTGATGACTGCGAACATTTTTTGCCTTTCGCTGTTCGGTCGGCCTTTTTGAACCGCTTGTCCTTGTCGGGGCGGTTCGGCCGTCTTTTTGTCAGTCTGCGGGTTCAAAAAACAAGCGGCGCGGAGAATCCCCCACGCCGAATGCGGGCCGTCCATAACCGCAGCTTCGCGGTGAGTCAAGGCAAAGGCCGGACGGCTTCGTCAAAAAGGGCCGAAATCAGCCCATTTAGGGCCTTGTGTCCCGGGCAAGCAGCCGTTATCTAGTGCGCCGCGCCGGCAAGGCCGACCACGCTGCGGAGAAGTGGCTGAGTGGTTGAAAGCACCGCACTCGAAATGCGGCATACTCGCAAGGGTATCGGGGGTTCGAATCCCTCCTTCTCCGCCATTATCTTTTTGCCCCCTGGATTTGGCTCCGTTTTTGAATGCCCAGGATGCTGAGGGTCGTCTTGAGGTGGAAGGAGAGCCGTTCCCACCCCTCGTCCAGACCGCAGGAAAGACTACAAGGCTACCTTTGAAGTCCGAACCCACAATGTCCTCCCTACCAATGGTGGTGAAGGCATGGTCGTCGGTGATTTTGATAGCGGTGAATTTGCAAAAGGTTATGAGGCCTTGGATACTCGCAAGTCATGACATCTCCCAAGTCCACGCTGCATGATATTCCTGGAGGGGAGGCACTCGTTGATTGGTTCGGGTGCGTGCCCCGCTTTCATGATGCCGAACTGCTTGAGATTACCTTCTCCGGCAAGGGAGCTGCGCTGCTGCGCATACAGGCCTGGAATATGACGGACCAGGTGGATGCCAAGGGCTATTTTGTTCTCGACAAGCACGCGACGGTCACTCTCATCCTTGATGGCGTGACCACAATCCATTGCATCGATTTCAACATGATGCCGGCAATCATCTTTGATCTGGAGATCACTCAGGTCGAGGAGAACTACCGCATCGAATGGAGTGCGAGCTACGGGGTAGCCGGCTTCATCATTGCAAAGCACGTGCGGATCAATCTCGTGCCCGGAAAGCCCGACTAAGAGGAGTTTCGAGGCAAAGTCTTGGCAACTGCAATTATCGTGGTCGCGATCTCGAGCATATGAAAACGGAGCCGTTTCGTGCAAGCTACCGACGTTTCGCGTGCTGTGGCTGCGGCCACGTCCACCGCCTCCGAGCTTGGCCTGACAGTCGATGATGCGGTTGTTCTCCAGAATTCGAACAAGCTCACCTTGCGCCTTCTGCCCTGCGACATCCTTGCCCGGGTAGCACCCTTGGCGGATCCGGTTATGCCGTTCGAGGTCGAGCTGGCCGAGTTGCTTGCAAAGACCGACAGCCCCGCAGTTGCGCTCGAACCCCGCGTTCCGCCGCGCGTCTACGAGCGCGATGGTTTCACGCTGACATTCTGGACCTACCATGCGTCCGTCACGCTGGACGTCGCGCCGGTCGACTATGCGCGTTCATTGCGGCGCCTGCACATCGGCATGGAAAAAATCGCGATCGCCACGCTGCGCTTCACCGATCGGGTTGCGGAAGCAGGGCAACTTCTGGCCAACCGTAACCTGACGCCCGGACTGGGCGATGAGGATCGGGAGTTTCTCGGCAGCCTGCTGGAGAGCCTCACACGAACGATTGTCGAGAGTGGCGCCGTAGAACAATTGCTGCACGGCGAACCACATCCCGGCAACGTACTGAACACCAGATTCGGGCCGCTGTTCATCGACCTTGAGACATGTTGCCGTGGGCCGGTGGAGTTCGACCTGGCCCATGTGCCTGATGCGGTCATCGAGCACTATCCCGACGTCGATCAGACGCTGCTGAGCGCATGCCGGGCCCTCGTTCTCGTCATGGTCGCAGCATGGCGGTGGGACGCGGGCGACCAGTTCCCAGACGGCCGGCACTGGGCTGAACAGCTCATCCGCACCCTGCGCGAGGGTCCGCCATGGCCGTCGCTCGATGCGATGACGCGGCGCCTCGGCGCTGCAGGATAAATGCTACGTCCTGATTTCCATCCGGCTGGCAACGTGATCAGGCAGGAACGTAGGTCAACCTGATCACGTCCTCGCCGATCCGATCATGCGTCACAAGGCGAAGCGATGGCCGGGGACCGGCGAAATAGGGCGTGCCGTGACCAAGCACGACGGGATGCAGGTAGATCCGGTATTCATCGATCAGGTTAAGTTCGGTGAGGCTTCGCGCCAGGTCCGGGCCGGCAACTTCGATCTCCCCGTCATGCCCAGCCTTGATCTCCCGGATCGCGCCCTCGAGACCACCCTCGACAAGTCGGGCGTTGGGACCGACCGCCTGCAACGAGCGCGACACGACCCATTTCGGCTGCTTCCGCCACGCCGCGGCGTAGGCCTGTCGGTCCGCATCCCACTCCGGATGATCGTCATCCCAGTAACGCATGATCTCATACATCCGGCGACCGTAGATGCTGCCGGCCTGCGCTTGAGCTTCCTCGATGAAATGGCGGAAGAGCGTGGGACTTGGCGCAAACCGCATGTGGTCGACATAGCCGTCCAGGGACTGGTTCATTCCGAACACAAGTTTGGCCATGCCAGTTCGCTCCCGCACAGAGACCACCCATCTGCTTGCACTATGCAAGCAGATGGGTGGCAAATCAACCGATCTTTAGGTGCGCGGGAATGCCGGACGCCGAGCCTCCGTCATGCTGCAGTCGACCCGCTCTCCATCGTTCGGAGACCTTCGAAACCGACGATAAGCTGCTGCACACGCATGTTCAGGGTAGCGATGCTCCTGGATGTGTCGTGAAGCTCCCGCAAGAGTTTCGCCGGGTCGTCCCGGATGGATTCCTCCGGTGCGCTTCCGACACCGGTGAGAAGCCAGATCGGGCTGACGCCCAGGATTCCGGCCATGGTGGTCAATCGGTTGGCTCGCAGTTCGGCACGATCGCACTCCCAGGCGGTCCAGCTTGAGCTCAGGACGCCCAGGGCTTGCGCGGCTTGTGCGATCGAGAGCCCCGCGAATTCGCGGGCAAGCGATATCCGGCCGCCCAGCGTGTCGGCG
Source organism: Mesorhizobium sp. NPDC059025 (assembly GCF_042739655.1). Lineage (NCBI taxonomy): Bacteria > Pseudomonadati > Pseudomonadota > Alphaproteobacteria > Hyphomicrobiales > Phyllobacteriaceae > Mesorhizobium > Mesorhizobium sp. NPDC059025. The sequence continues at coordinate 254,068 of NZ_JBHYIM010000004.1, read as the reverse complement.
GAAAAGTCGGCATGGTGATGGGACACGTTTCGGTCTCCTTTGAGAAAATGAGCGCAGCGGCTGGCTGCACTCGCGTTCCGGAACAATGGGCGGCGGCAAGCGCCGCCGTCCGCGAAGCAGTCACGTCGAGGGCGCCCCGAAGAGCGTGGCGTGCCTTATCCCTCGACCCACTTCTTCACCTGGTCGGGGTGATCGGCGATGTATTTGTCGACCGCTTTTTCGTAGGAGGTTTCCTGGGCGTCGAACATCGCCGCCTCGAGTTCGGGGATCGGCAGCTTCATGCGCGCAAGCAGTTCCGCGACCTTGGGATTGTCTTCCTTGAACCCCTTCCGGGCGAGGATGTCGATATGCTCGGCTTTGCCGAGCGAGCCCTTTGGATCTGCGATGTAGCGCAGCTTGTACTTGCCGAACATCCAGTGCGGGCTCCAGGCCGTGGCGACGAACCACTTCTCGGAACGCATGGCGCGGTCGACGGTGGTCAGCATGCCGGCCTCGCTGGAGATCTTCAGCTTGTAGTCCAGGCCGTAATCCTTGACCGCCTGCTCCGAAAGCCGTGTCAGGCCGGCGCCGGGGTCGATACCTTGCACCTCGCCGCCGAGTTTCTGCTTCACCTCGTCCTTTTTCAGGTCCTCGATCGAGCTGATCTCGCTTTCCGGGATGTATGCCGGAACGACCCAGCCCAATTTTGCGCCGTCATAGATGGTGCCGAGCGTCTCGACCTTGGATTCGACGCGCTTGAAATAGTCGGCATGGGTCTGCGGCAGCCAGGCCATCATCATGGCGTCGATGTCGCCGCGGCTGACACCCTGGTAGAGCGGAGCGACGTCCGTCTGAACGAGTTCGACCTTCTGGCCGAGCTTGTCCTCGATGAGCCTGGCGGCGAGCTTGGTGACGAATTCCGCATCCGACCATGCAGCCCAGCCGAGCTTCACAGGCTTGCCGTCCTGCGCAAAGGCTGCCGTGGCCATGCTGCCCGCAACAAACGCGGCAAGCCCGATACGTGTGAGTGTCCTGAACATCTCTTCTCCTTCGTATTCTGGAAATTCAAGCCGCGGCGGAACGCTGCTTGTCATCAGCCGGAACGTGGTCCGGCGAATTCGCCCGCTCGACGCTCGCGGCTCTGCGGGAGACAAGGAAATTCAGGAAGCCCGAACTGCCTTTGCCGAAACTCTGGGTGATCCGATCCAGCACAACGGCCAGGATGACGACGGCCAGCCCGCCCTCGAAGCCGGCGCCCACGTCGAGACGCTGGATGCCTGTCAGCACATTGTTGCCGAGCCCGCCCGCGCCGATCATCGAGGCGATGACGACCATCGAAAGCGACAGCATGATCGTCTGGTTCACCCCAGCCATGATCGAAGGCATGGCATTGGGCAGTTGCACCTTGAACAGCAACTGCGAAGGCGTGCAGCCGAAGGCCAGTCCTGCCTCGACGAACTCGCCATGGACCTGCCGGATGCCAAGATTGGTCAGGCGCACCACAGGCGGCATGGCGAAGATGACCGTGGCGATGGTCCCAGGCACCGCTCCCAGGCCGAAGAACATCGCGGCAGGGATCAGATAGACGAAAGCCGGCATCGTCTGCATCAGGTCGAGCACGGGTCGTAGCAGGCTCGCCACCCTGTCGGAGCGTGCCATAGCGATGCCGGCCGGAATACCGACGACCACGGCGATGACGGTGGCCGAAAGCACCAGCGACAGTGTCTCCATGGTGCCTTGCCAGAGGCCCATGTGATTGACCAGCGCAAGCGCCAGCAAGGCGAACACGGCAAATTTCCATCCCACCCGCCACAGCGACAGCATCGCCAGCAGGGCGATACCCGCCATCGGAGGAGTGCCCACCAGCGCGCCCTGGATGCTGCCGGTCACGAAACCGATCGCCGCGGCAATCACGTCCAGCGCGGGGGTGAAGTTGTCCAGGATGTAATTGACGACGACGTCGGCGCCATGGCCGACACTGAAATAGAGATCCACGATCTTTCCTTTCGGCTCAGCGCATGACCCCGAAAATCGGAATCGATTTTCGGAAAAGATCATGCGCCAAATCAAAGTGTTAGAGCGACCTTTGCGCGTCCGAATGGACGCGCGGCGCTCTAACCGGCCCTGTCGAGCGTTTCCAGAAGCGCCGACTTGCTGATGGAGCCGACATAGCGGCCATGCTCGTCGACCACGGGCACGGGCCAGCGGCTTTCGGCCACGCGGCCGAGCACGTTGGACAAGGGTTCGCCGGCAGCGATCGGCTCCACGCCCTGCAGGAAAGCGTTGCGATACGGCTCCACGGTCTTTGTTTTGATCTTGTCGATCAGCGCGTCCTGGCTGACCATGCCGTGGAACTTTCGGTCGCGACCGACAACGATGGCCACGTCACGCCCGGACTGTTCCATCTGCTCCAGCGCAGCCGCCACGGAGACCCCCTGCCGGTCGATGATGGTGAGCTGTGTCTTGCGGGCGATGTCGCCGGCCTTGAAGACCTGCGAGACATCCACATTGCGGAAAAACGACCGCACATAGTCGTTGGCGGGCTTCGAGACGATCTCGTCTGGCGTGCCGATCTGCACGACCTTGCCATGCTGCATGATGCAGATGCGGTCACCGATGCGCATGGCCTCGTCGAGGTCGTGGCTGACGAAGACGACCGTGCGGCTCTGCTCGGCCTGAAGGCGCATCAATTCATCCTGCATCTCGGTGCGGATCAACGGATCGAGCGCGGAAAAAGCCTCGTCCATGAGCAGGATGGTCGGTTCGCTGGCCAGCGCCCGCGCCAGACCGACACGCTGCTTCATGCCGCCCGAAAGCTCGTCCGGCCTGCTGTTCGCATAAGGCTTCAAGCCGACTGCGTCGAGCGCTGCAAGTGCCTTCGCGGCACGCTCGGCTTCGCTCGCCCCGGCAATTTCCAACCCGAAAGCAGCGTTACCGAGCACAGTGCGGTTGGGAAGCAGGGCGAAGGACTGAAACACCATGCTCATGTCGTGCCGCCGCAGTTCGATCAGCTCGCGCCTGGACATCTTCGTGATGTCGCGACCGTCGATCTCGACCGCACCGGCGGTCGGCTCGATCAGGCGGTTGAGAAGGCGAAGCAACGTCGACTTGCCGGAGCCGGACAGGCCCATGATGACAAAGGTCTCGCCGGTCATGATGTCGAAGCTCGCAGCGTCGACCCCGATCATACAACCGGTGGACGCATGGATCTCCGATTTTGGCTTGCCCGAACGCGCCATTTCCAGCGCTCGATCGGCATTATCCCCAAATATCTTGTATACGTTTCTGAGTCTTACTTTCACACCACTATTGATTGCGGTGTTTTCTTGCTCAATGTTTTGTAATGAATTGGAATAATTTGACGTCATGTAGTAATTCGCAAACCCGCCATGCCGGCAGATGAACTCTCCTCTTCTGGGAAGGAAGTTTTCTTACATTTCCATTGATCGCAAAATAATTGCCGGAAATGCGTCACTCGCGGAAATGATATTTAGAATCCGCAGCCGTCATATAGGCCTGGTCGGAAAGATTGTCTACCCAAAGATGCCGGCATATACAACTTATGAGAGAATTCTCACAGCTCCCGAAGTTCGCATGTCGACCGCGATCAGTTCATGAGCACCGCCAGAAGCGCGGCTTTCCCGGGGCTTTCGAGTGAATTTTCGTTGGCTGTATGGCGCAGGAGAAAGTTGCAATCGATCCGTGATTTTTTCACGGAACCGAAGCGCCATGCTCGCCGGGATCTTGATTCCTCCCTCCATCGCCAGCCCTTGCCGAACCGTCGCCGCGCCCGATCACAGGATGCGACTCCTTGTTTTGCGGTCGTCGCCGTCCGCTGTGCGAACAGCCGGCACCCCTGTGCCGGCTGTCACGCATCATCGAAAGATCAGGCCTGTTCCAGCCAGACGTTCTGCAGATCCATCTCGAAGGTCTGATGAATGCCGTAGTTCCGCACCTTCTTGCTCATGTGGCAATAAAGCTTCTGCCAGTAGGGCTGGATGATGACGCCTGAATCCTGGAGGATTGTCTCGAGGTCCTTCATCACCTCGCGCCGCTTCTCGACATCGTTGATGGAAAGCGCCTGTTTCAGCTTGGCGTCGAAATCTGGATTGGAATAGCCTGATTCGTTCCAGGCCTCGCCGGTGCGGTAGCCCAGCGCCAGCACCTGCACGGCGAGCGGGCGCATGTACCAGATGGTCATCGAATAAGGATACTTGGTCCAGTCGTTCCAGAAGGTGGAGCCCGGCAGCACGGTCCGCTTGACCTTGATGCCCGCCTCGCGCAGCTGTGCTGCGATGGCGTCGCCCGTGTTCTTCTGCCAGTCGTCCTCGATCGTTATCAGCTCATGCTCGAAGTCGGCCTGGCCGGCATCGGCCATCAGCTTCTTGGCGCCGGCGGCATCACGCTCCTTCTTGGGCAGCGCATAATATTCGGGCTGGATCGGGCTGACGTGGTGGTTTTCGCCGACTGTTCCGCGTCCGCTGTAGCCGAGCTGCAGCACGACATTGTTGTCGACTGCCATCTGCAGCGCGTTGCGCACGCGCTGGTCGTCATAGGGCTTGTGGGTGACGTTGGTGCGCGCAACCAGCGTCGTCGCCGTGGCGACTTCCGACCTCACCAGATCCATCTTGTCCAGAATGTCGATGAAGTCGGCCGGGGTTTCCAGGTTGAGGTCGATCTCGCCCGATTCGAACGCATTCACCGACGCGTTGAAGTCGGTGCCGTAGTCGACGAATTCGACGCCGTCGAGCGGAGCCTCGCCACCCCACCACTTGCCGTTCTCGCGCCGCTTGACCACGGCCTTCTGGCCGACCGCATAGGACACCAGTTCGAACGGCCCGGTACCGATCGGCTTCTTGACCGGATCGGCGCCATCGGCGTCGAAGTTGCGGTGCACGATCAGTGCCGGATAATCGGTGAAGTTCGGCACGAGCGCGATATCCGGCTCGCCGAGCTTCAGCTTCACCGTGTGATCATCGACCTTGGTGATGGCGCCGTCCCGGGCCTTGCCGGTCTTGGCGTCGATCAGCGCGCCCATGCGCCCGGCCATCGAATTGCCGGCTGCGGCCTTTTCGCACCAGCGGGTCAGGTTGTAGGCGACGTCGTCGGCGGTGAAAGCGTCGCCATTGTTCCAGGTCACGCCCTTGCGCACATGCAGGACATATTCGGTGGCTTCGTCATTGACGTCCCAGCTTTCGAGCAGCACCGGCTCGAAGGTGAATTCGCGTGTGTAGCGCACCAGCGGCTCGAGCCAGCTGCGCGAGACATTGGCAAGTTCGACCCAGTCATAGGTGCGCGGGTCCTTCTGTGCCTTGACCGGCATCGACACGCGCAGCGTACCGCCCTTCCTGGCCTCCTCGGCGAAGGCAGGAGCAGGAACGGCCAGACCGACCATGCCGTAGGCAAGCGCCGTCGAGGCGCCCAGCGCACTTGCCAGCGCCAGGAACTCGCGCCGGTCGACGCGGCCTGCCATAACGTCCTTGGCCATCGTCTCGACGGCTGCCGGGACGCGGTCGCCATTGTTTCTGAAGAACCCCATTCTATCCTCCCTTTCTTGTTCTGCTCGGTTTGTGTTCCCTTGGATCTCTGAGCTTTCTGTCTCGGGCCGGTTCACGCTCTCAGCGTGAAACGCATGCCGTCATAGACGGCGGCATGGATGTTCCTGGAGGCGACGGCATCGCCGATGCGATAGAGGGTGAAGGACCCGGCAGGATTGCGGTGCGGAAAGATGTCGCCGCCTTCGATCAGCCGCTCATAGTCGACCGCGCCTGTGTTGATGGAGAGTGGCTTCAGCGCCAGATAGAGCTCGTCGAGCGGCGCCGTGCCGTGCTCGACGACCACCTGATCGACCAGCCTTGTCGCCTGCCATCCGTCGGCAAAATCCGAGCCGAGCGTCGCCACCAGCTGGTTGCCATCTCGCTTCACCGAACGCAGGCGGGTGTTGATTGTGATGGTCACGCCCCTGGCGTGGAAGGCGGCCATATAGGGCACATGGTTGAGCCCGCCCATTTCCGGCGCGAAGAACCGTTCGGGTGAAACCAGCTCAAGCCTGGCACCCTGGTTGGCGATGAGTTCGGCGGCACCCATGCCCTGATGACCGCCATTGTCGTCATAGAGCAGCACGTTCTCGGCCGCCTTGACCGCGCCCGAGAGGATGTCCCAGCTCGAAGTGACCAGATCATCGCCTGCCCCCAGTGGCGGGTTCTGCGGAATGCCGCCGGTGGCGACGACGACGACGTCCGGCTCCAGGTCCAGCACGTCCTGGCTTTCGGCCCATGTATCGTAGCGGATATCGACGCCGAGCCGTTCCAGTTCGGCAAGCCGCCAGTCGACGATGCCGATCAGCTCCTTGCGGCGTGGATTCAGTGCGGCGAGCCGAATCTGCCCGCCCGCCTGCGAAGCAGCCTCCAGCACCGTCACCGTGTGGCCGCGCTCGCCCGCCACGCGGGCGGCCTCCAGCCCCGCCGGACCGGCCCCGACCACGACGACGCGCTTCCGCGCTCCGTCCGCCCTGGCGATGACATGCGGGATCGTCGCTTCCCGGCCCGTCGCCGCGTTGTGGATGCACAGCGCCTCGCCGCCCTCATAGATGCGGTCCAGGCAATAGGTGGCACCGACACAGGGCCGGATCTCGTGCTCGCGGCCCTCCATCACCTTCCGCATGATGTGCGGGTCTGCGATGTGGGCGCGGGTCATGCCGACCATATCGAGCTTGCCGCTGGTTATGGCATGGCGTGCGGTCGCCACATCCTGGATGCGCGCGGCATGAAAGGTCGGGAACTTCGTCGCTGCCCGCACCTCGCCGGCGAAGTCGAGATGCGGCGAGGAGCGCATGCCTGTCACCGGGATGACCTTGGAAAGCGCGGCGTCGCTCTCGATCGATCCCCGGATGATGTTGAGGAAGTCGACCTTGCCGGAGTTCGCCAGCCGACACGCGATCTCGATGCCTTCCTCCTTCGAAAGGCCGGCGGCGAAATCCTCATCAGCCACCATGCGGATGCCGACGACGAAATCCTTGCCCACCGCTGCCCGCACGGCATCAAGCACCATGTCGGTGAAGCGCAGCCGGTTCTCCAGCGAACCGCCGAAGTCGTCGTCGCGATGGTTGGTGGCCGGCGACCAGAAACCGTCGATGAGATGGCCATAGGCCTCGAACTCGATACCGTCGAGACCTGCCGCCTGGCAGCGCTGGGCAGCAGAAGCATAATCCCTGACGATGCGCTCGATGTCCCAGTCTTCCGCCGTCTTTGGAAAGGCGCGGTGGGCCGGCTCGCGCACCGGCGATGCGGACAGCACCGGCAGCCAGTCGGCCTTGTTCCAGCCGGTGCGGCGGCCGAGATGGGTGATCTGGATCATCACCTTGCAGTCGTGCTCGTGGCAGGCGTCGGTAAGTTCGGCCAGCCAGGGCACGATGGCATCGTCGTAGAGGTGCAGGTTGCCGAAGGCGGCCGGGCTGTCGCGCGACACGATGGCCGAGCCCGCGGTCATCGTCAGCGCCATGCCGCCCTTGGCTTTCTCGGCGTGATAGAGCCGGTAGCGCTCTTTCGGCATGCCGTCTTCGGAATAGGCGGGCTCATGGCTCGTCGACATCACCCGGTTCTTTAGAACCAGATGCTTCAGGCGGTATGGCTGGAGGAGCGGATCTTTGGGTAGGGACGTCATGAGGCCTGCCTGGATGTGAACGGAAGCCCGATCATGCCGATTTGTGGCGCCGGGACTATCTGTTTCAATTGACGGTGTCCGGCAGCCTTTCCTCGCGCCGCGCGATGAAATCCTCCAGTGCCTCGGCGATGCCCTCGTCGAGCTTCGGTTCCTCGTAATCGGCCAGCATGTTGCGTGCCTTCTCCCGGCCGCGCGTGTCGTGATCCTTCGCCCCTTCCGCCTTCCATTGCTCGAAGGAATTGAAGTCCATGATACTGGGGCTGAAGAAGGCGTTCTCGAAATGGTCGAGCGTGTGCTGCGTGCCGAGATAGTGGCCAGCCGGCCCGACCTCGCGCACGGCGGCCATCGCGTCCTTGAAATCCTCGAACGGAACCCCGCCGGCATATTTATACCAGCCGACAAGCTGCTCGCAGTCGGTGGCGAATTTCGAATAGCCGCAGGTCAGTCCCGCTTCCAGCCAGCCGGCGGAATGCCAGATATAGTTGGCGCCGGCCAGTATAGCGGCGTGCATCAGCATGTTCGCCTCGTACCCGGCCTGGGCGTCGTTCAGCTTGGAGCCGACATGGAAACCGGACGTGCGCCAGGGCAGCCGGTATTTCCGGGCGAGCGCGCCCATGAGGTACATCATCTGCGCGGCTTCCGGCGTACCGCCCATGGGTGCCCCCGTCTTCATGTCGACGGCGACCATGAACTGCCCATAGATCTGCGGCGAGCCCGGACGCAGCAGCTGCGTGAAGGCAACGCCCGCCAGCGCCTCGGCATTGACCTGCGCGACGGCGCCCACCGAGGAGGCCGGCGTCGAGGCGCCGCAAAGGGCGAAGGGGGCGAGGATCAGCGGCTGGTTGTTGCGAGCATAGACCTTCATGGCGTCGAGCATGGTTGCATCCCACACCAGCGGCGAGTTGCAGTTGGTGATCGACACCAGCACGGGATTGTCGCGGACATAGTCTTCGCCGAAGACGATGCCGGCCATAGCCATCGTGTCTTCGGCACGGTCCCTTGACGTGACGATACCCATGAATGGCTTGTCAGAGTGCTTCAGGGCCGAATGGATGATGTGCAGATGCCGCTTCGGCACCGGGATTTCCATCGGCTCACAGATGATCGAACTCGACGAATGCAGCGCTGGCGCCATGTAGGCCAGCTTGTGGAAGTTCTGCAGGTCCTCCAGCGTGCCGTAGCGCCGGTTGTTGTCGAGATCGCGCACATAAGGGGCGCCATACATCGGCACGAAGATCGAATTCTTGCCGCCGACGCGCACCGAGCGCTCAGGGTTGCGTGCATTGAGCGTGAATTCGGCCGGGACCTTCGACACCAGCTCCATCAGAAGAGCACGGTCGAAACGAACCCGCGTGCCGGAAACATCGGCTCCCGCCTGCCGCCACAACGCAATCGCCTCGTCGTCGCGGAATTCGCAACCGACCTCTTCGAGGATGGACAGCGATTCCTGATGGATCAGCTCGACTGCCTCGTCGGGAACGATCTCATAGGCCGGAATCTGGCGTACCAGCGTGGGAAAGGCCGGCACGGCTGCACTTCTGAGCGCCTTGCGCCCGATGCGCCCACCGCCGCGGCGATGCTGGGCCGGCGCTTCCGTGACCTGGCTTAGATCTGCAACACTCATGTTCAACGTTCTCCCTTGCGGAAAGAGAACGCACTGCAAGCTGCTTGTTCAAGCGAATAAGGAACGCCGGTCACTTGAGTTCAATTCAAGCGACCGGCAAGAGCAATGAACCGCGCGACCCGATGGTCTGATCTCAGGCCGCGCGATGATCAGGCAGCGGCCTTGCAGTGCCCATCTACCACCCGCTGCACCATCGGTGCGTAGTGCGCGAAGCTGGGGGTCGTCAGGCCGGCGATCTTCCCGGCATCGTCCAGATGGCGAACCCGCACGATGTCGCGGACATTGGGATTTGTCTCGAAAACGGCGATCTCCTCCGGGCTCATCGGTCCACCCTGCAGGTTGAGGGAATGGATCGAAGCCGCCGACAGCTGCCCGAAATAGGAAGGGTCCGTCGCGCAGATGTAGCGCTTGGCAGCGACATGGAAGCGAACGCAGTCGATCACCAGATCGGGAAAGAAGCGCTGCAACACTTCGGCACCCGCTTCCTCATGATGTTTGTCATGCGTGTCGTCCATCGAGAACGTACCGAACTCGCTGGTGAAATGGCCGATATCGTGCAGCAGGGCAGCGACGACAATGATCTCCGGCTCGCCTTGCTGCTCGGCCAGATATGCACCCTGCAGCATGTGTTCGGCCATCGTCACCGGCTCCCCGAGATATTCCTCCCCGCCGCGACGCTCGAAGATATCGGCAAGGAACGGCACGATCGTATCCGCCGTCAACGTATCGGAAGCGGGCCTGGCCATCATGCCGCCTCCTGCCGCTCGATGGCCGCAAGCGTGGAGAGCAGGCCGTCCTTGTCGGCGTAGCAGCCCTGCAGCCACCGCGAGCCGGCGCCAGAGTAGCCCTTTCGGGCATGCAGCACGCGTGTGTTGTCGACAATGAAGGATTCGCCCGGCGACAGCTTGAAGGTCACTTCCATCGACGTGTCGTCTATGAGTTCTCCCAGCCGGCGATAGGCGGCGTAATAGTCTGCCATGTCGTCATATGGCACCTCGGTGATGGCTGCCGCCGAACGGTTGTTGAAGCGGATGCCGACCAGTTCCCCATCCGGGGCAAGCTCGATCATCGGCCTGCGCGAGCGCAGGCAGACGCCGACGCTGCCGGCATATTCGAAGCGGGCGCAGTGGCCCGCCAGAAGATCGAAACCACGCGGGTTTTCCGCGCGCAGCCTCTCACAGGCGCGGAACCCGTCGACAACCATGTTCTCGCCGCCCTCGGCAGAGTTTTCCAGGCAGTACAGTATCTGCAAGGTGGGTACCGGATCGCGATAGGGATTGTCGGTGTGTGCCTGAAGGCCAAGACCGGTATAGGCGAGGTTGGAGGGGTTCACCTCTGTCCGCACTTCGAAATGGCGGCCGTAATTCGTCTCCCGAACATAGCCGAACAGCGAAGCGACCTTGAACAGCGCACCGCTTTCGACCGGACCGCCGACAAGTTTGCCGAACCCGAAGCGCCGCACGCCGGCAAGCCAGACGGCGAGTGCTTGCCGATCCTGGCTCACCGCTGCGAAATCGCCGACCGGGATGTCTGCACCCAGCGTCGCATCCCAGGTCTCGATTTCCGGTCCGGTCCATCCCGTGAGGCGGCTCGGCGTATCGTCATAGCTATGGTCGGCAAGCCATTTGAGATCGTAGGCGATGGTCCTGCCCTCCGGCTGGAACGTCACATGGAGCTGCTTTCCATCCGCGTGTGCCGAAGCGATCGTCGTATCGGTGGGGATATCGCCGAGTGTTATCAATCGCTGACCGTTCCCCGGCGCGCGGGTCGCTTCGTCCCAGGCATTGTCGCGCAGCCAGATGGCATGGAAACGACGCCTGCCTTTGTCCGGAAGGTCGAGCGCGAGAGCCTCGCCACCGTCCAGAATCTCGAATTGGGTGTTGCCTGCCATGGGTCGCTCCTCAGCGGATAATGGTGGGGATGGCCGCTACTTGACACCGCGCCTCACATAAGCACAAACAACATTACCTGACAGCAAGACCTAAAATTCGTTATGCCTCAGAATGTGCAGAACCTGCCGCCGCTTGAATGGATTCGCGTCTTCGAGGCATCGGCGCGGCTTGGCAGTTTTACGGCGGCCGCCAATGAACTGGGCCTGACCCAGGCCGCGGTCAGCCAGCGCATCAAGAACCTGGAACTCCATCTCGGCGCGCAGCTGTTCAGCCGGCAGGCACGGGGCGTCATCCTGTCGACCCAGGGTGAGGCCTGGCTCCCCCACGTTCAGGCCGCGTTGGCGGAACTGCTGCACAGTGCGGCAAACCTCTTCGAGCAGCCGCGGCGCAAGATCAGCATCGCGGCCTCGAGTTCGGTCATCGAACTCTGGATCGTTCCCCGTCTCGGCGACATCGCGAGCCGGCTGCCGCATGTGCAGCTTTCGTTCGAGACGATCCAGAACCTGCCGGATTATGAACGCCTGGAGGTCGACTTCGAGATCCGCTTCGGCGCCGGCAATTGGCCGGGCCGCGAAGCGATCCAGCTTTTCACCGAGGAGCTGACGCCACTGGCATCGCCCTCCCTGCTTGGAACCGGCGCGAATTGGCAGGACCAGCCGCGTATCGCGACGTCCGGACCACGGCTCGGTTGGCGCGATTGGTCGAACGCGGCGGCCGAACCGCCCGGGCCGACGCCCTTGTTGCGCTTCGACACCTTCGCGCAATCCCTGAGGGCAGCGGAAGCCGGCGCCGGCGTTTTGCTCGGCTCGCTCGCATTGTGTACGGGCGCGATTGCCGCCGGCAGGCTGAAACGCCTGACGGATCGCACGCTGCACATGGAAGCCGGCTATTGGATAAGCTGGGCGCGCAGCCACCCGGCCTTTGCGGAGCAACGGGACCTGGTCGATTGTCTTGCCCGCCCCTGACAGCGGCACGCCTTGCGTCCGAAGCTGCGGCTCAATCGTCTAGCGACAGCAGCCAGTCGCGCAGCAGGCCGGCCTGACGGCTGAGCGGGCGACGCGCGCTCCAGGTGACGAAGTAGGAATGCGGCGCCGCGATTTCGGCAACGCTGAGCTGCACCAGGTCGCCACTTTCGATCAGCGGCCTGACCAGGCTTGCCCAGCCCAGCACTGCGCCCTGTCCGCTGCGCGCCGCCTGCAGCGCGATGACATGACTGTTGAAGCGCCTGACATTGAGACGCCGGTTGGGGCAGCCGAGCTCGCGGAAGAAATCCGCCCAGGTGGTCCAGCTCCAGTCCATGCCTTCGACGGAAAGCAGTTGCAGCTGGGCCAGGTCGTCCAGCGTCTCGACGGCATGCTCGCGCGCAAACGCCGGACTGGCGACGGCGAAGATACGGTCGCCATACAGCCTGGCCGACAATTCGTCCGGCCACTCACCGTTGCCGTAACGCAGCCTGAGATCGATATCGGGACGATCGAGGCCGCGCGGATGATCGGAGATGACGTGATCGACGGCGATGTCCTGGTGACTGCCCCAGAAGGCGCTCATGCGCGGCATCAGCCACAGATGAGCCATCGCCATCGTGCAGCCGATGGTGACGCTGGACTGCCCGCCCGACGTCTTGACCTGCCGAAAGGTCGACGAGATCCGCTCGAACCCTTCCTTGAGGGCCGCCGCCATCGTCTCGCCTTCGCGCGTCAGCTCAAGTGCCCGATGCCGGCGCAGGAACAGCGGGTTGCCAAGCTCCTCCTCCAGCATGCGGATCTGCTTCGAAACGGCTCCGACCGTGACGTTGAGCTCCTCGGCCGCCTTCGTGAGACTGAGATGACGCGCCGCCGCCTCGAAGGCAGCGAGCGCGATCAACGAAGGAAGGTTGTAGTAGCGGCGAACCATGACGGGATATTTGGCCCGGATGGAGCGTATCCTGCAAGACTTGCCCTCCCGATCTCGACATTGACACCGACGATGGGGCACTAAATTCGGCAGAGGCGTGTTAGCCTAGGGAAATCGGCATGAAAACCGCGATCGTCTTTGACTGCGAATTTCTGTGCGCGGAGGGCTCGCAACGCCGGTTCTGGTGTGGCGCCCATGACCCCGACCCGGTCATCGCCCAGATCGGAGCGGTGAAACTCGGCCTGGAAGGCCCGTATCCGATCCTGGACACGCACAGATCCTACGTTCGCCCGATGGACCGCTTTGGCCGGCAATATGACATCGACCCGTTCTTTACCCGGCTGACGGGAATAACGCCGGAAGAGATCGCCGCGCGAGGCGTTCCACTCCCTCAGGCCCTGCAGGACGTCGACGCGTTTTCGGAAGGAGAACAGCTCTGGTCCTGGGGCAAGGACGAACTGAACATGGTCGCCATCAGTTGCTACGTCGAGGGCATCACGCCGACAATCCCGGCTCCGCGCTTCGACAACGCGGTAAAGCTGTTGCTGGCGGCCGGCATGCCGATTGAAGATCTTGCCAGGACCCCCAGCAACAGGCTGGCGGAATATTACCGCGTCGACCATCCGCCGCTGCAGGGTCACGACGCGCTCGATGATGCCCTGTCGGTCGCCTATACGCTGCAGCACCTGCTGCTCGCCGGGAAATTGAAACCCTCGGCTTTTGGCTGACTGCCTCCGACCGAAACGGTCAGGATGCGGCGCCGGTCACCGAATTGCGGATGCGGACCGATGTCTGGAAATGCGTGGTTGCCGGTGGCTCCGGCCTGACACCGGTCCGATGCAGCAGCAGCTCGGCCGCCGCGCGACCCATCTCCAGCCCCGGCTGCGCCACGGTGGTCAGGGCGGGCTGCAGCAGTTCGGCGGCGGCTATGTCGTCGAAACCGGTGATGCTGAGCTCAGCCGGCACAGCGATATCGTGCTCGCGGCAATATCGCATCACGCCGATGGCCATCAGGTCGTTAGCGCACAGGATGGCAGTGGGCCAATGCCTGCGCGGACCCGCCAGGAAGCGCTCTGCGGCCAGATAGCCGGAGCGCTCGCTGTAGTCGCCGGCGACATAGGGCGCCGCGTCGGTATCGATGGCCGCCGCCGCCAGCGACTCGCGAAAGCCAGCCAGCCGCTGCTCGCTGGTCCAGAGCCGGGGCGGTCCGCCGACGATCGCAATGCGCCGGTGTCCCTGGTCGATGACATGCCTGGCGACAGCACGAGCGCCGGCCAGGTTGCTGCTCGACACGAACGGCACGTCGATGCCAGGCAACACCTCGTCGACGAAGACGACCGATCCGGCGCGCGCCAGTTCGAGCAGCGAAGAACTCGGAAGCCCTGTGCCGGTGAGATAGATGACACCGTCCAGCCGCTGCGTGCGCAGGATACGTGCGAAATACTCCTCGCGCTCGGTCTGTGACCAGGTGATGCACAGCATCAGGAGGATATCGTTGTCACCGATGCCGCGCTGCACGCCCTCCGCCACCGCGGCGAAGAAGGGGTTGTCCAGATCAGGCACGACAAAACCGATCGAAGAGATGCGCCGGCTCTTCAGGCTGCGGGCGGTGTTGTTCGGTTCGAAGCCGAGTTCGGCGATGAAGCGCTGCACATGGCGCCGGGTTTCCTCGGCGACCTGACCGCGCTCGTTGATGACGGCGCTGACCGTACCGATCGAAACACCCGCCTCCCGGGCCACATCGCGAATGGTTGGCCGGCCGTTGCCCGAAGATCTCGATCCACTCATGCCTGCTGCGGGCCTCAAACCATGTCGCGGCGCAGGAACGCGCCGGCTACGTCAACTACGCGTTTTTGAAGGAGATTTCCAAGGGCGAGTGGATATGCGGCTGCTTTGTTGACCATCCGCTTTCCGCCCTTCACATTACTGGGCTATTGAACCGGTTCATTGAGTTTTGTCAATCTAAGAAAAATCTGAAATTCAACCGTTGCAAAGCCGAGATTGTTGCGGCAGTCTATAAACCTGAAACGGTTCAGGCATTTCATCAAAGCATGCCTACCGCACCACTTCGCCGCCGAATGGGCGAATGGAGTTGATGGGAGATCGAAGCCTTGTCCAATACCAAGAAGAAAGTGCTGCTTGTCGGCGAGACCTGGTTGAGTTCGGCCACCCATTTCAAGGGCTTCGATCAGTTCGGCAGCGTCACCTTTCATTCCGGCGCCGAGCCCCTGATCAAGGCGCTTGAGGGCAGCGCCTTCGACCTCACCCACATGCCGGCGCACGAGGCTGTCGAGAAGCTGCCTTTCGACCTCGACGGCTTGAGAGCCTATGACGCAATCCTGCTTTCCGACATCGGTGCCTCGTCCCTGCTGCTGCACCCTGATGTCTGGCTGCATGGCAAGACGGTACCCAACCGGCTCAAGCTGCTGAAGGATTGGACGGCGCAAGGCGGTGGCCTGGCGATGATCGGCGGCTATTTCTCCTTCCAGGGCATCGACGGCCGCGCACGCTGGCGCCGTACGCCAGTCGAAGATGTATTGCCGGTGGAATGCCTGCCTTACGATGACCGCCTCGAGATACCCGAAGGTTTCAGCGCTGTCGTCGACGCCAAAAGCAACCATCCGATCTTGAACGGCCTGGACGGCGAATGGCCACCGCTGCTCGGCGCCAACGAGGTGCGTCTGAAGCCGGAAGCCGGCATCGAGGTCCTGGCAAGCCTGCCCGAAGACCAGGGCGGCCATCCGCTGCTGGTCACCGGGACGTTTGGAAACGGCCGCACACTGGCCTGGATGTCCGACGTCAGCCCGCACTGGCTTCCGGCATCCTTTTCGAACTGGCCGGGTTACACCACCTTATGGCGCAATGCGCTCGGCTGGCTGACCCGGCTCTGACAGTGCAATCGGGACGTGGCTGGGGAGGAGAAAGACATGTCCGAAGCATTCCTGGTTGCCAAAGGCATCGCCAAGCGGTTCGGCGGCCTGACCGCGCTTTCCAATGTCGATCTCGAAATCCGCGCCGGAGAGGTTCTCACCCTGCTGGGTGACAATGGGGCCGGCAAATCCACCTTCATAAAGGTTCTGGCCGGAGCGCACCCTCCAAGCGAAGGCCAGATCCTCGTCGCGGGGCAGCCGGTGTCCTTCGCCTCCCCGAAGGACGCGGCTGCCTCCGGCATCGCCACGATTTTCCAGGAGCTGGCGCTCTCGGAAAACCTGTCGATCTCGGAGAACGTCTATCTCGGCCGCGAACTGAGGCATTCGGTGCTCGGCGTTCCTTTCCTGCGGCGCAAGGAAATGAAGCAGCGGGTCGCCGGGCTGCTGAAGGAACTCGACGCGCATATCTCCGACCCGGAAGCGCCCGTTGGCAGTCTTTCCGGTGGCCAGCGTCAGTCGGTTGCCATTTGCCGCGCTCTCAACCTGAACGCGAAGCTGGTCATCATGGATGAGCCCACGGCCGCGCTCGCCGTTGCCGAAACCCGCAAGGTGCTCGCTCTGATCCGCAAGCTCGCCGAGCGCGGCTGCGCGGTCGTGTTGATCAGCCATAACATTTCCGACGTCTTCGAGGTCGCCGACCGCATGGTCGTGTTCCGGCGCGGACGCAAGGTCGCGGAACGGCTGCGTGCCGAGACAGAACCGGAGGAAATCGTCGCTCTCATAACAGGCGCTCACCCCGACGTGCGGGCGCTCGAAAAAGCACAATAACAGCACGTCCAACCCAGAGAGGAACAAACATGCTGAAACATCTCGCGCGGGCCCTGGCAGCTTCGGCGATACTTGCGATTGCCACCTCAGCGATGGCGCAGGACAAGCCCAAGGTGGCTTTCGTCCCGCAGCTCATTGGCATCCCCTATTTCAACGCGATGGAAGCCGGCGGCAAGAAGGCTGGCGCCGATCTTGGCGTCGACTTCGTCTATACCGGCCCGGTCGATGCGAACCCGATCGACCAGTTGCAGATCGTGCAGAACCTGATCGACCAGGGTGTCAACGCCATCTCGGTCAGCGTGCTCGATGCATCCAGCATCGCACCGGTCGTCCAGGCCGCCGAGACAAAGGGCATCAAGCTGTTCACCAGCGACAGCGATGCCCCAGACAGCGGCCGCGCCGTCTATGTGGCGCAGGCGACCGATGAAGGGCTCGGCTATGCCATCGTCGATGAGCTGGTCAAACGGGTCGGCGAAGACGCCAAGGTCGGCATCGTTTCCGGGGAGGCGACCGCCACCAACCTGAACGCCTGGATCGGCTTCATGAAGAAGCGGGCCGCGGAGAAATACCCCAAGCTCGTCCTGCTCGAACCGCAGTTCGCCGGCGGCACCGCCCAGCGCGCCGCACAGATTTCGAGCGACCTGATTGCCGCCAATCCCGACCTTAAGGCCCTGATCGCGGTGGCTTCCAGCACCTGCCCTGGCGTGGCGCAGGCGATCGAGACCGCCGGCAAGATCGGCAAGGTGGTTGGCACCGGCTATTGCAGCCCCAACACCGCACGCTCCTACATCAAGAGCGGTGCCTTCGGCTTCAGTGTCCTGTGGGACCCCTCACAGCTCGGCTATCTCACCGTGTGGGCAGGCAAGCAGCTGATCGACGGAAAGAAGTTCGAGGCATCGAACACCGTACCGGGCTTTGCCGAACCCGTGACCTATGATGCCGAGAAGGGCATCCTGCTGCTCGGTCCGCCGGCGATCTTCACGGCCGAGAATGTCGACAAGTTCGACTTCTGACACGGGAGAACCCATGCGCCGCCTGAACCAGGCCATGTCCATGCTGACAGGCCGCGAGCTTATCCTGCTCGCGGCGTGCGTGGTCCTGACCATCGCGTTTGCGTCCGCCTCACCCGTGTTCGCCACGCCGGAGAATGCCGCGACCATCATGCGCAACAGCGTCGAGCTGCTGCTGATCGGCCTTGGCATGACGCTGCTGCTTGCCATGGGCGGCATCGACGTTTCGATCGGTGTCGTCATGGGGCTGTCGGCCATCGCCGTCGGCCGTGCGCTCGGCGCCGGCCTCGATCCGGCTCTTGCCGCGGTGATCGGACCTCTGACCGGTGCTCTGCTCGGCCTTGTGACGGCAGCCGTGGTCGTGCTCGGCCGCATCCCTGCAATTGTCGGCACGCTCGGCCTGCTCGGCATCTACCGCACGGCGATCTTCGTGGTGCTGGGCGGGCAATGGCTTTCCGGCCTGCCGACAAGCCTCACCGAGATGCTCGGCGCCGGTCTTGGCGGCGTGCCGCTCTCCTTCTGGATGATCGCGCTGGCCTATCTTGCCGTATGGCTGGCCTTGCGGCGCACACCCTTCGGTCTGCATCTGCTTGCCATCGGCAACTCCGAGGAAAAGGCGCGGCTCGCCGGCATCTCCGTGACCAGGGTACGCTTTGCCGCCTTTGTCATCAGCGGCATGCTGGCCGGACTTGCGGCAACCTTCTACGTCGCGACCTATAGAAACGTCGAAATGAGCACCGGCAGCACGCTGGCTCTTGATGCGATCGCCGCGGTGGTGCTGGGCGGCACGAGCATTCTCGGCGGGCGCTGCTCCCTGATCGGAACCGTGCTCGGGGTGCTTTTGCTGCGCATCCTGCAGAACGGTCTTCTACTGGTTGGGGTGCCGTCGCTCTGGCAGACGGTCGTCACCGGCGGCCTGCTGATTGCCGTGCTCAGCCTCGAGGTCCTGGCCGGCCGCATGGCTTTCTCGAAACCGGGATGGGCCAGCAGATGAACCGCTTGCGCAGTCTTCACGGGCCGGCGCTGGTGCTGGCCATCCTCGCCGTCCTGTGGGTGGTGGTTCTTGGCGGTCTGTTCGTGCTCAAGCCGACGGCGCTGAGTGCCGCCACGGTGACCACGGTCCTCCAGTTTTCGACGATCCTGGCGCTCGCCGCCCTTGGCCAGGCGCTGGTCATCCTTGCCGGTGGAGCCGGCATCGATCTTTCCGTCGGCGGCACCGTCTCTCTTTCGGCGATCCTCGCCATGCTTGCGCTCAAGGCAGGAATGCCGCCCTTGTTCCTACCACTCGCCTGTATCGTCGCGGGGCTCCTACTCGGCCTTTTCAACGGTCTGCTGGTCACCCGCCTTGCCATTCTGCCGTTGATTGCGACGCTCGGAACCTTCTTTGCCTATTCCGGTCTGGCGCTGGCGCTCACCGGTGGCGCACCACAGCCGGGTGTACCGCAATGGCTGCTGCCGTGGGGGCGCGGCACCGTAGGCGGCATTCCGTTGCCTTTCGTCTCGGCGGCGATGCCGGCCTTTGTACTGGCCGGCATCGTGCTCGTCTTCACCGCCTGGGGCCGCTGGATCTATGCCATGGGCTTCAACGAACGCTCCGCGCGCCTGGTCGGCATTCCGGTCGATCGCACGCGTCTCCTCCTCTATGGGCTGAGCGGCATGCTAGCCGGCGTGGCGGGACTGGTGTCGCTGGCGTGGTTCGGCAGTGGCCGGCCCAATATCGGCCAGAACCTCGAGCTGGAATCGCTGACCGCGGCCATGCTCGGCGGCATAGCCATCTTCGGCGGCCGCGGCGGCGTCGGTGGCGTGCTCGCCGCGGTCGTCCTGCTGGTCACCCTCAAGACCGGGCTGCTGCAACTCAACGTCAACACGGTCTGGCAGGTCGGCATCGTCGGCGCGCTGCTGATCTTCGTGCTTCTCGCCGACCGCCTTTCACAACGCTGGAGATGATTGATGGCGTCCATCGAAGAAAGAATTTCCGAACAGGTCGAGGCACGTGGCGACCGCATTGTCGAGACGCTGAGTGCGCTGGTTTCCTTCCCGTCGATCGTCATGTCCGACCCGACCAAGGCCGGTCCAGGCGAACGCGACTGCCAGCTCTATCTGCAGGGACGACTGGAAAAGCTCGGCTTCACCACCGACCTGTGGGATCCGGACGGCCCGGCGCTTTATGAGAAATACAAGGGAAGGCCCGGCGCCAACAAGGGCCGCACCTTCGAGGGCCGGCCCAATCTCGGCGGAACACTGAAGGGTACCGGCGGCGGCAAGTCGATCATGCTGACCGGCCATATCGATGTCGTGCCGCCGGGCGCGCGCGAACACTGGCAGACCGATCCGTTCCAGCCCGTGCTGAAGGACGGTTTCCTGCATGGCCGCGGCACCGTCGACATGAAAGGCGGCGTCGCCTGCATGCTGATGGCCGTCGAGATCCTGAAGGAACTCGACGTACCGCTATCCGGCGATATCGTCTTCACCACCGTGGTCGATGAGGAGATCGGCGGCATGGGCTCGCTTGCCATGGTCGATCGCGGCTTCCACGCCGACGCCGGCATCATGACCGAGCCGACCGCCAACCGCATCGCGCCACTGTGCCATGGCATCCTTTGGGGGCGCATCATCCTCGACGGCATCGGCGGGCACGCCGAACTCACACCCAATGCGTGGTATTCGAGCGGACCCGTCGATGCGGTTCAGCTGTGCCGGCAGATGCTCGATGGCATCGATATCCTCAACCGCCGCTGGATGTTCGACCCCCGCAAGACACATCCGCTGATGGATATGCCGAACCAGATCATGGTGACGCAGATCAATGCCGGCGAGCACCCTTCCTCGACCGCCGGGCGCGCCGAGATCATCATCGACGCCCAGTATCTGCCGCATGAAAAAGATGAGTTCGGCCTGGGCGGTGCGGTCAAGCGCGAGATCGAAGAGCACGTCGCCAATGTCTGCCAGGCAGATCCGTACCTGCGCGCGCATCCGGCACGGGTGGAATGGATCCTCGACGCGGACTGTGCCGAAGTACCGGCCGACCATCCGTTCGTGCAGACCTTCCAGGGCGCGGTCGAAGCCGTCAGGCTGTCGCCGAAACTGTCGGGTTTCGGGGCGCACTCGGATATCGGCCTGCCGACAGGGCTCGGCAACACGCCGACCGTCAATTTCGGCCCGGGCGATCCGGCCCAGTCGCATCAGCCGAACGAACGCGTCTCGGTGCGTGACCTGATCGACTGCACCAAGGCCATCGCCCTGACCATTGAGCGCTGGTGTCGGTAGCAGGGGGCAAAGGCGACCCGCGAGGCAGCGGACGTGAAGAATCCGCGCCTCATCATTCATGCTGTTACCCAGCGTAGCGAACGCGTGGGCGGTGACGTCGCGCCTTGAACCATGCTGCGATGGGTTTCTCCAGCAATTCGTGGCAGACCAGCCCGGCAACGGTGCCGGCGATGATCGACAGCACGAAGGCAGGCAGCGCCGACAGGCCTGCTGTTCCGCTCGCCTTGACGACGACGGAGATCGCGATCGTGTGCCAGAGATAGATTGAGTAGGAGGCATCGCCGAGATAGGTCGGAACCCGCATATGCCGGACACGGCCGGCCTTCTCGAGACACAGCACACCGACCAGAAGCATGCCCGACAGGGGTGCGAGCGCAGCCGGCCCGAACGGAAGATAACCGAAGCCGACCAATGCAAAGCCGGCTACCGACACGACGATCAGCGGAACTCCCAGCGTGGCCGGCGGCATTCGGTCTGCCAGCCACAATTTGCCGATCGCCGCGCCGATGAGGAATTCCGCCATCAGCGGGCTTGTATAGGTGCGCAGCACCGCGCCATCCGGCTGCACGACCAGACCGAAGCCGACCAGTACGCCGAACAGCAATACCAATGCCAGGAACCGCCTCGCTGCCGGCAGGAACAGCACTGCCGCGAACAGGACGTAGAAAAACATCTCGTAGTTCAGCGTCCAGCCCTGCACCAACACCGGCCACGTCCCGCCATCGCTCGGCGACACGTGCGGAATGAAGGCGAACGAGCCGAAGACATGGAAGGCGGTGAGCTTCATCTTCGGGAATAGGCCAGCGAGGCCTCCTACCACCATCACGGCGGTCGCGATCCAGTAAAGCGGCACGATGCGTTCGATCCGCTCTCTCAGGAAAGCTGTTGGCGAGGGCTGCCGCGTCTCGGCCAGCACCCACATGATGAAGCCCGAGACGACGAAGAAAATGTCGACGCCCGCGGCGCCGATGGTGAAATGACCGCCATTGCGCTCGGCGGCATGGAAGACGACCACGCCCAGCGCAGCGACAGCTCGCAGGTACTGGATGCCGTAGAGCTTGTTCATGCCGTGCCCGGCCGCAGCAAGCGCGTCGCCGTGGCGATTTGGGGCGCGCGCTGCGGCAGCACCAGTTGCCCCGCCGCGTAATAGACCAGGAAGGAGCCGACGACATAAGGATTGATGACGTCCACCTCGACGAAGGAGCGGATCAGGAACATCACCGCGATGCCGAGCAGTGTGAACGAGGCCGGATCCCGCCGCGCATCGATCAGGCGAAGCAGCAAGCCGAAGGGAACACGGACCATCAGCACGGCGATGGCGAGGATACCGGCAAGGCCGAGTTCCACCAGCACTTCGATGTAGGTGTTGTGGAAATGGAAGCCGCTTCGCGAGCCGATATAGAATTCCTGCCAAAGTCGTTCGGCTTCGGAAAATCCCTGCACCCAATAGCCTTGATAGCCGACGCCGAACCAGAAGGACGGCATGGCGGCCTCCCAGCCCTGCTGCCAGAGATAGGTTCGGCCCGTGAGGGTCGAATCCTTGCCGAAGGCGCCAAGCACCGCATCGGCCGCCCCCATGTTGAGCCCGACAAAGACGAGAAGCAGGCCGAAAGCCATGCCGGCAACCAGGCAGCCCTTGCGGGCGGACGGTGAAAACAGCATCGCCAGCTTCAGGGAGATCAGCATGGCGAGCGTCGCTCCGATCGCAAGCACCGAGGTCGCCGACTGCGCCGCAAGCAAGGTGTAGGCACACAACAAGCCGCAGAAGATCGCCAGCAGGCGCCAGAGGCCACGCTCGTGCTGGACGGCGACGGCCGTGAACGCGAAGTAGATGCCGAGTGACGAGAACAGGCCAAGCTGGTTTTTCGACGAGAAAGCGCCGACAAAACTGTAGGTGCCGTCGATCGGATCCAGATTGTATTGTCCGAAGGCAATGGAAAACAGCACCACCATCAGGATACCGCCCAACGCACCGATGTTGAGCGTGCGCACCGAAATCGTGCGCGCCGCAATCAGTGCGCAGACGACATGCGACAGCAGTTGTATGCCGGCACGCGCCGTCACGCCGGGCGCTGCCGACCAGAACATGGAAAGGCAGGCGAGAACAGCGAATGCGATGATCCAGAAGACGCGGCGATAGTCGCCGAGCGCCCGCTTGTAGTCGACCAGCACAAGTGGCAGCCAGCAGGCATAATAGGCGAGAATCGAAACCTGTTCAAAGCGGGTGGAATAGGCGAACACGAAGATCGACACGGCGACAGCGACGGCGCCGTACCAGAAATTCCGTTCGGGATTCACAAGCAATGCTTTGGCGATCTTCACGACATCGTTCCGCTACACTCGCGTCTGAAGCTCGGCGCAACGCGTTTTTGAAAACCGATCCCGATTTTCACGCTGATGCGCTGGGCGCCGCGCGTCCTTTCAGGCACACGACGCCGGTCCAGCGGCTTCATCATACTCGGCTCTTGCGACGGCTCAGTTGGACGTTACGTTAGGACCGTCGATCTCGATCTTGACCACGTCACCGGGCAGGATCTGAGTGTTCTCGTCGGCTGCGACTTCGCTCGACTTGCCATCCTCGCCCGTCCGCACGATCGCGTAGCGGATGACCGGCTCCGTGCCATTGTTCGCCGTGCGCGCGGCATCCGGCGCCCGTGTCATCGCCTCGGTCATGAGACCTGAATACATGCCGACCTTGAAGCCCATCTCCTCAAGGTCGGCCTCGGTCTGTTGCCGGCTCTGAGCGACCTCGGTATCGCGATCGTTCTGCAGCTTGGTCGCGTCCTGCGTTGCCTTGGAGATGTCCTGCTTGGCGCGCAGGCTGGCGGTCTCCAGATCCAGCACCTTGCCCTCGAGTTCGGCACTTGTCCGTTCAAGGCTCATGATGCGCTGGTTGACCACGAGGCCCTTTTCGGCAAGACCGCTGATGCTCTTCAGTTCGTCCTTCGACAACTCGACCTGACGGTTCTGCGTGACGATCTTTTTCGAGAGCGATTCGATCTCCGACTGCAGCAGCTTCTTCAGGTCATCCAGCGCCGTGAGTTGCAGGCGCAGGCGCTTTTCGCGCGCTTCCTTCAGCGCAGTCTCGTCCGCCATAAGCTTGCGGCCGACATCGGTCTTGTTGAGCTCCGGCGGAAAATCGATCTGATCCTTGTTTTCGGCCTCGGCGATCAAGCGCGCGCGGCGTGCAAGCAGGCCATTCCGCTGCGCGATCAGGACATCGTAATTGCCTTGCGCCTGGATGAAGTCGCGCACACCGCCCTGCCCGCTGTCGGCGCGGCGCAGGCCGCCGGCGAGGCTCATCGCCTTCAGCACGGTCAACCCCGGCGCATAGGGGTATTTGCCGGGCGTCTGAACATCGCCGGCGAGGAAGACGGGACGAAATTCGGCGATTTCGACTGATGCCTCGGGCCGGTCGGGCAGACCGAGCTTCTGCTGCAGGCCGGCGGCAATGGCTGCCGCCACTTCGGTCGTGGTTTTGCCCTTGACGTCGAGTTCGCCGACGAAAGGCAGCGAAACCTCTCCGGCAGGGTTGACGCTGTAATCACCGCTGATGGTTGCCCAGTCGCGCACCGCGCCCTCGGCACTCTGCCATTCGGCAACCCGGATGCGCAGCTTGTCCATCGCATCGAGACGATAACCATCGGCGGCCATGGAGGCGGATGTCGCCATCAACATGAAACCGACACACAGGCCGTGGATAAACAGCCGTACAGACAAAGCTGCTCGAATATATCTCAAAGAATGCCGTCCTTCTTCTTGGACCTCCCGGAGGGAAGGTCCGATGAAAACCCGCCCGGCTGTCGCAAAAATCAATAACTACCGCGCGACGAGAACACCGCTGGGACCGTGCGGACGAGAATCTTCAAATCGAAGACAAACGACCAGTTCTCGACGTAGTGCTGATCGAAGGCGACGCGGGCGCCATAAGACACGTCGTTGCGGCCGCTGACCTGCCACAGGCCAGTCAGGCCTGGACGCGACTTCAAGTAGAATTCAGCCGCATTGCCATAGAGTTCGAGTTCGTCCTTCACCACGGGACGTGGACCGACAAAACTCATTTCGCCGCGCAGGATGTTGATGATCTGCGGCAGCTCATCAAGCGAGAGTTTGCGCAGTACGGCTCCGACACGTGTCACACGGGGGTCGTTCTGCAGCTTGCGGGTTGCGTTCCATTCTTCGCGATCTTGCGGGTTGCTGGCCAGATGTGCGGTCAACACCTCATCGCCGTTCTTCACCATCGTCCGGAATTTCCAACATCGGAACACCGTCCCGTTGCGTCCGATTCGTCGGTGGCCGTACAGGATGCTGCCGCCGCCATCCGTGGTCTTGACGAGCGCCGCCAGCATCAGCAGCAAGGGGCTGAGCAGGGCAATGCCTGCCAATGCGCCCAGAATGTCGAATCCGCGCTTGATCGCACCGCCTATCGCGGGAGGAGCCCCTTCGTCGGGCTGGCATGACAATCCGTTGGCCAATCTGGCGGCGTCTCTCATTTTGTTGCTCCGCAAAAAATGGTCAGGTCAACGATGCTGCACCGCAGCATGCGAACAATAGAGGGCTGGATATGTCACCTCTATGATGAAAATCGGTCGCAACGAGGAGACGGCAGTCATATTTTGTAACGATTCGAAACATTGCGGGTTCTCCTATGTTCGAACGCCGCATGAAATCTCACTTTTGTGTTTGATTTCCTTTATGTTTTCAATATTAAACTACAAAAATCACGCCAAGTTTCGGTATTTATCAAATTGTATTTTATTTCGCCATGAAGATGTCGCGAAGCTAACCAATAGTGCTAAAATAACAAGGAGAGCATCACTTCAGCTTTTGCAAGCGCAACCGGCTACGCGGACGTGTTGCAATAATATCTCCAGAGAACCCAAGGTAAACCATGACCATGGATGTGATCCCGCAGCGTGTTGCCTAGTGTTGCCGAAATTCCTATATTTGACGGCGTGCGGGCAAATGGGAAATCTGGGCTTCAAGCTTTGAAGAAAGCGAGTCTTGATTTCACCGGCTGAGGTGTAAGACCAGCGCCCGTCATGGCGGGAGACAGGTTTTGCCCAAGCGTTTCAACACGACGCGAAATCAGAATATCAGGAAGGGATAATATGTCCTTTCTGTTATTCCTTCGTGGTTTCATCGCAGTGTTGGTTGCATTCGCCGTAGCAAGCTATGCGATTACTCAATCGGCCTGGACAACTTTCATCCAGACGCTGATTTGTGCCGTTATCATTCAAGTCGGATATTTCATCGGCATTCTGGTCATGGTCTGGCGCTCGGGCGAGCCCGGGAAACGCGGAGAACCGCTGGCTCGCGGCGAGAATGTCGCCGCTTCCGCCACGGATATCCAGGCAAAAGGCGAAACCGCGCAGCTGCCTGGCGTGGGACGTTCCCCGCTGCCCTGATCGTTCAGGCACTCGAGCAAGCCGGCCACCCCTCAGACAGGGATTGTCATCAAATCGCCTTGCGTTTCTGCGAACAGGCAGTCATGGCGCAGGATCGTGGCTGCTAGCCACAAATCGGGCATGGGGATGCATCGGCTGCAAGCAAGCGGCCGCAACTGGAGTGTCGAGATGGCTTCATCCGCCACCGTCTGCGTCATCATCGCAGCCAAGAACGCTGAAACGACGATCGGACGTGCGGTCGCCTCGGCACTACGCGAAAAGCGGGTTTCCGAGGTCGTCGTGGTCGATGATGGCTCGGAGGATGCAACAGCCCAGGTCAGCCTGGAGGCCGATGATGCTACGGGACGGCTGCATATCCTTCGTCTCGACCGCAATCATGGACCGGCCCATGCCCGCAACCGGGCGATCGAACATTCCAAGGCCCCGCTGATCGCCATACTGGATGCCGACGACTTTTTCCTGGAAGGACGTTTCGATGCCCTGGTCGACGGTGAAGACTGGGACTTTGTTGCTGACAACATCGTTTTTATCGACAGCCGTGGCACGCATGGCACCGAACCGCACGTCCCATATTTCGAACCAGCCCCTCGCTTCCTGGACCTCGAAGGTTTCGTCGAGGGCAACATATCGAAGCGCGGCGCTTCGCGTGGCGAGATCGGGTTCCTCAAGCCCATCATGCGCCGCGCCTTCCTGGACACCAATGGCCTGCGCTACGACGAGCGCCTGCGGCTGGGCGAAGACTATGACCTCTATGCGCGCGCATTGCTGAAAGGCGCACGCTACAAGGTCGTTCACGGCTGCGGCTACGGTGCCGTCGTGCGCCCCGATTCGCTCAGCGGCAAACACCGGACCGGTGACCTCAAGCGGCTCTACGAAGCCGATCTGGCCATGCTGTCCGGCCCATTGCCGGCAACGGCAAGGACCATGCTGAGCCGCCATGAACGTCATGTCCGTGGCCGCTATGAGCTGCGCCATTTCCTCGACGTCAAGGCTTCTCGGGGCCTTGCGGGAGCCGGTATCCATGCCTTGCTGCGTCCCGCCGCGCTGCCGGCGATCGTTAGCGGCATAGTCGGCGACAAACTGGACGCCCGGCGGGCACGGCAACGGCCTGTCAGCGACGAGCCGGCACCGCCGCGCTATCTGTTACCAGCCCGTATCGGCGCTCAGAGATAGTCCCGCCGCACGTCAGCAAGCACTTCACGGAAACGATCCTTCTTTTCCGACAGCATCGCATCGCTGCTCAGCTGTGGCCGCGCCTTGCGCGCCTGCCACAATGCCAGTGTCGACGGCGCAGCCAACACCTGCTTGGCCACGGAGCGCAGCATCGACGGTGGCGGGTCGTTGCGCATTATCACCAAAGCATTTCCGCTTTTGCGCTCCAGAACTTCGGTATGATCGGGTCGGCCTGTATCGTGTACCATCGCTGCCGGCGTCTCGAAATCGAAGCCCCAGAATCGTGCTCCCTTGGTGACCGCCTCTGCCCGCGACGAGATCGGGATCTGTCGGGGTCTGTAGTCCACACCCAGCGACGTCGCCCAGTCGCGCCACTTGAACGAATTGATGGAGCGGGACGTCGTCACCGCCACCCACGGCACCCGGAAAGCGTCGGCCAGGATCGCGGCGTGCATTGATTCGGCCACCACCAGATCCGCCTGGGCGATCGCCCGGATCACCGACCTGGCTTCCCCGCATGGGTCGACATAGCCCAGTCCGGCCGCCTGGCAGACCAACGGCCAGATGCCGCCGACCGTCGATTCCCAATGCGGAACGAAGATCGCACCGCCGGTCCTTGGCAGATCGCGGAACTCCGGCATCTCGGCCACCATCACGGCAGGGTCGATTATGCCCAGTTCCGGCGCCAATCCAAGCTTCTGCGCCGTGAGCGGCCCGCGCACCGCGCGGGTATCCCATTCTTCCCTGTCGGACAGATCCGGCAGCGAGCCATAGCCAAAACCGCTACCGACGACGAGCTTCTTCACGCCGGCCGGCAGCAATGCCTGATTGAGCACGGTGCCGACCCCAACCAGAAGCACGTCGGGATGGACGTTGCGGAAGCCTGGCAAGAGGAAATCCCAGAGCCACAGGTTGAGATCGTCGCCAAAATTGCCGTGTGCGGATTCCCAGTAGAAAGGTTGCATCACAGGGTCCTATTTCGCGATCTTGGAAACGGCGAGATTGACGGCGCTGCGCAGGAGTTTCGGATCGCGCCAGGCCCACGCAGCCAGTTGCTTGAATTGCGGTGCCTTGCGAGCCTTCACCAGCCGCGCCTGTCCCCACAGCGCCTGATTGCGTGCCGTCTGCTTGTAGTTCTCGATCGACGCACGGTCTTCGGCAACATGCTGAAACCGGCTTTCCAGCTGGTCGAGCGCCACCCAGGTGTTGAACTGCTGTTTCAGGAACTGCGGCGAATCACTGTCCAGCCCATGGAAGATGTTGATGCCTTCGCCGCGTACGGCGCCGAAGCTCTCGGAAAGCACCGTGCGACGGGAGCTTCTCACGCAGTCGTAGAAGAAGAGCACGTCTTCGGCTGCCAACCGCAACGAGGCATCGAAGCGAACCTTGCGGAACAGGGCCTCGCCGATAACCATGCATGACAGGTGCATGAAGCTCCAGTTCTTCAGCATGGTTGCGCCGAGCGCCGGGACCTCGACCAGAGGCGGCTGCTCGGAAAGACGGACCACCTGCGTCACAGCGGCCAGGTCGACCACCCCGAAGTGGTAATAGAAGGCATCGCCACCCTTGATCGAGGCCCAGTAACAATCCGCCTCAAAAAGTGATAGGCCTGCCACGGCATTCTTCAGGTGGTCGGGGGTCCACTCGTCGTCGGAATCGAGGAAGGCGGCATAGTCAGTGTCGGCGCCGATATGATCCAGACCGGTGTTGCGTGCACCGCCCGGTCCTGCATTCGGTTGTTTTACAACGGTTATTCGCGCCCGCTCGGCGGGGCTGAGGTTTTCGAGATCGCCTTCGGCCGGCAGCGGAGAAGCATCGTCGACGACAATCACATCGAAATCCGGATGCGTTTGCGCGAACACGGATCTCAGTGCGCGGGCCAGGATTCCCGGCTCTCGCTGGTAGTAAGGAATGATGACAGTGCATTTCGTCATTTTTTCGCGCCTTCAGGAGTTTAGGAACCCGCGCAAGTGGTTCCGATGATTCCGGTCGGTGCCCCCGTCCAGAGCTCGCTGACGCACGGCCCGCTCGTTCAAACAAACGGTGCTCGTCACATGCCGGCTGCTTTTAACCTGAAAAGCGTGACAAAACATGTCGGCCGGAGCGAGCCTCCCAAGACCAGTACATTCGGGCTGAAATTTGTCGCCTCTCCGGCGATGTCCCGCGAACCCATCGCAGCAATCGAAAAGGATTGATCCCCGTGACCAATATTCTCGTCGTCGGCGGCGCCGGATACATCGGATCCCACACCTGCCTGGACCTGGCCGGGCGAGGTTTCACACCGGTGGTCTATGACAATCTGAGCAACGGTCACGCTGAATTCGTGAAATGGGGACCGCTGGAGCGCGGCGATATCCGCGACCGCGAGAAGCTTGCCGCAGTGATCGAGGCGTATCGACCGGCTGCAATCGTGCATTTCGCCGCTCTCATCGAAGTCGGCGAATCGGTGAAGGCGCCGGCTGCCTTTTATGACAACAATGTCGCGGGCACCCTCTCCCTGATTCTTGCCGCCCAGCAGGCCGGCATCGACAAGCTGGTCTTCTCGTCGACCTGTGCCACGTACGGCTTGCCGGTCGATGTCCCCATGCGGGAGACGCATCCGCAGAACCCGATCAATCCTTATGGCCGCTCCAAGCTGATCGTCGAGCAGATGCTGTCCGATCTGGATCGTCATCAGGACTTCCGCTCGGTAGTCCTGCGCTATTTCAATGCCGCGGGAGCCGATCCCGAGGGGCGGATCGGCGAACGGCATTCCCCAGAAACGCATGCCGTTCCGCTGGCCATCGACGCAGCGCTTGGCCGTCGCGACGGCTTCAACGTCTTTGGCACCGACTATGACACGCGCGACGGCACCTGCGTGCGCGACTTCATCCACGTCTCCGATCTCGCCGACGCGCATGGGCGCGCCGTCGAATATCTGCTTGGTGGTAGCGAAAGCGTTGCGCTCAATCTTGGCACCGGCACCGGAACCACGGTGCAGGAATTGCTGACGGCGATTGCGACGGAAGCGGGCAAGCCGTTCCCGATTCGCCGCGAAGGACGCCGCCAGGGTGACGCTCCCGTTCTGGTCGCCGACAACGCCAAGGCAAGGTCAGTGCTGGGCTGGAGGCCCAGGCATGACCTCGGTTCCATCGTCCGCACCGCCTGGCAATGGCATGCCTCGACGGGGCTGGCTGCGGCAGAGTAAGATCGTCGCAGTGGGCGGGTAGGGTTGCGAACGGCAGGAGAAGGGACCGGCCATGGCCTTATTCAAATTCAACGCACGCAAGCCGTTCCGCGTCCGGAGCCTGCGGCGGGACCGTGAGACCGACGCAACCCGCGCCGCCCGACTGCTTGGACTGGTCGAAGGGTTGCGCAAGGAGATCGAGCGTGAAAGGGACGGCCTGCGTGATCGTCACGAAAGCATCTCGGCTCAGGCTGCCTTCTCGCAGCAGGCTCTCGAAGACGGCCAGGACACATCGATGTCGCCGGTCATCAATGATCTCACCGATGTGATGATCCGCTATTCGGCACGGATCGCTGCTCTCGAGAAACAGATCGATTTTGTTACCAGCCTGCGCGCGCAGGCCGAGCTGTTTCCCTATGAAAATGAAGACATCGCGACCGCAGCGCCCACTCCTCGTCGGCGGCTGGCTTAACCGACGATCACAAAAAGTTACCGCATCGATGGCAGGAATATGGATTGGCGTCACATTGTGATCCGCTAATCTATTCTATGTGCATTGCAACATTCGCCCGAAATTGACGCGGGTCCGCCGCCCTGGTGAGCACCCAAAACGAAAGTAGCAAGCGGTATGGCTGCAAGTGTGAGAATACCGGCGCGAGCCGGCCTGAACTGTTGTCTGGTGGTGGCGTCGGTATTGTCCGCGTCCATGGCTGGTATCGTTCCAGGCCGTGCTGAAGATCAAAAAGAACCTAAGGCGACGGGCAAGTCTTTCGTCGAGAACTTCGACAAGCTCGACAAGAAGCGCTGGTATGTTTCCGACGGCTGGTCGAACGGCGACCACCAGAATTGCACCTGGTCGGCCAAACAGGTGAATGTCTCCGATGGAACCCTGAAGCTCGGCTTTCAGGCTGAACCAAGCAAGGGCCGCAGCAATGTCTGTGGCGAGGTGCAGACCAACAAGCGCTTCAGCTACGGCACTTTCGAGGTCCGCATGAAGGCTGCGGCGGGGTCCGGCCTCAACACCGGTTTCTTCTCCTTCATCGGTCCGGTCCACAAACAGCCGCACGACGAGATCGACTTCGAAGTGCTGGGCAAGGATCCTTCGAAGGTCCAGGTCAACCAGTATGTCAACGGCAAGAGCGTCGGCTCGGCCAAACTGGTCGATGTGCCTGGCGGTGCCGACAAGGAATTCCACGACTACGCCTTCGTGTGGCAGCAGGATCGCATCGCCTGGTATGTCGACGGCAAACTGGTCGAGGAAGCCACCGACCCGGCAAAGCTGCCCAGCCATCCTGCCAAGATCTATCTCAGCCTGTGGGGCAGCGACACGCTGAAATCCTGGATGGGCACCTTCTCCAGCCCTCCGCAGCAGATCATCGCCGAGGTGGATCGTGTCGCCTACACAGCCCCCGGCGACGCCTGCCAGTTTCCGGAATCGATCGTCTGCAAGCTGAACAAGAGCACGCAGTGAGCGCGGTCTTTCATCCGCGCCCCGTGGCGCTGCTACACCCGGGACGATTTCAAGGAATTGTTGCATCTGCCGATGGAGGCCAACCACCCGTTAGGCGCGACCTTTGCTTCAAAATCGCCGCAACAATTCTTCGAAATCGCCCAAGCTGACGGTCCGGCCATGCTGAACATCCTCTACCTGGTCCACGATCTTTGCGACCCGGCGGTACGCCGGCGCGTGACGATGCTCCAGATCGGCGGTGCCACCGTGACGCTGGCGGGTTTCCGCCGCGCCGAGACGGTGCCGGATTTCGAAGACCTGTCGCCAATCGATCTTGGCGTCACTGCCGATCGCGCTTTCGCCCAACGCGTCGCGGCCGTCGCCAAGGCGGCCTTCTCGCTCGGCACCAGGCTTGGCACGATCCCGAAACCGGACATCATCATCGGTCGCAACCTCGAGATGCTGGCCCTGGCCAACCGGGCGCGCAGCATTTTCGGTGGTTCCGCACCGATCGTCTACGAGTGCCTGGACATCCATCGTTTCCTTCTCGACACAGGCGCCGTTGGAAGAACGCTGCGTGGCGCCGAACGGCTCTTCAGCCGCGATGCGCAGTTGTTGCTGACCAGCTCTCCCGCCTTCGTTCGTGACTATTTCGAGGCTTTCGGCCAGACCCGGGCGCCAGCTGTGCTGCTGCAGAACAAGATGCTCGACCTGAGCGGCAAACCGGCCCAGCCGGCGAAGCTGCCGGCCCCGCCCGCGAACGGCCAACCCTGGAGGATTGGCTGGTTCGGCGCATTGCGCTGTGCCAAATCGCTGAAACTGCTGGCAGACTTCACGCGCCGCATGCAGGGGCATTTCGAGGTCCTGTTGCGCGGCCGACCGGCACGCGTCGAGTTCGACGATTTCGACGGCTTCGTGCGTGCCGAACCCCACCTTTCGTTCCAGGGTGCCTATCGCAACCCGGACGATCTCGCCGCCATCTACGGCGAGGTGCATTTCTGTTGGGCCATCGACTTCTTCGAGGAGGGCCTGAATTCGAGCTGGCTGCTGCCGAACAGGCTTTATGAAGGCTGCCGCTTCGGGGCGGTGCCGATCGCGATGAAGGGAACCGAGACGGCACGTTTCCTTGCCGACCGCCACATCGGCCTGCTGCTTGACGAGCCATCCGTCGAGAACCTCTCTGCATTGGTGGGCGACATCGACACCGACACTTATCTCGAGCGCCGAGGCAAGATAACCGCTCAGGATCTCGGCACCTGGATCTGTGTTCCGGATGACTGCCGTTCGCTGGTGACACGACTGGGTCGTCTTGCCGGCAAGGAACAGCAGGACATCCTGCTGGGAGTTGCGGCATGACAGCCCTCGACACGAAGATGGCTGCCGTCCCTGCAAGCGAGGAGGCACAAGTCGCAAGCGGAGCAGCCGCTCGGTGCATGGTGGTGATTCCTTGCCTGAACGAGGCCCGGCATATCGGCGCCCTGCTGACCGAACTTTCCGAACCTGCCGAGCGGAACGATCTGCGCATTGTCGTCGCCGATGGCGGCAGCACCGATGGCACCCGCGACATCGTTCGCGAGATCGCTGATCAAAACCCCCGCGTCGTCCTGCTCGACAATCCACGACGCCTGCAGAGCGCCGCCGTCAATCAGGCGGTCGCCGCCTATGGCGGCGAAGTCGATTTCTTCATCCGTATCGATGCCCATGGCGGTTACCCGGCAAACTATTGCGACCGTCTGATCGAGGAGGCTGCGGCCACCGGCGCCGACTCGATCGTCGTCTCGATGGCGACAAAGGGATTCGGGCTGTTCCAGAAGGCGACCGCGGTCGCGCAGAATTCGAAACTGGGCAATGGCGGCTCACCGCATCGCGAGGGTGCGCCAGGCCACTGGACCGATCACGGCCACCATGCGCTGATGCGCGTCGAGGCCTTCCGCGCCGTCGGCGGTTATGACGAGAGCTTCAGCCACAACGAGGATGCCGAGCTGGATTACCGGCTTCGTGCCGCCGGCTATCGCATATGGATGACTGACAAGACCTTCATGACCTACTATCCGCGTGCCTCGGCATCCGCGCTGTTTCGCCAGTATCTCGGCTACGGCCGCGGCCGGGCTCGCAACATCCTGAAGCACCGCACCTGGCCGAAACTGAGACAGGCGATTCCGCTTCTGGTCTTTCCGGTTGTTGTCGGTGCTTCGCTGGCGTTCCTCAGCCTGTCGGCCCTCGTTCCCGCCGGCCTTTGGATCGCAGCCTGTCTCGGCTACGGCGCCTGGATGGCGATCGGACAGCGCAATCCCTACGGCCTGCTCGCTAGCCTCAGTGCCATGATCATGCATCTCGCCTGGTCGATGGGTTTCTGGCTGCAGCTTCTCGGTTCATGGAAACGCGGAGAGGCAGCGTCGTGACCCAGAATGGCTTGCCCCCGTCACCGAAGATCCAGGTCGACGTCTGCGTTTGCACCTATCGCAGGCCCTATCTGGCGGAAACCCTGCGCTCGCTCAGCGCGCTTGAACGGCCGTCCAATGTCCAGGCCCGCATCATCGTTGCCGACAACGATACAGCGCCCAGCGCGCAGGAGTTGACGGCATCGCTCGCGCCGATCCTGCCCTTCGAGCTGACCTATATCCATTGCCCGGCGTCCAACATCTCGCTGGCGCGCAACGCCTGCCTCGATGCCGCCGACGGCGACTTCGTCGCCTTTGTCGATGACGATTCCACGGTGACGGCCGGCTGGATGGCGGCACTGATGCAAATTGCCGAGACCACCGGTGCCGATGCCGTGCTTGGCCCGGTAAGATCGATCTATGCCGCAACCGCCCCCGGCTGGATGCGTCGCGGCGATTTCCACTCGACCAATCCGGTTTGGGTCGATGGGCAGATCCGCACCGGCTACAGCGGCAATGTGCTTCTACGCCGCGCGTCTCCCCATGTCGAAGGACGACGTTTCAATCTTTCGCTCGGCAGGACCGGCGGCGAGGACACTGAGTATTTTTCGCAGCTTCATGCGGACGGCGGACGCATCGCCTATGCTGAAGATGCGCTGGTGCTCGAACCCGTTCCCGAGGAACGCGCCCGGCTGCAATGGCTGGTCAAACGCCGCTTCCGCTCGGGCCAGACCCATGGCAGGCTGCTCGCCAGCCAGCAGACGGGCAGAAGGCCGCTGCAGATCGGACTGGCGGCAGCCAAGGCCGCTTATTGTTTTGCGAGTGTCGGCGCTTTTGTTGCTGTTGCGCACAGACGCAACCGCCAGGCACTTCGCGGCATCATGCATGTCGGGGCGATCAGTGGGCTGCTCGGGGTCCGTGAAATCAGCCTCTATGGTGACCAGCCAGCGAGAGGGCGCACCCATGCAGCCTGACGTCAGCTTCGTCATCGCGGCCTACAACGCCGGGAACTCGGTTGCACGCGCCATCGAGAGCGCGCTCGATCAGCGCGACGTGTCGGTTGAAGTCGTGGTCGTGGACGATCGCTCAAGCGATCGCACGGTCGAGATCGCCCGCGCTTTTCCGCCGGAGCTGGTCAAGGTGATCGCGCTGGACCAGAACCGTGGCCCCGGCGGCGCGCGCAACGCCGGCCTGGAAGCCGCCCGCGGTCGCTGGATCGCAGTGCTTGATTCCGATGACACCGTGCATCCGCAACGCCTGCGGCGCATGATCGCGAAAGCCGAGGCACAAGGTGCCCAGATCGCTGTCGACAATCTCGAAGTGGTGCGCGACGGCGAAGGCACCCGCGAAGCGATGTTCGAAACCAAGCTTCTCGAGGCCCATTCCGAACTCGCGCTCGCCGATTTCATCGCCGCCAACATCATGTTCGAAAGCACCTTCTCCTTCGGCTACATGAAACCGATCTTCGAACAAAGCTTCCTGGAACGACACCAGCTGCGCTACGACGAGACCCTGCGGATCGGTGAGGACTATATCTTCCTGGCTTCGGCCATGGCCAAAGGCGGCCGCTGCGTCGTCGAACCAGGCGTTGGTTATGCCTATCACATCCGCGAAGGCTCGATCTCGCGCGTACTGGAACTACGGCATGTCGAGGCGATGCTGAGGGCGGATGCTACCTTCCTCGAACAGCATAGGCTGGATCCGCGTGCCGCCGCCGCGCAGACACGCCGCACCCGCAGCCTCAGACAGGCAGCATCCTTCCTCAAGCTGGTGCAGCATCTGAAGGCGCGCGCGCCGATCCTTGCCGCAGCCACGGCGCTGCGCGATCCGGCCGCACTTCGGCATCTGGGCATGCCGATCGCGGCGCGATTGCGCCGGCTGGCGGCAACCTTGCAACCTGGCCGGACATCATCGGAAGCCGGCTGAACAAACCACTTTTGAAATTGGGCGGAGGGGCTCGATTTGCAAACAGGGATGACGTGATGAAAAAGGTGAGAAAAGCGGTGATACCGGTTGCCGGTTTGGGCACGCGGTTCCTGCCGGCCACGAAGGCCATGCCGAAGGAGATGCTGACGGTGGTGGACCGCCCCGTCGTGCAGTATGCGGTGGACGAGGCGCTGGAAGCCGGCATCGAACACATCGTCTTCGTCACCGGCCGCAACAAGCATGTGATCGAGGACTATTTCGACATCCAGCCCGAGCTGGTGGAGACACTGACGCGCTCCGGCAAGAACGAACAGCTGGCGTCGCTGACCCGCATGCAGCCGCAGCCGGGTACGATTTCCTTCACCCGCCAGCAGGCGCCGCACGGCCTGGGCCACGCGGTGTGGTGCGCCAGGGATATCGTCGGCGACGAACCCTTCGCGCTTCTGTTGCCCGACATGGTCTCGTTCGGCGATCGTGGCTGCCTTGCCGGCGCCATGGACCTCTATCTTGAAACCGGCGGCAATGTCGTCGCGGTCGAGCAGTGCGATCCGCTGGAAACCGGCAGCTACGGCATCGTCGGCAAGGGGGCCGGTGTCGGCGCGGGCTTTACCATCACCGAAATGGTGGAAAAGCCGGCGCCGGA
Organism: Mesorhizobium sp. NPDC059025; assembly: GCF_042739655.1. Taxonomy (NCBI): domain Bacteria; kingdom Pseudomonadati; phylum Pseudomonadota; class Alphaproteobacteria; order Hyphomicrobiales; family Phyllobacteriaceae; genus Mesorhizobium; species Mesorhizobium sp. NPDC059025. The sequence continues at coordinate 216,896 of NZ_JBHYIM010000004.1, read as the reverse complement.
GGCCGCCCCCTCCAATCACTACATCAACGGCCGCTACGTGCTGCAGCCCGAGATCTTCGACATTCTTGGCACGCAGGAACGCGGCGCCGGCAATGAGATCCAGCTTACCGACGCCATGGTACGGCTGTCGGAGAGCCAGAAATTCTATGCCTCTCCGTTCGAAGGCCGCATGTTCGATTGCGGTTCGAAGGACGGTTTCATCCAGGCCAACGTCGCCTTCGCGCTCGCGCGCAAGGACATTTGCGACCTGGTGTTCGAACCGATCGAGGAGATGATCGCTTCGCAGGCACGTCGCAGCCGCGCCGCCTGACGCGCATCGGCCCAAAAATCGGAATCGATTTTCGGAAAGCACGATGCGTGGATTCAAACTCCACGACGCGCCACGGCCATCTGGCCGTGGCCGACTTTTTCATTTCGCGACGGAGCACCGGAGCAGCCATGAACCAGGGAAGTTATCCGTTGAAGCCCATGTCCTCGGAAGATTCATCGGACTTCATTGATCTCGACGCCTTGCTGGCGGCAGCGCGCCGGCAGGCTCGGCTGGTCGGCCTGTTCGGGCTGATCGGCCTGGTTCTCGGGGTCGTCTATCTCGTGGCGACACCGCCGCAATACACTTCGGGAACGCGGATCCTCCTCGATGACAGTCTGACCCGTTTTGCCGAAGACAAGCCAGCCCCGCCCGCCGGTCCGCAGGCCGACGCGATGGTGTCATCAGAGGTCGAAATCCTCAAATCCAGCCGTCTCGCCCGCGCCGTCGTGCTGGCAGAGAAACTTCAGGACAACGAAGCTTTCCTCAACCCGCCACGCTCGCCGCTCAGCGCGCTGAAAGCCACGATCAAAAGCGTGGCAGGCTTCTTCTCGTCGCGCTCCGAAGAAGAACCCGGTTCAATACAGGACGCCAAGATCGGTCGCGCCATCGGCATCCTCCAAGACGGGGTCCACGCCGAACGCGTCGGCCGCAGCTTCGTCATTGATCTCTCCTTCACCGCGCCGGATCCCAAGCTGGCCGGCACGATCGCGCGCGCCTATGCCAACGCCTATCTGTCCGATCATCTCGACGCCAATTTCGACGCCACCCAGCGCGCCACGGTATGGCTGCAGGGCCGTCTCGACGAACTGCGCGAAAATTCGCAGAAGGCAGCGCTCGAGGTCGAGCAATTCCGTGCGGCCAACGGGCTGACGGCCGCGCGTGGCGAACTGATGTCGGAACAGCAATTGTCCGATCTCAACAAGCAGGTCATCCTGGCTCAGGCCGATACCGCCAATGCGCTGGCCCGCTACAACCAGTTCAAGGCGATCGTGGACAGCGGACCGGAGAACGCGGTCAAGAACGCCACCATCCCGCAGGAAAAAGGCGCCAGCGGCAGCAACAGCGCCGCCATCAACGAGATGAAGGCGCGCTATCTCAACGTCAGCAAGCGCGAACAGGACATCTCCAGCCGTTTCGGACAGGACCACGCGCAGGCGGTGGCGCTGCGCGCCGAGCAGGCCAACCTGACCAACCAGATCTATGCCGAGTTGCAACGGCTCACCGAAAGCTACCGCAACGAATACCAGGTCGCGAAATCGCGTGAGGATTCGCTGCGCGGCAATGTCGGTGATCTGGCAGGCCAGAATTCGCAGACCGGCCAGGCCCAGGTGAAGCTGCGCGATCTGGAGCAGAAGTCACAGGCACTCAACACGCTCTATCAGGCTTTCCTCGCCCGCTATGAACAAGCGGCGCAACAGCGCTCCTTCCCGATTGCCGAGGCCCGGGTCATCTCGACCGCCGGCAATCCGACCTCGGCTTCCAGCCCGCGCAAGACCATGGTGCTCGGCCTCTCCCTGGTGCTCGGCCTGTTCGCCGGCGCGGCAGCCGGCGCTGTCCAGGAATTCCGCGAGCGCTTCTTCCGCACCGGCGACGACGTGCGCGACGCGCTCGACCTGAACTTCCTCGGCTACCTGCCGGCAATCGGCGGACGCTTCGCCGATGCGCGGCCGCGAGCACAGCCGGCCGCGGATACACCCGCCACCAATCCGCCCAGCCCGGAAACGGTCACGCCGAGGATTCTGAGAGTGGCGATCAACCAGCCTGCCTCCTCCTTTGCCGAGACCTTGCGAAACGTCAAACTGGCCAGCGACGTCGTCCTGCACAGGACCAACGGCAAGGTGATCGGCTTCGTTTCGGTGCTGCCGCGCGAAGGCAAGACCACCACCGCCGCCAACTTCGCGGGACTGCTGGCAGCCAATGGCGCGCGCACCTTGCTGATCGATGCCGACTTGCGCAATCCCGGCCTCAGCCGTGGCCTGTCGCTGACCCCCGACAAGGGCCTGGTCGAGGCGTTGGTCGGCGAACATCGCTGGCAAAGTGCCTGTCTCGTCGATCGCAAGACCAAACTCGTCATCCTCCCCGCAGTGGTGCGCCGGCGCCTGTCCCACACCAGCGAGCTCATCTCAGGCCCGGCGATGGCGGCGCTGCTCGAAGAGGCCCGTAAGTCCTTCGACTATGTCGTGGTCGATCTGCCGCCCCTCGGCCCGGTGGTCGATGCCAAGGCCTTCGCACCGCTGGCCGACGGCTTCGTGCTGGTGGCCGAGTGGGGTGCCACACCGCGCCTGCTCGTGCGCTCCGCCTTGCAGGCGGATCGCCAGATCGCGGCAAAGACACTCGGCGTCGTCTTGAACCGCACCGACATGAAGAAGCTGGCGAGCTACGGCATGTTCGGTGCGGCCGAGCAGTATCTCGATCGCTACGCGTCTTATTATGTCGAGCAGACGGTGACGGAGCCTGAGCCCAACCGTACGGAGCCGGCTTGATCGGGTGACGGCAGCCACCGCATATCCGGCCGGCCGGTCGCGTTCAGTTTTCCTGGGTAAAGTTGCTGAGGTAGCGCCCCTTGTCCTGCCAGATGCGCAGGGCCGTCAAACGGCCGCTGAAGAAGGCGCCGGTATCGAGATTGACACGCATGCCTTCACGGCCCGCCTCCTCGACCGGCGTATGGCCATGCACCACATAGCGCGAAAGCATGTGCGCGCGTTCGAAGAAGGCCGAGCGGATGAAGACGAGATCTTCGTCCGTCTGCTTGTCCAGTGGAACCTCAGGCCGCACGCCGGCATGAACGAAGATATAGCGCGCGGCCTCGACCAGCACCGGCATTGCGCGCAACAGGGCAAAGTGAGCCGGCGATATCGATCTGCGGATGGCGTCGTCGACCTGATCCTGGTCACGAAAGATCTCGATCAGCCGCCGGTGGTCGATACCATACGATTGCAGCGTGCTTTCCGCGCCCATGCGCAGCCATGCGGCAAGACTGGACCGCCCCTCAAGATAGTCGAGCATGGCAAGTTCATGATTGCCGGCCAGGCAGATGCGCTCGACGCCCATTGGCGGATGCGCCGCAAGATGGTCGAGCACCTGCGCCGACGCAGGCCCACGGTCAATATAGTCCCCCAGCATGATGATGAGCTTGCGGCCCGGCAACGTCGCCGCGTCGCGAAGGATCACGTCTTCCAGCACCAGAAGCTCGTCCAGGCAGCCATGGACGTCGCCGATCGCATAGACGACGGTGTCGGTCATATCGAGGCGCAGGCGGGGCAAGCGTGCCCGGGCGCCACCCGTTCTCAGGCCGAGAATGCGTCCGACGCGCTTGATCATCTGGCGTTTTTCATGATTGCCCGGGTTCTGGCGATGGCCCGGCATGACCGCCGGACTGCCTTGTTACCCGGGGTTGTACTTAGAGCGTTTCCGTTTTTCACGGAAACGCGGAAACGCTCTAACACTTTGTTTTTACGCAATTCCGGACGGAAAACCGTTACACACTTTTCCTGGAATTGCTCTAGTGAAGCCGTCAAACGGTCCGAATCCCCTAACCTAGCTTCCGGGCTTCAAAAATCGCCCATTCGCCGCTGCGTCTCTGTGCTCCGCCTCCTGAGAGATCGCACCGCTCGCTGCTCCGTCAATCGGGGCCGATCCCGTCGAGGAGACGAATCTTGAAAAACACTGCGTCCCGCCCCTCGCCTGTCCCGCCGATAGTGTCCGACCGTGTCAGAATTGCGCGCGTCCTGTGCATCTTTTTCATGATGTTCGTTCACGTCCAGCCAGGCATCATGCAAAATATCCAGGACCGCGATACCGCCGTCTTCGATTTTGTCTATTTCATCTTCACACGCATTCTGGGTTTGAGCTCGGTTTCGCTGCTCAGCGTGGTTTCAGGCTATTTCATCGTCGCCAGTCTGCTCAAGACCGATCTGCTCGCGCTGGCACGATCGAAGTTCAGGACACTGATTGTACCCATGGTGGCCTGGAACCTGGTCATGCTGGCGCTGTTGGCTGCATACGGTTTCATGACCGACAAATGGCAGGACATGCCGGATCTGACGATCCTAGGCTGGGCGAACGCACTGTTTGCCGTCACCGAATGGCCGCTCGACGTGCCGTTGTGGTTCCTGCGTGACCTGTTCGTGTGCTGTCTGTTGTCGCCGCTCGTCTATCAGGGGCTGAAGCGCTTCGCACTGCCAACCATGACGCTGCTCGCCGTCTACACGCTGTTCGGCGAAAATCTCTATCTGCTGCAGCGGCCGCAGCTTCTGCTGTTCTTCTCTCTCGGCATGTGGCTGCGCATCGCTGGAACCGATACGACGACGATCGACCGGCTCTCAGCGTATCTGGCGATCGGCCTCACTGTGATGATCGGCATCTTCATCTTCATTCGTCTCGAGAACATCCTGATCGGCGAGATGAACGATCAGCTGCGCATAACGCTCGATACGCTGCTGCGCATCACCATGGCCGGCGGCTTCTGGATGCTGACGGCATTGATCCGGCACTCGGGGTTTGCGGCCACCTTCATACGGCTGGAGCCATACTCATTTGTACTGTTCTGCAGCCACGCGATCCTGTTCAATTTCGCCGGCATCGTCTTTCGGCGGTTTTTCGGCGATTACGGCTCGCCTCTGTTCCCGATCACCTTCTTCACGCTGCCGCTTCTGGCGGTCCTCTGCGCCGTTGTCGGTCTGCAGATGATAAGCCGTTCACCGCCGCTGCTCCTCCTGCTGAACGCCGGCCACGGCGTACCGCCATGGCGAAAGGCGAAGGAGGAAATGCAGGGAGAGCAGGCAGGCGATCGCCGCGACGCTCGCGCCTTATAAGATGATTGGAATAGTCATGTTTTATTGTTATAGAACTCGCGGAAGAAGGCCCGGATAACCACCGCCCGTGATGGAAATAACAACGCTTTACGAAACGGAATATGATCGGCTTCGCTCATATGTAAGGCGCATGGTCCGTAATCCCCATACGGCCGAAGATTTGGTGCAGCAGGCGTTCACGAATTTGATCGGCCGCGACGGCATGTCGAGACCGCCCGACGCGGCTTATGTCATGCGAGCAGTCCGAAATCTGGCCCTCAACTACCTACGAGACTCGGGGCGGCGGGCAGAGATCGAGGTATTTTGCGCCACGGCGGACAACATCGCGGAAATGAAACCGTCGCCGGAGATGGTGGCGCTTTATCGCAGCGAACTCCGCAGGCTTCTCGAAGCCATCGCCCGGCTGCCCAAACGTCGCCGACAGGCTTTCCTGCTCAACAAGATCGAGGGCCTTTCTTACGATGAAATCGCCGGCCGCATGAATATTTCCCGCAATACCGTCATCACGCAGGTGGTTGCTGCCATGGCCGAACTCGATCGCCGGCTGGGTTCGGAATAGCTGCCTTTCATTGGTCTCCCTCTCCAAGGTGTCCTATACAACGCGGGACATGCGAATCCATGAGATCGAGCCGGTGGGCAAAGCAGAGAAAAGCCGGGAAGACAGGCTGACTATGGAGGACGACGAGACCGATCCAGCCTACATGGAAGCGTTGGAATGGTTCGTTCGGATGAAGGACGAGCGTGTCAGCGAGGAGGATCGGCTCGCCTTTCAAAATTGGTTGGCCCTCTCCCCATCCCATCCGGCTGCGTACGACCGCGCCCGAACCTTGTGGGACCGCTTCGACATCGTGAAGCCGGAATATGAGCGGCTGCGGCCATCGGATCGCGTCCATCGCCGAAATTTCCTGATTGGTGGTTTGGTGGCGCTCATCGCCGCCCCAACTGCATACGTGCTGACCCGACCGGATCTGTTCGCTGGATTCACGACGGATATCGCTGAGCGCCGCTCATTCACCCTGCCAGATGGCAGCGCTGTCGAACTTGGCGGCTATTCTGCCCTGTCGCTCGAGTTCACGGATACTGAACGGCGTCTCATCCTGCACAGAGGCCAAGCGTTCTTTCAGGTGATGCCTGATAGAAATCGGCCTTTCATCGTTCAGGCGGCGATGGGGGATATCCAGGCGCTCGGAACGGCGTTCGATGTCAAGATCTTGCTTGATCTTGTCACCGTATCGGTTGTCGAGCACTCGGTGGCGGTCAAGGCGTCCGGGGTAGAGTCCGTCGTTGTCGAGTCCGGTTGGCAGGTAAGCTACGGCGACAACGGCATCCTGCCGGCGACGCAAATCGACGTGCCCGTTGTGCAAGCCTGGCGGCACGACCGCATCGTTTTCGAAGACGCCCCCCTTCGTCGGGTTCTTGCCGAGTTGGAGCGCTACCGTCGCGGCAAGATCATTCTGATGGACAACTCCATCGGTGATATTCCGGTGACGGCAGTCTTCGATACCAGGCACGCCGAAAATGCCCTTCGGACGATCGCGGAAACCCTGCCGATCAGGGTTTTGAACACGGATGGCTACATCGCTGTCGTCTATCGTCGCTGACGCCGATCGTGGCTCAAACCGCCCCGCCTGCGCACGAACCTCAGGAGAACAACTGGCCGCGCCTGTTTGCCGATGGCGCCATGCCGGAATTGGAGCCGCCGGAACAGACCGCCCTGGGCAGGATCACTGGCGTCCGGTATTCGGGGTCTGGAATGACGGAGCATCTTAGTCCGAAGAATCGCTCGATCGCGGTTTCCGTCAGAATATCCGATGGCCTTCCCTGATCGACGACCGTTCCTTGATTGACGACGGCGAGATTGGTTGCGTAACGGGCCGCGAGGGTAAGATCGTGCATGACGGCGACGATCGTTTTACCGGCAGACACAAGGCCTCCGCAAATTTCCAGAATTTCGATCTGGTGTGCAAGATCGAGATATGTGGTCGGTTCGTCCAGAAGAAGGATATCGGTACCCTGAGCCAGAAGCATGGCTAACGATACTCTCTGTTTTTGCCCACCCGACAACTGGTTAACCGGTACCTGTGCTATCGATCGTGTCGACGTCACCACCATGGCTTCCTCCACAGCCGCCGTATCATTGGCAGACCAAGGTCGAAACCATCCGTGGTGAGGGTGGCGCCCACGCCGGACCAGTTCCAGCGGCGTCGCTCCGTCCGGGAATTGTGTCTGTTGCGGCAGCAACCCAACTCTCTTTGCGAACAGGCCACGCTCGAACTGCCCGATGTCCGTGCCGTCGAGAAATGCCTGCCCTGAAGAGGGTGAAAGAAGCTTCGCCAGACATCGCAGCAAGGTGGACTTGCCGGACGCATTCGGCCCGATAATCGCCGAAAAGGCCGCGCGCGGAAAATGCACATTGACGTCGCGCAGGACCGGAGTGCCGCCAGGGGCAGCAAAAAGAGCCTTTGTATGAAGGGCAGGAGAAACAGAATTCACGCCAGTGTTCCTTTGCCATTCCGCCTGCTCCAGAGCAGCATGACGAAATAGACACCTCCCAACGCCGCCGTCATTGCTCCTGTGGGGACGATGCGGGGCAGAAAAAACAGTCGACCGGCAAGATCGCTGCTTAACAGGAACACCCCGCCGAACAGAGCAGAGGCAAGCAACGGGATAGACGCGCCGCCGAGCAGCCAATGGGCGACACGCGGCGCAATCAACGCCACGAACCCGATCGGCCCAGCCACAAAGGTCGCCACGGCAGTCAGAGCCAATCCAACAAGGCCAATCTTCAGCTGTGTTGCAGCGACGTTTTCGCCGAGGCTGGCGGCCCTGTCGTCGCCCAGTTCGAGGATACGCAAGGCGCGCGCGCAGGCCAGCGCCGCAGGCAGCAGCAGACACAGTATCAGCCCGGCCAAGGCAAGCTTGGTGCCATCCACGCCATTCAGCGAGCCCGCTTTCCAGCTGGCTGCCGCCAGTGCCGTATCGAGTTGCGCGGTCATGACGACCCAGTCGTTCAACGCCATGAAGAACGCGCTGACGGCGATGCCGACCAGAATGATGCGCCCCGTGCCGCCGTTCCCGAAGCCGGAGAGACCATAGATGAGCACACCCGCCAGCAGCCCGCCCGCCAAGCTTGCGCCTGCGACCGTCATCTCGGAAGCACCAGCCACCATGGCCAGCAGCGCCCCGCTGAAGGCACCGGAATCGAAGCCGACAATATCGGGACTTCCGAGTGGGTTGCGCAACAATGTCTGGAACAGTGCTCCTGCCATGCCGAGCGCCATTCCGGCGAGTATCGCGGCAGCGACGCGCGGCGCCCGCCATTCCACCACGACGAGCCTGATGCGCGGGTCGCCTTCGCCGAACAGGGCGGCCGCCACCTGATGCAGGCTGACCGACAGTGTGCCCGTCGCAAGGGCCGCGATGGCCAACCCCAGGCCTGCAGCAATGAAAAACATCACCCATCCCGCCTTGCGCGGGAAATCCTGGGAGAAATGTCTCTCGGTTAGCTGTCGCATTATCCGTCCTCTAAGCGCCCAGCGACAGCTGCCGCTTTCGCGCTACGAAAATGAGGAATGGCGCACCCAGAACGGCGATCACCACACTTATGGGAATTTCGTTCGGTGCGGCGGCTGTGCGCGCAACGGTATCCGCCAGGATCACCAGTTCGGCACCGATGAACGCCGCAAGGGCGAGCGTGACGCCTTCGCTCGCATGCACCACTCGCCGCGCAACATGCGGCGCCGCGAGCCCGATGAAAGCAATGGGTCCGCTGATTGCCGTCGAACTTCCTGCCAGCAGCATGACGGCGATGAGACTTATGAACCGTGTCCGGTTTACCGATATACCAAGCGAGGTTGCACGATCCTCGCCGAGGGCGATCAGGCCGATGCGTGGCGCAAGCCATATCGCCAGGAGAAATCCGAGGCCGAGCATCCAGATTGAATTCATGACGTTTTCCGGCGTCGCTGCCGCCAATGAGGCGGCGCGCCAGGTGCGGATCAGGTCAAAACGTTCCGGATCGGCCAGAGCAATCGCCTGGGTAAGGCCAAAGCAAAAGGCGCCGACGGCGATACCGGCCAGTGTCAGCCGCATCGGGGTGGGGATACCCGCCAGAGCCTGCACGGTGAAGGCGGCAAGACCCGCGCCGACGGCCGCGAGCCAGAAAGGGGAAGAAACGACGTCGGTTCCTAGAATGCCGGTTCCGACGACGATCGCCAGTGCCGCTCCGGCATTGAGGCCAAGCAGGCCAGGATCCCCAAGGGGATTGCGGGTGACGGACTGTATGATGCCGCCCGACACCGCCAGCGCAGCACCCACCAGTACGGCAAGCGCGACGCGGGGCACTCTTATGTCCCAGAAAATGAGCAGCGTTTCATCTTCCCCCCGGCCGCTTAACGCTTCGAGAATAGCCCCGAGAGGCAGGTGGCGGGCCCCGGTGGAGAGGCCGAGCAAGGCCGTCGCCGACAGAACGATGCCAAAGCAAAGGAAAACGAGGATCACCCGGAGGTTTCTGCCGTCAAGCGACCTCATCACGTCTGTCCTCTGGCAAGCAGACCACGCCAGCCTTCGGCCAGATAACGTGCGGTGTAGACCGAACCGAATACGCAATTTCCTTTCATGACGTGAATTCGGCCCGCACGGACGGCCGGCAACCGTTGCCACAATGGCTCCGCCGACAATTCGCGCGCCGCGCCATTGCCAAAATCGATCAGCAAAATCGCGTCAACGTCGCCAAAGACGTCTCCGAAACACTCCAGTGTCACCTCGCCATTGGGGCCAAGCCGTTCCGCACCGATTTCGCGTCCGCCCAGTTCCGAAAGGACCTGCGCCGGCATGACGAGGCCATAGCTCGTACCTTGGCTACAGACCATCGCGCGGCGTTTGACGGGATCGTAGTAGAGCGCGGCGAAACGCAGGTTCGCCAGCGCATGGGCGTGGGCTTTCCGGATATCCTCGATCAAGCTGCCGTGTTCGCGCAGGCGTTGCTGGACCATTGGCGTTTTGCCAAGCCAGTCACCGAGGCGTTGCAGGTTGACCTGCCATGTTTGAAGGTGATTGGAAGGCAGGACCGGGGCAATGGACGACAGCCGGACCAACGGCCACCAATCGGAATTTGGCGATGAATCCGGGCACAAAATCAGATCCGGCGCCAACATCAGTATCTGTTCGAGGTCCGGTGGCGCTGTCAGCATCGGCACGCTGCCGGGCACAGGAACCCAGGGCCGTGCGCGGCTGTGGCTATAACCTATGACCGGCAGATCCAGCGCCAGGGCTGCTTCCAGACTGATGCGGGAATCGATCGCCAACACGCGCTGTGGATGAGCCGGAATATCCACATGCCCCAGGGATGTCTCGACCCTCCGCTGCTCATTCGAGGCGTATAGTGGTGTCGTCGACAGGGCGATGGACGCCCCACCGGCCAAAAACGCGCGTCGCGAAAGACGAGGCATCTCGGTTAGGCTGCGTCAAAACTTGAAGGTAGTCGAAATGGTCAAGGCTCGAGGCGCACTCGGGTAGAGCAGATTAAAACCAGGGAAGGTGCTCCAATACGCTTCGTTGAAGACGTTTGTGAGGTTTGCCTGGAAGACGATCGGCTGAGCGTTCGCCCGCTCCCAGGTATAGCGCGCGCCGAGGTCGAAAGTATTCCATCCGGAGATTTTTTGCAGGTTGGCCGCATCGACATAGGATGAACCCGACGAGTTCATGCGTGCCGACAAGGTCAGGTTGGGGAGGAAGCTTGGATCCCATTCTAGTCCGAGCGCAACGGTGTAGTCCGGCGCGCCGGCAGCCTTCCTTCCATCATAGAGACCGTCCGCCGTCTTTGTCGCCTTCGTGTCGAGAAGGACAAGCCCGCCGAGAACGCGAAGCGACGGCGTGATTTCGCCCGCAACGTTCAATTCAACGCCGCGATAGACGGTTTCGCCGTCGGCCGTGAATGTGTTGTTGGCGCTGTTGGCGATACCGGAAGCCTGTGTGGTCTGGAAGACGCTCAGTGTCGTGAGAACATTGCCCCAGTCGATCTTGACGCCGGCCTCGTATTGCTCCGTCACATAAGGAGACAGGACTTCGCCGCGATTGGAATAGGTATCCGGCACGGTCTGGCCCGCGCTGAGACCCTCGATATAGCTTGCATAGAGAGTGGTGTTGTCCCACGGCTTCACGGCAACACCGATGACGGGGGTCAGGGCGTCGCTTTCATACGAACCCGTCTGGGCTCCGGTCACGACGTTGAAATTCTCGACCTCGACATATTGCTTGCGCAACCCCAGCGTCAGCTGAAGCCTTTCATCGAATACGGAAAGCGTGTCGGAAAGCGCTAAGCTGGTGAAGGTCGTCTTGCTTTGCGGACCGATCGGCGTATCGATGATGGTCGGCGCGGGCGCAAAGACCGGATTGTAGATATTGGATTGTGTCACCGAAAGAACGCTGGTGGCCGCCGAATTCCGGTCGGCGCGGTAACCGTTCGCCGAAAGCGTGATCTCATGCGAGACCGCACCTGTGTCCAAATTGGCGCGCAGGCCGGCTTCGCCGGATCGGCGGTGAATGTCGATCAGATAGCGACGGCCGGTTGCAGTGAAGTTGCCATTGGGCATAAGGCCGGTACCGGCCTCGACCGCCTGATCCCAATCCATCGAACTCAGACCGCCTTTGGCGTAAACGCTGAGACTGTCGGAAATGTCCAACTCGGCCGAAACAGCACCGTACCTGTCGGTAAAGTCGCTGTAGTTCCATGGCGACACCCAACCCTTTTCGGGCTTTGGTGGACGCGCCAGCGGAACACCGGCCGCGGCAATCACGGTATTGTTCATTCGCTCGGTCTTGAGCACCTGCTGGCCGAGATCCACGGCAAATCGAAACCGTTCGCCCTTGTAGTCGAGCGCGAGCGTTCCATTCGCCAATTCTTGCGCCTGGTCTGAAATCGGCGTGTCGCCGTTGCGATAGAGGATGTTGGCGCGCGCGCCCCATTCCTTGCCATCGCCGAAACGGCGCCCGATATCGAGATGTCCGCCGAACTGACTGTCGGTGGCGTAGGTGGTGGTAAATTGCGTCAGAGGCGTATCCCCGGCGCGTTTGGGCACGAGATTGATCACACCGCCAACACCGCTTGGCGAAAGACCGCCCAGGAAGGCACCAGGTCCCTTCAGGACCTCAACACGTTCGATGCCCGCAAGAGTGGTCTGGCCATTCGGCGCTACGCCAAACAGTCCGTTATACGCAAGGGCGCCGTTGCCGACCTGGACACCACGTATGATGAAATAGTTGCTGTTGCCGACATTGGTGGGCTCAACATTGCTGATGGCTGGATCGTTTTTGACGACGTCGGCAACGGATTGCGAATTCTGGTTCTCAATCAATTTCGATGTGTAGCTCGTGACGGTGAACGGCGTGCTCATCACGTCGCGATTGCCGAGAACACCGAGCGCTGCTCCGGTCGCGATCTGGCCCCCGGCGTAAACGGGAGGCGCGTTCCAGTTATCGATGCGTTCGAGGAGGATCGTATCAAGCAGCGTCGATTTCTCCGCGGCGACTTCGCCACTGCCCGCCGCCGGGTTTGGGCCGCTGATCGTTACGACATTGCTGCTGATACGGTGGCTAAGTCCGGATCCAGCAAGCAACTGTGCAATCGCCTCGTTGCGGGTAAAGGATCCCCGCAAGCCAGGAGAGTTTTTCCCCCGCACAAGATTGGCGTCGAAGAAAAGCTGGACGCCGGCCACGCCGGAATAGGCTATGAGCGCCTTGGACAAGGATTGAGAGGGAATGTTGAAGGAGATCTTTCCGGCACGAGACGTCGTCTGGGTTGACTGCGCATAAGCAGGGATTGAACAAGGCACCAGACTTGCGACAACAGCCGTCCATATCGCCAGAGACGGGATCAAAGCTGTTTTCCGCTTATGCTCGCTGCTTTCGCTTGCGTGACTGTCCTTGTGTCCCGACGCTCGTTCGGCCTGCATTGCCCGATCCCCATGTCAAAGAGCCCGCGAAGCGGGTTCCGATGTCCCTGCGAGAGCCGTTCGCCAACGTGCCCTCATAATGTTAGACACCTGGGAACGCCCATCTAATGATCGCAGGAACTGAACTGTCCGGTTTCCGCGTCGCGGGGCCCTCGTCCTCTCGCGTCTCTGGGAATGTGCCTCTGTGCAAGCGGCCCAAGCCTGCGCGGGGGGATCGCCCAGGCGGCCTGCTTGTCCGGGTGAGTGCCTAACGGAAAGCGTCGAGAACGGCGCTTGTCTGCGTCGTGTGCCGGTGCACATTGCCTGACATGTCCGGGCACCATCGCTGCTTGTGCCGCTCAACGCTGCTGCAGCCTGCCATCATGGTGCAAGGTCGGGCCGGTCGAAAAAGGCGACAGGGACCAATTGTCTCCGTGCCGACTCCTGATCTGGAGGTCGGGATCACACCGCCCTTCCGCCTTCCTGCGGAAGGGCGGCGTGATTGATAATCAGACGTCTGCCTTGAACGTCTGGCGCTGGCTGCCGAGCCCTTCGATGCCGAGTTCGACGACGTCGCCGTCCTTGAGATAGCGCGGCGGCTTCATGCCCATGCCGACGCCAGGCGGCGTACCGGTGGAGATGATGTCGCCGGGCTGCAGGCTCATGAACTGCGACAGGTAGGAGACGAGGAAGGCGACGCCGTAGACCATTGTCCTGGTCGAGCCGTTCTGCATTGTCTCGCCATTCACGGTGAGCCACATCTTGAGATCCTGCGGATTCTTGACCTCATCCTTGGTCACCAGCCATGGCCCGGTCGGCCCGAAGGTGTCGCAGCTCTTGCCCTTGGTCCATTGCCCGGAACGCTCGGTCTGGAACGCACGCTCCGACACGTCGTGGGCGACGCAGTAGCCGGCGACATAATCCAGCGCCTCGGCTTCCGGGACGTATTTCGCGGTCTTTCCGATGACGACGGCGAGTTCGACTTCCCAGTCGGTCTTCTGCGACCCACGCGGGATCAGCACATCGTCATCCGGCCCGACAATGGCAGAGGTCGCCTTCATGAACACCACCGGCTCCGGCGGTACCTGCAGGCCGGACTCGGCAGCATGGTCGGCATAGTTGAGACCAATGCAGATGAACTTGCCGGTGCCGGACACGCAGGGACCGAAGCGCGGCTTGCCTGGTACCGCCGGCAGCGTCTTCGGATCGAGCCTGGCAAGGATCGCAAGCGACGCCGGATCCAGCGCCTTGCCGCCGACATCGGCGACATGGCCGGACAGATCGCGGAGCGTGCCTTCCGCGTCGATGAGGCCGGGCTTTTCGGCGCCGGCAGCGCCATAACGAACAAGTTTCATGCAATCCTCCAGTTCAATGCAAGGCAGTGACGGCAATCCCGGCAAAAGTGCGCAACGGTTTGCGTCCGGAATTTTCTGAAAACAAGACTCAGACCGTCCAGCCACCGTCGATGGCGTAAGCCTGGCCGGTGGTGTAGGTGGCGCCGGCCAGATGCACGGCAAGCGCTGCGATCTCTTCCGGCGTGCCGAGCCTTCCGGTGGGCTGGCGTGCCAGGAAGGCGGCGCGCGCGGCTTCATAATCGCCTTGCGCACGCATGCGCCCTTCCAGTGAGGGACTGTCGACGGTGCCCGGACAGATGGCGTTGCAGCGGATACCCCTGGTGATGAAATCCGCCGCCACCGCCTTGGTCAGCCCGATCACCGCCGCTTTGGTCAGGCCATAGACGAAACGGTTCGGCACGCCCTTGATGCTGGAGGCCACCGACGACATGTTGATGATCGCGCCGTCTCCGCGCTCGAGCATGCCCGGCAATGCCGCCTGTATGGTTCGGACCATCGCCTTGACGTTGAGGTCGAAGGCGAAGTCGAGATCGCCGTCCTTCATCTCCAGAACGGAGCCGGAATGGACAAAGCCGGCGCAATTGAACAGCACGTCGACGCGGCCGATCTGCGCGAAAGCCTGCTTGACCGCATCATCATCGAGAACGTCCAGCCTGCGAACGCTGATGCCTTTTATTCCGGACAATTCGGCGAGCAGCGGTTCATTGATATCGGTAGCCACGACGCTTGCACCGGCCTCGGCGAAGGCGATCGCGCTTGCTCGCCCGATACCTTGCGCGGCTGCGGTTACGACCACCGTCTTGCCGTCGAGTGAACCCATCGTCTTGTCTTCCTCCTCTCCGGTTGAGCCGCAGCCAGCAATCTTGCAGCCTCTGCACCGGGACCGCACCTTAGGGAAGGGCACTTGCCTTGACCACTGCGTCTTGTCGCGCAGGCGGCAAAAAAGCTTCCCGCCAAGAAGCATTTCCTTCCCGCCTGAATGATGCTCTCATGGCCGAAGCAGGGCGCGCTTTCGCCGCCACAGTCAGGGAAGCGCGACATGATCTTCGATACCCATCTGCACCTGATCGACAGGCATGCGCTGCGATACCCGTGGCTCGGCAACGTACCCGCGCTCAACCGCGACTTCTCGCATGAAGAATACGCGACCGAGGCACGCCGCGCCGGCATCGAGGGCGCCTTCCATATGGAGGTGGATGTCGACCCTGACGACATCGAGACGGAAACCGCTCACTTGAAGGCGTTGGCGACGCGCCAGGGCAGTCTCCTGAGAGGTGCCATCGCCTCCTGTCGTCCGGAAGAAGAGGGCTTTCCCGCCTATCTGGAACGTGTTCGGACAGACCCTTTCGTCAAGGGTTTTCGCCGCGTTCTCCACGTCGTGCCAGACGACGTCTCCGAAGGCGCTTTGTTTCGCGATAACATCAAACGGATAGGCGGCGGCCTTACCTTCGACCTTTGTGTGCAGCCGCATCAGATCCCGAAGGCCATCGCATTGGCCGACCTGGCGCCCGAAACAACGTTCGTGCTCGACCATTGCGGCGTGCCCGATATCAAGGCCAAGGCCGAACACCCATGGCGGGACCATATCGCCGAAATTTCCCGCCGGCCGAATGTGGTGGCCAAGATCTCCGGCATCGTTGCCTATGCCGATCCCGATGCTTGGACGGTCGAGACTTTACGGCCCTACGCCGAGCACGTCATCGGGCGCTTCGGCTGGGATCGGGTGATCTGGGGCAGCGATTGGCCGGTCTGCACGCTGGGCGGCGGTCTCTCGACCTGGGTCGCCGCCACTCACGCCCTGCTGGCCGGCGCAAGCATCGACGAACGGCAGAAGCTGCTGTCGGCCAATGCCAAGCGCATCTGGAAGGTTTAGCTCTGCCAGCCGCACGTGTCGGGAGCGCTGGGCGACCGCGTTCCCCGAAGCTTTGGTCACGAGCCTGCGGCCAACAAAAAAGCCGGGCTGAAGCCCGGCTTTTCAGTGTTGAAAACTCAAACCATCAGGCAGGCAGGATAGCGCCTTCCAGCGTCGTGAGCTGGTGCAGGAACTGCTCAGCCTTGGAGCGCGACGCATCATCCTTGGCATCGGCGATGTCCTCGCGCGCTTCCTGGATGCGACGGGCGATGTCTGCACGATCGATATCTTCGACGGCGACAGCCGATTCCGCCAGCAGCGTGCAGCCCGAAGGCAGGATGTCGGCGAAACCGCCGAACACCACGAAGCGCTGGACGTTACCGGAAGCCGGCTTCACCGTAACGACGCCCGGCTTGATGGTGGTCATCACCGGAGCATGCTCCGCCATCACGGTCATCTCGCCTTCCGCACCGGGAATGACGACGGACTCGACCTCTTCCGAGACAAGCAGGCGCTCGGGCGAGACCAGTTCGAATTTGAAAGCTTTAGCCATGTCGTCTCACAAACGCTCGGAACGAAACGCGCGGACGACACGTCCGCGCGGTTGTTTTCTTGCGATCAGGCCGCTTCGGCGGCCAGACGCTGGGCCTTCTCGACCGCCTCGTCGATGTTGCCGACCATGTAGAAGGCAGCTTCCGGCAGGTGGTCGTAGTCACCGTCGCAAAGACCCTTGAAGCCCTTGATGGTGTCGGCGAGATCGACCAGCTTGCCAGGCGCACCCGTGAACACTTCGGCGACGAAGAACGGCTGCGACAGGAAGCGCTCGATCTTGCGGGCGCGAGCGACGGTCTGCTTGTCCTCTTCGGACAGTTCGTCCATGCCCAGGATGGCGATGATGTCCTGCAGCGACTTGTAGCGCTGGAGGATCGACTGCACCTGACGGGCAACCTGGTAGTGCTCTTCACCCACGATCAGCGGGTCAAGCATGCGCGAGGTCGAGTCGAGCGGATCCACCGCAGGATAGATGCCCTTTTCCGAGATGGCGCGGTTCAACACCGTCGTCGCATCAAGGTGCGCAAACGAGGTTGCCGGCGCCGGGTCGGTCAAGTCGTCGGCGGGCACATAGATGGCCTGCACCGAGGTGATCGAACCCTTGGTCGTGGTGGTGATGCGTTCCTGCAGCGCGCCCATGTCGGTGGCAAGCGTCGGCTGATAACCCACCGCCGAAGGAATACGGCCGAGCAGAGCCGACACTTCCGAACCCGCCTGGGTGAAGCGGAAGATGTTGTCGACGAAGAACAGCACGTCCTGACCCTGGTCGCGGAAATATTCGGCAACCGTCAGACCGGTCAGAGCGACGCGAGCGCGGGCTCCCGGCGGCTCGTTCATCTGGCCGTACACGAGTGCTGCCTTCGAGCCTTCACCGCCGCCCTTCTTGTTGACGCCCGATTCGATGAACTCGTGATAGAGGTCGTTGCCTTCGCGGGTGCGCTCGCCGACACCGGCGAACACCGAATAGCCGCCGTGCGCCTTGGCGACGTTGTTGATCAGTTCCTGGATGAGAACGGTCTTGCCGACGCCGGCGCCGCCGAACAGGCCGATCTTGCCGCCGCGGGCGTAGGGAGCGAGCAGGTCGAGAACCTTGATGCCGGTGACGAGGATCTGTGCCTCCGTCGACTGGTCGACATAGGCCGGTGCCGGCTGGTGGATGGCGCGAATCTCGACGCCCTTCACAGGACCGGCTTCGTCAACCGGCTCGCCGATGACGTTGATGATGCGGCCGAGCATGCCCGGGCCGACCGGAACCGAGATCGGAGCGCCGGTGTCATAGACCAGCTGGCCACGCACCAGACCTTCGGTGGAGTCCATGGCGATGCAGCGCACGGTGTTTTCACCGAGGTGCTGGGCGACTTCGAGAACCAGGCGGTTGCCGACGTTCTCGGTTTCCAGCGCGTTCAGAATCGCCGGCAGATGGTTGTCGAACTGCACGTCGACAACGGCGCCGATGACCTGGCGAACCCTGCCGGCGGCACCGGTGGCCTTGACCGCAGCGGTCTTGGCCGGAGCCTTCGTTGCCGCAGCCGCCTTTGCCGGAGCCGCTGCCTTGGCAGGAGCAGCCGTCTTCGCTGGTGCCGCAGCCTTGGCCGGAGCGGCCGCCGCCTTCTTTGCCGGAGCGGCCTTTGCCTCCGCCGGCGCCTTGGAAGCAGCCGCGGCCTTCGCCGGTGCCTCCTTCTTCGGGGTCGCTGCTTTCGCCATCGTGTTTACCCTTTTCCGTCCGTTTGGTTACCGCGTGCTCCGAGCGAAGGCCGCCTGCCTTCGCGGTTCACGCTTAGAGCGCCTCGGCGCCCGAAATGATTTCGATCAGTTCCTTGGTGATCTGCGCCTGGCGCTGGCGGTTGTACGTGATCGACAGTCTGTTGATCATGTCGCCCGCGTTGCGCGTCGCATTGTCCATCGCGCTCATCTTGGCGCCCATCTCACCGGCTGCGTTTTCCAGCAACGCCCGGAAGATCTGCACCGCGATGTTGCGCGGGATGAGGTCGGAGAGGATTTCGCCCGGCTCCGGCTCGTATTCGTAGACAGCGGCACCGTTGGCGGCTTCGCCCGAGGTTTCTGCTGCCGCAGGAATGATCTGCTGCGCGGTCGGAATCTGGCTGATCACCGACTTGAAGTTCGAATAGAACAGCGTGCAGACGTCGAACTGACCGTCATTGAACAGGCCGATCACCTTCTTGGCGATGGCGTCTGCGTTCACGAAGCTCAGCGTACGCACTTCGCGCAGGTCGACGCGATCGATGATCAGCGAAGCATAGTCGCGACGCAGGATGTCGAAGCCTTTCTTGCCGACGCAGATGATCTTCACCTGCTTGCCGGCCGAGAGAAGTTTGCGGACATGGTCGCGAGCCAGACGCGCGATCTGCGAATTGAAGCCGCCGCACAGGCCGCGCTCGGCCGTGCAGACGACGAGCAGATGCACGTCGTCCTTGCCCGTGCCGGTCATCAGCGCAGGAGCGTCACCGCCGCCGCCGACAGCCTGGGTGATGTTGGCCAGCACCGCGCCCATCCGCTCGGAATAGGGACGCGCCGCTTCCGCGGCCTCCTGGGCACGACGCAGCTTCGCCGCGGCGACCATCTGCATCGCCTTGGTGATCTTCTGCGTCGCCTTGACGGAGGCGATGCGGTTACGAAGGTCTTTTAGTGAAGGCATGCTTCAAACCCGGTCCCGTCTTCCGTCGCCTTACGCGAAGGTCTTGGCGAAATTGTCGATCTCGGCCTTGAGCTTGCCGCGCAGATCGTCCGACAGCGCCTTCTCCTTGCGAATCGCATCGAGAACCGCCTTGCCGGTGGTGCGCATATGCGAAAGCAGACCCTGCTCGAATTTGCCGACCTGGTTGACTGCCAGCTTGTCCAGATAGCCGTTCACACCAGCGAAGATCACCGCGACTTCTTCTTCCGTCTTCAGCGGCGAGAATTGCGGCTGCTTGAGCAGCTCGGTCAGGCGTGCACCACGGTTCAGCAAGCGCTGCGTGGCGGCATCGAGATCCGAGCCGAACTGCGCGAAGGCCGCCATTTCGCGGTACTGCGCGAGTTCGCCCTTGATGGAGCCGGCAACCTGCTTCATCGCCTTGATCTGCGCCGACGAGCCGACGCGCGACACCGACAGACCGACGTTCACGGCCGGACGGATACCCTGGAAGAACAGGCTGGTTTCGAGGAAGATCTGACCATCGGTGATCGAGATCACGTTGGTCGGGATGTAGGCCGACACGTCGTTGGCCTGCGTCTCGATGATCGGCAGCGCGGTCAGCGAACCGTTGCCGTTGTCATCGTTGAGCTTCGCAGCGCGCTCGAGCAGACGGGAGTGCAGGTAGAAGACGTCGCCCGGGTAAGCTTCACGGCCCGGCGGGCGGCGCAGCAGCAGCGACATCTGACGGTAGGCGACGGCCTGCTTGGACAGATCGTCGTAGGAGATGAGGGCGTGCTTGCCGTTGTCACGGAAGTATTCGCCCATGGTGCAGCCGGTGAACGGCGCCAGGAACTGCATCGGCGCCGGATCCGAAGCGGTGGCGGCGATGATGATGGAGTAGTCGAGCGCGCCGCGCTCTTCCAGCACCTTCACGAACTGCGCGACGGTCGAGCGCTTCTGGCCGATGGCGACGTAGACGCAGAACAGCTTTTCCGCCTCAGGGCCGGTTTCGTGCACCGACTTCTGGTTCAGCATGGTGTCCAGGATGATGGCGGTCTTGCCGGTCTGACGGTCGCCGATGACCAGTTCGCGCTGACCGCGACCAATCGGGATCAAAGCGTCGATCGCCTTGAGGCCGGTCGACATCGGCTCATGCACCGACTTGCGGGGAATGATGCCGGGAGCCTTCACGTCGACGCGGCGACGTTCGACAGCCTTGATCGGACCCTTGCCGTCGATCGGGTTGCCGAGAGCGTCAACGACGCGGCCGAGCAAACCCGGGCCGACCGGAACGTCGACGATGGCGCCGGTACGCTTGACGGTGTCGCCTTCCTTGATGTCGCGGTCGGCACCGAAGATAACCACGCCGACATTGTCGGCTTCGAGGTTCAGCGCCATGCCACGGATGCCGCCCGGGAACTCGACCATCTCACCGGCTTGGACGTTGTCGAGACCGTAGACGCGGGCGATACCGTCCCCCACCGACAGAACCTGACCAACTTCGGAGACTTCGGCTTCCTTGCCGAAGTTCTTGATCTGGTCTTTCAGAATTGCGGAAATTTCCGCGGCGCGGATGTCCATCAGCCGACCTCTTTCAGTGCAAGCTTGAGCGAATTGAGTTTGGTTTTAAGCGACGTGTCGATCTGGCGCGAGCCCATCTTCACGATCATGCCGCCGAGCAGCGAAGGATCAACCGTAACGGTGATCGCGACGTCCTTGCCGGCGACGGCTTTCAGTGCGGTCTTCAGTTCTGCTTCCTGAGCCGAAGTCAATGCATGCGCCGACGTCACCTCGGCAGCAGTCTCGCCGCGATGCTCGGCAGCGATGCGGCGGAACGCCTTGATCATGCCGGGCACGGCGAACAGACGACGATTGCCGGCCACCACGCGCAGGAAGTTCCCGGCGAGACCTGCGATCTTGGCCTTGTCGACAATGGCGGAAATGGCGCGAACCTGCTCCTCGGTGGTGAACACCGGGCTTTCGATCAGGCGCTTCAGATCGGCGCTGTTGGCGAGCAGAGCGTCGAAGCTGTTGAGATCGGCTTCGACCTTGGCGACGGATTTCGCCTCGAGCGCCAGCTCGAAAAGCGATGACGCATAGCGTTCTGCGACAGCGGAGATTGGCGAGGACGTTTGGGCCACGGACCGTCTTTTCTCTTGTCTGAGAGGCCGCAGATCGTTGGCGCGAGCGAAAACTCTGGCTAAATCTTTGACCTTACTGCATTTTTTCAAGCCAAGGGACGCGGCTTCCGCTGTCCCCCGGTCGAAAGTCGGTTGCCGTCTAGCACAGGCTTTTCAGGACCGCAATGCGTCCACGGACATGCTTTCAAGGCACTTTTGTCGCATCCGGCGGCCGAGTTCAATGGCTGGCAGCGGATTCACCACGATTCAGGGCAAAAAGCCAAAGGCGAACGCGAGCGGCAACACCGCCAGCACGAGCTCCACGACGACCGCACCCCAGTTGTAAGGTGTATTGGCGCCATCGGACATCATCGCGAGGACCCGCCCGAACGCGGTGAACAGCCAAGAGAAGCCGAGCGCCATATAGAGCAGCGGCTGGGCCAGCAGAATCGCGCAGAGCCCGACGCCGAGATAAAAACCAGCCATCCGCGCTCGCCCTTCGGCAATGGCTTCCGGCTTTTCCGGCTTGGGCTGCAGGCGCAGCAACTTGAAACAGAGACCCGGCGCGAAGAACAGGGCCAGACCGAGCAGCAGCGTGACCGCTGCGCTCGACCACGCGAGCCACTCCCCCTGGGTGGTCGGCCAAGGAAATGAAAATTCCATTTTGGTCCCCTCGAAACGAGACCGCATTGAAGATCATCGCCTTGGGAAGTCAAGCGCGCAGACGCGTGCCCGGCAACTGCCCAAATTCGTCTGCTTGACCATATATAAGAATACTGATATCAGAACACTGATACATGGAGAAGATCGAATGGGCACGAGGATTTTTCTCGCGGGAGCCAGCGGAGCGGTTGGGCGACGCCTCACGCCGATGCTTGTCGAAAAGGGGCACCTGGTATGGGGCACCACCCGCTCGGCCTCGAAAGCCGTGGAACTGAAGGCGGCAGGCGCCGCTGCCGTGCTCGTGGACGTATTCGATGCCGACGCGCTGTCGGCGGCCATGCTTGAAACCAGGCCTGAGGTCGTCGTCCACCAGTTGACCGACCTGCCGAAGGATCTCGACCCGGCGCGGATGAGCGAAGCGATCGTGCGCAACGCCCGCATCCGCGACGAAGGCACCCGCAATCTGGTCGAGGCTGCAAAACGGGCCGGTGCCAGGCGATTGATCGTGCAGAGCATCGCCTGGGCCTATGCGCCCGGTCCGCTGCCGCATGGCGAGCAGGACCCGCTCGATACCGGCGCGGAAGGGCCGCGTGCCATCAGCATCAACGGCGTCGTCGCCCTCGAACGCCAGGCTCTCGAGGCGCCGATGGCGGCCGTCATCCTGCGCTACGGCCAGTTCTATGGTCCAGGTACGGGATTTGAAGCGCCGAAACCGGGCGCTTCCGTGCATATCGACGCCGCCTCCTACGCAGCGTTGCTCGCCGTCGAACACGGCGCCGGCATCTACAACATCGCAGAACCGAACGACCAGGTTTCGACCGAAAGAGCCACCGCGGACCTTGGTTGGCACGCCGATTTCAGGAGAACCACACCATGAGCAGCCAAATCTTCCACGACAAGACCCCGCAAGGCCTGTCGAAGCGGCGGCACCTCGTCGCATTGGCCGCCGTGGCTGTAGCCGGCGCAGTTTCGGCAGGGTTGTACGTGACGACAATGGCACCGCCACCTGGGGCCATGCACATGGCAGAAAATGGCACGTCTGCTGCGGCCTCGGGTCGCCCGGCGACCGAAATCAAACCGATTTCCTGCACGCCACTGCCGGACATTCCCGGCAAGGCGGTGACAGTGGCGATTGTCGACTTCCCTCCGGATGCCTACACGCCGCGCCATCACCATCCCGGCAACGTGACCGCGTTCGTCCTGAAGGGCACATTGAAATCGCAGCTCGCCGGCGAGCCGCCGATGACCTACACCCAGGGACAGAGCTGGTTCGAGCCGAAAGGCGCAATCCATCTGTTCGCGGAGAATGCCAGCAAGACCGAACCGGCTTCCTTGCTTGCCATGTTCGTCGCTGACGAAAACTGCGGCCCCTTGACGGTGCTTCTGCCCGAAGACCACGATGGCCATTCCAGGTGAGAGGAGAGATATCATAGCAGGACCGGATTCCACACAGCCGATACCGCGTGTCGGCGAGGGCAGGCGCGGCGAGGACGGCTACTTCGGTTATCTGCTGCGCCAGGCGGCAGGCGCCTATCGCTATCGCATGGAGGCGACACTCGTGGATCTTGGCATCACCCAGCCGCAGTTCGCGGTGATGGCGATGCTGAGTGCCTATCCCGGCCTGTCCAATGCCGATCTGGCGCGCGCGGCATTGCTGACACCGCAGACGCTGAGCGTTATCGTCGCCAACCTGGAAAAGGCCGGCACGATCGTGAAACGCCGCCACGCCGGTAACGAGCGCATCCGGCAGCTGGAACTGAGCGAAAAGGGCAAGGCGGTTTATGCCGAGGCGCGCGGCCGCGTCCGCCTGCTCGAAGCCGATCTCGCCGCCGGATATTCGCAAGACGAACAGAAGATTGTCCGCCGCTGGCTGGCCGCCGTCACCGCCGGCACGCCCGAAGAGTAGAGTTTCCGGTTTCACAGGAACATGGAGACACTCTGAAGCTCTCTGAACGGAAACGCCGGACACTGAACTTGCTCCAAGCTGTTTGGCCGTTTCGTTCAAGATCGCGGTGAGATGCCGGAGCATGGTGCGATACGTTCACACCATGCGAGGCCTTACCATGAACCTGCCCCTTCAGCATCTTGGCTTCATCCTGCTCGGCGGCGTCTTCGTCTGGGCGGGGCTGGAGCACTTCCTGCGCTTCCGTGCCCTCGCCGGCCAGCTTGGCGAGCACGGCTTCCCGGCACCCGGGCCGTTGCTTGCGGCCGGCTCACTGCTTGAAGTCACAGCAGGCCTGTGCGTGGTCCTCGGCTTCCACAGGTCTTATGCCGCTGCCGCCCTGACCGTCTTCACCGTCGCCGCAAGTGCGCTTGCGCTCAATTTCTGGCGCTATTCAGGCCCGCAGAGACAAGGCCTTCGCTCCGCTTTCATCATCAATTTTGCCGTTGTCGGCGGCCTGCTCCTGGCGATGGCCTGTTAAATGGTCGCGCGAATGCCGGAGCGATTTTTGCGCAGGACGATGGCGATCCAAAGCGACAAACAATGATATATCAATTGATATATCATTGTAGATCTAACAACTTAATGAATATCAGCGCCTTCCATCGCGATGATATCCGCGAGCAGGTCCAACCCCTCGCCCGTACCGGCAATGCGCAATTGCATCGAGCCGGCATCGCCGAGCCAGGCGACCTGCTCGGTGAAGACCATGCGCGTGCGGGCCGCCTCGGCAAAGAACTCGACCGTCGCCAGTGAGGCCGAGAGCCGCTCGCCGGCAAAGCCCATGTCGAAGGCATAGATGATGCGCCGTGCCGGCACGATATCGAGATAGCGGGCAAGGAAGGTCTGCTCCTGCCCCCCATCGGTACGCCAGCGTTTGGCCTCGACACCACCGACGCGGAAATCGAACTCCTCCTCCAGCACCGCCCAGTCCGGATGACAGGAGGTCCAGCGCTCTTTCAGCGCAGGCTCCGAAAAGAACCGAAAAGCATGTTTCGGGCTGGCTGCCAGTTCGCGCTCGACGACAAAGGTTTTGTGTTCGACAGTCATGGTCATTCCTCTTCCGGCATGTCGGCGATCGCCTGGGCGAGGCGATCGAATGCAGCATTGAGTGCTGTTTCCCGTGCACCCACCCAATCGTTCACCGGTGCGAACGCATCGCGTCGCATGGCATAGGTGCGGGTACGGCCGGCCTTGCGCGAAACGACGATACCGCCGTCTTCGAGCACCTTGAGATGCTTCACCGCTGACGGCAGCCGCATATTGGCCGGTCGAGCCAGTTCTTTCACCGTCGCCGGGCCGCGCGCCAGCTGTTCGATCATGCCGCGCCGGCCGGGATCGGCGAGCGCCAGGAAGATGCGGTCGAGAGGCTGGGTTTGCTGCATGGATTATCCTCAGACAAAGGCGGCACCGCTTGCGAACCGCTCCGGCATGGCGTCGCGATAGGGGAACATTGAGAAGAAGGGCTGCGCTTCTGCAAGTGTTCTCTTCACCGCTGGCCGGGCCAGCAGGCGTTCGAGATAGGCGCAAAGATTGTCCTGATCGTCACCGAACGGGTGCACGATCGAGGAAAAGAAAAGGCAGGGCGCTGCAGCACAGTCGGCAATGGTGAAGTCATCGCCGATCGCCCATTCCCTGCCCGCCAGCTGGCCGTCGATCATGGCGTAGGCCGTATCCAGCGTGTTGCGGGCATGGGCGACGCCGACCGGGTCGTTGCCGCCCTCCGGCCGCAGCCGGTCGGTAACGATCTTCTGCATCGGCTCGCTGACATAGAGATCGAAAAAGCGCTCCCACAAACGGGCATCGAGGCGGGCCTCCGGTTCGTGCGGCAACATTGGAGAAGGCCCGGGATAGTGCCGCTGCACATATTCGATGATGATGCTGGTCTCCGGAACGACGCGGTTGCCGACTGCATCATGCAACACCGGGATCTTGCCGACCGGCCATCGTGCGAGATGGCTCGCCGCCGAACCGGGATCCAGGAGGTCCACGGTCTCGGAGCGAAAATCGAGGTCGTTCTCATAAAAGGCGATGAGCACCTTGTGGCAGAACGCCGCGAGCGGGTGGAGATACAGGGTCAGCGACATGAGTGGTCCTTATAGTTTCCAGATCGGGAAACTATTCGCCAGATATCTGCAAGGCAACAAAAAGTTTCCATTAACGGAAACCTTTCTCATCCATCCCGTCAACCCTTGCCACCGCCTCGGTCTGCCGTTCAGATATGCCATCCCGCTGTTGGACAAGCGCTGGCGATGAAAATTCCTGAACGGCTTGTCTGGACGATCGATCGGCTCGGCATCGCGGGCAACGAAACGATGCTCGAGATCGGCGGCGGACGCGGCATCGCTGCAGCACTCGTGCTGTCGAAACTGACGACCGGCAGGCTGGTAGGCATCGACCGCTCCGACACGGCGATCGAAGCTGCACATGCACTCAACGAGGTTGATGAGCGCGCTGGCAGGCTAAGGCTGGTTCACACCTCGATCGAAAACTTCGGTGCCGGCGCCGACCGTTTCGACATCGCCTTCGCCATCAATGTCAATCTGTTCTGGATCGACGCGAATGCAGCATTGAAAACCATCCGCGGCCTGCTCAAGCCGGGCGGCAGGCTTGTCCTTGCTTACGAACCACCATCGGCAGGCCAGATCGAAGCGATTATCGCCAGGCTCCGTGACAATCTCGAAACCGCACGATGGCAGATCCAGCGGACCGAGGCCGCGGAACATGCGCCGCTGCTGCTGATGGTCGCCATCCCGCTTTAAAGGACTTCGCCTATAGCGGCCTGATCAGTCGATGCAGCACATGTCGCTTCGAACCGATGTCTCGCGGTTCAAACGTCTTCTCCAGCACAAAACCCTCGCGCTCCCAGAAGCTGCGGCCGCGCGTGTTGACGTCGAGAACAGCAACCAGCATCCGCCGGCACCGCCGCACCTGCGCCTCGCGAACAAGATGAAGCACAAAGCGCCGGCCGATGCCCTGTGCTCGCATCCCGGGATCGATCAGCAGCAGCCCGATATAGGCATCTGATTTTTCAGGAAAACCGAAGGCCATATCCGCGATGCCGATGATGGCGTCCTGCCCGTCAAAGCACGCCAGCTTGAGGGAACTGGCCGGATCACATCCCGGAGGACAGTCTTCGAAGAAGCTTCGAACACTTGCCGCATCAGGGAGCTGACCGCGCTCCATCAACGCATAGTCGGCAGCGCGGCCGAAAAATTCCAACACTGCCTCGCCGTGTCGCTCTCTGTAGAGGGATTGGAACTCTGCATGCCTTTCGATCAAGCAACCAACCCTCACAGGAAGCTCTGCGGATCGATATCGACACTCACCCGCACCGACCCCCTCACTTTCGGCCCCTCGGCCAGCATCTGGCGTACGAAACTCTGCATGTCGGAGCGGCGCTCGCCGTGCACGAGCAGGCGAAAGCGGTGACGGCCACCGACCAGAGCCAACGGCGCTTCCGCAGGCCCCAGCACGAAGATATCCGACGCATCCGGCGCCGCCCGGCGCAAGCCGCGCGCATGCGCTTCCGCGTCGTGGCGCGTCTCGGCGCTGACGATGATGCCGGCGAGCCGGCCGAACGGCGGCAGCGCCGCACGCTCGCGCTCCGCGATCTCGCGCTCATAAAAAGCACCGACGTCTCCCGAGACGATCGCCCGCATGACCGGATGGTCCGGCTGGTAGGTCTGCAGCAGCCCGAGGCTCTTCTTGCCCGTGCGGCCGGCCCGGCCCGTCACCTGAGACAGAAGCTGGAAAGTGCGCTCGGCCGCGCGTGGATCGCCATTGGCAAGGCCGAGGTCGGCGTCGATGATGCCAACCAGCGTCATGTTCGGGAAATTGTGGCCCTTGGCGACGAGCTGGGTGCCGATGACGATATCAGCCTCGCCTTTCGCGATGGCCTCCAGTTCCAGTCTCAGTCGCCGCACTCCGCCGACGAGGTCGGAGGACAGCACGATGGTGCGTGCATCCGGGAAAGCGGCGACCACCTCCTCGGCGATGCGTTCCACGCCCGGACCGCATGCCACCAGATGATCGATGGTGCCACATTCCGGGCAGGCATCCGGACGCCTCTCGTTGTGGCCGCAATGGTGGCAGACCAGTTGCCCGCGAAAGCGATGCTCGACCAGCCACGCCGAACAGACCGGGCAGCCGAAACGATGGCCGCAGGATCGGCACAGCGTCAGCGGCGCGTAGCCGCGCCGGTTGAGGAACAGCAGCGACTGCTCTTGCCTCGCAAGGGTCCTGGTCATCGCCTCGACAAGCAGCGGCGACAGGAAGTTGCCACGCGCCGGTGGCGCACGGCGCATATCGATCGAGCGCAGGGTCGGCAGGGCAGCTTCGGCGAAACGCGCGGGCAGGTCGACACGGGCATAACGGCCCTGATTGGCATTGACCTGGCTTTCAACCGAAGGCGTGGCCGACGCGAGCACGATCGGGAAGGATCCGATATGGCCGCGCACCACCGCCATGTCGCGGGCATTGTAGAAGACCCGATCCTCCTGCTTGTAGGCAGGGTCGTGCTCTTCGTCGACGACGATCAGGCCAAGTTCCTTGAACGGCAGGAACAGCGCCGAACGCGCACCGGCGACCACACGCACCGTGCCTTCCGCAACCTGCCGCCACACGCGCTCCCGCATCTTCGGGGCAAGGTCGGAGTGCCATTCCGCCGGCTTGGCGCCGAAGCGCGTCTGGAAGCGTTCGAGGAAAGCGTGGGTGAGCGCGATTTCCGGCAGCAGGATCAGCACCTGCTTGCCCTGGTCGAGCGCTGTCGCGACGGCTTCGAAATAGACTTCCGTCTTGCCGGATCCGGTGACGCCGTCCAGCAGCGTCACGCCAAAGGTCCCCGCGGCGGCCCCGGCGCGCAGGGTCTCGGCTGCCGCCGCCTGATCGGGCGTCAACTCTGGCCGCGCATAGGTCGGGTCGGGTGCCGCCACAACCGGACGCGGCGGGATCATCACCGTCTCGAACACGCCCTGCGCCCTCAGGCCGTCGATGACGGTCGAGGAAACACCGGCCGCATGTGCCAGGCCCGAGCGCGTCCACGCCAGGCCGCCATCGGCGGTTTCCAGCACGCGAGACCTCGCGGCGGTGATCCGGTCCGGGATCGCGGCGGTACGCTGCAGGCCTTCGATCCAGGGTTCCGGATCGAAGGCCTCGGGCGCGCGCAGCAGCATGCGCGCGACGAGACCGGGCGGGGTCAGCGTGTATTGCGCGATCCAGTCGACGAAACGGCGCATGTCGTGATCGATCGGCGGACAATCGAAGACATGGTCGATGGGCCTCAGCTTCCTGGCGTCGACCTGTTCGACCGTGCCATCCCAGACAACGCCCGCCACCAGCCTGGGGCCGAGGGGCACACGCACGATGGAACCCGGCACCACACGCATGCGTTCCGGCACCGCGTAAGTGTAGGCGCGCTCGGCAGGCATCGGCACCAGCACGGGTGCGGCCGTCGTGAAGGGCGAATCTTCTTTCATGACGCGTGACCTTGCCCCGACTTTGGTCTAGAGCAAAGGGCAACGCCAAGCCTGCGGCGCAGTGCCTTATCCCTCCCAAGGAGAACACCATGAAATTCTTCGTCGACACCGCTGATGTGAAGGAAATCCAGGAGCTCAATGCGCTGGGCCTGCTCGATGGCGTCACCACCAACCCGTCGCTGATCCTGAAGTCCGGCGGGAAGATCGATGAGGTCACCAAACAGATCTGCGACATCGTCGAGGGTCCGGTCTCGGCCGAAGTCACCGCCACCGATTTCGACGGCATGATGAAGGAAGCCAAGGTGCTGGCGAAGATCGCCGACAATGTCTGCATCAAGGTGCCGCTCACCCTCGACGGCCTCAAGGCCTGCCGGGCCATCCGTGCCGAGGGCCGCATGGTCAACGTCACGCTCTGCTTCTCGGCCAACCAGGCGCTGCTTGCCGCCAAGGCCGGCGCCACCTTCATCTCGCCCTTCATCGGCCGTCTCGACGACATGGGCTTCGACGGCATGGAAGTGATCGCCGAGATCCGCCAGGTCTATGACAATTACGGCTTCGACACCGAGATCCTGGCCGCCTCGATCCGCACGCCGGACCATGTCAAGCGCGCCGCCCTGATCGGCGCCGACGTCGCCACCATCCCGCCGGCCACGCTGAAGGCCCTGGTCAAGCATCCGCTCACCGACAAGGGGCTCGAACAGTTCCTCGCCGACTGGGCAAAGACCGGCCAGAAGATCGGCTGACACCGACTTTCTATTGAACAGAAACGGCGCCGTCACGGCGCCGTTTCTTTTTTGTCCGGCATGGTTCAAGCGAACGGCGGCAGCCGGCGCTTCACCGGCTGTGCCTTGACGATGGCGCTGCTGGTCTCGGCCTTGTCGGTGATCTTGTCGAGGATGCGGTCGAGATCGCTGATCGAGCGGATGTGCAGCCGCCCGATGAAGCAGTCATCACCGGTCACCTTGTCGCATTCGGTGAATTCCGGGATTTCCTCGACCAGCTTCTGCACCTGATGCAACCTGCCCGGCAGCGGCTTGATGCGCACGATCGCCTGCAGCGTGTAGCCGAGCGCGGCGGGATCGACATCGACTGTGAAGGCGCGGATGACGCCGCGCTCCTCCAATCGCCGCAATCGCTCCGACGCGCTTGGCGACGACAGGTTCACGCGAGCCGCCAGTTCCTTCAGCGAGATACGCGCGTCGTCGACCAGGATTTCGACAATACGCCGGTCTAGATCGTCCAGCATCACTCATCCTTAGGATTTTTACATACCATACCTTACAAGATTAGGTCGTTTTTCGCAATTGCCTTTCCAATGGTATGTATTCCGAACCTTCGAGCGCGTACAAAACGGTCACGAACGAAGGAGAGGTCGCATCATGTCGGACAACGCGCGCGGAACGGTCGAGATGACCGCTGCAATGGTGATCTCTGGAACGATCGGCGTGTTTGTCGTCCTGTCTGGGCAGCCGGTGATGGACGTGGTGTTCTGGCGCTGTGCCTTCGGCACCGTCACGCTGCTGATCGTCTGCGGCGCTCTCGGCCTGTTCAGGCGCGACGTGATCTCCCGCCGACAGATCGCCTATGCAATCATCGGCGGCATTGCCATCGTCTCCAACTGGCTGCTGCTGTTCGCCGCCTTCCCGCGCGCCTCGATCTCGATTGCCACGGCCGTCTACAACACGCAGCCCTTCATGCTGGTGGCGCTGGGCGCGCTGCTGTTCAGCGAGCGCCTGACGCTGACCAAACTGACCTGGCTTGCGGTCGCTTTCGCTGGCATGCTGCTGATCGTGCAGGCCAAGCCGAACGCCGCCCACACCGGGTCGAACTATCTTGTCGGCATCCTGCTGGCGCTCGGCGCGGCATTCTTCTACGCCATAGCCGCGATCGTCGCGAAGAAGCTCAAGGGCGTACCGCCACACTTGATCGCGCTCATTCAGGTTACTGTCGGCATCCTGATGCTGATCCCGTTCGCGAATCTCACGAATCTGCCGACAGACGCCCGTACCTGGGCCTTGCTTGCCGCAGTCGGTGTCGTCCATACCGGCCTGATGTACATCCTGCTCTACGGCGCGATCCAGAAACTGCCCACCAATCTCGTCGGCGCGCTGTCCTTCATCTACCCCGTCGTAGCCATTGTCGCGGACTTCGTGGTCTTCGGGCAGCGCCTGCATCCGCTGCAACTGGTCGGCGCCGTCGCCATCCTGATTGCCGCCGCAGGCATGACACTGGGCTGGAGCCTGATCAAGCCACGTACCAGTCTGCCCGTGGCCCGCTAGAGCATTTTTGTAGCCAAGTGGAATCACTTGGCTACAAAAATGTAGTAAAAACAAAAGATTAGAGAATTTCCGCGTTTCCGTTAAAAACGGAAACGCTCTAGTCATCATCAGACATCTGGCCCGTTAGCCTCAGGCCCTCAATCGTCGTCGCCCCGTCCAGCCGCACCACGGTTAGCGCTCTCGCACCAGTGCGGTCGGCGATCAGATCCGCCAGTTCGCGCGAATGCGTGACCACCCAGAGCTGGGTCCGTTCCGCGGCCTTGGCGATCATGTCGGCCAATGCAGGCAACATGCGCGGGTGCAGGCTGGCTTCCGGCTCGTTCAGTGCGATCAGCCCCGGCAGACGATACGACATCAGTGCGCCGGCGAGCGCCAGGAAGCGGATCTGCCCATCCGACAGTTCCTGCGGCCGGAACAGCCGCTGCGGAAAATCCGGGAGACGCAAGCCGAATGTGGCGGTTTCGCCCGGCTCCGGCACTTCCAGCTTTGCTCCCAGTGCGTCGGCCAGCGCGCGATCAAGATCGACGGTATCCTGCCTGATATGGGCAAGCGTTGCGAACACCGCGGCGAGGTTGCCGCCATCCTCGTCCAGCAGCGTCGAGGTGATCGCCAGCGACGGTTTCCGCGCGGGCGAATCGGCGTCGGTGCGGAAGCCGTGATAGAAGCGCCAGCCTGAAACCGCGGCCCGCAGATCCCCTGTTTCCGGATAGCGGCCGGATGCGCCGAGCACTGCCAGCGCCGTTTCCGAATTGAGCAGCTTCGCGGGGTGTTCGATACGCCTGCCCTCGCTGTCGCGCCCGTAGGCTGCAGGACCCTTGCGGCTCATCATCTCCACCGGTCGTCGCCCGGTTTCGACCGTCAGGGTCTCTTCCTTGACGTGAGGTTCGAAAGCAAATCCCGCCGAAACGGGTGGCGGCAGCCCGATCTCCACCCGATAGGAGAAACGCGCCGCGGTCTCGTCATCCTCGACATCCGCCTGCAGGATGACGCGCACGGGTCGGCCCAGACGACGTGCGCCGGACCAAAGGGCCGACTGCATGCCGCCTTCGCCGGCGATCGAGCGGGCAAGCGTGCCTTCGCCGGCCGCCTTGATCAGTTGCAGGGCGCGGTAGAGATTGGATTTTCCAACACCGTTCTCGCCAACGAACAAACCGACCTGGCCAAGCTCGAGCCGGATCGATTTGAGCGACCGGTAACCTTCAGCAACCAGCCCCGTCAGGCGCATGGTTTCGCTGCTCGCCTGCGCGCCGCTTACCTGGCGCCGGGCTTGGCAAGGTCCTGAGCCAGCGCCAGATGCAACAGCTCAGCGAGTTCGCGCGCGGCGCGGTTTTCGGCATCGATCTGTGCGCGATAGGACGCGAATTCCTGGCCCGGCTTGTCGAAGGACGACGAGATCGAACGTTGACCGTTGGCCACAGCCTTGCCGGTCTTGGCATCGGTCAGCGTATAAGCCGCCGTCATGATCACCGTACCGGCGGTCGGCTGGTCCTGATCCTTGGCAACCTGGATGCTCGCCGTGGAGATCACCGATTCGGTGACATTGAGCGCCAGCGAATAGGCGGGCGCGTTGGGACGCTCGCCTCCTCCGGTCAGCGCAAAGATCAGATTGTTGCGGACCTGCTGGGCGTAACGCGACGAGACCGGCTTCACGGCGATCGAAGCCAGCTCCTCGCGCGCGCTCACTGTCGAACCAGTCGACAGCGGCTGGTTCGAATAGAGCGGCCGCACCTGGCATGCCGAAACCAGCGCAACGCCGGCGAGCAGGCCGAAGAGCGCCGCGCGGCGCGCGAACGAAGCCGCTGTCTTACGAGTGTCAGGCAACGACATTGACGATCCTCTGGGGCACGACGATCACCTTGCGCGGCGCCTTGCCCTCGAGCGCCTTCTGTACGAAGTCCAGGGCCATGACGGCCTGTTCGACCTGAGCTTGGTCTGCGTCGCGGGCGATTGTCAAATCACCACGCTTCTTGCCATTAATCTGTATCGGATAGACGACGTCGTTGTCGACCACCAGTGCAGGATCGAAGCGCGGCCAGGGCTGATTCGCGACAAAACCCTCGCCACCCAGTGCCGACCAGCATTCCTCCGCCAGATGCGGCATCATCGGCGCGATCATGACGACAAGCGCCTCGACTGCCTCGCGCAGCGCTGCAGCGGTTGCCTGATCGCCCTTGCCGTCGACGAGTGCAGTCGCCACGGGCTGGATCGTGTTGAGCAGTTCATAGAGACGGGCAACCGCCTTGTTGAAGGACAGACGTTCGATGTCTTCGCCGACAGCCTTCACCGTCTTGTGGACAGCTTTCGAAACTGCGGCGGCGGAACCATCACGTGCAGCCGAGGCTTCAACGCCTGCCAGCGCAGGCGCTGTCTCGGACACCAGCCGCCAGATCCGCTGCACGAAACGGTGCGCGCCTTCGACGCCAGCCTCGGTCCAGATGACATCGCGTTCCGGCGGCGAATCCGACAGCATGAACCAGCGTGCCGTGTCCGCACCGTAGCTCGCCAGAATGTCGTCCGGATCGACGACATTCTTCTTCGACTTCGACATCTTCTCGATCGCGCCGATCTCGACCGGGCTGCCATCCGCGATCAGCGTGGCGCTGCGCTTGCCGTCGACGTCCACGATATTCACGTCGACGGGCTGCACCCAATACGCATTCGCGCCGGTGCCGGCGCGATAGGTCTCGTGCACCACCATGCCCTGCGTGAACATGCCCTCGAACGGCTCCTTCACCTCATTGAGATGGCCGGTGACCTGCATGGCGCGCGTGAAGAAGCGCGAATAGAGCAGATGCAGGATCGCGTGCTCGATGCCGCCGATATACTGCCTGACCGGCAGCCAGCCGTTCTTGCCGTCGACATACTCGAGCGTCGTCGGCGCCTTGTCGTTCCACGGATCGGTGAAGCGGGCGAAATACCAGGACGAATCGACGAAGGTGTCCATCGTGTCGGTGTCGCGCCGGGCCGGCTTGCCGCATTGCGGGCATCCGACATGCTTCCAGGTCGGATGATGGTCGAGCGGATTGCCCGGCTTGTCGAAGGTGACATCGGTCGGCAACTCGACCGGCAGGTCTTTAGCCGGTACCGGTACGGCCCCACAGCTTTCACAATGGATGACCGGTATCGGGCAACCCCAGTAGCGCTGGCGCGAAATCAGCCAGTCGCGCAGCCGGAACTGTACCTTGCGCTCGGCCTGCGGCCGATTGCCGATCGTCACGCCGGACAATCTGGTCGCCACCTCGTCAAAGGCTTCCTTGAAGCGCATGCCATCGAGGAAGCGCGAATTGATCATCGCGCCATCGTCGACAAAGGCCTCTTCCGTGATGTGGAAGCCGGTGGCATCGACGCCGTCCGGCAGCACCACCGGGGTGACCGGCAGGCCATATTTGTTGGCGAAATCGAGATCGCGCTGGTCATGGCCCGGGCAACCGAAGATCGCGCCGGTCCCGTAGTCCATCAGCACGAAATTCGCGACATAGACCGGCAGCGTCCAGTTCTCGTCGAACGGATGGACGACGCGCAGGCCGGTGTCGAAACCCCTCTTCTCGGCCGTTTCGAGCGCAGCCGCCGAGGTGCCCATGTGGCGCACGTCCTCGATGAAGGCGGCGAGTTCGGGATTGCCTGCAGCGACCTTCCTGGCCAGCGGATGGTCGGCGGCGATGGCCATGAACGAAGCGCCGAAAATCGTGTCCGGTCGCGTGGTGTAGACTTCGAGCTCGCTTTCGCCGGCAGGCGGATTGGCCAGTGCCCAGCGGACCAGCAGGCCTTCGGAACGGCCGATCCAGTTGGCCTGCATGACGCGGACCTTTTCGGGCCACTTGTCCAGCGTGTCCAGGCTGTCGAGCAGGTCCTGGCTCATCGAGGTGATCTTGAAGAACCACTGCGTCAGGTCGCGCTGCTCCACAGGCGCGCCGGAACGCCAGCCGCGTCCGTCGATGACCTGTTCGTTGGCCAGCACGGTCATGTCGACCGGATCCCAGTTGACCTTTGCCGACTTGCGCTCGACCAGGCCCGATTTCCAGAAATCCAGGAAGATCTTCTGCTGGTGCTTGTAGTAGCTGGGGTCGCAGGTGGCGATTTCACGCGCCCAGTCCAGCGACAGGCCCATGGTCTTCAGCTGGCCCTTCATCGTCTCGATGTTCTTGTAGGTCCAGTCGCGCGGATTGACCTTGTTGTCGCGCGCGGCGTTTTCCGCCGGCAGGCCGAAGGCGTCCCAGCCCATCGGATGCAGCACGTTGTAGCCCATGGCACGGCGCCAGCGCGCCACGACGTCGCCCATCGTATAATTGCGCACATGGCCCATATGGATGCGCCCCGAAGGATAGGGGAACATCTCGAGCACGTAATATTTCGGCCGTGGATCGTCGTTCTTCGTCTCGAAGAGCTTGGCCTCGTCCCATGCCTTCTGCCACCTGGGCTCTGCTGCGCGAGGATTGTATCGTTCGGTTGCCATGGCCGGTTTTTCACTTACAAAGCATGCGGGAAACCGCCGGTTGGTCCGGCAGTTCAAGGACATGGTCGGGGTCTTCACCATGCTTTCGGGGACCCGTCAACCATATGGGTCTCGAGGCCCGGCAAAAACAGCAGGATCAGGACAGGTTGGCACATGAGTGACGCGGTTCAGCAACTCGAAACGGTCAGGGCAAGAATCGTGGCCGCCGAAGGCGAGGCAAACCGGCCGGCAGGGGCCGTGACCCTGGTCGCAGTTTCCAAGACCTTCGACGCCGACGCCATCCGGCCTGTGCTGGCCGCCGGCCAGCGTGTTTTCGGCGAAAATCGTGTGCAGGAAGCGCAGGGCAAGTGGCCCGCACTGCGCGAGGAATTCACCGGCATCGAGCTGCACCTGATCGGACCGCTGCAATCCAACAAGGCAAAGGAAGCCGTCGCGCTGTTCGACGTGATCGAGACGGTCGACCGTGAGAAGATCGCATCCGAACTGGCAAAGGAAATCGCAAGGCAAGGCAAGGCGCCAAAGCTCTATGTACAGGTCAACACCGGCTCGGAGCCCCAGAAAGCCGGCATCGAACCGAAAGATGCCGTCGCCTTCGTCGCCCGCTGTCGCAGCGAGCACGGCCTGACCATCGAGGGGCTGATGTGCATTCCGCCGGCGGAAGAGAATCCGGGACCCCACTTTGCCCTGCTTGAAAAACTCGCACGCGAGGCCGGCGTCGAGAAGCTTTCGATGGGCATGTCTGGCGACTACGAGCTGGCCGTGGCCTTCGGTGCCAGCTCGGTGCGGGTCGGTTCGGCCATTTTTGGTCACCGATAGGGGCCGCGCTCACGCCAACGCATAAAAAGAAAGGCCGGGAAATTCCCGGCCTTTCTTCTTTAAACGGTACGGTTGCCTTACTCGGCCGCGACGATCTTGCCGTCTTCCCACTTGAACAGCGAGAAGCTCGGGCTGGTCAGGTCGCCGGTCTCGCCATAGGTCAGTTTGCCGATGGCGGTCGGAATGGCTTCACCACCCTTGAGCGCGGTGCCGACGGCTGCCGGATCATCCTTGCCGGCCTTTTCGATGCCCGCCTTCAGAACCTGGACGGCGGCATAGGCGTTGAGCGTGAAAGCCTCGGCCGGGATGCCCTTGGCCTTGAGTGCTTCGACGGCCTGAGCCGAGTCAGGGTTCTTCAGTGCGTCGGTCGCGTTGGTGAACAGCGTGCCGGCGGCGGCCTGATTGCCGATCGCCCAGTATTCGGTGTTGGACAGGCCTTCGCCACCGATGATCAGTGCCTTGACGCCGGCATCAGCGAGCTGGCGGGCAAGCAGGCCACCTTCAGGATGATAGCCGCCGAAATAGATCACTTCGGCGCCATCCGACTTCAGGCGTGTGACCAGGGCCGACAGATCCTTTTCACCAGGGGTCAGCGAGTTGTGGCTGACTTCCTTGACGCCGCCGGCATTGATCGCCTTCTTGAAGGAGTCGGCCAGACCCTTGCCATAGGTGCCCTTGTCATCGACGATGGCAACCTTCTTGTCCTTCAGGTTCTTCACCACATAGGCAGCCGCCACTTCCGCCTGCTGGTCGTCACGACCGCAGGTGCGCAGGACGTTGGTGAGACCCCGGTTGGTCAGGTCCGGCGAGGTTGCGGTCGGCGTCACCATCAGCACGCCGTTCTCGGCGAACACATCGGACGCCGCCATGGCGACACCCGAGGTCACCGGACCGATAACGAACTTCACGCCTTCGCCGACCAGCTGGTTGGCGGCGGAAACGCCCTGTTTCGGATCGCCGGCGTCGTCGGCGAGCTTCAGCACGACCTTCTCACCTTTGATGCCGCCATCCTTGTTGATGACTTCAACGGCGGCTTCGGCGCCGTTCTTGACCTGATCGCCATAGGCGGCGACAGGACCGGTCAGCGGCGCGACAAGGCCGATGACGATGTCGGCGCGGGCAGCCGTGGCAGCAACCAGCACGGAAGCGGCGAATGCAACGCCGGTCAGCAGTTTCTTCGTATTCACGGGAATCCTCCTCAAGCGAACCTCTAAGAGCGTAAGTGCAGCTTCGGGTTCGACCGAAAGCCTGGTCCGCGCTTAGCCGCGCGCAGTGGCTTTTGCAATCAGCCAGAGGCGATAAGGAGATGAGCTTTTGGGCCAGAAATGAACGTCGACTTGCCTTTCCGCCGATCCATCGGACGAGGCAAAAAGTCGCTTCCGTCAGGGGGCGGTCGAACTCCCGCCGCTGATCTTGATGGCTGCCCTTCGTTGTCCTGCCGCAGTTGCCGCAGCAGGACAGCCTCACGATTCGATCAATGCAGCAGGATCTCGCCGTCGACCTTGCGCCATTCATTCGCCGAAATCAGCTTCTGGTGCGTGAAGCAGACCGAGTGCAATGGCCCTTCGAGCTTCTCGCGCCAGAAGCTGATGAAGGCACCCAGTATCGGGAATTTCGGGGCGATGTCGTAGTCCTGCCAGATGTAGGTCTGCAGCAGGTGCGGATGGTCGGGGTAATGATACAGGATGCGGGCTGTCGTCAGCCCGTAGCCCTTGAGCAGAAGTTCCAGTTCGGAATGGTCGCGCATGGCAGCCCTCGCAAGTTGATCTCGGATGTGCCTCGACACACCCCTTGCCGGTCCTCCCGGAAAAACTCTGCGCCTCGAACGTTAACCATGTCTTTAAACGTTCAATCCGCCCCCTTGGTTCGACCTAAGCGTGTGCGGCTTCACGCAATTTTCTGTTACGGGCGGGCAAACCCAATGTCTAATATTGCCGTAACGTCCGAACTGATAATAATGCCGGCGATTTTCGCGGCCCGCGGGCCGCAACACCGCCAACCGGCGGCCGATCTCAGGAGGAAGACCAAGACATGACCGAGGCTAAGGTCCACCGCGTACAGCCGGCGTGGAAGAAGCATGCGCTGATCGACAACGAAACGTATGTGAAGTGGTACGCGGAAAGCGTGAAGAACCCGGACAAATTCTGGGGCAAGCACGGCAAGCGCCTCGACTGGTTCAAGCCTTACACCAAGGTCAAGAACACCTCGTTCGACGGCAAGGTATCGATCAAGTGGTTCGAGGACGGACAGTTGAACGTCTCGCACAACTGCATCGACCGCCACCTGAAGAAGCGCGGCGACCAGGTCGCGATCATCTGGGAAGGCGACAATCCCTATGACGACAGGAAGATCACCTACAACGAGCTGCACGAGCATGTCTGCCGGCTCGCCAATGTGATGAAGAAGCACGGCGTCAAGAAGGGCGACCGCGTTACCATCTACATGCCGATGATCCCGGAGGCGGCCTATGCGATGCTGGCTTGCACCCGCATCGGCGCGGTCCATTCGGTGGTGTTCGGCGGCTTCTCGCCGGACGCGCTGGCCGGCCGCATCGTCGACGCCGCCTCGACCTTCGTCATCACGGCCGACGAGGGCCTGCGCGGCGGCAAGAGCATTCCGCTGAAGGAAAACACCGACAAGGCGATCGAGATCGCCGCCAGGCAGAAGACCGCGGTGAAGTCGGTTGTCGTGGTGCGCCGCACCGGCGGCAAGATCGGCTGGGTTGAAGGACGTGACCTCTGGTATCACGATGAGGTCAAGACGGTTAAGGCCGAATGCAAGCCGGAGAAGATGAAAGCGGAGGATCCGCTGTTCATCCTCTACACCTCAGGCTCGACCGGCAAGCCGAAGGGCGTGCTGCACACCACCGGCGGCTATCTCGTCTATGCTTCGATGACGCACCAGTATGTGTTCGATTACCACGATGGCGACATCTACTGGTGCACGGCCGATGTCGGCTGGGTGACGGGCCACAGCTACATCCTCTACGGCCCGCTCGCCAACGGCGCCACCACGCTGATGTTCGAAGGCGTGCCGAACTATCCGTCGGTATCGCGCTTCTGGGAAGTGGTCGACAAGCACAAGGTCAACATCTTCTACACAGCTCCGACCGCCATCCGCGCGCTGATGGGTGCCGGCGAAGCGCCGGTGAAGAAGACGTCGCGCAAGAGCCTGCGTGTCCTGGGTTCTGTCGGCGAGCCGATCAATCCGGAAGCCTGGGAATGGTATTTCAACGTCGTCGGCGACAAGAAGGTGCCGATCGTCGACACCTGGTGGCAGACCGAGACCGGCGGCATCCTGATCACGCCGCTGCCTGGCGCCACCGACCTCAAGGCCGGTTCGGCGACGCGGCCGTTCTTCGGCGTCAAACCGCAGCTGGTCGACAATGACGGCAAGGTGCTGGAGGGTGCTGCCGACGGCAATCTGTGCATCACCGATTCCTGGCCGGGTCAGATGCGCACCGTCTATGGCGACCATGAGCGCTTCGTGCAGACCTACTTCTCCACCTACAAGGGCAAGTATTTCACCGGCGATGGCTGCCGCCGCGACGATGACGGATATTACTGGATCACCGGCCGCGTCGACGACGTCATCAACGTGTCGGGCCATCGCATGGGCACGGCCGAGGTGGAATCCGCACTCGTTGCCCATGACAAGGTGTCGGAAGCGGCCGTCGTCGGCTATCCGCACGACATCAAGGGCCAGGGCATCTACTCCTATGTCACCTTGATGGCAGGCGTGGAGCCGACCGAGGACCTGCGCAAGGAACTGATCGCGCATGTGCGCAAGGAGATCGGTGCGATCGCTTCGCCCGACAAGATCCAGTTCGCGCCGGGCCTGCCCAAGACGCGCTCCGGCAAGATCATGCGGCGCATCCTGCGCAAGATCGCCGAGGACGATTTCGGCGCGCTTGGCGACACCTCGACGCTGGCCGACCCCGCCGTCGTCGATGACCTCGTCAGCAACAGGCAGAACAAGAAGGGCTGAGCGGCTACGATCTCGCCGCCGCGCTCCGGAAAGCAGCGGCGAGAACCTTGAGCACCTCGCGCGCATCGCGCCGGCCGGGACGTGACATCAGCACGATGTCCTGCCCCGGCAAGGGCGGCAGCCCAAGATCTGCACCGACATCGATGGCGCCTGCCGGCGCCACCCTCTGGGCCAGCGCCGCCACGGCCAGACCGGCACTCACCGCCGCGCCCAACGCCATGACACCCCCGCCGACGAACGCTTCCCTCCATGGCAAACCCGCCTCGTCCAGCGCATCGATGGCAAGCGCACGGATGCCGCAGGGCGCGGCCAGCGCCGCCAACCTGAGCGGTTCGCCCGAGCGATGCTGGAACGACGGTGATGCGAACCAGCGGAACGGCTCGCGAAACAGGATCTCGCCGTCGGCATTGTCGTCGCCGCGCCGCGCGATCACGGCATCCAGTTCGCCGTGGCCGTAACGGGCCACGACATCACGCGAAGAGGCAATCCGAACCTCCACCACCAGTGACGGGTCGTAGGCGTTGAGCCTCGCAAGCAGCAGCGGCAGTTCCGGCCCGGCGACATGATCGCTGATGCCGAGCGTGAGCCGACTGGGCACGGCTGCCTGGATGCCGGAAAGCGCACGCTCATGCGCCTCGAGCAGGTTGCGCGCCGCCGGCAGGAAGCGTTCGCCCTGCGCGGTCAGCCGAACATGACGCGGAGTGCGCTCCAGCAGGCGGGCATCGAGGCGGGCTTCGAGCCGTTTCAGCTTGAGGCTGACCGTTGCCTGCGACGTGTCGAGCACCTCCGCGGCCCGCGTGAAGGAGGCAAGATCCGCGACCAGAGCGAAGGCCTGGACCGTGTCGATATCGAGCGTTCGCGCCGGATCATTCATGTTCAAATCTTATGACTGATATATTCATTGATATGTTTTCATAATGAAGCAGCGATGGCAAGCTGCATCGAAATCAAGGAGCCCAGCCATGTTGATGATGCAGTACATCCACCGTCTTCCTGCCGACCATGATATGGAGAAGATTGCCCGCAGGGCGGCCAGTCTGGGCCCCGATTGGGACGAGACGCCCGGCCTCGGCTTCAAGGCCTTCGTCGCGCAGCGGCGTGGCGAGAACGGCGCCATCAACAATGCCTATTCGTCGCTTTATCTCTGGCTGGACGACGAAGCCGCCAGCGATTTCATCACCGGCGAGCGCTTCCAGAAAGTGATCGATGGCTTTGGTCGCCCCGCGATCGAAACCTGGCTGCCGCTCGATGTGCATCTGGGATCGGCGACAGGCGCACGCTCCGTCTATCGCGAAGACGTCCTGATCGATCCGGCCGCGAATTTCGCGGCGCTGAAACGCAGCGAGAACGAACACAACACCGCGCTCGTCAAACAGGCGGGCATCTATGCCGCGGTAACGGCGATCGACCTGGCCAAC
This sequence comes from Mesorhizobium sp. NPDC059025, assembly GCF_042739655.1. Taxonomy (NCBI): domain Bacteria; kingdom Pseudomonadati; phylum Pseudomonadota; class Alphaproteobacteria; order Hyphomicrobiales; family Phyllobacteriaceae; genus Mesorhizobium; species Mesorhizobium sp. NPDC059025. Next base: position 174,292 of record NZ_JBHYIM010000004.1, on the reverse strand, counting down.
TGGCGTCTCTCGCGTTTCCGGCTTTCCGCGGAGGCAGCGACCACACCCGAACATGGTTCCGCCTACGACATCCTGCATCTGGCAAAGCCCGGAATTCCAGCGCTTTTCGCGGCAGCATGAAACTGTTGCGGTCCTGCACTTGCGCTCGGGCGGAAAACACCCCACCTTGTGGGCGTGTTCAACGAACTGAAAGGAGGTGATCCGATGTCGAGTGATTTCGTTTTCCAGAGCGTGATCCCGGCGGATCGCCTTCACGGAGAGCAGCCTCTCCGCTGAAGCGCGAGACGCGCGGTGCACGGTCCGAAGGGATCGTGACCACGGGCCGCGCCTGGACGAAAGCCACGGAAGGCCGCCCATCACAAGATGTGGCGGCCTTTTCCGTTTCCAGTTGAGTCGTTTGACAGACCGGTTACTTCGTCAGAGCCAGTCTGTTCAAGTTCCTGGCGATCTTGTCGAAGGCTGCCTTCAGTTCCGGTCCGGTGGAGGCGTCAAAGAAATGCTTTCCACCGCTGTCGGGGCTGGCGCATTTCTGCAACAGATCAATCGCCTTGGCCCGGGAATCAGCGGTGATATCGCGGTTATAAAGATCGAACCCGATGGTGTAGATTTCGATGCCCTTGGCACGCATGCTTTCGCAAAGCTTGATGGCCGCGTCACGTGGCGGAGCCTTGCCATCCTTGTACACACCTCTGTCGGTGGAAGCGTCGAAATAGGAAAGATTGAACAGGCCGTCCGTCATCAGGATCGCGTATTTGCCTATCTTGGTATTGTCATAGTCCATTGGACGTTGCGCCTCGGGGAGCGCTCCCGCCCAGTTCGGCGAGAGCAGGTACCAGCTCCATTGCACGCCGATATGGCCGGCCGTACCGCCCTCAAACTCAAATGCATCGATCCGGGACTTAAGCGCCTGAGCATCCGACGTGAGCGGCATTATTTCCGCTTTAGGGCACATGACAGTAGCAGAGAAGCCGGCAGATCCGTCCGAGAAAGTCGTTATGAATAGATCCCGATTGACCATGCTGCTTTCGGGGCCATCGTCGGTATACTGGTAGTCACCCTTACGCTCGGTGGCACAGTTGTATTTGTTGTTCGTGCCGTTGCTCGAATTCGACGGCAGTCGCGGCGTGGTGTTGCCCGGTGCCTGCTTGCGTTCACTATCCTTGGTTTCAATGAAAACGGAGCTTGCGGCCAGGCTGCTGCCGACATTCACCGCATTTGCATAAGGTATAAGCGCCACTCGCACCCTGGGGCGGCTAGGGCTTTGATCCTTGAAAATAGTGTCGACCGCATCTTTTGCGGCATTCTTGAGATCCTGGACCTTTGTCCCGCTTTTCATCGACCCAGTCAGGTCGAGCATCATCGCAATCTCAAGCTGGCGGAACGAATAGACGGCAGCTCCCGTTTGCGACACTCGCCGCGTCTTTTCCGTACCGAACAACGGAAAGAAGAGCGGTACGTCGACATAGGCCGAAACCTGAAGCGTGTATTGCGTGCGGTCCAGCGTTACCTTGTCGATCACGATCTGGTTGGCGCTCAAAATGCCGCCGCTGCTATTGGCGTCCAGGTAGACCTTGATGATCTTGGTCGCCTCAGCCTCGGTGGCGGTCCCGGTAGTCAGATCGCGTGCCGTCGAGGTCACCGCTGCATCGATGGCGTTGCCGAGCGCCGAACGGGCATTCATCATCTGGCCGATATCCACCGCAAAGCCCACGGCCAGCGCCAGCACACCCAGCACGACGCCGGCCATCACTATGAAATTGCCGCCGCGGTCCCTGCCGAACCTGCCGACCAGCTGCCGAAGCCTGCCGAAAAACATCATCGCCCTTCCCCGCCCGCGGAACCCGTATTTTCGAATGCGGGTTTCCTGCCGGATGGGGCGGCATCTGGACCAATATTGGTGAGTGCTTGGTAAAGGCCCGGCTTTCCGGCCCCCAAAACCCTAACGAAGGTAAACGCAGGGTAAAGTTACAGGTGCTTTGAGAATCAAGGTTACAGAATGCTAATTTAGCGTCGTCGATTGTATCGATGCCGCCAGCGGGTCAGCGTCGGGAAAGACCGTGCGGCGATCGACCCCGGCCCGAACCCGCATCAGAAATCGCTGGTCAGGCCCTTCACTTCCCAGTCGCCATAACGATTGGGGTCGTTGCCGCCACGCCCGCCGATTTCCCTGGGCAGGACTGCCTCGGCCTGGCGATAGGCCTGCCGGCGGATTTCGGCTTCAGCCAGTGCCCGTTCCGCGGCCGGCGACAGCGCCTTATCTTGGCCTGCTTCGCCCGGCATCTCGTGCGGCTTGCGGTTTTCGTCCGGCATGCTTTTCTTCCAGTGGATTGAAACGGCTTGGGCTTCTTACCATCATATAGCGGAACCAGGGCGAGGGATCGACCCTTGCCAGGCGATGGAGAAACATTTGAGCACGATGCGCACAGCCATGCTTCTGGCCGCCATGACGGCGCTGTTCATGGGTGTTGGCTACCTGATCGGCGGCTCCGGCGGCATGATGATTGCGTTGGTCATCGCAATCGCCACCAATTTTTTCAGCTACTGGAACGCCGACAAGATGGTGCTGTCGATGAACCACGCCGTCGAGGTCGACGAGCGCAGCGCACCGGAATTCCATGCCATCGTGAAGAGCCTTGCCGCCAATGCCGGTCTGCCGATGCCGCGTGTCTATCTGATCGACACCGACCAGCCCAACGCCTTCGCCACCGGCCGCAACCCCGAGAACGCCGCCGTTGCTGCCTCGACCGGGCTGCTGCAGCGCCTGTCGCATGAGGAAGTCGCTGCCGTGATGGCGCACGAGCTTGCCCATGTGCAGCACCGCGACACGCTCACCATGACCATCGTGGCGACCCTTGCCGGCGCCATTTCCATGCTCGGCAATTTCGCCTTCTTCTTCGGCGGCAACCGCGAGAACAACAATCCGCTCGGCTTCATTGGCGTGCTGGTGGCGATGATCGTTGCTCCTTTCGCGGCCATGATCGTGCAGATGGCGGTGAGCCGCACCCGCGAATACGAGGCGGACAGGCGCGGTGCGGAAATCTGCGGCCATCCGCTCTGGCTGGCTTCCGCCCTTGACAAGATCGCGCGCAGCGCCGAACGCATCCGCAACGACGATGCCGAACGCAATCCCGCCACCGCGCATCTTTTCATCATCAACCCGCTTTCCGGCGAGCGCATGGACAACCTCTTCTCCACCCACCCGAATACGGAAAACCGCATCGCCGCCTTGCAGGCGCTTGCCGTGCAAATGGGCCAGGCCCGCGAGGCCGGCGAAGCGACGCGTCCCGAAGCGGCACCTTCGCCGCGCCACGGCCAGATCGATTCGGCCGGCCCCTGGGGTAGCTCGGAGCCTCCCTCAGGCGAAAGCGAGCAACCGGAAGCGCCGAAATCCAATCCCTGGGGTCGCAACCCGTCCGGCCCGAAAGGCCCATGGCAGTGAAGCAAGCTGGCAGGGCCGCCCGCAAGCCGACGCCTCATCGTTCCGATAGTGCGCCGCAGGCACCCGGCCTTGCCGCGCGCCAGGCGGCAGCGCGACTGCTGGCCGCGGTCATCGATGCCCGCACGCCCCTGGATGGACTGACCGACAACGAGCACGGCCACCCGCAATATCGTGCGCTCGACGGGCGTGACCGTGCATTGGTGCGCGCCATTCTGGTCACCGCGCTCCGCTATCGCATGACCATTGCCGGCCTGCTCTCCCGCCGGCTGGAAAAGCCGCTGCCGGCCAATGCCACCACGCTTTCGCATATCCTGCATGTCGCGGCCGCGCAGATATTGTTCCTGGACGTGCCCGACAGTGCTGCCGTCGACCTTGCTGTGACTCATGCCAAAGCCGATCCGCGCACCGCACGCTTTTCCGGTCTCGTCAACGGTGTCCTGCGCGCCCTGGTCCGCGCCAAGGATGTCGAGCTGCCGCCGGCGCTGGATGCGACCAATGATGCGCCGGCGTGGTTCGAGCAACGGTTGCGCGATGCTTATGGCCAGGAAACGACCGATGCGATCCTCGCCGTGCATCGGCTGGAAGCACCGGTCGACTTCACGGTGAAAGCCGACCCGGCACTGTGGGCACAACGATTCGGTGGCATCGTCCTGCCGACGGGCACGGTTCGAGTGGAGAAGCTGCCCGCCCCTGTCACTGAGCTGTCAGGCTTCGCGGAAGGTGCCTGGTGGGTGCAGGATGCAGCAGCCGCCCTCCCGGCAAGGCTTTTCGGCGACATCACCGGCAAACGTGTTGCCGACCTTTGTGCGGCCCCTGGTGGCAAGACGGCACAGCTCATCCTCGCCGGCGCGAAGGTGACGGCGGTCGACACCTCGAAAAGCCGACTGGCGCGGCTGAGGCAGAACCTCGAACGGCTGGGCATGAACGCCGAGGTCATCCAGTCCGACCTTTTCGACTACAACCCCGCCGAGCTTTTCGATGCTGTTCTGCTGGATGCACCCTGCTCTTCCACCGGTACGGTACGCCGACACCCCGACGTACCCTGGACCAAGACGCTCGCCGACATCGACAAGCTTGCGAACCTGCAGCGCCGATTGCTGGAGAAAGCCGTCACGCTGCTGAAGCCTGGCGGTCGCGTTGTCTTTTCCAACTGCTCGCTCGATCCGCTCGAAGGAGAGGAACTCCACGAAGCCTTCCTGTCCGAGGCGAAGGGTATTGTCGACGATCCGATCCGGCCGGACGAAATCCCGGGCATCGCGTCTTTCGTGACGCCGAAGGGAACGCTGCGCACCACACCTGCCGGCTTCGGCATGGACAATCCGATGTTGTCCGGCCTCGACGGCTTCTTTGCTGCCCGCCTGCGCAGAACGGATTGACATCCCGCACTCGGCAAATCGTGTCGCGGCAAAATACCCCAAAAAGGTCTGGCTTAACCCTGATCTGTGGGCTTCCCGCCGAATTCGCTTTCAAGAATATAGTTGAATCCTATAATTCACGCGGGCGGACGGGACAAATCGAGGTGGTTTTTGGCACTCGCTGCCGATGATACGACGCGTCTGTGGACGCTCGTCGCAAAGGAATTTTGGCGCAAGACGCGCCGGCGCCTGCGCGCCGGGCCTGTCTATCGCTGGCGCTATTCCGGTCGCACCCCCGAACGCGTGCTGATTGCGCCGCCCGATCTCAGGCTGGCCGATCCGCAGATCGCGCATGAAATCTACTATGGCCGTTTTCCGCTCTCCGGCCATCTGGTCGAGACCGGTGGCCTGTCGCCGTTCCAGCTTGACGTCGCCCATGATGGCTGGGTGCGCTCACTGCATGGGTTCCGCTGGCTTCGCCACATGCGCGCCGCCGGAACCGACCTTGCTGCCGCCAACGCCCGTGCGCTGGTCTCCGACTGGATCGCCCAGCACGGCAATCGCATCGCGGGCCCGGCCTGGGAACCGGCCACCACCGCCAAGCGCATCATCGCCTGGCAGCAGCATTCCTCCATCGTCCTGCAGGGCGCGGAGTTTCCATTCTACCGCGCCTTCCTGAAAACGCTTGCGGTGCAGATCCGCTACCTGCGTTCGCTGGCGCGCGAAATGCCCGATGGCAAGGACAGGCTGCGCGCCCGCGTCGCTCTCGCCTTTGCGGCATTGTCGCTGCCCGCGCCGGCCTCGGCACTGCGCTCGGCCACCCGCAATCTCGGCGAGGAGCTCGACCGACAGATCCTTCCCGACGGCGGTCATGTCTCGCGCAATCCGCTGACTGTACTGGAGATCCTGGCCGACCTCCTGCCGCTGCGCCAGACCTATGCCAATCAGGCCGAGACACCACCGGCGGCGTTGATCAATGCCATCGACCGAATGCTGCCGGCGCTGCGTTTCTTTCGCCACCATGACGGCAGCCTCGCCCGATTCAACGGCATGGGCGCCACGATTCAGGACCGAATCGCCGCGATCCTGCGCCATGACGACACCGCCGGCGCGCCGTTGCTGCATGCGCCCTATTCCGGCTACGAGCGGCTGGCCATGGGCGACGTGACGGTGATTGCCGACACAGGCGCGCCGCCGCCTATCGATGTTTCCAATTCCGCCCATGCCGGCTGTCTGTCGTTCGAGCTGTCGTCGGGCCGCCAGCACTACATCGTGAATGCCGGCGTGGACACCTATGGCGCCGCCGAATTCCGCCCGTTGGCGCGCGCCACTGCCGCGCATTCCACGGCGACGCTCAACGATACGTCATCCGCGCGTTTCGCCCTGTCGATGCGGCTCGGCGGCCTGCCAGGTTCGCCCTTGCTCGGAGGTCCGCGCAAAGTCTCGAGCGAACGGCTTGACGATAGTGGGCGTCAGGGCTTCATCGCCCGGCATGATGGTTATGCGCAACGCTTCGGCATCCTGCATGAACGCGAAGTGGTGCTGTCGACAAATGGCAATGTTCTGACCGGCCGCGACCGTTTCCTGCAAGCCGGAAGCGGTGCGATCCGCAATGATGGTCGCGACACCGTCGCTGTACGCTTTCACATCCACCCCGACGCCAGCCTGTTCCGTGACGAGCACGACCGGCTCGTGCTTGCCGCCGAAGGCGGCGACATCTGGGTGTTCACCTCGCCGCAGGTACAGCCCGAGGTCGAGGAATCGATTTTCTTCGCCGGTATCGTCGGACCGCGCCGCAGCCGGCAGATCGTGCTGCATTTCCAGGCATCGACCCTGGCGGAAGTGCATTGGCAGTTCGTGCGCACCGGCACCGCGGGTTTTGCCCCAAGGCCTTGACCTTGGCGCGCTCCGATTTCAGGTGTCCGGCACGTAACCTGCAAGCCTCCGGGCGTGCGCCCTGATATCCGTCGGCCAGTTCGCCATTTCGCGCGTGAACGCCTCGGGATCCTCGGCAAACAAGGCTCGGGACGCCTCCTCGAAGCCGGGCAGGTTTCCAGCCATGGCCGAAAGGAACCGATAGGCGGCCTCTCGTCGGTTACGCCGGACGCTCCCATCGCCATCCGCACGGCGTGCTGTATCGACCAGCCGGCGCAACGTCTGCGAGGCACCGCCAGGCTGCGCCGCCAGCCACTCCCATTGCCGCGGCAACAACGTGACCTCGCGTGCGATCACCCCAAGCTTCGGCCGGCCCCGACCGCGCGTTGCGGTATCCGGCCCTTCCGCTATCGGTTGGTCCTCAGCAGCGGTCTTGGCGGAGGGAATCGATGGAAAACGTCCGGCGAGCCGCGAAATGATCTCCGCTTCCGAACCACGCAGGTCGAGATCGATGACAGCGCCCGTAGCGTCGTCGAAGACCAACAAGGGCGCGTCCGCGGCGCTTTCTCGCGCTTTCACGGCGAGCGCCACTTCGGCCAGCGAGCCGCCGGCGAGGCGGCGATCGCCCTCGAACGCGGTGCTGGCGGCGGTCAGAGACAAAGGCATCAAGAATTCTCCCTAGTTCGGCCTTCATACCGTGTTCTCCGGCAATGTCAAATATTACCCGGGTATAATTGACATTGCCGAACGCTGCCCCTACATGCCGGCCGAAAGGTTTCCATCATGAGCAGCATCGACAGGAAGGCCGCCGTAGCGGCCTATAAGAAACGTGATGTCCCGGCGGGGATTTATGGGCTGTTCTGCGCTGAAGCGGATCAGCGCTGGGTCGGGCATTCGCCGGATCTCGACGCAATGCCGAACCGGTTGTGGTTCACGCTTCGGCTGGGCAGCCATCGCGCAGCCCAGCTGCAGGCGGCATACGACCGACATGGCCAGGACGCCATCGCCATCGAGGTGCTCGAGCGTTTCGAGGACGATTCCCAACCCGAAGGCGCTGCGCTGAAGGAACGCCTGTCCTTCTGGCGTGACAAGATGGACGCGCTACCCGCCTGAGTTTGTGCCCGGCACGCTTTCCGGCGCTGACCCTGCTTGATTTTGAGCTTCCGTGTGCTACGGCGCGGGCCATCTTCTTCAGCCCGCAGAAAGGCCGCCAGCCATGGCCGTTGCCGCCAAGAACATTCCCGCGCCGGATCTCGTTCCCGTTCGTCGCGCGCTGCTTTCCGTGTCCGACAAGACTGGCCTCATCGATTTCGCGGCGGCACTCGCCAAGGCTGGCGTCGAACTGGTGTCGACCGGCGGCACCGCCAAGTCGATCGCTGCTGCCGGCATCGCCGTGCGCGACGTGTCTGAACTGACCGGCTTCCCCGAGATCATGGACGGCCGTGTCAAGACACTGCATCCTTCGGTGCATGGCGCCTTGCTCGGCGTGCGCGACGATCCGGAACATGCCGCCGCCATGCGCGACCACGGCATCCAGCCGATCGACCTGGTCGTGGTCAATCTTTACCCGTTCGAACAGGTACGCGCCTCCGGCGCCGGCTACGCCGCCATCGTGGAGAACATCGATATCGGCGGTCCGGCCATGGTGCGCGCCTCGGCCAAGAACCACGCCTATGTCGCCATCGTCACCGAACCCGAGGACTATAGCGCGGTGCTTGAAGCGCTTGCCGCCAATGGCGGCGCGCTTCCGCTGGATTTCCGCAAGCAGCTTGCAGCAAAGGCCTTTGCCCGCACGGCCGCCTATGATGCGGCGATTTCCGGCTGGTTCGCCGAAGAACTGAAGATCGAGCAGCCGACATGGCGCGCCTTCGGCGGACGGCTGGAAAGCGTCATGCGGTACGGCGAAAACCCGCACCAGTCGGCCGGCTTCTACGTGAATGGCGACAGGCGTCCCGGCGTTGCAACGGCACGCCAGCTGCAGGGCAAGCAACTGTCCTACAACAACATCAACGACACCGACGCCGCTTTCGAGCTGGCCGGTGAATTCGACCCGGCCCGCAGCGCCGCGGTCGCGATCATCAAGCATGCCAACCCTTGCGGCGTTGCTGAAGGCGCCACGCTCAGGGAAGCGTATCTCAAGGCCCTGGCCTGCGACCCGGTCTCGGCCTTCGGCGGCATCGTCGCGCTGAACCGGCTGCTGGATGCCGAGGCTGCCGAGGAAATCGTCAAGACCTTCACCGAGGTGATCATTGCGCCCGACGTGTCCGAAGAGGCCGCAGCGATCGTCGCCGCCAAGAAGAACCTGCGCCTGCTGGTCACCGACGGTCTTCCCAATCCGCGCCAGGCCGGCACGATCGTGAAATCAGTGGCCGGCGGACTCCTGGTGCAGAACCGCGACAATGCCGTGGTCGACGATCTCGACCTCAAGGTCGTCACCAGGCGCGCGCCGAGCGAAGCCGAAATGGCGGACCTGAAATTTGCCTTCCGCATCGCCAAGCATGTGAAGTCCAATGCCATCGTCTATGCCAGGGACCATGCCACGGTCGGCATCGGCGCCGGCCAGATGAGCCGTGTCGACTCCTCGCGTATTGCGGCGCGCAAGGCGCTGGATGCTGCGGAAGCCGCCGGCCACGCTGAGCCGCTGACCAAGGGTTCGGTCGTCGCTTCCGACGCCTTCTTCCCCTTTGCCGACGGGTTGCTTGCCGCCGTCGAAGCGGGCGCCACGGCGGTCATTCAGCCCGGCGGCTCGATGCGCGACGACGACGTCGTCAAGGCAGCCGACGACCACGGCATCGCCATGGTCTTCACCGGCATCAGGCATTTCCGGCACTAGTCCTGGTGACGACATGGCCGCGATTTCGGACTTCGAACATCAGCGGATCCTGGAGATAATCGCGGCCGTTGCAGGCAATGACTGGAATAGATTCAAATTTCTTTCGGACGATCCTTTCCTGAATGAGGAAAGCATGTTCGAGCAATTCGAGGATTCTCGCTTAAAGGTCGCCGACGGATTTGGCGACTGGCAGAAATCTCTGGGCGTTAAAAAAACGAAGGATGGATCGCGAATGATCCATCTGCATGTTCAGCCCAAAATCCCAGGAGACTCAGAGATTGTTCTCACGCTTCATTCCTTGAAAAACAGGATAAGTATCTGGGCTTTCTATCAGATTCCGGATTTTTCGGATTGAAGCACTCGCCTCAGCCTTCCGTCCTGTCGGCCGGATAAGGCGTGCCGGCGAGGATTATCATGCCAGCGAGCAGGAACAGAATGATCATCGCCATGCCGAGGCGAGGCGAACCGGTCGTCGCCGTGACGGTGGCGATCAGGAATGGCGCCAGAAAACTGGTCGCCCGGCCCGCCAGCGCATAGATGCCGAAGTAGCGGCCGGACTCCTCTGCCGTGACACTGCGCGCCATGTAGGAGCGCGACGACGCCTGCACCGGCCCGAACGCCACGCCGATCAGCAGGCCGTAGACGATATAGGCCTTCTCTGCCGGCGTGCCGAACAGACCGCCGCTGTCGACGCCGGGAAGCTGCAGCCAGCCGAACAGCGTATAGCCCGGCCCGGTCGAGATGATGCCGACGGTGGCGATGGTCAGCAGCACCAGCGAGATCATTACCACGACCTTCGACCCCAGCCCGGTATCCAGCCGCGCCGCAACCCAGCAGCCGAGAATGGCGACGACATTGAGGATGATGCCGAACACACCGATCTCGGTGATCGACCAGCCGAACATCGCCGCGGCGAAAGCACCGCCGAGCGAAAGCAGCGCATTGACGCCGTCCTGGTAGATCATGCGCGCGACGAGGAAACGGAAGATGCCGACACGCTTGCGCACCTCGGCAAGCGTCGATTTCAGCTCCGCCAGACCCTGCCTGACCGCCGGCCCGACCGGAATGCCTTTGACCGCATCCGGCGTGAAAAAGAACATCGGCAGGATGAAGACGAAGTACCACAGCGCAGAGAGCGGGCCGGTGGCGCGGGCATCCTCGCCGAGCTTGGGGTCGAGACCGAAGATCGGGTCGAGGCCGACGATCGTCTTGCCGGTCTCCGGCGAGCCCGCCATCAACGCCACGACGAAGATCAGCGCCACCATGCCGCCGAGATAGCCGAGCCCCCAGGCGATGTTGGAGATCTTGCCGATCTCCGCCTTGGGCACCAGGCGCGGCATCATCGAATCGTTGAAGACCGTCGAGAATTCCGCAGCCACCGAGGCCAGCGAGAAGAACAGCACGATCAGGAAAAGGTTCGATCCCGGTGCAGCGAACCACAGCAGCATCAGGCTGACGATCTTGATCGTGGCGAAGAAGGCGATCCACGGCTTGCGTGGCCCTGTCTGGTCGGCGATCGAACCGAGGATCGGCGAGAGCACCGCGATCACCAGTCCCGCCGCGGCCAGCCCATAACCCCAGACCGCCTGGCCCATCGCAGGATCCGCCGACAGGCGCGAGACGAAATAGGGGCCGAAGATGAAGGTTGTGACCACCGTGAAGAAGGGCTGCGCCGCCCAGTCGAAGAACATCCAGCCCCAGATGCCGCGCCCGGAAGCGCGCTGCATGGTCACGTCGCTCATCTGTCCTCCACCGCTTTGTCCCGTTCGCGGTGGCCCATGTCTGCACGTTTTTCGCGGTTCTGCAAAGACCCGCGGGGAGTTGGCCGCCGTGACCTTGCGCGAGGGTTGCGGCCTGGGCCGCAAACACGATCTTTTGCTGTTCAAATTCCGCGCCACTGACACCGGGCTGCCCGATCCGGCTACCGGTCATGCATCGCGCGACTTTGCCGTGCGCGCTTCAATGGCGCGCAGGACGGCGGCCATGTCGGATTGACCAAGCCCCATCGCTTCGGTCTCACCGTAGAGCACGTGACAGACATCGAGCAAAGGCGAGGCGACTTTTGCATCGCGCGCTGCCTCGGCGATCAGGCGGTTGTTCTTGAAGACATCGGTGATCGCCGCCTGCACGGAGAAGTCCCCGGCAACCAGCTTCGCCAGCTTGATGCGCGAGACATCGCTGGCCATGGGGCCAGCATCAAGCACGGCAGCAAGTTGGGTGAGATTCAAATTGTAGCGCTCGGCGAAATGCACGGACTCGGCCAGGCCCGTCACCATGGTGATCAGGAAGATGTTGACTGCGAGCTTCATCAAGAGAGCATTCGGCACCGCGCCGCAGACAACCGTATCACGGCACATCGCCGAGAGCAGAGGCCGCACCACCTCCACCGCTTCGGGCTCGCCAGCCAGCATCGCCACGAGCTGTCCCGCTTCTGCGGGCTTGCGCGAACCCGAAACCGGCGCCTCGACATAGTGGCCGCCGGCTGCGCGGATGTCGGCCTGCAAGTCGCGCGAATAACCCGGAGAGGTAGTTCCCATATGCACGATGATATGCCCCGACACATACGCGGCGAAATCCGTCGTGCCCCGCGCCAGCATCGCATCGATCGCCTGCTCCGTGGCGAGCATCAGTATGACGATCTCCGTTCCGGCAAAAACCTCGCCGGGACTTGCAGCCACCTTTGCACCCGCTTCGCGCAACGGTTCGCAAAGACCCGGCGATCGGTTCCAGACCAAAAGCGGTGTTCCCGCCCGTGCCATGTTCAGCGCCATCGGCTGTCCCATCACGCCGAGGCCGATGAAACCAATCTCCTTGTCCGCTCGAACAGCCATCGTCATCAGAACCACACCTGTACGATCGAAAGGGCGAGCAGGACGGCGAGCGCTATGTTGAGCCCCCGCCATTGCGCATCGGTGCGGATAAGCCGCGCCATCAGCGCGCCGAAGGTACACCAGACCGACACCGAGATGGTGGCCGCCAGGCCAAAGGCGACTGCCAGCACGATGCCGAGCCGTGCTGGACCGCTGGCCAGCGTGGCGAAAGACGCGGCCGCGCCCAAAGTCATCGCCCAGGCTTTGGGGTTGAGCCACAGCAGCCAAACTCCGTTGGCAAAACTGGTTGGCTGCACCAGCGCAGTGTCGAGACTTGGCGGCCCCGCCCGTCCAACCTTCCAGGCGAGCCACAACAGATAGGCCGAACCTCCCGCTTTCAGGACGATCTGCAGCGAAGGCATCGCAATCAGAACGCCGGCCAAGCCGAGTGCCGCAGCGGCCGCCATGCTGGCAAGCCCTGCGGCGATGCCGGCCATCAACGGGATTGACCGACGGAAGCCGAAATTCGCGCCCGAAGCAGCGGACATGGTGGTTGCTCCGCCCGGCGTGATGGATGAGACGAGCGCAAAGATGAACAACGGCAGGACGGCTTCGAGCGACATGCGTTTCTCCGGAGGATACGGCGGCGTCCTAGCTAGCGCCGGATACACCATTAGAGAAACGCATGTTGATTATAGCCAGCATTAGCAATCATAATGGCGCTATGACCCGCAACCTCGACCTTGCCCTGATCCGAACCTTCCTCGCCGTTGCCGAGCGCGGCAACATGACCGCTGCGGGCAATGCCCTGCACCTCACGCAAAGTGCCGTCAGCCAGCAGATAGCCCGGCTGGAACAGGCCTTTGGCCATGAGTTGTTTTCGCGTGAGCGACGTGGGCTGCGGCTCACAAGCGCTGGAGAGCGCCTGCAAGGCAAGGCGCGACCGCTGCTGGGCCTCAACGACGAAATCTGGGCAGACATGACGACACGCCGTGTCGAAGGGCCCGTCCGGCTCGGTGTGCCCTTCGATCTCGCCGGTCCGCTCATCGCGCCTGTTCTGAAGGGTTTCGCGGACGCCTTTCCGCAGGTCGAGATTTCGTTGTTCTGCGCATCATCGCCCGATCTCACGCAAGCACTGGCCAGGGGTGAGATCGATCTGGCTTTGGTCGAGACGCCACTCGGCGCCTCCGAAGGCGAGTGCCTCGCCGTCGACCGTCTGGTCTGGGTCGGCGCCAAGGGCGGTGTCGCGCATCTGAAGACACCGCTGCCGGTTTCGATGGTCGCCGAAACCTGTGCTTTCAGGCCCGCGGTCCTGGCAGCCTTGCACAGTCAGGATCGCGAATGGCGTACGGTGTTCGAGAATGGCAGCATCGATGCCACCACCGCCACGGTGACGACGGATCTTGCGGTAACGGCATGGCTTGCTTTTACCGTGCCGTCACATCTCGACATCCTGCCGGCGGAGGCCGGCCTGCCGCCACTGCCGTCTTTCGCGATCAACCTGCATCTGCCGACGCGCGATGCAGCCCCCGCGACGCTCGAACTTGCCCGCCACATTCGCGAGGGCCTGTCGAGAACCCGGCTGGCAGCCTAGAGGCTCGAAGCTTCCAGGCTGCGGATCGGGTCGGACTAGGGATCGGAATCGGGGCATCAAGCCCCGATCAGGTCGCTCATCAGGCCGGAGGCGACCGACAGACGCGACACTGTGATGTCACCGCCTTCCGTCAGGGCCTGCAGCCGTTCGCGCACGCGGGCGATGCGCTCACCGCCAGCCTCCAGCCAGGCCGCGACCGGATCGGCTGCCTTGCCGTGCTGCGTGAGTGCCGCCACCGCGATGCCGCGCCGTGCGGCACCGATTGTGTCGGTGGCGCGCGACAGCGCCAACTGATCGTAGTAGTCGGGCGGTGTCACCGATCGCGCGGCTTCCTCGATGCGCGGAATGCGGAAGGCTTCGCTCACAGCAAAGAAGGCTTTCGCCGCCGCGACGATATCCGAACCGGCAAGGCGCGATGTCAGGGCGATATCCGGGATCAGCTCAGCGACGTCGGCCAGAGCCAGCCGTTCCGCCAGTCTGTCGGGCGTGCCGACCTTGAACAGGCCGTGCCGCTTCTCCTCCAGCCGCTCGCGCGAGAAATCCGACAGCAGCGATACCAGCTTCGGCTCAAGCGCCTTGCGGGCCTCCTGCAGTTCGGCAATGCGCTGACCGAGCGGTGCGGTGCCGGCATCGTTCTTCAGATACCAGCCGGCGGTCACAAAGATAAGCCGGCTTACAATCTGGTAGAGATCGATCTGCACCTGGCCGTCTATCTTGTTGTCGAGCGCGTTGATCTCGTTGTAGAGCGCCGGCAGGCCGAAGCCGTCGCGGATCACCGCGAAGGTGCGCACCACATCGGCCGCGCTGCGTCCGGTCGCTTCCATCAGCCGGTTGGTGAAGGATGGTCCGCCGCGGTTGACCAGGTCATTGGCGACAACACGGGCGATGATCTCGCGCCGCAGCCGGTGACCATGGATCTCCTCATTGAACTTCTTGACCATCCGTTCCGGAAAGTACCCGGTCAGGTCGGTGTTGAAATGTCCGTCGTCCGGCACATCCGAGGCGACGATGTCTGAGAACAGCACGATCTTGGCATAGGCGAGCAGGACGCCGAGTTCCGCCCGGGTCAACGGTTCACCTCTCGCTTCGCGCTCGGCAAGGGCAGCCGGCGACGGCAGCGTCTCGACGGCGCGATCAAGCAGGCCACGCGCTTCGAGCGCAGCCATGAAGCGGCCCTGATGCGCGATGTCGGCCAGCCCGCGCTTGCGGGCGAGCGACAGTGCCAGTGTCTGCTCGTAGTTGTTGGAGAGCACCAGATTGCCGACCTCATCGGTCATCTCTGCCAGCAGCTTGTTGCGTGCAGGCCGCGCCAGCGAGCCCTTCCGCATGGCCGATGCCAGCGCGATCTTGATGTTGACCTCGACGTCGGAACAGTTGACGCCGCCGGAATTGTCGATGGCGTCCGAATTGTTGCGCCCGCCGGCCAGTCCGAACTCGATGCGGCCCCGCTGGGTGACGCCGAGATTGGCGCCCTCCCCGATCACCTTGGCGCGCAGGTCCACGGCGTTGACACGGATCGGATCGCTGGCGCGGTCGCCGACATCCTGGTTGGTCTCCGAAACCGCCTTCACATAGGTGCCGATGCCGCCGAACCACAGAAGATCGACCGGAGCCTTCAGGATGGCGGTCATGATCTCGGCCGGCGTCGCTGTCGTCTTGGCAAGGCCGATCGCCGCTGCGGCTTCAGCAGGCAGCGTAATCGACTTCTGGTTGCGCGAGACAATGACGCCGTTCCTGGACAGTTTCGTCTTGTCGTAGTCCTGCCAGCTCGAACGCGGCAGGTCGAACATGCGCTTGCGCTCGGCAAAGGAGGCCACCACGTCCGGCTCGGGATCGATGAAGATGTCGCGATGGTCGAACGCCGCGATCAGCTTCGTCTGTTCCGACAGAAGCATGCCGTTGCCGAACACGTCGCCCGACATGTCGCCGACGCCGACCACCGTGAAGGGCGAGGTCTGGATGTCGCGGTTCATTTCACGGAAATGCCGCTTCACCGCTTCCCAGGCACCCTTGGCGGTGATGCCCATCTTCTTGTGGTCGTAGCCTGCAGAGCCGCCCGAAGCGAAAGCGTCGTCCAGCCAGAAGCCGTGCTTTTCCGAAATCGCATTGGCGGTGTCTGAGAAGGTTGCCGTGCCCTTGTCGGCCGCGACGACGAAATACGGATCGTCGGCATCATGGCGCACCACACCGGCCGGCGGCACGACATGGTCGATGCCGATGTTGTCGGTGATCGACAGCAGGCTGGAAACGAAATTGATGTAAGCCTGACGGCCTGCCTCGAACCACAGGTCGCGCTGACTGGCCGGCGGCAGGCGCTTCGGATAGAAGCCCCCCTTGGCGCCGACCGGTACGATCACCGCATTCTTGACCTGCTGCGCCTTCACGAGGCCCAGCACCTCGGTGCGATAGTCCTGGGCGCGATCCGACCAGCGCAGACCGCCGCGCGCCACCGCGCCGAAGCGCAGGTGCACGCCTTCCACCTCGGAGCCGTACACGAAAATCTCGCGCCATGGCCTGGGTTCCGGCAATCCGTCGACGGCGCGCGAATCGAGCTTGATCGCCAGCGACTGGCCGCGCTCCTTCTTGCCATCCACGAAATGGTTGGTCCGCAGCGTCGCCTCGATCAGGTTGAGGTAGCGACGGATGATGGTGTCGTCGTCGATGCTGGGCACATCCTCCAGCGCGTCCTTGATCTTCGCCTTGAGGTGCTTGGCCGTGGTCACGCCTTCGCCCGCCGCGTCCGCGCCATGCCGCGCGACGAAGAGCGCATGGAGGCCCCGGGCGATATCCGGATAGCGGTTCAGCGTCGCCGCGATGAAGTCCTGGCTCTGCGGAATGCCGGCCTGCTGCAGATAGCGGCCATAGGCACGCAGCACCAGGATCTCGGTTGCTTTCAGCCCGGCTGTCTGGGCAAGGCTGTTGTAGCCGTCATTGTCGACGTCGCCGCGCCACACCGCCAGGAACACGTCCTCGAACAGCGCGCCCTCGTCGGCGAGATCGATCGGCTGGCCGTACGCGTTCTCCAGCTCCATGTCGTGGATGAAGACGCGGTTGCCGTCCTCCTTGTCGATCTCGAAGGTACGTTCGCTGATCACCCGGAATCCGGTGTTTTCCAGCAACGGCACGCGCCGGGACAGCGCCACCGGACTGCCGTGGTGATAGATCTTAAGCGAAGCCTGCTCGGGCTTCTGGCCGGCGTCACGATAATAATCGATGTCGATCGGGTTCTCGGCCGAGATCCTCGCGATGCGTTCGGCATCGACCAGCGCCACCGCCGACGAGAAGGAATCACGATAGCTTTCCGGGAAACGCGCGGCGATCGCCTTCAGCGCCGCATCGTGGCCGCCGGCCTCGGCGGCTTCCGCCAGCGCATCTTCCCAGGTGCGCACGATATCGCGGATCGCCGCTTCGATCGTTTCCTGCTCGACCTTGGGCGTCTTGCCGCCGGAGCGGCCGATGATGAAATGCACGCGGGCGAGGCCGCCTTCCGGGAAAGCCGGATAATAAGCCGACAAACGACCATCGAAAACTGTCTTGAGATACGCGCCCATCTTTTCGCGCACGACGCTGTCGTAGCGGTCGCGCGGCACGAAAACGAGGATGGAGACGAAGCGGTCGAACTGGTCGGCGCGCACCAGCGCACGCACGCGCGGCCGTTCGATCAGGCCGAGAATGGCCTCGGCATGTTTACGCAGGGTGGGTATCGGCACCTGGAACAGCTCGTCGCGCGGATAGCTCTCCAGAACATTGATCAGCGCCTTGCCGGAATGGTCGTCCGGATTGAAGCCGGACTTGGCGATCACCGTCTCGGCCTTGGAGCGCAGATAGGGGATCTTCATCACAGAGCGCGTGTAGGCGGTCGAAGTGAACAGGCCGACGATGCGCAGCTCGCCTGCCAGCTTGCCGTTCTTGTCGTAGGTCTTGATGCCGATGTAGTCGAGATAGATGCGCCGGTGCACGACCGACTTGGCATTGGCCTTGGTGACGATCAACGGTTCCGGTCCGTGCAGGAAGGCGCGGATCTCGGGTGTCGTGGTGACTGCCTCGGTGCCGCGCCGCAGCACCAGCACGTCCGGATCGGAGAGAATGCCCAGCCCCGGCTTGTCGGCGCGCTCAAGGCTGCCGCTCTTCTCACCGCCCGAATATTTGAACTCGCGCATGCCGAGGAAGGTGAAGTTGTCGTCGCGCAGCCATTCGAGGAAAGCGATGGCCTCGGCGACATGTTTCTTGTCCAGCGGCACCGGCGCGTAGCGGAATTCCGAAATCGCCTGGTCGAGACGCGCCAGCATCGGCTTCCAGTCGACGACGGCTGCGCGTACCTGCGCCAGCGTCTTGGTGAGCCGCGCGCCAAGCGCCGCGGCCGCTTCTTCCGAAAGCCGGCCGATATGGACATGCACCACGCTGACCTTGTCGAGGCCTGCGTCTTCCTTGGCGAGGCCACCGTCTCCGACGATCTCGGCCACACCGGCCTTCGAATGCCTGACCGCGATGACAGGATGGGTGACCAGTGTCGGCTCACCCGCGGCCTCGGTGATCTCGCCGAGGATCGAATCGAACAGGAAAGGCATGTTGTCGTTGACGACGGTGATCACCGTGACCGGCCGCCCCTGGCGCGACACGCCGGACGCCGTCTCGATGGCGACGATGCTTTCGCCCTTCTTATGGCGGGAAACCGCATTCTCGGCCAGTTCGGCAGCGCGGGCGAGATCGGCCGCGTCATAGACGGCAACGTCTTCGGATGGTGCTCTCGCCAGCAGATGGTCCGCCAGCCGTCCTGGCCTTTGACCTTCTTTTCCGCCTCCCTTCACCACAGGTTTCTTTGGTTTGGTTGCGGACTTCAGGCTGGCCATGATGCGATTTACCTCCGCCTTAGGCTGTATTGCGACTATCGTAGCAGATGATCGCCTTTTGGCGACAAAGGTTTGACGGCTGCCTAAGAAAAATGCTGGCTGCATAGAAAATTTGCAGATGCCGGCGAAAGGACACCACGATGAGCGAGAAAATCACCGCACTGGACTTGCCCCAGGGGGAACTGAGCGACGCCACCGGGGCCTATTTCGCAAAGTGTGAGGAAAAGCTCGGCCTCGTGCCCAACGTGCTCAGGGCCTACGCTTTCGACGAAAAGAAACTGCGCGCCTTCACCGACACCTACAACGACCTGATGCTGGGTGATTCCGGATTATCCAAGCTCGAACGCGAGATGATCGCGGTCGTCGTTTCTTCCATCAACCATTGCTACTACTGCCTGACCGCGCACGGGGCAGCGGTGCGCCAATTGTCCGGCGATCCGGCATTCGGCGAGATGATGGTGATGAACTTCCGCGCCGCCGACCTCACCGAAAAGCAGCGCGCCATGCTGGAATTCGCGGTCAAGCTGACCGAGCAGCCGGCAAAGATCGTCGAGGCCGATCGCGAAGCCCTGCGCCAGGTCGGGTTCACCGATCGCGACATCTGGGACATCGCTTCGACCGCAGCCTTCTTCAACATGTCGAACCGCGTCGCCGCCGCCATCGACATGCGGCCCAACGCCGAATACCACGCAATGGCGCGGTAGCATTCTTTTCCCAGGGAGAAGAAGATTCAGCTTCGCGCAGCGATCGCCGCGGCAGCGCCGGCCATGGTTCCGGCGGAAACCCGGTTGGCGATGCGCATGGCGTGCGGGCTTTTCAACAGCCTGCGCGCCTGCGCCGCCGCCAGGATCCAGGCGAAGTCGATGACGATCAGCACCACGGCCATCGTCGCCGTCAGTTCCATCCAGCCGAGCATGGAGACGGAGGCCAGGTCGATGATGGTCGGCAGCAGCGCCAGATAGAACATCATGATCTTGGGATTGCCGAGGGTAACCGCCATGCCGGCAAGGAAAAGCCTCACCGGCGAATCGTCCTTCGGTAGCGAGCCTTCGTTCGCTTCGACCGGCGCCGTCCACATCTTCCAGGCGAGGTAGGCGAGATAGGCAACGCCGAGCCATTTGATGGCGACGAAGGCGAGATGGAAGGTCTGCGCCACCACCGCCAGCCCGAACACCGCAAAGGACAGCCAGATCGCTTCGCCGATCCACATGGCCATCAGGAACGGCAGCACGTCGCGGAACCCTTTTGAGATCACCCGCGCCACCAGCGCAGCGATCGAAGGACCGGGTGAGCCGGCGGCGACGAACAGCGCACCGGCGAAAATGAGAAGGGACGTGAACGTCATGGACGCGCTCCTTGAGGCAGGCGCCGAAGCATAGGCCGAATGTCATCCCATGCAATCGGGGGCGATGAGTTCGCTTTCCCGTTCGACGTTCGTGGCGATGAGCCGTGAGAACACGGCTTGATCTCATCGACGCTGCTCGCTAGAACGCCGCATCGTCATCAGCCTCAGGCTCCCGACTTTGCCATCGTAACCGCCGGTCTCGTCAGCTCTCCCAGAACTCGCATGGCAGCGTGCAAGCGTTGCCACTTTACAATTGCGTTCGTTCCTGTGGCGGTTCGAGACCGGTTTGGCCAGCGCCTCTGCGCCGGACTCGAAGGCTCTCTCGCCTGATTTCCACACGAACGCCATTCCGCGCCTCAAAGAGAGGCATCTCGTTCATCGCTGCTTGGACGGACTTCCTGACGGGAAGGACCAACCGGCATGTCGTGCACGCTCCGCGTCCGATGGACCCTCATTGCAAACCGTTTCCCCCGCCCCTGGCGCTCCTGTCCACGTTGCGGCACGCAGCGCGCCTTCGAATGCAGCGATAAATTCCGGCTCAACGCCAATGGCAGGCGGCTCGATGCCTGGCTCGTCTACAAATGCACCACATGCGACGACACCTGGAACCACACGCTGTTCGAGCGCCGCAACGCCCGCGACCTCGATCCGGATCTGCTTTCGGCCCTGGAGGCCAATGATCCGGCACTGGTCAGGCGTTACGCCTTCGATGTCGCGGCCCTGCGCCGGTTCGCATACAGGGTCGAGGAATTCGCTGGAAACGTCGTCCGCAAGGAAGAACTGGCTAAGGGGTCAGCCGCAACGGACCGACTGGAGATCGTTCTAGCCACACCAGTCCCGGTCGCCATCCGGCTCGACCGTCTGCTCGCGATGGAACTTGGCCTGCCCCGCGCCCGGATCGGTACCATGGCGGATGCCGGCCACATCATCACGGCCGCTGGCCTCAACCGGCCGGTTCGGGACGGTTGCCGGGTAGAGATTGACCTTGCCGTGGACGACGCTGAGGTGATCCTGCGCAACGCTCGCCCACAATGACCGGTCAAAAAAGAAAGGGCGGGGAAATCCCCGCCCTTTATAAAACCATCAGGCCGCGCTGACCTTCGACTTCTCGAAGCGCTTGCGCTCGTTCGGGTCGAGATAGAGCTTGCGCAGGCGGATCGTCTTCGGCGTCACTTCGACCAGTTCGTCGTCCTGGATCCAGGCGAGCGCGCGTTCCAGCGTCATGCGGATCGGCGGCGTCAGCTTGACCGCTTCATCCTTGCCGGCGGCGCGGATGTTGGTGAGCTTCTTGCCCTTCAGCACGTTCACTTCAAGGTCGTTGTCCCTCGAGTGGATGCCGATGATCATCCCCTGGTAGACCTTGACGCCGGCGTCGATGACCATCGGGCCGCGATCTTCAAGGTTCCACATCGCATAGGCGACCGATTCGCCCTGCTCGTTGGAGATAAGCACGCCATTGGTACGGCCGGGCAGTTCACCCTTGTAGCCCTGGTAGGAATGGAACAGACGGTTCATCACCGCGGTGCCGCGCGTGTCGGTCAACAGTTCCGACTGATAGCCGATCAGGCCGCGCGTCGGCGCGTGGAACACCAGGCGCTGGCGATTGCCGCCCGAAGGACGCAGCTCGACCATCTCGGCCTTGCGCTCAGACATCTTCTGCACGACGACGCCGGCGTGTTCCTCATCGACGTCGATGACGACTTCTTCGATCGGCTCGAGCAGCTGGCCGTCCTCGTCCTTCTGCATGACGACGCGCGGGCGCGACACGGCAAGCTCGAAGCCTTCGCGGCGCATCGTCTCGATCAGGACGGCAAGCTGCAGTTCACCACGGCCCGACACGAAGAACGAGTCCTTGTCGGCTGATTCCTCGATCCGGAGCGCGACGTTGCCTTCAGCTTCCTTCATCAGGCGGTCGCGGATGACACGGCTGGTGACCTTGTCGCCTTCGGTGCCGGCGAGCGGCGAATCATTGACGATGAAGGACATGGTGACGGTCGGCGGATCGATCGGCTGCGCATGCAGCGGCTCGGTGACGGCCGGGTCGCAGAACGTGTCGGCAACGGTGCCTTTCGACAGGCCGGCGATGGCGACGATGTCGCCTGCCTGCGCTTCTTCGATCGGCTGGCGCTCGAGACCGCGGAACGCCAGGATCTTCGATACGCGGCCGTTTTCCAGCAGGGAGCCGTCATGGTGCAGGACCTTGACCGCCTGGTTCGGCTTCAACGTGCCGGAATGGATGCGGCCGGTGATGATGCGCCCGAGGAACGGATTGGCCTCCAGGATGGTGCCGATCATCCGGAACGGACCGGGATGGACCGTCGGTTCCGGAACATGCTTGAGCACCAGATCAAACAGCGGTGCCAGACCCTGGTCCTTCGGACCTTCCGGATTCTCGGATACCCAGCCATCGCGGCCCGAACCATAGAGGATCGGGAAATCGAGCTGCTCGTCGGTGGCATCGAGGGCTGCGAACAGATCGAACACCTCGTTGATGACTTCCTGGTGGCGGCCGTCCGGGCGGTCGATCTTGTTGATCACGACGATCGGCTTCAGGCCTACCTTCAGCGCCTTGCCGACCACGAACTTGGTCTGCGGCATCGGGCCTTCTGCGGCGTCGACCAGAACGATGGCGCTGTCGACCATCGACAGGATGCGCTCGACTTCACCACCGAAGTCGGCGTGGCCGGGGGTGTCGACGATGTTGATGCGGGTATCCTTCCAGTCGACCGAAGTCGCCTTGGCCAGGATGGTGATGCCACGTTCCTTTTCGAGGTCGTTCGAATCCATCGCGCGTTCGGCGACACGCTGGTTCTCGCGGAACGAGCCGGACTGCTTGAGGAGCTGGTCGACCAGAGTGGTCTTGCCATGGTCGACGTGCGCGATGATCGCGATATTGCGGATGTTCATGCTGGGTCTCGGAGGTTGTTCAGGCAGCACGCCCGGATAGTCAAATCGAGACGCCGCCTTTTTCAGTTGCGCGGCTCATACAGGGTTTTTCGCATTTGCGAAAGGGGGCGGCGTGCCGGCAGTTGGTTGGTCACCTTTTGTTAAGTGGCAGCAGCGTAGAATTTCATTAACCAAACGCGGAACCTTTTCCGCTGTGGAGCATTCGGGCGTCCATGATACGCAGTCTGAACCGGTTCGTGATGATCTCCCTCTCGGCCACGCTCGTCGCCTTGCTGGCGCTGGGTGGCGCATGGTCGGCAGCAACGCCCGCCGACAAGCCGATGGCCGTGGTGACGACGCAGGCGGAAAAGCTCTTTGCGGACGCTCCGGACGGGGTCGACCCGATCGTTACCGGCCCGGTTAGCGCCGCCTTCAAGCAGCGCCAGGCCGATATCGGTTGTGAGAAGGCGACCTGGCCAAACGTGCCCGCCGCCTGCTTCGAGCACTGATCCCAGATCACGCAGCCCGAACCGGATCGAGCGTCGTCTTGTAGAGCTCGTTGTCGTCGCGATCCATCAGCCTGACGGTCAGCTGCCCGGTAATACCGTCGATGTCGACAAGGCCGAAGAACTGAAAGCCTGCGGAAGGCGGCAGGTTCTGGCCTTGCTCGGCGCTCGGCGCCTTCACATACTTCACTTCCGGCCCGAAGGTCATGTCGAGATCGTTGGGACCGAAGGTACCGGAGTGTATCGGCCCGGAGACGAATTCCCAGAACGGCTCGAAATCCTGGAACTGCGCGCGATCCGGGCTGTAGTGATGGGCTGCTGTGTAGTGTACGTCCGCCGTCAGCCAGACCGTGTTGGTGATGCCGGCATTCTTGATGAAGCGCAGCAGGTCGGCGAATTCGAGCTCGCGCCCCTTGGCCGGGCCGTTGTCGCCATTGGCGACCGCTTCCGAGCCTTTCTTGTTGGCGGCGTCGTCCCACACCACCAGGCCGATCGGCATGTCGGCGGCAATCACCTTCCAGGTGGCCTTGGAATTGGCGAGCTCGCGCTTGAGCCAGCGGGTCTGCTGCTCGCCCAGCATGCGCGAGCCCGCGTTGAGTTCGGTCTGCAGGTTCGGGCCGTTGGCGCCGCGATAGGAGCGCATGTCGAGGAAGAAGACGTCGACCAGCGGACCATACGCGATCTTGCGATAGACCCGACCGGGCTCGGCCGGCGTGAAGCGGATCGGCGTCATCTCATGGAAGGCTCGGCCGGCACGTGCCGCCAGCACGGCAATCGATTTTTCCTTGTAGCGGTCGTCGGCGGTCAGATCTTTCGAGCTCGACCAGTTGTTGACCACCTCATGGTCGTCCCATTGGAAGAAAGTCGGCAGTGCCGCGTTCATGGCAAGCAGGTTCTTGTCGAGCAGGTTGTATTTCCACTGCCCGCGATATTCGTCGAGCGTCTCGGCAACCTTGCGCTTCTCGTCGATGAGCACGACGTTCTTCCACTTTGTGCCGTCCTTGAGATCAACCTCGTCCTTCATGGCGCCATCGGCATAGATCGTGTCGCCCGAATGCAGGAAGAAATCGGGCGTGTGCCTGGCGATCGAGGCATAGGTCTTCATGCCGACCTCATCGATGCCCCAGCCCTGGCCGGCGGTATCGCCCGACCATGCGAAGCGCACGGAGCGGCGCGAGGTCGGCGCGGTGCGGAAACGGCCGACGATCGGCTCGGACACCGCGTTGATGTCATTCAGGTCGGCAAGCGTCATCCGATAGAAGATGTCCTGGTCCGACGCCAGGTCTGTGAGCAGGCGTTTCACCGCATAGTCGCTGTCAGGCAGCGCATTGAGCGGTGCCAGGCGTTCGGCATTGGCGAAACTTTCCGTCGTCGCCACTTCGAACTGCACGCGCGATGGCCTGTCGGCGCGCGTCCAGATCATGCCTGATATCGCGTCGATGTCGCCCGACTGGACACCGTGGGTAAAGGCCGGCCGCGTGTTCGCACGCGAATAATAAGGCATGGCCAAACCCGACAATCCGACCAGGCCAGCTGCCCCTGTCGAGACGATGAAGGCACGGCGGTTGATGCTGGTTGGCTTGCTCATGGCTGGCTCCTTGGCGGCGAATGGGTGCCGCCAAGGTCCTTGGCCATTGTTTCAGCCGCATTTCGGAGACGTGAAACTTTCTTGACGGTCCACAGTTTGCCGCCGCTGGGATAATTCCAGCAAAAGAAGACAGAGCGTTTCCGTGAAAAACGGAAACGCTCTGGAATCAGGCCGGCTGCTCTTTCGGCTCCAGCATTGGGCGGTTGGTGTTGATCAGCAGCGACAGGCAGGCGGCGATGATGCCGGTCATGCCGGCAATGACAAAGGCAAGCTCATAGCTGCCCTGGAACTCCCGCATAGCTCCGCCGAAGAACGCGGCCGTAGCCGCGCCGACCTGATGGCCGGCAACAATCCAGCCAAACACCAGCGGTCCCTTGGCATCACCGAAGGCTTCGTTGGACAAACGCAACGTCGGCGGCACGGTGGCGATCCAGTCCAGCCCGTAGAACACCGCGAAAACGATGAGCGCGGTCGCCGAGAAACCGGAATAAGGCAGATACATCAGCGAGAGGCCACGAATGGCATAATAGACGCCGAGCAGCTTGCGCGGATCGAAACGGTCGGTAAGCCAGCCCGACAGGGTCGTGCCGATGAGGTCGAAGATACCCATCAGCGACAACAGACCGGCAGCCTGGATCTCGTTGATGCCATTGTCGGCACAGAACGCGATCAGATGCGTGCCGACAAGACCGTTGGTCGTGAAGCCGCAGATGAAGAAAGTGGCAAAGAGGTACCAGAACACGCGTGTCCTGGCTGCTTCGCGCAGTGTGCTCAGCGTATGGGAGATGAAGTTGCCGGCTGCCGCTGGCGGCGTCGGCGGCACATCGTCGGGTTCGGCGCCGAAACGCACCTGGCCGATCGACGCCGGCCGCTCCGGCACCAGCAGCCAGACCAACGGCACCAGAGCTGCGGTGGCGATGGCAATGACGAGCGCCACCGGCTTCCAGCCACCCGACTGTGCAAGCCAGGCCAGGAAAGGCAGGAAGATCAGCAAGCCGGTCGCGCTGGACGCCGACATCAGGCCCATGACCAGGCCGCGGTTGGTCTTGAACCAGCGGTTGACGATGGTGGCGCCGAGTACGGTGGCGACAGCGCCCGAACCGACGCCGGAGAATACACCCCAGGTGGCGATGAGTTGCCAGGACTGCGTCATGAACAGCGAAAGCCCGGTGGATGCCGACATCACCACCAGCGAACCGATCACCGTCTTGCGCAGGCCGATGCGTTCCATCAGCGCGGCGGCGAAAGGACCGGTCATGCCATAAAGGAAAATGCCGATGGCGGCTGCCAGCGACACCACGTCGCGGCGCCAGCCGAAATCATTCTCCAGCGGCAGCATCATCACGGAGGGCGCGGAACGCAGGCCCGCGGCGATGAGCAGGGAGAGGAAGATGACCGCAACGACGACGAAGGCGTAGCGCTGGCCAAACGGGCGGGGCTGGACTATCATGTTACTGACCGGTACGTTGCAGTTGCCGAATGTGTACGTACCGGTTAGTAACATGTCAATTGGAACACCTCATGCCCACTGACAAAAATATTGAACCCAGCGTTTCGCGAGACGCAGCCTTGCCGCCGGCGGCCGAGAAAATCCTCGGCGTCGCGCATGAGCTCTTCTACCGCGAAGGCATCCGGGCGATCGGCGTCGACGAGATCGTGAAAAAGGCGGGCGTCACCAAGCCAAGCCTCTATCGCTCGTTTTCATCGAAGGACGAGCTCGCGGCATCCTATCTGCGTAAATACGACATCGAGTTCTGGGAGCGTTTCGACGAAGCAGTGGCTGCGCATCAGGGCGATGCGCGGGCTCAGATCATCGCGTTCCTGACGCGCGTCGGCAAACGCTCGCAGAAACAGGGCTACCGCGGCTGCGGCATGACCAATGCAGCGGTCGAATACCCCGAACCCGGTCACCCCGCGCGCGTGGTCAGCGAAGAGAACAAGCGCGAACTGCGCCGTCGTCTGCGCGCCATGGCCAAGGAGATGGGGGCGGCCGACCCCGGCACGCTGGGCGACGGCCTGCTGCTTCTCATCGAAGGCGCCTACATCTCAAGCCAGATCTTCGGCCCGGGCGGTCCCTCGCAGTCGGTTGCCAAACAGGCCGACCTTCTGATCGGCGCCAGCCTGAAAGGCTAGCGCCGCGCTAGCGCGTTAGCAGGCCCTCCAGCGCCTCATCCACCGGACAGGCATGAGGAACAGGATCAGGTCAGCCCGCGCTTCACCATCATGGCATCCGCGGTCGGCATCTTGCCGCGGAAGGCGGTATAGAGCTCTTCCGGATCCTTCGAGCCGCCGGCCGCGTAGATGTTTTCCCGCAGCTTTTTCGCCAGAGCCGGATTGAACGGATCGCCGGTTTCCTCGAAGGCCGAGAAGGCATCGGCATCGAGCACCTCCGACCACATGTAGGAATAGTAGCCGGCTGAATAGCCGTCACCGGCGAAGACATGGCTGAAATGCGGAGTACGATGGCGCATGGCGATCGTGTCCGGCATCGCGAGTTTCTCAAGGGTCTCCGTCTCGAAGGCCAGCGGTTCGGCCGGTGCATCCGAACGCGCATGATAGGCCATGTCGACCAGCGCCGAGGCGGTGAACTCGACCGTGGCGAAGCCGGCGCCGAACGTGCGCGCCGCCAGCATCTTGTCGAGCAGTTCCTTTGGCATCGGCTTGCCGGTCTTCACATGCAGTGCGTGTTTTTCCAGCACTGCCGGCACCGTCAGCCAATGTTCGTAGAGCTGCGAAGGCAGCTCGACAAAGTCGCGGCTGACCGAAGTGCCCGAAACCGACGGCCAAGTGACGTCGGTCAGCATGCCGTGCAGCGCATGGCCGAATTCATGGAACAGGGTCTTGGCCTCGTCCACTGACAGCAAGGCGGCCTCGCCGACGGGCGGCTTGGCAAAATTCATGATGTTGTAGATGATCGGCTTCGCACCCTTGCCCAGCTTGTAGCCCGACTGCAGCGCACTCATCCAGGCACCGGACCGCTTGGACGATCTGGCGAAATAGTCCGCCAGGAAGAGCGCGCGCTCCGATCCGTCGGGGTTCCTGACCACGAACACACGCGCATCCGGATGCCAGCCGGCAATGCCCTTCTTCTCTTCGAAGGTGAGGCCAAACAGCTTCGTCGCCACGTCGAAGCAGGCAGCGATGACGTGGTCGAGCTGCAGATAGGGCTTCAGTTCGGCCTCGTCGAAAGCGAACTTTTCGGCGCGCAGTTTCTCCTGGTAGAATCGCCAGTCCCAGGCAGCGAATTGTTCGTTGCTGCCGGCAGCAACCGCCAGCCGCTGCAGTTCCTTCTGGTCGGCCGCAGCCTTCTCCAGCGCCTTCTCCCAGACCGGGTCGAGCAGGTCGTGCACGGCCTTCGGTGTCTTGGCCATGGTGTCGTCGAGCTTCAGCGCGGCAAAGGAATCATAACCCAGCAGCTTCGCCTTCTCGGCACGCAGCCTAAGCATGTCGCGCACCACCGCGGTGTTGTCGCTGGCGCCGCCGTTCTGGCCACGCCGGGTGAAGGCGCGCCATGCGCCCTCACGCAGGTCGCGACGCTCGGAGAAGGTGGTGAAGGGTTCGTAGATCGACCGCGACAACGTCACCGCATAGCGGCCCTTCTGGCCGCGCGTCTCGGCGGCCTCCGCCATCGCGCTTCTCAGGAAATCGGGGAGGCCGGCAAGGTCGGCCTCATCGAGAAACAGTGCCCATTCCCGCTCATCGGCCAGCACGTTCTGGCCGAAGGTGGTGCCAAGCGAAGACAAATGTTCGTTGATCGCCGCAAGCCGCTTCTTGCCTTCGGCGTCAAGCTTGGCACCGGAGCGGACGAACCCTTTCCAGGTCCGTTCCAGGACACGCAACGTCTCGCCATCGAGCTTCAGGCCATCGCGCCGCTGATAGAGATCGTCGATGCGGGCAAACAGCTTCTCGTTCATCGAGATTGCCGAGAAATGCCGCGACATCTTCGGCGCGACCTCGCGCTCCATGGCTTGGATGGCGTCGTTGGTATGGGCACCGGCCCGGCACCAGAAGATCGAGGAGACGCGGTCGAGCGCTTCACCGGCAAGCTCCAGTGCCTGCAGTGTATTTTCGACGGTAGCCGGTTCGGTGTTGGCGGTTATGGCATCGATTTCCGCCTCATGCGCCTTCAGCGCCGCCTCGAACACCGGCCCAAAGTCTTCATCGCCGATCTTCGTGAAATCGGGAAGACCGAGCGGCCCCTGCCAGTTGGTCAAAGCATGGGCGGCGAGATCGGATACGGACATTGGGGGACTTTCGCTGAACGTGAGGAAGGCGGAACGACAATATCTTTCCGATGTAGGCCGATGGGACCGCCGGTGCAACGACAGGCCCCGCCGGCCCGCGTCGGATAGCCAGCGACGAAGGGCCTGGCGCAGGTTTCTCAGAAGCCGTCGCAATTTTCCGCAATGGTCGCTTGCGAGGATGCGGTGATGCGTTCGTCGCTCAGTGCGAACACCTCTCTTGTCAGAAGATCATTACCGGGAAAGTCGTAGCAGACGACGACAGTGACCAGACCGTTGTCGGCGCTTTCGATGCGATGCCGAATGTTTGCGCCTGATACCGCGCCCTGCCATTCGTCCATCGAAGCAAGGAACTGCTGCTTGTTCTGTTCGGTATCGACATCCTGCAATCGGATGCGGGCATCATCGGTCAGCATGTCCGCGAGCTGGCCGCGGTCTGCAACCAGCAGTGCTGAATACCAGCGGCCTATCACGGTGTTGTCGTCAGCCCGCGCTGAACCCAGCATCAGGACGTAAAGGACGACCAGACAGAGTTTCGACGAGCCGACAACTGGCACAGGACGACACCTCCTCCATGCAACCTAGGCCTGTATGGATGAGAAGTGAAGCGCACGCGGCCGGCGGTGCCGCCCGTGGTTGTCTTCAGCTGATATCGGGCCGTTCGAAATCGCCGGTTTCGTTGTTCATCGCCCACAACTCGCCGGTTGAAATATCGAACCATGCGCCGTGCAGGGTGAGCTTGCCCTTGCCTTCCAGAATCTTCACGCAGGGAAAGGTGCGCAGGTTGGCGATGGAATAGCGGATGGAGATGCGCTCCAGCGCCGTCTGCCGTTCGCCGGTCGTCATCATGGTCGAGGCTGAAACAGCTTCGGCGGCCGGCGCGATCAGGCTCATCCACTTGCCGATGAAATCGCCCGGCGACAGCGGAGCGGATGTTGTATCGAGCGCGGCGCGAATGCCACCGCAGCGGCCGTGCCCCATGACGACTATGTTCTTGACCTTCAGGCTCTGCACCGCGAACTCGAGCGCGGCCGAGGTTGAATGGTACTCGCCATCAGGCGCATAGGGTGGCACCAGATTGGCAACATTGCGCAGCACGAACAGTTCGCCTGGGCCGGCATTGAAGATCACCTCCGGCGCGGCGCGCGAATCGCAGCAGGCCACGATCATCGTCTCCGGCGCCTGGCCTTCGCGTGCAAGCGACCTGTAGTGATCGGCCTCGGCCACATAGCGGCCGTTGATGAAGTTGCGATAACCGGCAATGAGATGTTCTGGGAGATGCGGCATCTGGACCTTTCCAGGCTGGACGGCGACGGCTCGTTTCCACTGCGAATGGCACTAACGGCAAATTGGCCAGGCAATCAATGCAAAATTGTCATAGCTCTCCCGCGAGAACCATGCATGGCGCATAGCTCGCTATGCCAAACCGTTCAAACATGGATAGCGACAGGGATTCCTCTGTCATCGACCCCCGGCGGATTCGGATAGGAGGCAGCTTCGCCCCGCGCGATCCGGCCTGCAACCAGCAACATGGCAGCGGCGTCGAGAAAATCGTCCGCCGCGGCACCTTTCGGCGGCGCCTGATCAAGAAAGGCGCGCTCATAGCCGTGACGGGCGAGCAAAGCCCGCCGCTCTTCCATGCCGGCTGGATTGACCGTGCCCTTGATCTTCTTGGGCAGGGTCATCGCACGGCCGCCATTGAGCCGCCAGAATGCCACCTCGGGATGAGACTCGAAAACGCGCGCTCGTAGATCCGGCCGCGCCGTCAAAAGCCTGTCGATCTCGCGGATCTTGCCGAAGATGCCGAAGGCCTGGATCGAGACGCCCCGCGGCGGATTGGACGTCGCCGCCGCGACGGCGCTGGCGCGCCGATGCGCCTCATACCAGGCTTCGACTGTGCTGAAGCTGGCTGTATCGGCATAGACTGCTGCCCGCGATGGAATGGCGAAGACGCTGGATTGTCGTTGGCCAAGCAAGGGGCGCACCAGTGCTTCGGGCCCGCGCCCGCCTTTGCCCGAAACCTCGGGCAGACCGATCGGCATGTCGACAGCCACGATCGCATCAGACGGTAGGGCCGTCAGGAGATCGTCGAAGCCAGGATAGACACCGACGATCGGTGATCCGCCAGGATCCTGCCGCATCGCAATCCAGCCAGCCTTGCAGCCATCGACCCCAGCCACGGTTACGTTGGCCGGGTTTCCGGTCATGCGGTGCGACCTCGACCCGGATGCGTGAGATGGCGCATCTGCACCATCGCCATGGGTTGCGACAGGCTTTGCGCATCGGTTTCCAGCTGCAACTCGTCGCCGCCACGTTTGGCCGTACGCGCCAGGATCTCGTAGACGGCGGCCGTCGTTGATTGCAGCGCCTTGGCGGGTGGCTGACCGGACAGGGTCCGGGCCAGAAAGACCGCGCCGGTGAGATCGCCGAGGCCATTCGGCGGCCGGTCGATCAGACGGTGTTCGGCGAGCAGCACCTGGCTGGAATCGAGCAGGAGATTGCCGGTGCTGCCCGACATCATCGCCGGCGCCGACGTCACCAGCATGGTTGCCGGACCAGCATCCAGCGCCGCCGCAGTGGTCGATTTCAGGTCCGGCAGGTCGGCTCCCGCCATCCAGGCGAGTTCGTAGCGGTTCGGCGTGGCGATATCGGCCAACGGCATCAGCCGGTCGCGCAGGGCCTTGGCGGTTGCTTCGGGGACATAAAGCCCGCCGGAATCGCCCATCACCGGATCGCAGACGTAGAGTGCACCTGGATTCCTGGCCTTTACCGCGTCGACCAGGTCGGCAATGGCATCAGCCTGGCTTGCCTCGCCGAGATAGCCGGAAAGGACGGCGCCGACCTCGCCGAGCCAGGGCGCGCGCGCCAGGTCGGCCATCAGCGCCGCAAATTGTTCCGCAGGCGGAACAATCCTTGTCGCCCGACCGTGACCGGGATGCCAGGGCAGAATCACGGTTGGGACCGCCCATACAGGGAAACCCAGTGTCTCCAGCGCGAAGACAGCAGCGCGATTGCCCACGGACCCGCGCGCAACATGGCTGGACACGACGATGACGGCGCGGGGCGCCTCGGCCTGACTGGTGTTCATGATGGTCCTATAGATGGCGGGCGATGTAATAACCGACAGCGATCAGCATCGCGATCGCCAGGATGACGCCTAGCACACGGCCGATGCGGGTGCCCCAATATTCAATTGGATCGAAATCACCCTGGTCGGCTGCATGCCGGTCGGATGGCAGGCCGCCGGGCTCGGTCTCGCGTGCAATGCGGTCCAGGATGCGGCGCGACTCGTGCTCGCTGTCCCTGTCGGCATGACCTGCCATGGATGCTCCTCTTTTCGCTGATCCTAGCCCGATCGCGCTCGAGGTTACAGGGCCTCGTTGCCGACGAGGCTGCGCCACCGGCGTTGGCGGCGGTCATGCAAAGGCGTTTTATCCTGCGATCTTTATGGTATTGCTTGCCTATTCGAGCAAACGAGGGACCGCTCATGTACGCAAAGCGCCTGTCTTCGCTTCCCCGCAACCTCCCGGCTTTCCTTTTGATGGCGCTTTTGCTGCCGCTGCTGTCGGCCTGCGGCTACAACACCATTCCCACGGCGGAAGAAAACGCCAAGGCAGCCTGGAGCGAAGTGCTGAACCAGTATCAGCGCCGCGCCGACCTGATTCCGAACCTCGTGGAGACGGTGAAAGGCTACGCCGCTCACGAAAAGGACACCCTGGATGCCGTGGTCGAGGCCCGTGCCAAGGCCACGCAGGTCACGGTGACACCCGAAACCCTCAAGGATCCCGAAGCCTTCAAGAGGTTCCAGGACAGCCAGTCGGGCCTGACCAGCGCGCTGTCGCGCCTGCTCGCCATCACCGAGAACTATCCCGACCTCAAGGCCAACCAGAATTTCATCGCGCTTCAGGCACAGCTTGAAGGCACCGAAAACCGCATCGCCGTGGCACGCCGCGATTACATCCAGGCGGTCAAGGACTACAATCTGACGCTGAAGACCTTCCCGTCCGTGCTGTGGGCGACGTTCTGGTTCCGCTCCAACGAACCCTTCCAGAACTTCACCATCAGCGAGGACAAGATGCAGACGCCGAAGGTCGACTTCGGCACCAGCAAACCTGCGGGTCAGGGTGGCTGAACGCCACCCCTTCCCTGACCCGGACCGGCTGAACCTTGCGTTCCTCCCTGCCATCCCGCCGTTTGCCCGCGCATGAGACCCACGCAGTGTCGTGGGCTGTTGCGCTCAAGCTGCTGCTGGCGATGGTCTTCGCCATGTTGCTTGCTGGCATGGCGCTGGCCGACGATCTGCCAGCCTTGACCGGGCGTATCGTCGACAATGCCGGCATGCTTGACCCGGCAGCGAAGGCAGCCCTCGAACAAAAACTGGCCGACTTCGAAAAGAAGGGCTCCGACCAGATCGTCGTCGCCACCATCGACAGCCTCGGCGGCGAGGAGATCGAGCCCTATGCCAACCGGTTGTTCCGCGCCTGGAAGCTCGGTCAGGCCAGCGACAACAACGGCGTCCTGCTGCTGGTAGCCAAGAACGACCGCAAGATGCGCATCGAGGTTGGTTACGGCCTGGAAGGCACGCTGACCGACCTGCATACCAAGCTGATCATCGAAAACGACATGGTGCCGGCTTTTCGTGGCGGCGACTTTGCCGGCGGCATCACCAAGGCCGTCGACGACATGATCATGGTGCTGGAGGGCAATCCGGAAGAACTCGAGGCGCGCGGCAAGCGCCACCAGCAGGACAGCTTCAGCGAATACGACGCCGAACAGGTGATGTTTGCGCTGTTCATCACCATATGGGCGGTCCTGTTCTTCGGCGGCCTTGCCATCGCGATCCTGCCGCCGATTTTCGGCACCAAGATTGGCCCTGGTCGCTACCGTTGGCTGGGAATGACCTTCGACACCAACAGACGTTCGTCCAACAACAGCGGTGGTGGCTGGTCGTCCGGCGGTAGTGGATGGTCAGGCGGTGGCGGTGGGTGGTCTTCCGGTGGCGGTGGTGGTGGTTTTTCGGGCGGCGGCGGCTCTTCCGGCGGCGGCGGATCTTCGGGGAGCTGGTGACGATGGCGACACGTTCACTCACCCATGCCGACCATGAGCGCATCGCGCAGGCGATCCGTGCGGCGGAGCAAACCACAAGCGGCGAAATCTACTGCGTGGTGGCGCGCTCGAGCGACGGATATTTCTTCCAGGCGGCCTTCACCGCAACGCTTGCCCTGTTCGCCGTCAGCATCGCTTTCGGTTACGTGCTGGAGGCATTGTGGCTGAGCGTACGCCTGCCGCATTTTCTCATCGTGCAGGCAGTGGCCGCCATCAGCCTGTTTGTCCTTCTGTGGCTGGTGCCAGGCCTGCGCATCCATTTCGTGCCGCGCCGGCAACGCTACAAGGCCGCGCATGCCAATGCGGTCAAGCAGTTCCTGGCGCGCAACGTGCATCGCACCGCTGCACGGACCGGTGTGCTGATCTTCGTTTCGATCGCCGAACGTTATGCCGAAGTTGTCGCCGACAGCGGCATCGACGCCAAGGTCGGCCAGCATGTCTGGGACGGTGTGGTGCGCGACCTGACCGCCCATGCCGGCGATGATCGCCTGGCCGACGGTTTCGTGAGTGCCATCGGCGCGGTCGGTTCCGTGCTGGCGGAGCATTTCCCGGTCGGCCCCGACGACGTCAACGAACTCGACGACCATCTGGTCGAGATCTAGGCCACCTTTTTTGGCCCAGTATTTTCGCTTGTGCGAAAGCAAGCCGGACTCTTTGCAAGTTTGCCGACCGGGTCTATGGTTAACAAACCATGAACACGTTGACCATCGACATCCGCAGGGCCGAGCCGCAAGACGCGGCGGCGATTGCCGACGTGCATCTCGAGGCCTGGCGAGGCGCCTATAGCGGTATCATCCCGCACAAGACGCTGACGGCGATGATCAATCGCCGCGGCTCCGATTGGTGGTCGAATGCCATCCGCCGGGCTGCCACCGTGCTGGTGGTTGAAATCGGCGGAACGATCGCCGGCTACGCGACCGTCGGTCGCAATCGTGCCCGCGAATTGCGCCAGCAGGGCGAGATCTACGAGCTTTACCTGCGTCCCGAATACCAGGGCATCGGCCTTGGCCGCAGGCTGTTTTCGGCAGCGCGCCGCAAGCTTGCCGATCATGGCTTGAGCGGCCTCGTCGTCTGGGCGCTGGAAGAGAACCAGAATGCGCTCGCCTTCTATGCCGGCGAAGGTGGCCGCGATGTCGCCGAAGGCGTCGAAATCTTCGAGCAGAAGGCGCTGAAGAAGGTCGCTTTCGTCTGGGATTGACCAGGTCGGCGCCGCCTTCTCCTTCCGCACGCATTGCCGCATTGCACAAAGCCGTTTCGCCCGTTATTCGGTGCGCGGTTGCCTGCCCCCACGCAAGTCAAGATGCGTATGGGGCGCGGCAAGCCATTTCATCCTGCGCATGACCTGATGACAGATCCCGATCAGGACAGCGCCAAAGCGAGGGTTACCCATGCGTATCGAGGCGATATCCATCGGCAAGAATCCGCCGGAAGACGTCAACGTCATCATCGAAGTCGCTGTCGGCGGCGAGCCGATCAAATACGAGATGGATAAGGAAGCCGGCACTCTGTTCGTCGACCGTTTCCTCTACACGCCGATGCGCTATCCAGGCAACTACGGCTTCGTGCCGCACACCTTGTCCGGCGACGGCGATCCGATCGACGTGCTGGTCTGCAACACGCGTGAACTGGTGCCTGGCTGCGTCATCAACGTACGCCCGATCGGCGTCCTGATCATGGAAGACAATGCCGGCCAGGACGAGAAGGTGATCGCGGTGCCGTCGTCGCACATCACCAAGCGCTACGAGAAGGTGTTTGACTACACCGACATGCCGGAGATCACCCTCAAGCAGATCGAGCACTTCTTCGAGCACTACAAGGATCTCGAACCCGGCAAATGGGTAAAGATCGGCGGCTGGCACGATGCGGCCTACGCCAAGAAGATGATCGTCGAAGCCATCGAACGCGCCAAGGCAGCCAAGAAGTAGGCCGTCTCCAGCTTCTGTTTACGCAATTCCGGACGGACGACTGCCGCACACTTTTTCTGGAATGCTTTGGACGCCGGTGCCCCTTGGGTCGCCGGCGTCTTCAGTTGTCGACCCGGCCGAAGGCCGGAACGTCGCCGACGGTGATGCGCGTATCTTTTCCGCACGCAAAGGAACGCGCCTTCTCGTCGGCTATCTTGCGCGCTTCTTCATTGGCATTGGGACTTCCGGCTGCGACCAGCGCGATCGTGCAGCCTTGACGGCCTTCCATCTGGGCAACCTTCGCCACCACGAGGACGTCGGTCTTTTTCGTGCCGTCATCGCCGCTGCTGACGGAACGGCGGTGGATGGCCGCAAACGGAACCGAGACATCCCCCGTCGTCTCCACGCGCCACTCCACCTTCGGTCCGGCGCTGTTGAAGCCGACGAAACTCTCCCAGCTCGACGTCATGTCCGCGGGTGGAAAACCGTAGAAAACAGACTCGCGCGCGTCATCATAGGCGAGCAGAACCGGATAGCCGCGATAGCCCGAGCAGGAAAGATCGGCCCAGTCGCCGTCGCTCTCGCCGGCCTTCGCATAGGTCAGGCAATCCTTTTCGGTGACAAGGTCCGTATAGACGCTCGTGATCTGGCCCGCTGACGCGGATTGGCAGAAGCCGGCAAGAACGAGAAAGGTCAGGATGCTGCGCATGGCGTTCTCCGGCTGACGGACGTCTGCACCATATCGCCAAAACCGCGTCCGTGCCACGCCGGGGCCAGGGCGTTTCCGTTTTCACGGAAACGCTCCAACTCTTTGTTCTAAGCAATTCCGGATGGAAAACCGTTGCACGCTTTTCCTGGAATTGCTCCAGACACCCGCCCCGCGAGCTCGGCCGGATCGCCGCTGACACGCAGCGTCTTCAACCGCGCCGTGCCGCCGGCCACCACGGCCACGGATGACAGCGGCACGGCGAGAGCTCTGGCGACAAGCCTCTCCAGCGCAAGATTGGCGGCACCCTTTTCCGGAACGGCGCGCCCGCGTGCCTTGAGATGGCTACGGCCATCGGCAGCGGTCTCAGCACCATCCAGCGCATCGGACGCCGCCTTCGGCGTCAACCGAACGAACAGATCGATGCCGTCGGGGCGCAGGCGAAGGATTTCGCCCATCACTGGCGTCAGACGAGCGCCGGGTAGATGGTTGTGAGGATGAACTGGCGCAGGAAAAACAGGATCAGCAGGAGGATGATCGGCGAAATGTCGATACCTCCCAGATCCGGCAGGATACGGCGGATGGGGCGCAGTGCCGGTTCGGTCAGCCGGTAGAGCGCATTACCGATCGTGTTGACCACCTGGTTACGCGGGTTGACGACGTTGAAGGCGAAGAGCCAGGAAAAGATGGCCGAGGCGATGATGATCCACCAATAGAGGTCAAGCGCCAGAATGACGGTTTGAATGAGGGCGGTCATGCAGGTCTCCGAGTGTTGCCGACATTTAGCGATTGCGCACGGATGCGGCAAGAGCCGGGCACGCTTGCGGTGGTTTCCCGGAATTTTTAGGCCGCCCGGGAGGGCGGTCGCAGCCTTCGATCGAAACCATCGCATCGAAGATCGGGCATCGCCAGGCACGCGGCAACGACGGGCAGGCGTCCAAAAGCTCGCTTGACAGTGAAGCGCGGCGCCTCATAAATGCGCCATCCGCTGGACGGGGCTGTAGCTCAGCTGGGAGAGCGCGTCGTTCGCAATGACGAGGTCAGGGGTTCGATCCCCCTCAGCTCCACCAACGGAACTCCTGGCTCCCTGACTGTCCGAATTTACCCTCGATTTCGGCTATCCGTGTCGACGGCAGCCGCGCCGGCCTTCAGATGAGCCCCGACGACTTGGCTTTCGACACCGCTGCTGTCCGGGATGATACGCCAAGGGTCTTGAGCAAGGCCGAAACATGGGCACGGACAGTATAGGGCGAAATGTGGAGAGCCTGCCCGATCTCCTTGTTGGTTCGGCCGGCGGAGAGCAGGCGTAGCACTTCGCGTTGCCGGAATGTCAGCGCCGAAAGATCATCCTTTAGCTCCGGCAGGTCCCTGGCGTCGGGCTCGATGAGTATGATCCTCTCGCCGTCGCGTACCGCCGCGATGCCAGCCATGATCTGCTGCGGTCTCAGGCTCTTGCAGATAAATCCATCCGCGCCCTTGCCCATGATGCGTTCCGCGATGACACGATCCTGCACCATCGAGACAAAGATGATCGAAGACCGCGGGAACTCCCGCCGCAGCGCGGGAAGATCCGGCTCGACGCTCTTCCCCGCGAAGATAAGGTCGATGATGAAGGTGCTCGGCGGCTCCCCCCTGCGAGCAAGATGAAGCATCTGAACGAGATCGTCCGCTTCGATGATTTCAACTTGCGGCGCCACTCTTTGCAGCAGCCGGCGTATGCCCTCTCGAAAGAGCGGATGATCATCAGCGAGTATGATGCGATCGCCCCGCAAAAGTCCCTCCAAATATTTGACTATTCGGTCAAATAGCAGCGGCACGCTTACTATGAAACATTTCTAGTCCAGATGTATTATTATTAGTTCTATCTAATACTGATCGGCGGGTACGATCCGCGGACTTATTTCCCCAGTTGGATGGTTCTTTCGAGGGCCTGGTTGAAGCCCTTGAGGGAGATGGAGAAGGCGACGTCCTTTTCGGTGTCCGAAGCGAAGGCGCCGAGCTTCAGCGCGGTGCCGGTGCTGAGCGCCTTGGTGGTTGCCGGCGTGAAGGTGAGCCGCACGACGCAGCCACCCGGCAGGCAGGTGCGGAAACGCGACGGCTTGCCCGGCGGTGTGTCGTCGACGGAGAAGGTCACGCCCTTGTCGAGGTTGAGCCCGAACGGCATCACCAGAAGGCCCTTCAAGCCGCCATCGTCGGCAGGCGCCAGCTCGATGGTGAGCACACGCTGGCCGTTCTGGCTGACCTGGCCCTGCGAGAAGGCGCACTGCTTCTTGTTCTCGGGCACCGCCACGCAGGCGACGCGCCAGTCCTCATAGGTCTCCGACAGCGACGACGGTCCGCCTGCGGCAGCGGCCGGGCCGGCGGCGGGTTGCTGTTCCTGTCCGCAAGCGGCAGACGCGGCAGCCAAGAAGGCCGCCGCGCCGATCAACACTCTATTGGCTGGAGCGTTTCCGCGTTTCGCGGAAACGCGGAAATGCTCCAGTTCCTTGTTTCCACGCAATTCCGGACGCAAAACCGCTGCGCACTTTTGCTGAAATTGCTCCGGCATCAGAAGCGGATGCCGAGCCTTGCGTCGACGCCATTGCTCGACGATCCGGAGCCGAACTCGCCATTGTAGGAGATGCCGAGCGTGGCATTGTCGGTCACCTTCATGTCGAGACCGGTCTGCAGCACGAAGGTGTTCTTGGCGATCGGCACACCGGCCACCGTGAACAGGCTGGAACCGGCAAAGCCGACCTTGGTGAACGGCGTGGTGTCGCCGAAGGCATGCTTCCAGCCGACCGTGCCGTTGGCCGAGGCTGCGACCGAGCCCAGCATGAAGTCGGTCGAGGCACGCAGGCCGAGCGTCGAGAAGGTGGTGTTGGTGGTCTGCGCCTCGGCACTGAGGGCAGCAGCACCGCCCTTTTCGGTGAAGCCGTCGGTGCGCAGGCTGACATGGGCGAGGTTGACGAACGGCTCGAAGGCGGCTCCCGCCGCATCGAGGCGATAGCCCAGCTCGCCGAAGGCCTGGAAGGCACCGGCATCATAGTCGGCCGACAGGCCGTCATTGAAGCCGCGGAAGGAGACGGTGCGACCGGTCTCGATGTTGCTCCAGGTGTAGGAGAGCCCGGTGCGCAGGGCCAGCGCACCCCAGCGCGTGCCGCCATAGAGGCCAAGGTGGTAGTTGTCGCTGTCGCCCGACGAGGTGCGATCCTTGGCATCGAAGGAGGTGCGGCTATAGCCGGCGAGCACGCCGACGCGCCAGGCTTCGGCAAGCTCGGTGTCGATGCCGGTGACGAAGCCGCCGGTCGACTGCTTCATGCGGGAGGCATTGCCATCGCCGTCGATGCTGCTCCAGGCACCGAAGACCTGGCCCCAGGCGGCAGTCCTTGCGGTGGTTGCGGCTTCGATGTCCTTGCCGTCGGGACCATAGGCCATGACCGGCATGGCGGCTGCGGCGACATCGCCGAAGGCGGCACGGACGCGATCGTTGGCGGCGTTGCGCACATATTGCGACGAATTGATCAGCGCGGTCGTACCGGAGGCATGCACCTCACCAGACAGCTGCTCGAAGGCGGCGCGACCGTCGGCGGCATTCAACAACAGCAGCGTGTTGTAGAGCGCCAGCGACGTTCCGCTTTGCGGCAACGAGTTCAGGGCCACCGCCGTCTCGTACTGGTTGTGCGTCTCGGTCACATCATCGAACGGACCGCTGACATCCGGGCCGGGACGTGAAGGCGTGCCAGGATTATCTGGGTTACCCGGATTTCCGGGGTTGCCCGGTTCACCGGGGTTTCCTGGATTACCTGGATTACCCGGCTCGCCCGGATTGCCGGGTTCGCCTGGGTTGCCAGGTTCTCCGGGATTTCCAGGTTCCCCGGGGTTGCCGGAGTCCTTCACCTGGATCTTCAGGTCGACCTGATTGGCCGTCTGGTTCAGCGAGACATCCAGGAAGGCCGATTGCGAAACGGCTTGTGCAAATTCACCATCTATTCCGCCGGCCGCAGTCAGGATCGTATAGGTCTGCCCAGACAGATAGCTCGCAGCTGGGTCCAATGCAGTTACACGAACATTGACATCGCTACCGATATAGACTGTTCCCAGACCATCAATGGTCTTCGGGTTCCCATTGTCGTCGAAGCCGGATGCCTGCTTCAGTGTCTCCACGACGAGTTTGTCGCTGGCACCATTGCTTGCGATATCCACGTCGTACAAGGAACCCGTGGCAAACTGAGCCTGCCCTTTGACAACAATCGTGCCGATCCGGCTGTCGGATGTTCCCGGCGACACAATCGCGTTTTTGTCCACGGTGAGGCTGCCGATCGCACCCCAACCCTCAAGCCTTCCGACCGCAGCAGGCATGTTGCGAGCCGTATTGATGCCCTCGCCCCACACCTCCACCCGGCTCGTATAGGTCTCCGAGCCGAGGAAATTGGTCACGATCCGGCCCGTCTGTCCGCCAAGGACCAAGGTACCGTTCCTGACCTGCATTCGGCTGACGTATGGCGAGAGTTTGTTGGAATCGATCCCCGCCACAGCCGTGCCAAGGTCCGTTTTGAGGACCAGCTTGGCATCCTCGCCGTCGACGACGATACCACCGTAGCTGTTGGTCGCGTAAAATCGCGTGAGATCGCCGGTCAGAACCGTTTCACCATTCAGGGCCGTAATCACGCCGTTGCCAACCAGCGCATTCGAGAAGTCGTAACCCGTTTCCGTATGATTGAAGACGAGACGTCCCCCTTCATTGTCTCCCGATCCAAAGGTGATGACCGCCTCTTTGTTGATGTGGCCCGCCGCCTGTGGATCGAGAGCCTTCGGTTCGTCGGTGAAGCTTCCCATGTCGATCCTGCCACCGATCGTCACGTAGCCATTGTCCTCGGAAAGATCGATCCCGCCAACGACATTCAAATTGGCTCCGTTGGCGACCGAGACGTTGCCCGGCCCCATGCGAAGAACGCCTGAGACATTCACCGAGGACTTGTCACCGGTAATGTAGAGCGTGTTCTCGCCAATGGAGCTGTTTCCCACCTTGAGAGTGGAGGTGCTCAGGAGACCGCCGTCTTCGACGGTCATGTCTCCCCCCAGCTCGAAAGTGCCGGTATTGATCCACTTCGAGCCCTCTCCGGTGACAACCACCTTCGAGCCGAGAGCGTCGGCGAAATCACCGCCGGTCGAGACATAGTTGGTGGCGATGGAACCACCATCGCTGATCGTTACGGTGCTGCCCTTGGCATTGTCGATCCATGTCCTGACATAGAATTCGTCGGTGTTGAGAATTGACCCTTGGCCGGTAACGGTGAGGTCTCCCCTGCTCTTCTGGCCATCGCCGATACGGGTCCATTTCGCATCGACCTTGCCGCCCTTCTCGACGATCAACGCGCCATCACCGCCATAAACGCACATGACTGAATAGCCATTGCAACCGCCACCGACATAGAGCGTGTTGCCGAGTATGTCCGTCGTACGAATGACGTTCAGCTCACTTCCCGGACCGCTCACTGTAACGGTAGCCTGCGATCCTTGCATGCCAGCGATGATCGCCCGATTCTCGACGTAGATCTTGGCGCCATCCCGCACGGTGGCCGCGATGCCCTTGTTCTCGAGACCGATGATCAGGTCATCCTGGAATGTCTGATCCGTCGACCAGGAATAGGAACCCGGCGTGTCGATGACCGTGTCATTGGGATCGAGCGCGAATGCCGGGCTGATGCCGCCCGTCGCCGACATCGCAATGGATAACGCAACCGCAGACGCAGTGCCGGCACCGCCGTTGCCCAGGATTGTGGAAGCCAGAAGAATTTTGGTCCAGCGCGCTGCGCCGGATTTTCCGATCGTATTTCCGATCAAGACACGTCCCTCGTTCGATGCAAAATCTGCTCTGCAACAAAACGCGACCGTCCAAGCCCGCCGCCTGACGATCACGATCAACCGCAACGTTCAAATTTTGCCTGTGGTGCAACCGGGGAACAATTGCGACAGGTGTCCTAGTCGCCCAGTGGTGGAAAATGGGAACAGCACCCGCAGGGCAGCGTTTGCGCGCTGTCACACTGCTGAAGCGGCGCCAGAACTGGTTCCTGTAAGAATCGCAACTGGTTCTCACCCTGCACGAAGGAGCGAGACTAGGACCAGCCAACAAGAACAAAAATCATCTCAGAAAGAGAAGCCGGGACGAAGAGGCATGGCAGGTTGCCCCTAGAGCGCGACCTGTTCGGAGGCAGGGCGACGTTGGCGCCTTGCTGACCTCAGCCTCCAGCGAGCCTGGTCGGAGTGCGGAGCTTCGAGCGTCCCGACGCGCAACCAGACTGATGGTGGTGCGATGCCCATAGGTACTTCGAAGAAATACCCCCAGCCGTGGTGTTCGAGCCCCCCGGACATCGACACAGTTCACGCCAGCGGCCCCATGGCTCTATTAAAGCAGTCTGTCTGCCCGGCTCATATGTCCGCCGCTCACGATCCGCAGGAACAGCGAGGAATACCGATGACAATGACGGTAACGGACACCTCAGCTGTTGGCCTCACCATATTTGGCAGGTTGCGAGACCAGTTCCGATGGCTGGTCGGGCACGCAGTCGAGAACGTAGACGCTGAACGCGGGCAAGCCGTGATGCGGGTGGTTACCGTCCCGCCGATCGATGCTTACGTGCTGACCACCCTGCTGGTGACTGGCGCATCCATGAATTGGGTCGTCACGGGCATGGTTATCTATACGCTTCTGTACATACCTGGGTCGTGGTTTCTTCTTTATCACATCGACAAATATCCAGGATACAACTTCAAGAGAAGAGTATTCACGATATTCAACGACTACCTTGCCATGACATTTGCCATGGCGGTTGGCGGGGCGGTCACCATCCCCGTTTTTGCCATGCTGCTATGGGTAACCGTCGGAAACGGCCTGCGCTATGGTTCGCATTATCTCATTGGCGCCACCTTTTGCGCGCTGGCGTCGATATCTGTAGCGCTTCTGTTCAATGACTACATGCAGGCGAACCCCTTTGTGGTTCTGACGTTGCTGCTGACCACCATCCTTGTCCCGGCCTATATTTATGGCCTTCAGAAACGGTTGCAGACGGCTTATGCGCAGGCGCTGGAGGCCAATCTGGCCAAGTCACGCTTCCTGGCACAGGCAAGCCATGATCTGCGCCAACCCATCCATGCCATCAGCCTCTACACGGCCTGGCTATCCGACGCCGGGTTGAAGCGGGAGGCGCGCAAGATGGTCGAAAACATCGACCGCTCCCTGCACAGCGTTTCCAGCCTGTTTCGATCGCTCCTGGATATCTCGACGCTGGACAGCGGCAGCGTCACGCCGGAGAGGCGGCCCGTTGCGGTCGGCGACCTGATCAACGAGGTCGCGCGCCAGAATACCCACGTCGCCGCCTGGTCGAAGGTGACGCTGCGCGTCGTGGCATCAGCCTGCTACGTCGAAGCGGACGAGACCTTGCTCGCCACGATGGTGCAAAACATCGTCAACAACGCCATCAAATATGCCCCCGGGAGGCCCGTTCTGGTCGGTTGCCGCCGGCGCGGCGACAGACTCTCCATAGAGGTCTATGATCAGGGCGACGGCATCGCGGAAGAGCATCTGCCGCGCCTGTTCGAGGAATTCTACCGGGTCAGGGAACGCGGCGACCGTGACGTCGAAGGCGTCGGGCTCGGCCTGCCCATCGTTCAGCGCCTCGGCAGGCTGATGGGCCTTGCAGTCGACATCCGATCCACCAGGTACAAGGGAACCTGCGTCTCCATAACCGGTCTGAAGATCGTACCACAGCCGGCGGAACAGCCGACGCAGGCCGATCCGGTGACGCCGGCACTTCTCGATGGCCTTCGCGTTCTTCTGGTCGAAGACGACAAGGAGGTGCTGCTCGCAACCGCCGCC
Source organism: Mesorhizobium sp. NPDC059025 (assembly GCF_042739655.1). Lineage (NCBI taxonomy): Bacteria > Pseudomonadati > Pseudomonadota > Alphaproteobacteria > Hyphomicrobiales > Phyllobacteriaceae > Mesorhizobium > Mesorhizobium sp. NPDC059025. The sequence continues at coordinate 129,396 of NZ_JBHYIM010000004.1, read as the reverse complement.
CTGCTTGAGAAATGGGGTTGCATCCCCCAGGCAGAGCTGGAACCGCCGACCAAGCCCGGGCAATGGGATGTGCTGGTCACCGATTACGATCTGGGCAACAGGCAAACCGGGAGCGATTGCATCGCGCGTGTTCGCGCGCTGAAGAAACGCGCCATACCCGCCATCATCATGACCGGTCATGACGAGGCCAGGGTCCGCGCAGATGTCAACGACATTGACATCCCGATATTGTCGAAACCCGTCAGACCCGCCGAGCTGCGATCGACGCTGACGACGCTGTTGCTGACTCAGGCGATTGAATGAGCCGGCGAGCGACACCAGCGTTCGCGCCGCGCGATCGGTTGATCTATCATCCAGGCGCCGGGGGCAACCGGACCGGGCTTTCCCGGCCCACCCCGACGCAGGGGAGGCTGTTTATGATCATTCGTTTCTGGCGGGCCGTAGCCGGCTCGGACGAGGTGTTAGCCGCCTATGCAGACCATCTCCGGAGGACCACCTTTGTCGAGATGGCCGAATTGCCGGGCCACCTTGGCGCCAGCTTGGCTCGTAAGGTGAAGGGAACCGAGAATGAACTCGTCGTCATGAGTTTCTGGAGCGACATGACGTCAGCTACTCATTTCGTAAAGGGTGGCTTCGACGATGCGGTCGTGAAACCAAGTACGCAGAAGCTGCTCAAATCCTTCGACTTGAAGGTCGAATATTTCGAGACAATTGTTTCCACCGGTGTCGTTGGCGGATACGACATCGCGGTTTGACGCGTATGGCGGTCTCGAAACCTTGAGCGTTGCGACAAACAGTCCGACGGCCGGAGCGAACTTTGATTTCCGGAATTCCAGCTACGCTTCCGCAGCCGTCGCCTTCAGCCAGTCCGATGGCCTGAACACGTCCTTGCCCGTCTTCCGGTGCCAGTGGCTCAGACGATCGACGATGCCCGGCAGTCCCTTCTGTCGTGCCCAGAACATCGGACCGCCCTTGCCGAGTGGGAAGCCGTAGCCATTGACCCAGACCAGGTCGACATCGGATTCGCGCGCGGCAATGCCTTCTTCCAGGATGCGCGAGCCTTCGTTGATCAACGGGTAGAGCGTGCGCTCGATGATCTCCTCGGCCGAGATAACACGCGGCGCGATGCCGAGCCGCCTAGCTTCATCGGCGATGTGACTGGCCAGTTCGGGATCGGGTTCCGCTGTGCGGCCATCGGCATAGAGATAGAACCCACGGCCGGTCTTCTGGCCGAAGCGGCCCTGCTCACACAGCCAGTCGGCAATCAGCGCTGTCTTGCCCAACGCCTTGCGGTTGCGCCAGCTGATATCCAGTCCGGCCAGGTCCCACATCTGGAAGGGTCCCATCGGCCAGCCGAAATCGGTGAAGGCCTTGTCGACATCCGTCGGGCTGGCTCCTTCCAGGAGCAGGGCTTCGACATCCGCACCGCGGGCTGTCAGCATGCGGTTGCCGACGAAACCATGGCAGACACCCACCACCACCGGCACCTTGCCGATCGAACGGGCAAGCGATAGCAGCGTCACCAGCACATCCGGAGCCGTTTCCCCGCCACGCACGATCTCCAGAAGCTTCATGATGTTGGCCGGTGAAAAGAAGTGCATGCCGGCGAAATCCTGTGGCCTGCTGACGGAGGCGGCCAGGGTGTTGACGTCGAGGTAGGAGGTGTTGGTGGCGATGATCGTACCTGGCTTCACCACCTTGTCGATGGCCGCCAGCACTTCCTTCTTGACCGCCATGTCCTCGAACACCGCTTCGATGACCAGGTCGCAGTCTGCGAGCGCCGCATAGTCCGTGGCGCCGGAAAGCAGTCCCATGCGTGCCGCTTTGGCGGCCTCGCTCAAGGAGCCGCGGGAAACCGAAATCGCATAGTTCTTCTCGATGCGCTCGAGCCCGCGCTGCAGCGCGGGCTGTGCCGCCTCGATCAGCGTGACCGCGATGCCACCATTGGCGAAAGCCATGGCGATGCCGCCGCCCATGGTACCAGCACCAATGATGCCGACCCGACGAATGGCCCGCGGCTTCACCAACTTGTCGACGCCTTCCACCTTGGCGGCTTCGCGCTCGGCGAAGAACAGATGCCGCTGCGCCCTGGATTGATCTGACGCCACCAGCTCGACAAACAGCACGCGTTCCGCGGCCAGCGCCTCGTCAAAGGGCAGAATCACGGCGTTTCGCACCGCCTCGGTGCAGGCAACGGGCGCCCGCAGACCCCTGGTCTTGGCGGCGATCGCCTTGATGCGGGTTTCCAGCTGTTCGCGGTCGGCGGCGTCGATCTTGTCGCGCCGGCTCCGCACGGCAACGAAAGGCCCCCCTTCCGCCGCCTTGACCGCTGCAAAGGCGGCAGCATCGGCAACGAGCCCGTCGATGGCCAGCGCGTCGACGAGACCCGCTTCAAGCGCCTCGCTGGCCGCGATCGGCGTCCCGGACGTGATCATTTCCAGCGCCTTCAGCGGGCCGACCAGGGCAGGCAGGCGAACCGTGCCGCCGGCGCCGGGCAACAGGCCGAGCTTCACTTCCGGCAGGCCAAGCTTCGCCGCCTTGTCGGCTACCCGGAAATGACATCCGAGCGCCAATTCCAGCCCGCCGCCCAAGGCTGTACCATGGATGGCGGCGACCGTCGGCTTTTCGATCGTTTCCAGCAGCGCGATCAGCGCGCGCAGGTCCGGATCCTGCATCGGCTTGCCGAATTCGGTGATGTCGGCACCAGCGATGAACGTGCGGCCGGCGCAGGTCAGGACAATGGCAGCCGTGGCCGCGTCGTCGCGAAGCCTGACAAGCGCGTCATGCAGCGGCTTGCGCACCGAAAACGACAACGCGTTCACCGGCGGATTCTCGATCGTGACGATCGCGACGCCGCCGCGATGCTCCACGCTCACCTTGTTTTCGGACGAAGCTGCTTCAGCCATGATCGCACCTCTTCCCCTTGCGCAGGCGGTACCGTTCATATTTACAAACCGGCTGGCCGGTAATAAAACTTGACCCATGCCCCGTCAACAGTCCGATCAGGTCAAGACAGCGAAAGCACCGGTAGGTCGGCCACCCAGCATGCCGGCGCCCCGCGCCACCATCCTGGATGCCGCGGCGAAACTTTTCGCCGCCCATGGTTTCGAAGGCGCCTCGCTCAACGACGTCGCGCAGTCGGTGGGTGTGACAAAGGCCGCTGTCTACCACTACTTCCCGACCAAGAAGGACATCTTCGACGAGATGATGATCGACCTTCTGGAACGGCAATATGCCGCTGTCAGCGCCCAGGTGAATGCAGCAGCAATCCCGCCTGACAGGCTGAAGGCCTTCATGCGCGCGCAGGCGGAATTCCTCGAGGCCAACCATGCCGCATTCGTCGTCATGCTGCACGGATTCGGCGGCATCGAAAAGAACCACTGGACCGAACAGCAGTTGGCACTGCGGGATCGCTATGAATCGCTGCTGCGCACCTTGCTCGCCGACGGCAAGGCCAGCGGCGCCTTCGCCATCGACGATGTCGCCACCGCTGCCCGTGCGGTCCTGTCTTTGATGAACTGGATGGTGCGCTGGTTCCGGCCGGAGGGCAAAACCCGCGCCGTCGACTTCGCCCTGCAATATTACGCGCTGATCGTCTCGGGCCTGCAGCCGAGAAGCTAATCCCAGGCCCGGGATTGTTTCGCGCAAGCCTTCTCCCCTAGGCTGAAGTCAAATCAAAGTGCTGGAGCATCCTTGTGCGCTCCAAGGGGATGGAGGTTTGCCGATGAACTACGCGCGCATGGTGATCGAGAAGGAAGCGCCGGAGGAATACGGCTATGACCGCATCCGCTACAACCTCTCCGAGAGCTCCATCGCCGACCAGAAGCTTTCCGATATCGGGCTGAAGCTGCCGGACCTCACCCTCTTCTACGGTGAACATCGCGGCGACCGGGCCTTGCGCGAGCTGATCGCCGCCACGGACAAAGGCCTGACATCGGATGATGTGCTGGTCACTGCGGGCGCGGCCGGCGCACTTTTCATCATCGCCACGACGCTCTTGTCGGAACGCGACCACCTTGTCGTGGTGCGGCCGAACTACGCCACCAACATCGAGACTCCCAAAGCGATTGGCTGCGCCATCAGCTACATCGATCTCGCTTTCGAGGATGGTTTCACCATCGATATCCAGCGCATTGCCGCCGCATTGCGACCCGAGACCCGGTACATCAGCGTCACCTGCCCGCACAATCCGACCGGAACGATGATGAGCCGCGCCGATCTCGATCGGCTGATCGCCCTCGCAGAGCAACACGGTTGCTATCTCCTGGTCGACGAGACCTATCGCGATCTCAGCTATGGCACCAGGCTGCCGGCAGCAGCGTCGCTCAGCAAACACGCCATCAGCGTCTCCTCGCTGTCCAAGGCCTTCGGCATTCCTGGCATCCGTATCGGCTGGCTGATCACGCGCGATAGCGAGCTGCAGGAAAGGTTCCTTGCGGCGAAGGAACAGATCGGCATCTGCGGCAGCGTCATCGACGAGGCGATCGCCCGCACCATGCTGGAACAGCGCGATGCCTTTCTCGCCGGACTGCTGCCCGAGATGGCGGCGCGGCGCGCCATCGTTCAGGACTGGATCGACAACGAGCCGCTGGTCGACTGGGTGCAGCCGTCGGGTGGCGTCGTTGGTTTCCCGCGCATCGACACCGCCCCTGATTTTGATCTCGATGGGTTCTACCTCAGGCTGCTCGAGAAACACGGCACCTATGTCGGCCCAGGCCACTGGTTCGAAATGCCGAAAAGCTTCTTTCGCGTCGGTTTCGGCTGGCCGACCGCTGACGAGCTTCGCGGCGGCCTTGCCGCAATCTCGGCGGCATTGCGCGACTGACAGGACAGACTTTTTATCCCGATCGCATGCACGGCGAAAATTATCCGCGCGCAACGCCGCAAACTGGTTTATAGCTCCCGCACCGGAACAGCGCCCATGGTGGAAGAGCCCGGCCGGCCTGTGTAAACCACCAAGGGCTGAATTCAATGTCTCCCGAATCCCGACCGTCTCCGGATCAGCGTTATGCTGCCTTCCGTCACGCGGCATTTCGCAATTATTGGGCCTCCCGCTTTCTGATCACCTTCGCCACCCAGGTCGTTTCCGTGGCGGTTGGCTGGCAGATCTACGACCTCACCCGCGATCCCTTCGACCTTGGCCTGGTCGGCATCGTGCAATTCCTGCCGTCGCTCCTTCTGGTGCTGGTCACCGGCGTCGTCGCCGATCGTTTCGGCCGTCGCAGGATCATGGCGCTGGCAACGCTGATGGAGGCGGCCTGCGCGCTGGTGCTGCTGCTTCTGACCTGGCATGGGCTGTATTCGCCGTTCCCGGTCTTCGGCGTGCTTCTCCTGTTTGGGGTTGCCCGTGCCTTCTTCGGCCCCGCTTCGGCTTCGCTGGTCGCCAACCTCGTGCCGCCGAAGGATTTCGCCAACGCGATTGCCTGGAATTCGTCCGCCTGGCAGACCGCGACAATCATCGGCCCGGTTGCCGGCGGCCTGCTCTACGGCCTGTCATCTGAGATCGCCTACGGTACCGCCGCCGTGCTGATGCTGTTCGCACTCCTGCTGATTCTCGGCATTCCGAAACCCGCACAACGCAGCGAAACCGATAAACCCAGCCTGGAGAGCCTGTTTGCGGGTTTCCACTACATCTGGCGTGAGAAAGTCGTGCTGGGTGCGATTTCACTCGACCTGGTGGCCGTGCTGCTTTCCGGTGCGACCGCGCTGCTACCCGTCTATGCCCGCGACATCCTCGACCTCGGTCCATGGGGTCTTGGGATGCTGCGCTCGGCTCCCGGCATTGGCGCCTTGTGCGTCGCCGTCTGGCTGGCCGGCCATCCGCTGCGCGACCATGCCGGTGCGGTGATGCTGTTCTTCGTTGCGGTGTTCGGCGCCGTCACGGCGCTGTTCGGGCTGTCCACCATCACCTGGCTCTCGATCGTTGCGCTCGCACTGCTCGGCGCCACCGATATGGTCAGCGTCTATATCCGCGAGACGCTGATCCAGCTTTGGACCCCGGACGAGGTTCGCGGCCGCGTCAACGCCGTCAACCAGGTCTTTGTCGGCGCTTCGAACGAGGTCGGCGAATTCCGCGCCGGCACCATGGCGGCGCTGATCGGCACCGTGCCGGCGGTGGTCGTCGGTGGCCTCGGTGCCATCGTGGTTGCCGGAATCTGGGCTGCGGTCTTCCCGGACCTGCGCAAGGTACGCCGCCTCGACATTCGGGAATAAGCAGGTCTTCGATCAGCGGGCGGCCGGGCGACCGAAGATCCTTTCCAGGAACTCACCCAGCCAACGCTTCAGGTGCATGTCCCAGATCAACCGACCGCCGAGGTGGTCGCGGCCGGGCTGGGCGCCCGGCAGTTCGAAGCGATGCGCCCCATGCACCACCCAGCGCTGCATCATCATACGGGTGAGCTCGCCATGGAACTGGATACCCCAGGCCTTGTCGCCATAACGAAAGGCCTGGTTGGGATAATTGTCTGAGGTCGCAAGCAGCGTTGCGTCCCTCGGCAGCGAAAAGCCCTCGCGGTGAAAATGGTAGACCATTTCCGGCCAATGCATCAGCTTCTTGCCTTCCTCGGTGGCGCGCAGCGGATACCAGCCGATCTCGACCAGTCCGTCGCGATGGCCATCGACCTTGCCGCCGAGGTGATTGACCAGCATCTGCGCACCCAGGCAGATGCCAAGGAGAGGTTTGCTCTCCTTGAGCGGCACCGCCAGCCAATCGGTTTCGCGCAGCACGAATTCCTCGTGGTGGTCGTTGGCGCTCATCGGTCCGCCGAACACGACGGCACCGGCATGCTGGCTGAGCGTCTGCGGAAGCTGATCGCCAAGCGGCGGACGGCGTATGTCGAGCTCATAGCCCGCTTCGATCAGCATGTGGCCGACGCGCCCGGGGCTGGAGCTTTCCTGATGCAGGACGATCAGGATGCGGGGCCGCTGGTCAGCTTTCACGAATGTCCGGCCCTGCTCATTCGTCGTTCGCGCTGCCCTTGGCTCCCGGAACCTCGGCTGCCGCCTTCCGCCGTGCTGCCACCCGGTCAGCCCGCTCGACGTCGAGCAACTCGGCCACCCGCCAGACGGTGTTGTCTTCGAGCTCGTGCAGTTCGCCGTCCGCATAGACGATTTCCCACATCAACCCGATGAAGGCCTTGCGCTGCTCGGGCTCGAGATCACGCTTGAGGACACTGGTGAAGGCATAGAGGTCGATCGCCTCGTTGTCGGCCTTCTCGCCGGCTGCCGCCAAGGCTTCCAGCTCCTGGCCCTCGACGGAATAAGTCTCGGCGAGGATGACCTTGAACCGCTCCCACTCGACATCCTGGCGCACGCCGTCGGCATTCATGACATGATAGAGCAGCGCTGCTGCCGCGACACGTGGATCGTCCGCCCGGGGACGGCTATGCGCACCGACCGAAGGCAGCTCTTTCAGAAAAGACAGAACACGTTCGAACATAAGGATAATCTGGTCCTTTCCGGAGCGCGATCAAGTCGTGGCTTTTCAAAACAACCGGAAACGGCGCGGCTTTTCAACCTCGTCGTCGGGGCCGACGCCTGGATCGTCGGGCTGGTGCGGCGTCTCGTCAGGGTCGGCCGCTGCGACAGAATGGCTCGTCACTGGCGTGCCGTTTGAAGCAGGAACCGTTTCTGCGTCCACCACGACGACGTCGTCGTCATCGCGCTCGGGTCCGGCCAGGGATGGTGGCGCCACGTTCGGAACCGGCCGGCTTGCCTCGATGAGCCTGCCGGCGCGTTCCACCGGGCCACGCCACTCGAAAGCGTCGAGCCGCCCGGTCACCGGCGAAATCGGCGCCCAGCGCTCCGCGGTGACACCGTCGGCCACCCAGGCAGCGTCATGCGGCGCGCGCACCGCTTGCGAGAGCAGCTGCCGCACCTTGCCCTGATTGCCGCCATCGGCCTCTTCGATATCGGCAAGCAGCAGGTAGGTGCCCTCGCTGGGTTGCATGCGGGCTGCCGCCTCGGCTTCTTCGCGAGCCAGCACCAAATCCTGGGCGTCAAGCGCCGCGCGTGCCACCGCAAGGGAGGATTCAGCGTGGTTCTTCTTCATCTCCTGCAGTTTTCGGGCGCGGCCAAGGCGATCGAGCACCGCATCGGCCGGCCTGGCATGGACATAAAGATCGGCGAGATCCGGATGCGGCTCCGCCCGCCATGCGGTTTCGAGGATCTTCGAACCCTTGCGCAGATCGTTCTGCTTGAAAAGCACCTTGGCGGCAACGATCGCCGCCGGGGTGAATTCCGGCAGCAGCTTGTTCGCCTCGAGCGCGGCTGCCTTGGCGCCAACGACATCGCTGTCCATCAGCGCCTCGGCCTTGGCGGTCAAAAGCACACCACGGCGCCGATTGGCGACATCGCGTTCGACCTGGTGGCTCGACTTTTGCGCATCGGCCAGCTTCAGCGCACCATCCCAGTCGCCGCGAGCCGCGAGCTCTTCCATTGTCGCTTCGGCGGCCCACGCCAATTGCGGCGCCACCGATGCCGCACGGCCTGCATAGTGGCGGGCCGCATTGCGGTCGCCCAGCCGTTCGGCTTCGAGGTAGAGCCCGCGCAGGCCGAGCAGCCGCATTTCAGGATCATCGAGCATCGCCTCGAATTTCTGGCGGGCGCCGTCATGGTCGCCTTCCAGCAGCGAGGCCTGCGCATCGAGCAGATTGATCAGCGGCTCCTGGTCGGACCGGATCAGCTTGACGGCTTCCTTGGCTTTGCGACGTGCCAGCGCGCCGTCACCGGCACCCGCCGCGATCATGCCGGTCGACAGCGCCTGATAGCCGCGGTCGCGGCGGCGCACACGGAAATGCCGGGCGATCGCGTACGGACTGTTCCAGATCGATTTGAGCAGCCACCAGGTGAGCATCACCGCGGCTACGACCGCGACGACAGCCACTGCCGCGACCATCAGGCTGACCTGATACTGGTAGCCGGAGAAGGTGACCACCATTTCGCCGGGCCGGTCGGCCAGCCATGCAAAACCCAATCCAAGCGCGAAGATGATGGCGAGATAGAACAGGATGCGGATCATCTCGTCATCCTTTCATTGCGCCGGACACCAGCTCGTTCACCGCCGCTTCCGCGTCTTGCCGGGCCTTGAGTTTGCCGGCGAAATCGGCACCGGCGGCTTTGGCCGTGTCGGGCAGCGTGTCGAACTCGGAAAGCGCCTTGGCATAGTCGCCCTGGTTCACGGCGACTTCCATGCGCGCCACGGTTTCCGGAGCGCCCTTGCCCTCGACGGCACCGATCGGTCGCACCTTCACCAGCGATTCGGCGCTGGTCAGCAGGCGCTGGAAGATGCTCTCGTCGGGATCGACAGGCGTCGCCGCCGAAACCATCGCATTGGCGGCGTCAGCCATGCCGGCGGCGATATCGATGCGGCTCGGGACGCCTTTTTCGGCATAGGCGCGCAAAGTCGCGATCTGCGGCGCATCCGGCCGGACCGCCGCGAACGTATCGAGTTCCGCGGCGAACGGCGCGCCACGCTCGAGTGAAGCCTTCAGCGCCGATGCGGCGATGGCCAGCGCTATCTTCGGTTGCGAAGCCTGCGCATCCACCTTGCCTGCAAGCTGCGACGCCTGCTGCTCGACCATGCCAAGACGGCCATCGAGCGCAGCAGCAGCCTGCTGCGCAGACTGCATCTGCGCGTCGAGTGTCGTCACCTTGCTGTTCAATGGTCCAAGATCGACGGCCCCACTTTCGTTGCGCAACGCAGTAAGTGCCGCATCAAGCTCGGCAATCTTGTCGGAAAGCGTTTTGACTTGCCCTTCGTCGGCACTCGCGGCCGGCGCCGCCTTCAGTGTGGCGACATCGGTCTTCACCTGATCAAGTGCTGCCGAGAGCTCGACCGACGCATCCGGCTTGGAGCTGGATTTGAGCGCCGCCACCTCGCTTTTGAGCGCTGCAATTTCGCTGTTCGCTGCAGAGGAGCCGAACAGGCCCGCAGCCTGCAGAGCGCCCATCCCGGCGAGGGCGACCACCCCGCCGATCACACCGGCGGCAAGGACACCTGGACCGCCCCGTTTCGGTTCCACGGGCTGATTGTTCACGAAGCCCCCATTCGTCTTGTCGCCGTCTGCGACCTTCGCCGCTTCGGGCGCCGTTCCTTGCTCCGTCGCTTTCGACTGCGTCCGGGCATCGCTTTCGCCAAAGTCGTAGTCGAAACCGCGGGACTCAGAAACTTTATCCTCAGTCGCGGCCGGACTGGCGCCGGAAGCGCTTGCCGGGACCTCTTTGGGCGATTCGGTTTCTGAAATGTCCGCCTGTGCGGCCAGGGCCTCTTCCGGCTGCTTGCCGGTGTCAGGCCGGTCTTTGTCGCCCACCCGCGAAACATCGGCTGGATCGAGATCGATCGTCACCGGTTCGCGACGGCTCCTGGAGTGGCGCGTCTTGGGCGTCTTGACCATGCTTCGGCTCCCCAAATGGTTCGGACCGTCAGGCGGCAGGCTTAAAACGGTCTACCACACCTCCAAGCTGTGAAAAGGGGCGGTATGATGAAGCAGCCTCATTCCGCAGCGCCGAGCAGTGCCAGCAAGGCGTCCTCGTCCGGCCGCGTTGCGACCGCAAGCCGCCCCGGAAAACCGGTGCTGACAGCCTGTGCAACACGTGCCGACAGCGTCAGGACACGGGTCTCTTCGAAATAGCGCGCCAGTTCCGGCCGCTGCACCAATGTCGAATAGGTCCGCGCTGCCTTTGCGGAATAGAGCAGCACCGCGGCCACCGGTTGGCCGGCCAGTTGTGTCGCCGCAACCTTGCCGGGATAGTCGACCGGCAGCGTGTCATAGGTCTCGACTGGCAGCACCTTGACCGCCTCCCCGGCAAGATATGCCTCGAACTCCGCGGAACGGACACGCCCGCACAGGTAGAGGACAGTCTTGCCGGCAAGCCCCGGCGCGATCAATTCTGCCAGTTGCCTGGCATCGCCGGATCCTGTTTCGACGACGGAAAGCCCGGCCGCGCGTGCAGCCCCGGCCGTCTTGGGTCCGACGACATGGCAAGGCAGATTTGAGAGTTGCGCCAGCAGGTCAGCCGGCGCATGGCGCACGGCATTGGCGCTGGTCACCAGCAGGGCAGAGACGGTTTCGGGCGAAATTTCCAGGACGGCGGGCAACGTGCGCGTTTCCGAAAGCGGCAGCACCACCGGCTCGAAGCCGCGCTCGCGAAGCCGTGCCGCCGTCCGGCCGGCGCCGGGTTCCGGCCGCGTCACCAGCACGCGTTTCATTCAGTGCCGCTCCGCCCCGAAAGCCATCAATTCCAGCCTTCGAAGAAGTGCGCGCCGGCGCGTGCCCGCACATCGGCCCCGGCCTCGGCGCCGATTGCCGCGGCGTCTTCGCCGAGCCCGTCTCGCGCCACCTGGCGGACGTCGCTGCCGTCGGGTGTCAGGATCATGCCTGAAAAGGACAGTTGACCGGCGGCAACCGTCGCATAGCCGGCGATCGGCGTGCGGCACGAACCGTCCAGTGCGGCAAGGAAAGCGCGCTCGCAAGCCAGCGCCTGGCCCGTCGGGACATCGTGGATGGCAGCCAGCATGGCGCCCGTTTCCGCATCGCCGATGCGGCTTTCGATGCAGATCGCACCTTGGCCCGGCGCCGGCGGAAACGCTTCCAGCGACATCACGTCGGTGGCGACATGCTCCAGATCGAGCCGCTTCAGCCCGGCCAGGGCGAGAATGGTGCCGTCGGCGACGCCCTCGTCGAGCTTGCGCAGCCTTGTCTGCACATTGCCCCGGAACAAGACGACATCGAGATCCGGGCGCATCCGGCGAATCAAGGCCTGGCGCCTGAGCGACGAGGAACCCACCTTGGCCCCCGCCGGTAGCTCGACGATGCGAGCTGCTTTCCGGCTGATGAACGCTTCACGGGCATCTTCGCGCGGCAGGAAGGCGGACAATTCCAACCCCTTCGGCAGCGTCGTCGGCATGTCCTTGGACGAGTGCACGGCGATATCGATGCGCCCGTCCAGCAGCGCTTCCTCGATCTCCTTGGTGAAGAGCCCCTTGCCGCCAGCTTCCGACAGCGGCCGGTCCTGGATGCGGTCGCCGCTGGTCGAAATGACGACAACTTCGAATGCCTGTTGAGGCAATCCATGCGCCGCCATCAGCCTGTCGCGCGTTTCATGCGCCTGTGCCAGCGCCAGAAGGCTGCCTCGGGTTCCAATCTTCAAGGTTGTTTGCATCAAGCGCGGTCCGTGATAACCCCGGCTCGGAGCCTGAGCTCCGGATATCCAGCCTTCCTCCTAACGGGGAAGTTGCTGATCGGCAATCATCGAGGTTTGCGGCGAATTGATCCGCGTTCTGGGTATAGAGACGAGCTGTGACGAGACGGCGGCCAGTGTCGTGGCGCTGGACGGCGCCTCCGCGCCGAAAATCCTGTCCAACGTCGTACTCAGCCAGATCGCCGAACATGCGGCATTCGGTGGCGTCGTGCCCGAGATCGCCGCGCGCGCTCATGTCGAGGCACTGGACGGCATCGTCGAGGCGGCACTTGCCGATTCCGGCACCGACCTGCGTGATATCGACGCCGTTGCCGCGACGGCCGGTCCAGGGCTTGTCGGAGGCCTGATCGTCGGCCTGATGACGGCAAAAGCGATCGCCGCCGCCGCCGGAAAGCCGCTGCTCGCCATCAATCATCTCGAAGGCCATGCCTTGACGGCCCGGCTGACCGATGGCCTTGCCTTTCCTTACCTGCTGCTGCTGGTCTCCGGCGGGCATACCCAGATCGTGCGGGTCGCCGGCGTCGGCGATTACCAACGCTGGGCCACCACCATCGACGATGCGCTGGGCGAGGCTTTCGACAAGACCGCCAAGATGCTGGGCTTGCCTTATCCGGGTGGTCCCAATGTCGAGAAGGCTGCCGTGGCAGGCGATCCGACCCGCTTTGCCTTTCCACGACCGATGAAGGGTTCGACTCAGCCCGATTTCTCGTTTTCCGGGCTGAAGACCGCTGTGCGCCAGGCGGCACAGGCGATCGCGCCGCTGACCGAACAGGACGTCGCCGATGTCTGCGCCTCGTTCCAGACAGCCGTCGCCGATGCGCTGGCGGACCGTGTTTCGCGGGCATTGGCCCGTTTCAAGGCGGAATTTCCGCACGAAAAGCAACCCGCCCTCGTCGTTGCCGGCGGCGTTGCGGCCAACCGGATGATCAAGGCAACGCTGGAGACGCTCTGCGACAAGGCGGGCTTCCGCTTTGTCGCGCCGCCGCTCAAACTGTGCACCGACAATGCGGCAATGATTGCCTGGGCAGGCATCGAGCGATTGAACGCACGGCTCGAGGAAGAGGATGCCTTCGACTTCGTGCCGCGTTCGCGCTGGCCGCTCGACGCGGTTTCGGCGCCGGTGGTGGGCTCTGGCAGACGAGGAGCCAAGGCATGAGCGAACGGCAAGCAACTGTCCGCCACATAACCGTGCTCGGCGGCGGAGCCTGGGGTACCGCGCTGGCGCAGGCCATGCTGCGCGCCGGCCAAAAGGTGTCCTTGTGGGCCCGCGACGCAGAAATGGTGACCGCCATTCGCCGGGGCGAGAACCCGCACTATCTGCCCGGCATCGCCATCGACCAGGGTATCGAGGCAAGCTCCTCGCTGGCGGAGGCCCTCGGCGGCAGCAATTGCATCCTTGCCGTCACGCCGGCGCAGTCGCTGCGCCAGGTTCTGGCTGAAGCCAGGCCACACATCGCCGCTGCCGTACCGGTAGTCTTGTGCGCCAAGGGCATAGAGCGCGACACAGGCGCGCTGCTTTCGACGATCGCTGGCGAGATCCTGCCCGACAATCCGATCGCCGCCCTGTCAGGACCGAGCTTTGCCACGGACGTTGCCAAGGGCCTGCCGACTGCGGTTGTCGTTGCCGCGCGCGATGAGATCCTGGCGGCGGAGCTTGCGGCGCTGTTTTCGGCGCGCAATCTGCGCTGCTACTCCAGCGACGATCTTGTCGGTGTCGAGATCGGCGGCGCGTTGAAGAATGTTTTCGCGCTCGCGGCCGGCGCCGTGAACGGTGCAGGCCTCGGCGCCAGTGCGCAGGCCGCCATGGTGACCCGAGGCTTTGTCGAACTGCGCCGCATTGGCGCCGCCTTCGGCGCCAAGCCCGAGACACTGATGGGACTTTCCGGCCTCGGCGATCTGATGCTGACCTGTTCATCGGCGCAATCGCGCAATTTTGCCTATGGGCTCGCGCTGGGACGCGGCGAAACGCTAGTCGGCCGGCCGCTGGCCGAGGGGGTGCCGACGGCGGCGATCGCAGCCCGCCTTGCCGCCGAGCAAGGCATCGACGCTCCGATCATCTCCGCCGTCGCCGCCATTCTGGAAGGCGCCATCACCATCGGCGAAGCCGTCTCCATGCTGATGACGCGGCCTCTGAAAACGGAAACCGACTAAACCGAACCGATTGAGGAAGCACGATGCTGTTTGCGCTGATCTGCAAGGACAAACCCGGTCACCTCCAGGTGCGCCTCGATGCGCGCCCTGATCACGTCAACTTTCTCAACGGATTGAACGCCGACAGGAAACTCGCCTTTGCCGGCCCCTTCCTCGACGCCGACGGCAAGCCGAACGGCAGCCTTGTCGTCATCGAGGCCACAGACCTCGCCGCTGCCGAGGCACTGGCTGCAGCCGACCCTTACGCCAAGGCAGGGCTTTTCGAGAGCGTCGACGTCAAGCCGTGGAATTGGGTGTTCAACAAACCGGCCGAAGCCTGAAACGGCAACAAGGTATTCCAGGCAGCAGAGGGACCACGATGAACTATTGGCTCTTCAAATCCGAACCGTTCAAATTCTCCTTCGACATGCTGAAGGAGAAGGGCAAGGCCGGCACGCAATGGGACGGTGTGCGCAATTATGCCGCCCGCAACAACATGAAGGCGATGCAGATCGGCGATTTCGGCTTCTTCTACCATTCCAACGAGGGGCTCAACATCGTCGGCATTGCCGAAGTCTGCGCCCTGGCCCACCATGACACGACGACCGACGATCCGCGCTGGGAATGCGTCGATATCCGGGCGGTTCGCGATGTGCCGACGCCGCCGACGCTGGCGGACATCAAGAACAATCCGAAGCTGTCGGAAATGGCGCTGGTCAGGCTGGGCCGTCTGTCGGTGCAGCCGGTGACGCCTCAGGAATGGAAGGAAGTCTGTCGCATGGGCGGTCTCGACCCCGCACCGTGAGGCTGACACCGCGAACCGCCGAGCGCTTCATCCTCGACAACACGGCGCCGATGGCGCCGCCGCATGTGCGTGAAATCACGCTGCGCCTTGCTGATGAGGCACATGATCTGTGGCGTCGTACCGAGGAACAACTGGCAGAAATCGGCCTGCCGCCGCCGTTCTGGGCGTTTGCCTGGGCCGGCGGACAAGGATTGGCCCGCTATGTGCTCGACCATCCGGAAGTCGTGCGCGGTCGCCGCGTGCTGGATTTTGCTTCAGGCTCGGGCCTGGTTGCCATCGCGGCAATGAAAGCCGGTGCGGTATCTGCCGAAGCAGCAGATATCGATCCTTTCTGCGAGGCAGCGATCCGTCTCAACGCCATGGCCAACGGCGTGACGATTGGCTTCACCGGCCAGGATCAGGTCGGCATCGACAGCGGCTGGGACGTGGTGCTCGCCGGCGACGTCTTCTACGAAAAGCCCTTTGCCGACCGACTGCTGCCGTGGTTCTCCGCGCTGAAGACCCGTGGCGCCGATATCCTTATCGGTGATCCCGGCCGCGCCTACCTGCCCAGGACCGGCCTTGAGCGGCTGGCGACCTATGAAGTGCCGGTCACGCGGGCATTGGAGGATGCCGAGGTGAAGCGTACGACCGTCTGGCGTTTCACTTGACGCCGCCAGAGAACGGGCGTTCCATCTCCCTCACAGGGGGAGAAAATCATGGATTTCTCTGCAATCAACTGGCTCGCGGTCGCCGTGGCCGCCATTCTCGCATGGCTGTTCGGTGCGGCCTGGTACATGACCTTGAGCAAGCCATGGCTTAAGGCGGCGCGCCTCGACCCAACCAGGATGAACAGATCCGTCTCGCCCTTTGTCATCGGCTTCATCGGCGAGTTTGTCATGGCGATCATCGTCGCGTTGGTCGTTGCCGCGATGACAGGCGGTTCCCCCAGTATCATCGCTGGCGTGGTCCTCGGCTTTGTGCTGTGGCTGGGTTTCATTGCCACGACACTGACGGTCAACCACCGCTATCAGGGTTCCAGCTGGGCCCTTACCGCGATCGACGCCGGGCATTGGTTGGGCGTGATGCTGATCATGGGCGCTGTTGTCGGCTGGTTCGGCGCACCTGGCTCCTGAAACCCGCCCCATTGCCGTTCAGAAATCGTCCCAACTTGACCGGACTGCGTCGACCGGCGGTGCATGCGCTTCGGCCAGGACCCAATCCTTGAAGGCAATGATCCGCGCATCCTGCGCCGATGCCTCCGGATAGACCAGGAAGTAGGCGAATTCCGGTGGCACCTTGATGCCGAGTTCGAACGGTCGCACCAGGCGGCCTTCCGACAGATCGTTGGCGACCATGGCGAAATCGGCCAGTGCCACGACATTGCCGCCGGCGGCAGCGGCGATGGCATCGGTGGAGGTTGTCATGACCACAGTGCGGCTGTCGTCGAAGTCCTCGATGCCGGCTGCGGCCATCCACATGCGCCAGTTCGGCCAGACGATGCCTTGGCGTACCCACTCGATATGAACCAGTGTGTGCCTGAGCAGGTCGCGCGGTTCATTGAGTGGCGGCCCCTGGCGCAGCAGTTCGGGACTGCACACCGGAATGATGACGTTTTCGAACAGTCTCTCGGCACGAAGCCCTGGATACTTGCCGGTTCCGAAGCGAACGCCGATGTCGACGTCGTCGCGGTCGAAATCGCGAACGTCATAGGTGATGTCGAAACGCAGATCTATATCGGGATACAGTTTGCGGAAGCCATCGACACGGCGGAGCAACCAACGCGTGGCGAATTCAGCGCTGGCGGTGACCTTCAACTGTGCCGCGCCGCGGGAGAGTTTTTTTGCCTTGGTCACCGCACGGTTCAGTGTTTCCAGCGCATCCGCCGACGCATCCACAAGCGCAAGCCCGGCTTCGGTCAGGCGAATGCTGCGGCTGGTGCGCGTGAACAGGATCAGGCCGAGCTGATCCTCGATTTCCTTGATCTGGTAGCTGACCGCCGCTGGCGTCAGCCCGAGTTCGTCGGCTGCGCGGGTGAAATTGAGATGCCGGCCCGCGGCTTCCAGCGTCCGCAAAGCACGGGTTCCAGGCAGCAGACGGGACATGGCTATCTTCAAGCGCCCCTTGATGATCTGCCAAGAACTACTCGTTTCCCCCTTGCGTTTCAATGCGAGATACTGGGATCAGTCGAAAATTGCCAAGCGCAGCTTAAGCTTCGCTGCTTTGAAAGAATCTGATCATGTCTGCCATTGTCCTGAAATCCCAGCCGCTGCGGCCGAGCCGCATCCAGCCTGTCCTGGACTGGTTGCGGCAGGCTCGTGTCGCCGCATCGTTGCCGCTGCAGAACGCGGAAGCCCTTTCGGACTCCTACCTGCGTGACGTCGGCCTGCGTCCGGAAGACGTTGCGCGCACGGTCACCGAAGCTCCCCAGCGCCTTGGCCTGCTCGATCTCGGCTGGCAGACGCCACGGCAGCCGAGGCGCCGATAGAGCATGTCCGTTTTTAACGAAAACGCGGTGCGCTGAACCCAAATCCGATCGCTTAGCGCACTACCTTCATCACGGTCCGGTCCGACAGCAGTGGCAACAACCGCGCCATGGTCCGCGCGGTCACGGCCACACAGCCCTGGGTCGGCGTGAAACCAGGTCGCGCCAGATGGAAGAAGATCGCGCTGCCGCGCCCGCGGCGGCGCGGCGCGACATTCCAGTCGAGCACGAGGCAGGCATCGTAGAGCCGGTCGTCCCGTTTCATGCGCTCGTGGCTGGCGCCATAGGGAATCCTGACCGGCCGGTTGTAGTTGCGGTCATCCGGCACCTCGCACCAGCCGAGGTCGGGGCTGATGGCTGCCATCGCAAGCCGCGTACGCCGCCCCCCGGAAAACTGGTCGTTGCGGAAATAGCCGGAGAGAATGCGCATCGCCGCGAGCGGCGTCGCTCCATCACCTTCGCGCTTGTTCGACGAAATCCCGCCCCTGCCAAGGGCGCAGGGAAACACCAGCTTTCCTGCCTGCAGAAGCCCTTTGGTTCCATCACCTGGCCGCGCCCGAACGACCAGTGTTCGAAGACCTGTGGCCAAGGATCGCCCTGCCCCATTGCGCACACGGTTTTTCGGATATGATAGCGTCATGGAACAAATTACCGTGATCAGCTGTTTAAGGCGACAACATCCGCATACACGGATGCCAGTCGACGACACACCTATCATTTTGTAATTTTGAAACAACGGATTGATCCATGACTTCACGCACCATCCTTGTTGTCGACGACGACGAAGACCTCCGCACCACGCTGGCAGAGCAATTGTCGCTTTATGAGGAATTCGACGTCCTGCAGGAAACCAGCGCGGCGAAAGGCGTCGCGACGGCGCGGAACGGTATGATCGACCTCTTGATCATGGACGTCGGCCTGCCGGACATGGACGGTCGCGAGGCGGTGAAAATCCTGCGCAAGGGCGGCTACAAGGCGCCGATCATCATGCTGACCGGGCATGATACGGATTCCGATACGATCCTCGGTCTGGAAGCCGGCGCCAACGACTATGTGACCAAGCCGTTCCGTTTCGCCGTGCTGCTTGCGCGCATCCGCGCACAGCTGCGCCAGCACGAGCAGAGCGAGGATGCCACCTTCACCGTCGGGCCCTATACCTTCAAGCCGAGCCAGAAGCTTCTGATCGACCAGCGCGGCGGCAAGGTGCGGCTCACCGAAAAGGAAGCCTCCATCATCAAGTACCTCTATCGCGCGGAGCAGAAGGTCGTAACGCGCGATGTGCTGCTGGAAGAGGTCTGGGGCTACAATTCCGGCGTCACCACCCACACATTGGAAACCCACGTCTACCGCCTGCGCCAGAAGATCGAACACGATCCGTCGAATGCGGCGATCCTCGTCACCGAAAGCGGCGGCTACAAGCTGGTTCCCTGAACGGTACTTCGCCTTGCCAAAGCAGGGCCGGAGCCGCTGTTTGCCAACGGTCGGGATTGTCCCGGCCGTTTTCTTATGGGCACCCGGCAAGCTGCCTTTTCTCGAACCGCTCCCCTGTCCGAACAGATTCTGTTAAAGGCTCTATATTATTGGTCAATTAAGTGTAGTTGGCCGGATTGCGATTTGGGTGGGGTCGCGCAACGGAGGGAACGACCTGTCGGTCCGGGGACATAACTGATGGCGCTGGATGACGACATCCGCATCCTGTCCGCCGTGAGGCTCTTCGAGGGCTTCACGCCGGAACAGCTGCGCCTGCTCGCCTTCGGCGCCGAGACCACCTCGCTGCCGGCGGACCGGAAACTCTACCGCGAGGAGGATGAGGCCGACTCCGCCTATGTCGTGATCAGCGGCCGCATCGCCCTCTATCGCGAAGCCGACAGCAATCATGTCGTCATCAGCACCGCAGGACCAGGCGCGATCCTGGGCGAGCTGGCGTTGATCGCCGATACAAAACGCCTGACCAGTGCCTCCGCAGCCATCGATTCGCAGGTTCTGCGTCTCAACCGCAAGATGTTCCGGCGCATTCTCGAGGAGTATCCCGACCTTGCCGTGCAATTGCATCAGCGCATCGTCGAGGAACTGCAGGCACTGATCGAGCGGATCGAAGAACTGGCGCCGCGTTTCGGCGGCTAGGGCACGTCCCCGAACCGAAGCTTGAAAAGCAAGAATCGCCGCCTTTCCGACGAGATCATGTCGCATGGCCAAGAGATAGAGCGGACGACCTGACGGAAACGCCCATGAGCACGACCTTTCATCTCCTCCGCGCAAGCGTCGACAATTTGCCTTTCATCATGACCACCGAACGATTGGACGGCTATGACCGGCTCGTCGGTCGCTGGGATGAGCAGAGGCACCGCGACGCTTTTGTCGACGGCAGTCATGCCTACTTCATCGGTTATGACGGCCTGACACCGATCGGCTTCGTCCTGATGCGCTTCTGGAATGCGCTCGAACGCACGACGCTGGTACGTCGCGTCGCCGTCGTCAGTCCAGGCCAGGGCCAGGGACGGCGCCTTCTTGCGGCCGTTGTCGCGCGCGCGTTCGAGGAGACCGATGTTCATCGCCTCGTCATCGGCCTGTTCCCCGACAATCTGCGCGCGCGACGCATGTATGAGGCGATCGGCTTCCAGGCCGAGGGCATTTCACGCGGCAGCGCCTATTTCAGCGGCGAGTATCGCGACGAACTGGTGATGTCGCTGCTGCGTCCCGAATGGCAAGCGGACAGCATCTGAACAACGTCCTCAGAGATCGAACCGGGCGATCACAGGCACATGGTCGGATGGGCGCTCCCAGCCGCGCGCCGTGCGCAGGATCTCATACCCCGTGAAGGCCGGCACGAGATTGTTGGAGGACCAGATATGGTCCAGCCGGCGGCCGCGATCAGACGCCTGCCAGTCGGCGGCGCGGTAGCTCCACCAGGTGTAGATCTTCTGCTCGACAGGCACGTTGAGGCGCATCAGGTCGGCCCAGGCCCCTTGCTTGCGCATGGCCTCGAAACTCTCCGTCTCGACCGGTGTATGGCTGACGACGTTGAGCAGCTGCTTGTGCGACCAGACGTCGTGTTCGAGCGGCGCGATGTTGAGATCGCCGACCAGGATCGAGCCTGCGCCGTCACTGTCGTCCGCGCGAACACCGTTCATCTCCTGCACGAAATCGAGCTTGTGCCGGAATTTCGGGTTGATCGCCGGATCTGGTTCGTCACCACCCGCCGGCACGTAGAAATTATGCAGCACGATCTTCCTGCCACCGGCCTCGAACCGCACGGAGATATGCCGGCTGTCCTCTATCTCGCAGAAGCGGCGCTTCTCCACGATCTCGATCGGTCGCCGCGCGACAGTGGCGACGCCGTGGTAACCCTTCTGGCCGTGGATCGCGATGTGCTCGTAGCCCAGCTTGCGGAACGCATTCGCCGGAAACAGATCGTCCGGGCATTTGGTTTCCTGCAGGCAGATGACGTCGGGATTGCGCTCGGCGATCAGTTGCTCGACCAGCGGCATGCGCAGCCTGACCGAGTTGATGTTCCAGGTTGCCAGGGTAAAAGCCATGCGTGTTCCGAACCCGTGCCCGTCAAGCCGGCGGGCTCAAGCGAAGGCATCAATGCGATGAATGTGCGCGGAACCTGCCAGCCCGGGTTCGGAAAAACAAGACGGCGCATCGGACAACGGCCAGGTGCGTCGAATTTCCACAAAGAGTTGGGAGATGGCGGCAGCCGGAACGAAACTGCCGCTGCCAGTCTTAGCGCAAGCCTTTCTTGGCATTGAGTTCGCGGTTGGCGGTGTAGTCGATCTTGAACGTGTCGGGCGCGAAGGAAACACCTTCCCTGGTATTGAAGATCATCACCGTCGTGTCCTTGCCCTGCGCATCGGTGATGGTCCACTGGCGCAGTTCATAGGTCTTCGGATCGAACATCATGGTGATGGTAGAATTGCCGAACACCTGCTTGTCCGACAGCTTGATCGTGGTGAGATCTTCTTCTTCCTTCACGGTCTTCACGCGGTCGCCGGACAGGTCGATCCTGTCTTCGAGCAGAAGCTTCAGCGGCGTCTTGGAAAGCGGATAAAGATCGGACGTCTGCAGCTTCTTGTTGAGCAGGACCACCGATTCGCCGTCCGAGATCACCTTGAAATTGTTGGCGCCGTCGTAGTTGAAGCGGATCTTGCCCGGGCGTTCCATGAAGAACTTGCCGCCGGTCTGCTCGCCCTTCGGACCGAACTGCACGAATTCGCCCGTCATCGACTTCACGGCCGAGAAATGATCGGCGATCTTCTGCGCGGCAGGCGGGACACCGGCCTGGGCAGAAGCCACGGGCATGAACACCGGCACGGCATTGGCTGCGGCGGCTCCCGCCACCATCAGGCCAAGCCCGAGCAACCGCCGCCGCGTCAGGGCAAGACCGGCTGTCGCTGCGAAAAGATCGTCTTTCATGCCGCTTACTCTCGTATCGTTGTTCCGGACAGCCAATGGACCCTCAGTTGGGCTTTAGTTTGACCATCCCTCCCGTCAGAACTTGTCTTCTTCCGTCGGCACCAGGATTTCGCGTTTTCCCGCGTGATTGGCTGCGCCGACGATGCCTTCCTGCTCCATCCGTTCGATGATCGAGGCCGCGCGATTGTAGCCGATGCCGAGACGGCGCTGGATGTAGCTGGTCGATGCCTTGCCGTCACGCAACACCACGGCGACCGCCTGGTCGTATGGGTCGTCGGAATCATCGAGATTGCTGTTGCCGCCACCAGAGCCACCACGACCCGACGGCTCGTCATCACCGTCCTCGTCGTCTTCGGTGATTGCGTCGAGATATTCAGGCACACCCTGCAGCTTCAGGTGCTGCACCACCTTCTCGACTTCGTCGTCGGCCACGAATGGACCGTGCACGCGCTGGATACGGCCGCCGCCGGCCATGTAGAGCATATCGCCCATGCCGAGCAGCTGTTCCGCACCCTGTTCGCCGAGGATGGTGCGGCTGTCGATCTTCGACGTCACCTGGAAGGAGATACGGGTCGGGAAATTCGCCTTGATCGTGCCGGTGATGACGTCGACGGATGGACGCTGCGTTGCCATGATGACGTGGATGCCGGCGGCGCGCGCCATCTGCGCAAGGCGTTGCACGGCGCCTTCGATGTCCTTGCCGGCCACCATCATCAGGTCGGCCATCTCGTCGATGATGACGACGATGTAAGGCATCGGTTCGAGATCGAGATTCTCCGTCTCATAGATCGCTTCGCCGGTCTGGCGATCGAAGCCGGTCTGGACGGTCCGCGAGATCTTTTCGCCCTTCTTGTCTGCCTGCGCGACGCGCTGGTTGAAGCCGTCGATGTTGCGCACGCCGACCTTGGACATCTTGCGGTAGCGATCCTCCATCTCGCGCACCGTCCATTTCAGCGCGACCACGGCCTTCTTCGGATCGGTGACGACAGGGGTGAGCAGGTGTGGAATGCCGTCATAGACGGAGAGTTCCAGCATCTTCGGATCGATCATGATCAGGCGGCATTCTTCCGGTTTCAACCGGTAGAGCAGCGACAGGATCATGGTGTTGATGGCCACCGACTTGCCGGAACCCGTGGTACCGGCCACCAGCACGTGCGGCATCTTGGCGATGTCGACGATGACAGGCTCGCCATTGATGGTCTTGCCCAGCGCAAGCGCGAGCTTGGCCTTGCTGTCCTCGAAATCGCGGCTCGCCAGGATCTCGCGCAGATAGACCATCTCGCGCTTGGCATTGGGCAGCTCGATGCCGATGGCGTTGCGACCGGGCACGACGGCGACACGGGCCGCGATCGCGCTCATCGAACGGGCGATGTCGTCGGCCAAACCGATGACACGGCTCGATTTGATGCCGGGCGCCGGCTCGAGTTCGTAGAGCGTGACCACGGGACCGGGCCGGACATGGATGATCTCGCCCTTGACGCCGAAGTCCTCCAGCACGCCTTCCAGCAGGCGCGCATTCTGTTCCAGCGCGTCCTTGGACAGGCTTGGGTCGCGGGCTACGCTTTTTGGCTCTGAGAGGAAATGCAGCGAGGGCATCTCGAAACTGCTGGGGGCGATCAGCGAGGTCTGGGCCTCGCGCTGGACGCGCGCGCCCTGGGTCGGCCGTGGTGCAGGTGCTTCGACCCGCGTTGCGGCATCGGAGCGGAAATTGCGCACCTGGGTAGTAGAGCCGGCCCTCTGCGAGCCCACGGGCTGGTCATAGGCATAATCGTCCTCGTCGCGCTCGACATCGGCTTCACCGAAATCGCCATTGTCGAAATCATCGGTCTCGAACGGGGCGACCGCGGGATCGACCGTTGGATGGCGGTCCTTGACCATCGCCGCGAAGAACTCGGGTTCGACGCGGGCACGACCGCTCGAGCTCATGCGGGCTTCAGCGAGTTCGGCTGATTCCACACGTTCCGCCGCGCGCCGCCAGGCGCTTTCCCGCGACGGCATTTCGGCGAAATCGAACTCGCCCTCCTCTTCGCGCCGACGGGCGGCGGCACGGCGATGCAGCCAGGCGCGGAATGAAAGCCACCAGTGGGTGACGGCGCCAAGCGCCAGCAGGCCGCCATTGTCGTCGTCATCCTCTTCATTCTCGAACAGGATGGCGTCGCGGTCTTCTTCCTTCTCGCGACGCTTCGGCTCGGGCTCGTCGATGACGGCAAAGCCGTTGGCACGGGAAATCAGCGCCGCCCCATAGGCGAACAGCCAGAGTGCGGGAGCGGCCAGAAGGACGGCGATGATGCTGGCGGCGACACCGGTCGGATATCCCCCCAGGAATATCCCCGGCACCTTCAACACCATGTCGCCGAAGACACCACCGAGACCACTTGGCAACGGCCAGGTCTTGGGCGGCACGACGCAGCCGGCCATGGCTGCCGCAAGCAGGGCGAAACCGAACCATGAGACGCCACGGCGCGGCATCTTGTCGACGCCGCGGGCGGAGAACAACAGGAAACCCCAGATCACGGCCGGGACCAGCGCGGCGACGGCGGAAAGGCCGAGGAACTGGGTGGCGAGATCGGAGAATACCGCACCCGGATACCCCATGGCATTGGTCACCGGATTGTCGGTGGCATGGGAGAAGGAGGGATCGGCAACGTTCCAGGTCGCCAGCGCGGCCACGCCGAAAGCGACGAAAACGAACAGCGCTCCGCCGACAAGCCGGCCGGCCTGGCGTCGCAGGAACGCCTGGAAACCGTGTCCGGTGCCAGTCATCGCGAGCGGTGCCGATGCCCCTGAACGCATGAATTTCCCCGTCTGTCGTTGCCTGGGCCGGATGCGGGACGCATTCCGGCAGATTCGAAACCCAGACTATCGAGGCGATGGTTAAGGCGGCATTAACTATGCGGGACAAGGTATGATCTTTGACGAAAGCCAACCCGCGGCGATGAAAAAAGGGCCCGGATCGCTCCGGGCCCAAGTGACGTGAGCGCGTTCGCAGCGGCCACGACGGGATTTTCTGTCGGGCGCAGGACGCCCGCGATGCGATGCTTACTGCACCACCTCTCCGTGCTGGGTGACGTCCAGCCCTTCGATCTCTTCCTGCTTGCTTGGCCGCAGGCCGACCAGCGCCTTGACCACATAGAGGATCACAAGAGTGGCGACGGCGGCCCAGACGATGGTGAAGACGATACCGTAGAGTTGCTTGAGCACCGAGGCGTCCTTGCCGAGCGCGTTTATGGCGGGATCGGCGAAGACACCGGTGAGCAGTGCGCCGACGATGCCGCCGACACCATGCACCCCGAAGGCATCGAGCGAATCGTCATAGCCAAGTGCGTGCTTGATCTTCACCGCTGCGAAATAGCAGATGATGCCCGCGGCGATGCCGATGATGAAGGCGCCGGTCGGATTGACGAAACCGGAAGCCGGCGTCACCGCGACGAGGCCGGCAACAACGCCCGAGATGATGCCGAGTACCGACGGCTTCTTGGCAACCAGCCATTCGGTGAACATCCAGGCGAGGCCGGCTGCTGCGGCCGCTACTTGCGTGTTGACCATGGCGGCCCCGGCAAGGCCATCGGCAGCGAGTTCCGAACCGGCATTGAAACCAAACCAGCCTACCCACAGCAGCGCGGCACCGATCACCGCGTAGACGAGGTTATAGGGTGCCATGTTGACCGAGCCGTAGCCCTCGCGCTTGCCAAGCACCAGCGCACAGACGAGGCCGGCGACACCAGCGTTGATGTGCACCACGGTACCACCGGCGAAATCGAGCACGCCGGCCGAACCGAGGAAGCCGCCTCCCCACACCCAATGCGCGACTGGCGCATAGACGACGAGCAGCCAGAGGCCACTGAACAGCAGCAGCGCCGAGAACTTCATGCGTTCGGCAAAAGCGCCGGCGATCAGCGCCGGTGTGATGATGGCGAAGGTCATCTGGAACATGGCGAAGACGAACTCGGGAATGTTGGCCACGCTCGGCGCCCACAGCGACGAAACCGTGATCCCCTGAAACAGGACCTTGGAAAAGCCGCCGACATAGGCGTTGAGCGAGCCGCCATCCGAGAATGCCAGCGAATAGCCGGCCACGAACCACAGCACGGTGACCAGACAGCAGATCGCGAAGCTCTGCATCACGGTGGCGAGCAGGTTCTTCTTGCGCACCATGCCGGCGTAGAACAGGGCGAGCCCTGGGATGGTCATCATCAGCACCAGCGCCGTGGATGTCAGCATCCAGGCGGTGTTGCCGGTGTCGAGCGTGGGAGTGGGAGCGGCGGCGGGTGCTGCTTCCTGCGCATAGGCGACAGTCGCGGCAAGCATGCCGGCCAGGGCGGCCAGCGGCATTGCCACCCTCTTCAGGCTAGGAAGATTGTTCATCGATCTCTCCATAACGATGCGTGACCCGCTCACAGCGCGTCGGTGTCTGTTTCGCCGGTGCGGATGCGCACGGCCTGGTCGATGCCGAAGACAAAGACCTTGCCGTCACCGATCTGGCCGGTCTTGGCGGCGTTGGTGATCGCCTCGACGGCCCTGTCGACGAGGTCGGTCGAGACAGCGACTTCGATCTTGATCTTTGGAAGGAAGGAGACGGCGTACTCCGCTCCACGATAGATTTCGGTATGCCCCTTCTGACGTCCGTAGCCTTTGACTTCGGTGACGGTCAGACCCTGGATGCCGACGGCGGTGAGCGCTTCGCGCACCTCGTCGAGCTTGAACGGCTTGATGATAGCCATCACGATCTTCATCAGGTTTCGCCCTTTGTTCGTTGCGGTCCCCGCGTTCCACGCGACATCACCGGCCTCGACATGGGCCGGCGAGTGCCCATGGCAATTCAAGCTCCGTGCCAAATGGCGAAACGGATGCTTAAGTCTTTGATTAAAAAAGAAATACATATGCTTCGACCGGAATCGAAGCACCATGGACACCTACAAAATGCCTATTTAGTGAGCAAAAAAGGTAGATTGCCTATTCTGCAGGCGGTCGTTTCAGACGAATCAGCCCTTCCTGGGCGACGGAGGCGATCAGCGTGCCGTCGCGGGCGAACAGCGAGCCGCGTGTGAAACCCCGCGCGCCCTGCGTCGAGGGGCTGTCCTGCGTGTAGAGGATCCAGTCGTCGATCGGATGGCTGCGGTGGAACCACATCGAATGATCCAGGCTGGCCGCCTGGATATCGCGGTCGAAGATCGCCCGGCCATGCGCAAAGGTTGAGGTATCGAGCAGCGTCATGTCCGACAGGTAGGCCAGCACCGCAGCCTGCAGCGCACGATCATTCGGCACGGGACCCGTCGTACGGATCCAGATGTTCTGCTCTGGCTCCAGCCGCTCGCGGCTGGTGTAGTGCTTGAGCATGATCGGCCGCATTTCGATCGGGCGTTCGCGCTGCCAGTAGCGCTTGATCCCTTCCGGCACGGCCTCGCCGAATTTCTCCAGCAGGTCGCGCTGCGTCATCAGCGTGTCCGGCTCCGGAACATCGCGGGGCATGGGAATCTGGTGTTCGAGCCCGCCTTCGTCCAGTTGGAAGGAAGCCTCCAGCGAAAAGATGGCCTGGCCGTGCTGCACCGCCACCACACGCCTTGTGGTGAAGGACGAGCCGTCGCGGATGCGGTCGACCTCATAGATGATCGGCAGCTTTGTGTCGCCCGGCCGCATGAAATAGCCGTGCAGCGAATGCACATGCCGATCCGGCTCGACCGTGCGCTGCGCGGCCACCAGCGCCTGCGCGATCGTCTGGCCGCCGAAAACACGCTGCCAGTCGGTCTGGGGGCTGCGACCTCGGAACAGGTTGTCTTCCAGCTTCTCCAGGTCGAGAATGCCAAGAAGTTCGTTCATGGCTTGCGTCATGCGTCCGTTCCTCGCAATTGTCGGCGCGGTTTCGGACAGCCATGGCGGGCAGTCAAGGCATAAAGCGGATATCGGCTGGAGCGGCCAGGCGAGAAAGGTGGCTGGAATGGCGACAGGATCGGGGAAAGACGCACTGGAAAACACGCGGCTCGACGTGCTGGTGGCGGGTGCTGGCTATGTCGGCCTCGCCGCCGCTGTCTCGCTCAAGCAGGCACGTCCCAGCCTGCGCATCGCCGTCGTCGATGCTGCTCCGGCGGGTGTATGGCGGAAGGATGGCCGCGCTTCGGCTATCGCTGCTGCCGCATGCCGCATGCTCGACCAGCTCGGCGTCTGGGCCGAGATTGCTCCTCAGGCGCAGGCCATCACCGATATGATCATCACCGATTCGCGCACCGCGGATCCGGTACGGCCGACCTTCCTGACCTTCGATGGTGAGGTCGCTCCCGGCGAACCCTTCGCGCATATGGTCGCCAACCTTGATCTGAACGGTGCCCTGCGTCGCCAGGCCGAGCGCCTGGGTATCGACCTGATCGAAGGCGTCGCTGTGCAATCCTTCGATACCGGTACCACCGGCCTGACCGTTCATCTGGCCGATGGCGCCACCCTCAATGCGCGCCTGCTGGTCGCGGCCGATGGCGTCAATTCCAGACTGCGCAACATGGCCGGCATCAAGACGGTGCGGTGGGAATACGGCCAGTCCGGCATCGTCTGCACAGTGGCGCACGAACGGCCGCACAACGGCCGCGCCGAGGAACATTTCCTCCCCGCGGGACCTTTCGCCACCTTGCCGCTGAAACCGGATAAGGACGGCACCAATCGCTCTTCCATTGTCTGGGTAGAACGCACCGAGGACGCCGAAAAACTTGTCGGCGGCGACGATCTTGTCTTCGAGATGGAGCTGGAACAGCGTTTCGGACTGAAGCTCGGCGAGATCCGCGCAATGGACAAACCCCGCGCCTGGCCGCTCGGGCTTACGCTTGCCCGCGCCTTCGTGGCGCCGCGCCTGGCACTGGCGGGCGACGCGGCGCACGGCATCCACCCGATCGCCGGACAGGGGCTCAACCTCGGTTTCAAGGATGTTGCTGCCCTTGCCGAAGTCATCGTCGAGGCCGACCGGCTTGGCCAGGACATCGGCGCGCTCGACGTGCTCGAACGCTACCAGCAATGGCGCCGTTTCGACACGATGCAGATGGGTGTCACCACCGATGTGCTGAACCGGTTGTTCTCCAACGACATCGCACCGCTGCGCGCGGTCCGCGACATTGGCCTCGGCCTGGTCGAACGCATGCCCCGGCTGAAGGATTTCTTCATCCGGCAGGCTTCGGGCCTGGCGAATGACACGCCCCGCCTGCTGAAGGGAGAGGCGATCTAGGCATTCTCAGGACCAATGGATATCCGGACTGGCCACCTGAACTGGCAACCAGTCCGGTTGCCTGCCTTGCAGGCGATCCTTATGGTCTGGATATGAGCCTCGAATCCGTCCGCGCCTTCTTCGCTGCCCAAGCCCCGGACATCGACATCATCGTTACCGAAGCAAGCTCGGCGACGGTTGCGCTTGCTGCCGAGGCCCATGGCGTGACACCTGACCAGATCGCCAAGACGATCTGCCTGAGGGTTGGCGACACGGCGATGCTGGTGGTCGCTGCCGGCACAACGCGGCTCGACAACCGCAAGTTCAAGGACCGTTTCGGTGGCAAGGCACGCATGCTCGAAGCCGAGGAGGTTGTGACCCTGACCAGCCACCCGATTGGCGGCGTATGCCCCTTCGGCCTGCCTGCACCGTTGCCGGTCTATTGCGATATCTCGCTGAAGGCGTTCGCCGAGGTTGTGCCCGCGGCCGGCGCCACGAATGCCGCCGTGCGGCTTGATCCAACACGCATGGCGGCGCTCGTCGGCGCCGAGTGGGTCGATGTCTGCCAGGCATCGGCGCCTGCAGTGCAGGATTGACGGCCGCGCGCAATCGCACGCTCCAACGGTCGCCTGGGTGATCGTTGGTATTACGGCTGCGGAATGTCGTAGATAGCTCGCACCTCGATCATGCCCATCTCCGCCAGCGGGATATCGGCGGCTAGCGCGAGCGCCTTTTCAAGATCTTCTGCCTCGACCAGAATGAAGCCGAGCAATTGCTCCTTGGTTTCGGCGAACGGACCGTCGGTCACCAGCACCCTGCCCTTGCGTTTGCGCACCACCTTCGCCGTTTTCACCGGCTGCAACGCCTCCGCCGCGATCAGATGGCCGCTATCGTCCAGCAACTTGTCGTAGGCGAGTGACTCCGCATCGAGCTTTCTCATGTCTGTGGCGGACAGCGCCCGCAGGGCCGCTTCCTCGTGATAAACCAGGCACAGATATTTCATCGTTCACTTCCCCATGTGGTGTGCGCCGATATGGCGCCAGGCCCAGGACGGCCCAGCTTGCGCAAAGCCGACATTCCGGCGCGACGATTCTCAGCGGTCGAGAAGGATGTTGTGGTCTTGTCAGGTTGCGGCGCTATAGTTCCTTCCTCAATCCCTGCAGGAGAAAGACCATGGATCGCACCGCAACAGCCGTCTGGAAAGGCAATCTGAAGGAAGGTGCCGGCACGATCGACACCCAGAGCGGCGCGCTCAAGGGCACGCCCTATTCGTTCAAGATGCGCTTCGAGGACGAAAGCGGCAAGTCCGGCACCAACCCGGAAGAACTGATCGCCGCTGCCCATGCCGGCTGCTACGCCATGCAGCTTTCGCATTTCCTGGCCGAAAACGGCGCGCCTGCCGCCAAGCTGGAGGCGACGGCGGCTGTGAAGCTCATCCCCGGCACCGGCATCACCGAGAGCAACATCACGCTGGTTGCCGATGTTCCCGGCATCGATGACGCCAAGTTCCAGGAACTGGCCGCCAAGGCCAAGGCGGAGTGCCCGGTTTCGCGCGCCCTTGGCGCCATCAAGGTCGGCCTGAACGCCAAACTCGCCTGAACCACGGGCCGCGTTGCTTCCGCAAGCTACGCGGCCTTTTGCAAGGCGGGCGATTGCGGCTCATCGGATGGCCTGGTCGGGCCATCCTTGCGGAACATCAGCAGCATCACGACCGCGGCGACAACAGTCAGCACCGTCGAGATCGTGGCGATCAGCTCGAAGCCGCTGCTGAAGGCGTCCCGCGCCACGACCAGCAGCGCGTCGGCAAGTCCCTCCGGCAGTTGCGGGGCAATCGCGACCGCTCCGCCAAGCGTATCGCGCGCCGTGTGGGCGGCTTCTTCCGGTACGCCGGCGGGCACACCACCGGCCATGGCACTGCGATAGATCGCCATGCCTATGCTGCCCAGAACCGCGATGCCCAGCACGCCGCCGAATTCCGCGCCGGTTTCCGAGAGCGCGCCAGCCGCTCCGGCGCGCTCAGGAGGCGCGGCACCCACGATCAGATCCGTGGTCAGCGTAAAGACGAGACCCAGGCCCAGTGACATGACGATTGTCGCCGCCACGATCATTCCGAGTGGATGGCCATTGCCGACCTGGGTCAGCAGCAGGAAAGCAAGCGAGGCCAGCGCCAGCCCGCCGGCGATGACACGCGGCGCCGGAATGCGCGCGACGACCCAGGAGGTCATCATCGAGGAGACCACGAAGCCGACGGACGACGGCAATGTCCACAGACCCGCCTTGAGCGGCGTCAGGCCGATGACCAGCTGCAGATATTGCGCGATGAAGACGAAAGGTCCGAAAGCAACGAAGCAGGCGATGACGTTGACGATCAGCGCCGCGCTGAATGGACGCGAACGAAACAGGCTGAGATCGAGCAGGGGATCGGCCAGGCGGCGCTGTCGCGTCACGAAGGCAGCACCGACGGCAACGCCGCCAAGGATCGCCGCGACCGGCAGCCAGGCGACACCGTCCGAAGCGATCTGCTTCAGACCGTAGACCATCGCCAGGACGGCCACCAGGGAAAGCGCCGCGCTGGCGACGTCGAGACGGCCGGCGCTGGGATCGCGATACTCGGGCAGCAGGATCGGCCCGACGATCAGAAGCAGCACCATGACCGGGACAGCCAGCAGGAACACCGAACCCCACCAGAAATACTCGAGCAGCACGCCGCCGAGCAGCGGACCGATGGCGGCACCCAGCGAATAGCTGGTCGCCCAGATCGAGATTGCGAAGGTGCGCTCGCCGGCGTCGTGGAACATGTTGCGGATCAGCGAAAGCGTCGACGGTGCCAGGGTCGCCCCGGCGATGCCGAGAAGCGCCCGCGCCGCGATCAGCATTTCGGCCGAGGTCGAGAACGCGGCGATCACCGAGGCTATGCCGAAGAGAATAGCGCCGGCGAGCAGCACCTTGCGGCGGCCGATACGGTCACCCAGCGTGCCCATGGTGATCAGCGAGCCGGCGATCAGGAAGCCGTAGATGTCGACGATCCAGAGCAGTTGCACGGCGCTCGGCTTCAGGTCGGCGACCAGGTGCGGCACCGCGAGATTGAGCACTGTCAGGTCCATCGTGTAGAGCAGGCAGGGCAGCGCGAGTGCCACCAGCCCGATCCATTCGCGGCGTGTCGCCTTCTGGTTCGGCATTTACCCCTCCATTACAACGACGGCGAGGGTGCCGGCGCAGCGTGTATTTGCCAGATCCCTAATAGAGGAAGCGCCGACAGCCGGTTCAAGGGCACGGCAAATCGTTGCTGACACATCTCGCCATCGATGTCCCGCATGGAGAGCCGGGCTGCTCAGATCAAGCCGAGATGGCCGGCCAGCTCGCGGGCTGCCGCGCCGCCGGCGCGATTGGCGCCGATGGTGGAGGCTGAGGGCCCATAACCCACCAGATGGACACGCGGATCCTTTTCGACCCGCGTTGCCAGCCGGCCACCCATGACGATCCCGCCATTGTCCTCGCGCAGCTGCAGCGGCGCGAGATGATCGAGCGAACTGCGGAAACCCGTCGCCCACAGAATGACGTCGGCCCGCTGCTCGGAGCCGTCAGGCCAGCGAACGCCGTCCCTGGTGATCTCGCTGAACATCGGCAGGCGCTTCAGTGCACCACGATCCCGGGCGGCGCGCAGGGCTGGCGTCAGCGAAATGCCGGTAACGGAAACCACTGATCCCGGAACCAGGCCACGCCGCACCCTGTCTTCGACCGCGGCGACCGCAGCGCGGCCATCTTCCGGCGTGAAGGGCTGTTCCCGGAACTGTGGCTCGTGGCGGGTGACCCAGGTTGTGCCGGTCACCCGCGAAATTTCATCGAGATGCTGCAAGGCGGAAATGCCACCGCCGACCACGATGACATGTTTTCCCGCGAACTCGTCGGCGCCGCGATAGTCATGGGTGTGGAGTTGCCGGCCCAGGAACAGGTCTGCGCCGGGATAGGCCGGAATGACCGGGTTTTCCCAGGTACCCGTGGCGTTGATGATGCCGCGCGCCGAAAACGTCTCGCGGTTCGTCTCGATCCGCAGCCGCCCGGAGCGATCGCAGACGACTTTGGCCGTGACCGGCCGGTAGACCGGCAGATTGAACTTGCGCTCGTAACTGGCGAAATATTCCGGCACCGCGGCCGACGCCTTGACGGCTCCGTCACCGGTGTCGACAGCCTCCGAGAACTGCATGCCGGGCAGATCGTGCACCCGGTTGACGGTGCTCAGCGTCAGCGAGGGCCAGCGATGCTGCCAGGCACCGCCAGGCGTCGGGTTGCTGTCCAGCACGAGGAACTGTCGCCCGACCGCCAGGCCCAGCCTGCCGAGATGATAGGCTGAAGAAAGGCCGGCCTGCCCCGCACCGATAACGACGATGTCGACCTTGAAACTGACATTCGTCGAGGCGTTGGCCCGCGGCTCGGCCACGCTATGCGCCTACGGCATCGAGCCTGGCCTTGAGGGCCGCCACTTCCTCCTCCAGAAGCCGGATCCGCTCTTCGAGCTCCGAAACGGCGGACGGAGCAGTGTCGGCCGCACGGCTTGTCACAACCACCGCGCCAACTTCGACATCGCCGGAGAGCAGATGCGCGAAACGGTCTTCGCGCTGACCCGGCGCTCGCCCGATTTCCTTGACCAGGGGCGGCCTGCGGCCGATCAGCATGTCGAGTTCGCCACGCACGGCATCGGCGTCGGCGAAACTGGCCATGCGCTCGGCGCGCGCCTGCAATTCATGGACCGTCTGCGGACCGCGCAGCAGAAGCAGGCCGATCAGCGCGCTCTGGTTGCGGGTCAGCGAGAACCTCTGCGCCATCAGATGTTCGTAGCGTTCGACGCGCGAGGCGAATTGCTGGCGCACCAGGCCCTTGGTCTGCAATGTGCCGAGCGTGCGCATGATCTCGACCATCTCCAACGTCATCACCGGATCGCGCGAGGTCTTCTGGTTGGCTGCGGCCACCAGCGCATTCGATGTCATCGGATAGACGTCGGGGGTAAGCTCTTTCTTCTCGATCAGGCAGCCGAGGACCCGCGCTTCGGCGGGAGTGAGATGAGGGAGATCTTCTGCGGTCATGTCTACTCTCTAACTCGAACGCCAGGCGCTGTCAGCCAAGTCGCTCGATCGTCTGCCGGTAAAAGTCCTCTGCCAACTGATGTCGCAGCGCGAGATCGGCTCCGTCATTGCGCATATCTGGAATGTTCTTTTCATGGTGAGCGTAGCGTCGCTCCACATAGCTGGCGATGGGGGCCGGGATTGGACCCGTGCCCATCTCCCGGGTCTTGGCCTTGCGATCGATCAGATCACGGATTGCCTGCGTCGTCGCGATGGGCAACTCCGTTTCGAAAAGACAATCGGGCAGGGCCATCGGAGGCAACGCTGCAAAATGACGCTGCTCCATCCAATCCAGCGCGACAATCGGCCGGATGAGATAGAACAATTTTTTCAGGTTCACGTCGCCGGAAAAATGTCCAAGCCGGGCAACGTGCGAACGCGCCAGACCCAGATAGTGTTGCGCGACCTTGATCGGGTCGACAACCTGGTCCAGGATTCCGACCAGTGACTGCCTGAACCCATGAATCTCTTCGTAGACGATCGGTGACTTGACCCACTCCACGACGACGGCATTTCCACCCAGGGCCAGAAGCAGCGCCTTGCGTAAATCCCAACCCCCGGCATCGATCTCACCTTCGATCGGAAACTCGATCACATCACGCGGCTGGGTGAGCACCAGATGCCGCCGCATCCCGCACGCATAGACGAACCGGCAGTCGTAATCGCTGTCCGGCGAAGGGAAACCCCAGGCGCGACTGCCGCTTTCAATGGCAAAAAGTATCGAGACGTCTTGCTCCCGCGCCAAATCCAGCCGCTGCCGGATTGAAACGACGGCCTCGGGCGAAAAACTTGACGGGAGACGGTCGCTCAGACTCGCCGCTCCACCATCATCTTCTTGATCTCGGCGATCGCCTTGGCCGGGTTGAGACCCTTCGGGCAGGTCTGCGCGCAGTTCATGATGGTGTGGCAGCGGTAGAGCCGGAACGGATCCTCGAGGTTGTCCAGGCGCTCACCGGTGGCTTCGTCTCTGGAATCGATCAGCCAGCGGTAGGCCTGCAGCAGCGTGGCCGGACCGAGATAGCGATCGCCGTTCCACCAGTAGCTCGGGCACGATGTCGAGCAGCAGGCGCACAGGATGCATTCGTAGAGGCCATCGAGCTTCTGGCGATCCTCATGGCTCTGCAGCCATTCCTTGGCCGGCTCCGGCGAAACCGTTTTCAGCCAGGGTTCGATCGAACGATGCTGGGCGTAGAAATTGGTAAGATCAGGAACCAGATCCTTCACCACCGGCATATGCGGCAGCGGGTAGACCTTCACCGCGCCGGAAATGTCGTCGCAGCCCTTGGTGCAGGCCAGAGTGTTGGAACCGTCGATGTTCATGGCGCAGGAACCGCAGATGCCTTCGCGGCAGGAACGGCGCAGCGTCAGCGTCGGGTCGATCTTGTTCTTGATGTAGAGCAGCGCGTCGAGAACCATCGGGCCGCAGTCGTCCATGTCGACGAAATAGGTGTCGATGCGCGGGTTCTCGTCATCGTCCGGCGACCAGCGGTAGATGCGATACTCGCGCAGGTTCGTCGCGCCTTCCGGCTTCGGCCAGGTCTTGCCCGGCTTGACCTGCGAATTCTTGGGGAGTGCGAGTTCGACCATTACCTACGGTCCTTTCGGATGACGAGCTTCAGCCCGGACCAGATTTCATCGATTGCCGCGACCTTGATGTCGACCAGATCGAGCTTGAGCGCTTCGGCGCGGATCACGTCCTCGGTCACATCGGTCGGCACTTTGGATGCCTTTTTCGGCCACGACACCCAGATCATGCCGTCGCGCTTGATCGCAGCCTGCAGCTGACTGAGCGAACTCTCGACCTCGTCGCGTTGCTTGGTGAAAGCATGCACCACATCGCAGCTTGCATCGGCCTCGATGTCTGCCCAGGCAGCGAAATGCCTCACCGTGGCAAAGCGGACTGCTTCGCTGAGCCGCGTCAACTGTTCCGGCAAGGCAAGAAAGACGGCATGCATCCCGTCCTTCAGTCCCAGCTTCGCCACAAGCGGCGTACCGGAATAGCCAGCCGTGGCCAGCGCCGCACCCATCCTCAGTACACCCGCGCCTTGGGCGCGATCTTTGCGGGGTCGATGCCCCCCTTGTCCAGCGGCAGCGTGGTTTCGGTGTGCACGCCGCGATAGGTCAGCGTCACCTTGCCATCCTCGCCGACCTTCGCCAGCGTGTGCTTGCGCCAGTTGGCGTCGTCACGCGCCGAGAAGTCCTCGCGGGCATGTGCGCCGCGGCTTTCCTTGCGCGCTTCGGCGCCGTAGACGGTGGCGATGGCGTTGGCCATCAGGTTTTCCAGCTCCAGCGTCTCGACCAGGTCCGAATTCCAGATCATCGAGCGGTCGAAGACCTTGAGATCCTTCAGCTCGCCCCAGATCGCGGAAATGCGCTTGCAGCCTTGCTCGAGCGACTCCTGCGTGCGGAACACCGCAGCATCTTCCTGCATGGCGCGCTGCATCTTGTCGCGCAACACCGCGGTCGGCGTGCTGCCATTGGCGTAGCGCAGCCGGTCGAAGCGATCCATGATCCTTTCGAGCGACTTTGGGTTGGCCGATGGCACGGCGGAGCTGCGGTCCACCACCTGTCCCGCACGGATCGCCGCCGCGCGGCCGAACACCACAAGGTCGATCAGCGAGTTGGAGCCGAGACGGTTGGCGCCATGCACGGAAGCGCAGCCGGCCTCGCCCACCGCCATCAGGCCCGGCGATACGCGGTCCGGGCTCTTTGCGGTCGGGTTCAGCACCTCGCCCCAGTAGTTGGTCGGCACGCCGCCCATGTTGTAGTGCACAGTCGGCAGCACCGGGATCGGCTCGCGCGTCACGTCGACGCCGGCGAAGATCTTCGCCGATTCCGAGATACCCGGCAGGCGTTCGTGCAGAACCGCCGGATCGAGATGGTCGAGATGCAGGAAGATGTGATCCTTCAGCTTGCCGACGCCGCGTCCTTCGCGGATTTCCAGCGTCATGCAACGCGAGACGACGTCGCGCGAGGCAAGGTCCTTGGCGGAAGGTGCGTAACGCTCCATGAAGCGCTCGCCCTCGGAATTGACCAGATAACCGCCTTCGCCGCGCGCACCTTCGGTGATCAGGCAGCCGGCGCCATAGATTCCGGTCGGATGGAATTGCACGAATTCCATGTCCTGCAACGGCAGGCCGGCACGCACGGCCATGCCGCCGCCGTCGCCGGTGCAGGTGTGTGCCGAGGTTGCCGACAGATAGGCGCGGCCGTAGCCGCCGGTCGCCAGCACCACCATCTTGGCCGAGAAGCGGTGGATGGTGCCGTCATCGAGATTCCAGGCGACGACACCGGTGCAGGTGCCGTCATCGTCCATGATCAGGTCGAGTGCGAAATACTCGATGAAGAACTGGGCGTTGTTCTTCAGAGACTGGCCGTAGAGCGTATGCAGGATGGCGTGGCCAGTGCGGTCGGCCGCCGCGCAGGTGCGCTGCACGGGCGGACCGTCGCCGTAGTTCATCATGTGGCCGCCGAACGGGCGCTGGTAGATCTTGCCTTCCTCGGTTCGCGAGAACGGCACGCCGTAGTGCTCGAGCTCGTAGACCGCGGCAGGTGCCTCGCGCACCATGTACTCCATGGCATCGACATCCCCGAGCCAGTCGGAGCCCTTCACGGTGTCATAGAGGTGCCACTGCCAGCTGTCGGGACCCATGTTCTGCAGCGAGGCGGCGATGCCGCCCTGCGCCGCCACGGTGTGCGAACGGGTCGGGAAGACCTTGGTGATGCAGGCCGTGCGCAGTCCCTGCTCGGCCATGCCGAGCGTAGCGCGCAGGCCGGCGCCACCCGCGCCGACGATCACCACGTCGAATTTGTGGTCCACATAGGTATAGGCGGAGCCTGCGCTGCCGCTTTTTGCGTCCTTGGCCAAAGCGTCAGCCTCCGAATGCCAGCTTGAGCAGGGCGAAGATCGAAACCACGCCGACCGCTACCGTGAAGAAAGTATTGAGGATGAGCACTGCGAGCTTTCTGCCCTCGCTGGTAACGTAGTCCTCGATGACGACCTGCATGCCGAGGCGCATGTGAACGAGCCCGGAAACCAGCACCAGGATCATCACCAGCGCAACCAGCGGGTTGGCCAGGGCTGCGCGGACTTCCTCATAGGATGCGCCGTTGGTGGCGATGAGGAAGCCGACAAAGAAGAGCAGCAGCGGGACATTGGCGACCGCCGTCAGGCGCTGGCGCCAGAAGTGCATGGTGCCTTCGCGAGCGGAGCCAAGGCCGCGCACCTTCTTGAGCGCAGTGCGCATCTCGGATTTGTTCGCGCTCACGGCTCAGCCTCCCCTGACCATATAGCCGACAACCCAGATCAGGATCGTCAGGATCACCGAGCCGATCAATGTCGCCCAGGCGATCTTCGAGGCGGTGTGCTTTTCGAGCCCGGCACCGGTATCCCACACGAAATGGCGGATGCCGCCCAGCATGTGATGCATCAGTGCCCAGGTGTAGCCAAGCAGCACCAGCTGGCCGAACCAGGAGCCGAAGATGCCGTTGACGAAATCGAAATAGGATTGCGGACCGGCCGCTGCCGTCAGCCACCAGGCGACCAGAAGCGTGCCGACATAAAGCGCGCAACCGGTGATGCGGTGCACGATCGACATCGTCATGGTGATCGTCGGCCGGTAGATGGTGAGATGCGGCGAAAGTGGTCTGTCGCGGGTGGCTGGTGAGTGGCTCATGGCTTCCCCGTTCGGCACCCGTCACGGCAATGCAAACGCGGCATCGACGCTTCGGAATGCGACTATGGAACAGCGGCGTTCTAAAACGCTTTTTGCACCGCGTCAAAGCCAGAAAATCGTTTTGGAAAAGTCATTTAGTCTGATGAATAGTGGCGTCGTCGCCTTTAAACGATTGAACTTCCTCGCGACTGCGAATGCCACCACCCGACTGGCCTATCGGATGCTGCCCGAAAGGATCAGCGCCTGCAGGCCACAGGGGTAGCATTGGCTTTCATGACCAGCGCCTCGCGCCCGTCGATCACGATTGCGTCATGGTCGATACCGAATCGGCTGTTCTGGCCGGCCGGCGCCGCGGGCAGCTCCTCATTGACACCATCAGAGCCCACAACGCGGATCGCCGTGCCAATGTTCTCGACGGTCATGCGGCCGCCGTCGGCGCAGTTGTAGGTCGCCATGCGTGGCTGCGGCGTATCCTTTTCAACCAGCGTCGTTGCGGCTTGCGAAGCCGGTGCGGCAGCGGTGGCGGCTGCAGCCAGCTGCCCCTGTGCGCTGTTGGCTTTCAGGGCGGATTTGCTCGGCTGCGAAACACAGGCTGCAAGCGCCAGAAGCGTGATCAGGATGGGCGTCGCCCGGGAAATTCGGCGTAGCGCCATATGACTCCTCCACCGCGCCAACCTAGTCGCGATCATCCCTGCCGATCAAGCCACGATATTAACCATGTTAAGCGAAGTCACGCATGCCAACGCGCCACCCCCTTAACAAAGGTTAAGAAAAGGTTAATTCTACGATTCGAGGAGGCAGCCCTCGTTCGAATGGAGGAGCGCCATGCATTGGAATTCTACCCGCCATGCCGTCATCGGCATCACGTTTGTGGCCATGACAGTCGGCCAGGCGTTTCCCGCCCTGGCGTGGTCGAGTCAGCACGATCGCGCCTACGCCGACTCTTTCGGCAACCTGGTGATCGACAGTGCGACTGGTTACAAGCGCATCCTGGTCGGCGAAGGCGCCATGGCCAGGAAGATGGCCGACTACACCAGCGCCGGCCAGCCGAAGCTTCTTTATATGGATCGAATGGGCAGCCACGCCGATGAACGCGACTGCTATCGGCCGCCGGCCTTCGTGAAGGGCCGCTCCTATATGTACGGCCTTGCCGACGGCGAAATGCCGGAAATCAGTCCCTGCCGTTGAAGCCGTTGCCCAGCGGCTTGCCGTTGGGTTTGCCGACGAGGGCGATCGGCCCCGAAGCCACGCGGACCTGGTCACGGCCCCCCTTCTTGGCGCCGTAAAGTGCCTCGTCCGCCCTGCGCACCAATTCGGAGAGGGTTTCCCCGGAGCGTAGTTCGGCAACGCCGAAGCTCGCCGTACAGCGATAGGACAGCGGCAACCCCTTGATCGGCAGGGCACCGAAGGCACTGCGCGCGCCTTCAGCGAACAGTCGCGCGGCGGCAAGATTGGTCCCCGGCAGCATCACAGCGAACTCTTCGCCGCCGAGACGTGCGGCGAGATGGCTCTGCCCGGCCGCATCGCGCAGGAAACCCGAGAAGGTTTCGATAACGCGGTCGCCGCAGGCATGGCCGAAATTGTCGTTGACCAGCTTGAAATGGTCGAGATCGGCAATGACGAGCGACACCGGCAGGCCCTGGCGGGCCCCGTCGCGCAATGCCGTTTCGGCATGACGCTCGAACCCGCCGCGATTGAGCAGGCCCGAGAGCGTATCGGTCTCCGATTTCGAAGTGGCTTCGGCGAGCACGTCGCGCACCAGGATGACCAGAAGCAGCAAGGCAATCGCAATGGCAAACACCGTGCCAATCGACTGCGAAACCATCGCATAGTTCGTCTGCAGATAGGCTTGCGGATTGGCACCCCAGCCGCCCAATGCGTGGGCGATCAACGGCTTCGACGCAAACTGCAGCGCGCTCGCCGCGAGAACAGCCATCAGGATGATGTCGAGCTTCTCGCGCCGCTGGCGCGACGACCAGACGATCCACAGTCCGATGAGCTGCGCCGCGGCATAGGGGAATTGATAGGCTGCCATGCGCGGGAAGGAATTCCGAGGCAGATCCTGCACGAAATAGACGATCACTGAAGTAAGCAGCAAAAACGCCACCATGAAACGCCACGGCGGCGTTATGCCGTATTTGTTGGCGAGCCCGACGTTGAAGATGAGGGTTGCTGCAAGAAATACCGCAAACGCCGCCACCACCGGTGGCGTCGCATAGTTGAAAGCAGGGATGGAGAATTCAACGACGAAATAGACCATGCCGACGGCGTAACCGAGCGCCAGCCAACGCGCCGCGACACGTCGCGTGTCGTAGGCGGCAACAGTCATGAAAGCCGCTGCCAGCAGGCCAGCGACGAAAAGGTTGATCGCCAGGATGAAGTTCGCACCGCTCATCGCGACAAATCTATCCGTAGCCTCGGTTCCGGTCGCATCAACTTAATCATTTTAGCAAGTGATGATTGTAGCGCTGCGAAACGAAGAACAGGTTAACCGGGCGGCAGTTCCGTCAACTCGCAGCCGGCAGTTCCACGTATGCGGCCATCGGCTGCCTCTGGAACGATATGCGGACGCTGTCGCGCCCGTTCTGCTTCGCTTTGTAGAGCGCCTCGTCTGCGCGCAACATCAGCGGGGCGAGTTCTTCGCCTCCGAAGCGGCCGGCGACGCCGAAACTGGCGGTCAGCTTGACGCCCTGCGGCACGCCTTCGACTGTTTCCGAGCAGAAGGCCCCCCGCACCGTTTCGGCAAACAGGCGCCCGGCAACCAGATCGGTCGACGGCATCAGCACCGCGAATTCTTCGCCGCCGATCCGCCCGACGACCGCGCGCGAACCCGCCGCCTGCAGCCTCGCGGCGAATTCGACGATGACCTGGTCGCCGACAGCATGTCCGAAACGGTCGTTGACCGACTTGAAATGATCCAGATCGGCCAGCACCAGTGTCACCGGCGCGCCGTTGCGGGCGCTACGCTGCAGAACGGACGCGGCTTTCTGTTCGAAGCCGCGCCGGTTGAGCAGTTTCGACAATGTCTCGGACTCGGCCTGCAATTCGTTGATGGTGTCGAGCGCAACGGCAGTCAGCAGGGTGAGCGCGATCAGCAGCGAGAACACCATTACCGAAAGGCTGGTGGTCAGCCAGTAGGGCGAGTGCAGGTATGGCGGACGGCCGGCATCGACGCCGCTCAACAATGCGACCAGCAGCGGGCGAATGAAAAAGTCAGCCGCCCTCAGTCCGGCCATCAGGACGATCATCCGGTCGATCACCGAGCGGCGGCTGGACTGGCGCAGCCGCATCACGGCGATGATGCACAGCGCGCCCAGGCCGTAGTTCACGGAAAACACCCGCCCGGGAAAGTAAGGTTGCACGAACAGGAACCAGAGCAGGCCGCCCATGCCAGCCGCTATGCAGACCAGCGACGCTACCCAGGGGACGCGCACGCCCTGGCGGGTCGCGACTGCCGCGACAAACAGCAGAAGCGCGCCGAAAAACAGAAAATTGGAAATCACTTTCGACACGGCTAGGCCGGCACCGAGGTCGAACGATTGCAGTGTGAAACCGATCGCCACGGCTAGGTAGCAGATGCACAGTTGCAGCACGTAGCGGTTCTCGCGCCGGAAAGACCACAGCACGAAAAATGCCGTCGACAGAACGATCGACAGCACCGGATTGAGAAGCGATATGAAAAGGTCCTGACTCACCGCCACGCCCGAATGTCCCGCCTGCACACTAGAACCAAGGGACAAACAACGCGTTAAGTAGGGCTGGAACTGTCAGCTCCTGTTTGCCGCCGCCAGGTCCTCGAGCATACGCATCGCATCGTCGGCGCGATCGGCCGGCACGAAAAGATGGTCGTGGTAGAAACCAGAGACCGGATTGACCCCCATGCCTGCGGCGGCAAGGCGCGGCAGGATGGCAGCGAGAAAGCCCACGGCCTCCAGCGACGAGTGGATGGAAAGCGTGATCATGCGGCAGGGGAAGGTGCCAGACAGCCCGGCTCGGCCGGCTGCGTCTTCGCCGACGATGCAGGTCCAGCCCTCTTTTTCACCAAACACCATCAACGGCGGGACACCATCCGGCAGGCTGTGGTCAAGCGGAAGGGTGACAAAGACATATGTCTCCGGTTGCAGTTCCGGCCGCATCGAACCGAGCAACGTCTTCAGCTTGGTCTCACCACTCATTGTTTCCTCGCAGGTTGGTTCAGCGGCAAAGAATCAAGACCCCTGTCGGATTTGCGCCGGCTTATCCGTCCTAGGCGTAACTTCGCAGATGGCCTCGGACAACCCCGGGCCAACGAAGCATTGGAGGGAACAACATGTCCAATCTCAACGCATCGACGGAAACCGTCTCGACCCGAGCCCTGTGGGCTGGCCGCATCATGAGCGGCTTGATCGTCCTTTTCATGATATTCGACGGCGTGATCAAGCTGCCACCACTCGATATCGTCACCCAGACGATGACCGAGATCGGCTGGCCCGCGGATGTCGGCACCGCGCGCCTGCTCGGTGTCATCGGCCTGATCTCCACCGCGCTCTACGCCTGGCCGCGCACCTCTTTCCTGGGGGCCATCCTGCTTACCGCCTATTTCGGCGGCGCGATCGCCACTCACGTCAGGATCGGCAATCCACTGTTCTCGCACACCTTCTTCGGCATCTATCTCGGCCTGCTTCTGTGGGGCGGCCTGTGGCTGCGTGATCCGCGGTTGCGCGCTCTGTTGCCGTTCTCCGGCTAAGGGAGTGATTGTTTGGATCGAATCCAACGCTACGGCGTTGGACACAGGCGGGCGGTATGTCGCTTCGAAAGGAACGATCATGAAGAACGTCTTGATCCTGGCAGCTTTGTTGCTGCCCCTTGCCGCCTGTTCGCAGACGGAAAGGGGCGCTGCAATCGGCGGACTGGGTGGCGCGGCAGTGGGTGCCGCCGTCGCAGGCAATCCAGTCGAGGGTGCCGTCATCGGCGGCGCTGTCGGCACTGTGGCAGGCGCCTTGATCGGCAACGCCAGCGAGCGTGGCAAATGCCGCTACCGCGATCGTTATGGACGGGTCTTCGTCGATCGCTGTCCGGATCGCGGCGGCCGTTACTACAACGACGATCCAGATTATCGCTCTCGCCCCGGATACTGACGAGCAGAAGCAGCACAGCGCCTGAAGCGGCGTCGCGACGCATCCTGTCGCGGCCGTGTGTTGCTAGCCGCCATTTCCCATTCTATGCCCGGCTGTCGAAGGGTGGGCAAGAGTGGGGTTGTCATGATCGTGCGGCCAAAACCGGGGCTCTGGCAGCTCTTCTTCATCATGCGCGGGTCGATCGTACCGCGAATTCTGCCGCAGATCCTCGGTTTTGCCGCTTATGCGGCCGCCGTGGTCGCGCTGGTCAGATATTTCGGCTTCGAGCTGAGCGGTTTCACCATCGCCCCCTTCGGTCTGTTGGGCGTGACATTGTCGATCTATCTCGGCTTCCGCAACAACGCCGCTTATGACCGCTGGTGGGAAGCGCGCAAGCTCTGGGGACAACTTGTCTACGATGTCCGCAACCTTGCCCGTGCCGCGACCG
Source organism: Mesorhizobium sp. NPDC059025 (assembly GCF_042739655.1). Lineage (NCBI taxonomy): Bacteria > Pseudomonadati > Pseudomonadota > Alphaproteobacteria > Hyphomicrobiales > Phyllobacteriaceae > Mesorhizobium > Mesorhizobium sp. NPDC059025. The sequence goes on along the minus strand of NZ_JBHYIM010000004.1, from coordinate 84,860 downwards.
GACTCATTTCATCGCGGGAGGAACAACGTTCGCTGCTGATGGACGTGCTGGCCTTCTGTCACATGTTGCGCGGGCAATTGCGGCGGATCGACAGCACCACCGACGCGCGCCCCTTCATCGGCGAGGCGGCCGACAGCCTCGCGGTCTTCGTCAATCGGCCGGACGAGATGGTGAGACGCATGGGCAAACGAGTGGCGGCCCTGCGTGAAAGCGGCACGATCGACAGTATCGGCTATCGCATCCTCGACGAGCGCCTGTCGGCGATCGCCGCCATGCAGGCTGGTTGCGAACGCATCGCCGGCACACCGCTGCCTTTTGCCTATGCACTGCTGCTGCACAGAACGGCCTACATCGTCTGCCTGCTGTTGCCCTTCGGGCTTGCCGCGACCGCCGGCTGGGTGACGCCGCTTTTCACGGCGCTGATCGCCTACACCTTCTTCGGGCTCGATGCCTTGTCGGAAGAACTGGAAGACCCTTTCGGCACGGAGGCCAACGACCTTGCGCTCGACGCGCTTTGCCGGGTCTGCGAGGTATCCGTGTTCGAAGCACTCGGCGAACCGGCGCCGCCGGTGCTGGAGGCAGAAAACTACTTCTATTCGTGACGGATGGCCTCCAAGGCCAGAGCGTTTCCTTTTTCGGAAGCCGAAGCGCTTCAATTTTTGCTTTAGGCAACTCCGGCCGGAAAACCGCTGCACGCTTTTCCCGAGATTGCTTTTAGGCGACCTTACTCTCGTCGCTGCGGTAGCTGTCTATGATGCGCAAGGCGCCGACGCTGTCGACCGGGGGGCTGAACAGGAAGCCCTGAATCTCGCCGCAGCGTTCCTGCCGCAGCAGTTCAAGCTGCGCACCCGTCTCGACGCCTTCCGCAGTTGTATCGATGCCGAGATTGGCGCCCAGACCGATGATCGCCCTGACAATCGCCATGGATTCGCGGCTGGAACCAATGTCGCGGATGAAGGAGCGATCGATCTTCAGCCGGCTGAACGGGAAGCGCCTGAGATAACTCATGCTTGAATAACCGGTGCCGAAATCGTCGAGCGCGACGCGGACGCCGACATCCTTCAGCCGCTCCAGCAAAGCAAGATTGGCACCCGTGTCGGCCAGCAGCACGGATTCGGTGATTTCGATCTCCAGGCGCGAGGGATCGAGCCCGGACGCCGCGAGCGCCTGGGTGACTGTCTCCGCGAAGCGGCCCTGGCGGAACTGCACCGCCGAAGCGTTGACGGCGATGATGAGATCCTGTGGCCAGGCAGCTGCACGCCGGCAGGCCTCCTCCAGGACCCAACGGCCGATGGCATCGATCATGCCTGTCTCTTCGGCCAAGGGGATGAATTCTGCCGGGGACACCATGCCGCGTCTCGGGTTGCGCCAGCGCACCAGCGCTTCGAAGCCACGCAGGCCGCCGCTGCGCAGCGAGATGATCGGCTGGTAGTGCAACTCCAGTTCGCGGTCGAAATCGGCCGAGCGCAGTTCCAGTTCCAACTCACGGCGCTCCCGCATTTCGGCGTCCATTTCGGGTTCGAAGAAATGGAACGTGCCCTTGCCCTCGCGCTTCGAGCGGTAGAGAGCGAGGTCGGCGCATTTCAGCAGCGTGCCGGCCTCACGTGCATCGACAGGCGCGATGGCGGCGCCCAGGCTGGCGCCGATGGAAAGCTTGTGTCCTTCATAGCCGTGCGGCTGGGCGATCGCCTGGATGATCCGCCCGGCCAGCAACTGGACGTCGTCTCGGCTCAGGGCGCCACGCAACAGCACGGCGAATTCATCGCCACCGAGACGAGCGACGAGATCCGTACGGCGCAGCAGCCGGCGGATCCTGTCGGCGGTTTCGATCAGCAGGGAATCGCCGGCGGCGTGACCCAGCGTATCGTTGACGGCCTTGAAGTCATCGAGATCGATCAGAACCAGTGCGAATGGCTGGTGGCCGGCAACCGCGGTTGCCACCGCCTCCTCGATTTCCTGTGAAAAGGTCGTACGATTGCCGACCCCGGTCAGCGGATCGTGGTGCGCGAGGAACGAGATCCGCTCTTCCGCCCGCTTGCGCTCGGTGACATCGACGATGGTCGAGAGCGTTGCCGGTTGTCCGCCGACCGTTATGGCACGCGTGTATTCGATGACGTCCAGCTCGGCTCCTGATGCCGTGCGGTGGCGCGCGAAGCGTTCGCCGGAAGAACCAACACGCGCCGCGGAATTCGGTTCGAGATTGCGGATGTCCAGGGCGAGGAAAGCAGCGCGATCATGCCCGTAAAGGTGAAGTGCCGCGGCATTTGCGTTGAGGAAGGCGCCGGTCGCGAGATGGCGCACATACATCGGCACCGGGTTGTCGTCGAACAGCGAACGGAACAGCACCTCGCGGTTGCGGATCTCACGCACATCGGTCAGCGTCACGGCAAGAAGACCGTCGGTTTCGACGACACCCACCTGCAGGGAGATCGCTTCGCCGGCGAGATCGTATTCGAGTTCGAGCGACGGTACAGCAGTGCCCTGGCTTCGGTTGCGAGAGCGCTGATCAAGCAGACGCGCCAGGCATTCAGCCGCACTCACCTCGGACAACAGGCGCAGGCGCATGTTTTCCGCCGGTGCGTCGAGCATCCTGGCCGCGGCGTTGTTTATGCTGAGCACCTGAAAGTCGCGGGGCGCGGTACCGACGCCTTCCAGTGGGCTCAGCGCCAGAATGCCCTCGTCGGTCGAGTTGATGAGCAGACGTGCCAGATCGACCTGGCTTTTGCGCGGTCTTGCGAAGACCAGGAAATATTCGCCTGGCCAGCGACAGGATAGCGGCAGCGCCAGCACCTCCATGGTTGACACCATGCCGTCGATGATCGACCGGCACAGCGTCAGATAGGGGCGCGCAGCCAGGCGCGCGAGATCGATGGCGTCATTCACCGCGCGTCGAACCGCAAACGGCAGGACGGAAAGCGAGACCGATGCCTCGGCGATGTCAGCCAGGCTGCAGAAACGGGAGCCCGCGCGCAGGATGAAACCCGCATGGCCTTCCGAAAGCCGAACCACTGCCAGTTCGTCGGCAAAACGACCGACGCTGCCCAGTGCCAGCTCCTCATAAGGGGGGAGAACGCCGTCGATGCATGCCGCCTGCCAGCGACGCAACATCAGTCGAACGTCCTCGAATTCGGTGTCGATACGGAACACGCGGTCGGCCTGGCTCGAAGGACTTGGCTCGGTCGGCTGTTGTTGCCTCGCAAGCCCGTCCAGTTCCTTGACCCGCACCGCAATCGACATCATTCCAGCCCGCCATTGCCGCAACGCTTCCACGGCCCGGCATGCACCAGGCTTCACGGCAGAGTCGCATCGATTTTCAGCACATGCCGGAACAATTCCGGCCCGGCATCACGGCATCATGCCTCGCGCAACATCCTTGGACAGCGCGCCATATCAAGCACGTTAGCGGCCGCTTACTTACTTCTTGCTTAAGCCGAATGTCATATACCCGTCATACTTCGAAAGGGAGGAACCGCCGCCCGCAACGCGCCCGTCTTTCGACGTGAGGACAGACATCAGCCCATCAGGATCGGCCGAATGAGATGCAGATGACGGAACGTGAAATCAAAGAAGCTGCTGATGCGCGGCGTCTGGCGCAGATCGGCACGGGTGAGAAGATACCAACCCCGTGCAAGGTCCTGCACCGGAGGAAGAACCTGGACCAGGTCATCCTCCGTGTCTGCAATGGTGGTTGGCAGCGGCGCGATGCCGATACCTGATTTCACGGCATGCAACACGCCAAGCACGCTGTTGTTGCGTGCAGCGATCCTGGCGCCGGGGGCAACGGCAGACAGCCATTTCGCAGCGCGATGGTTGACGAGCATTCCATCGAAGCCAACCAGCGCGTGGCGGTCAAGGTCGTCGACCCGTTCCGGCCGACCATGATGCTGAAGATAACTCTTGCTGGCGTAGACCGCCCATATCGAATCGGCGATCTTGCGGCCGACCAGCGTTTCGTCATCCGGTTCGCCTGAACGCAGCGCCACGTCCGCCTCGCCCTTTCCAAGGTCGAGATAGCGGTCACTCATCACGAATTCGATCGTCAAACCCGGATGCTTCTCGTGGAAGAGGTCGAGATAGGACGACCCTGCGAGGCGGGACACCAGTGGCTCGGGGCAGGTCAGGTGAATGACCCCGACAAGCTCGTCCCCGTGAGCGCGGATCTGGTTCTGAAGAACCAGAATTTCTGCTTCTACGCGCTCGGCTGCCGGAAGCAGCGCCTCGCCCAGGCTCGTTAGCCTGTAGCCCGTTGCATGTCGGGAGACGAGTGCAGAACCGACGCGCCGCTCGAGCTCAACCAGCCGTCGATGGACCGTGGACTGGTTTACTCCCAGCACCCGCGCAGCCGCCAGCGTGCTGCCCTCGCGCGCGACGGCAAGCAGATAGCGCAGGTCGTTCCAGTCGAACATCCCGACGTTATGCGCTTCTGCTCGGCGGCTCTGCAAGCTTGCGGCTGCCGGAAAGAGCGGCCCGGCATTAGCCTTCATTACGAAACGATGGAGGAGACGATGCACGAGACAATGGCAACCAGAGACGCCATCGCCGGCCTGACCGTCGGCATCACCACCTCGGCACGATCTTCGGGTGCCGCGAAGCTATCGGTCGCGTACCGCGCGGCGACCACCGACATGCCGACACAGGAGACACAGGAAATACGGATCCTGCTGGCCAGGCTTGATCCTGGCGATTGCACGCCTCATCACAGCCATCGTCACCCCGTGACGGTCTATATGCTGGAAGGAACGTTCACGCTTGAGCTCGAAGGCCGTGCGCCGATGGAGATAAGGGCGGGTGAGGTCTTTGTCGAACCGGCGCACGTCGCCATGACGGGCCGCAATCTGAGCACCGATACGCCCGCACGGATGGTGATCTTCTACGCCAGCAAACCGGACACTCCATTTGCCGACCCTGTTGCCTGAACGCAAAACGGCGGGCCTTTCGGCCCGCCGTTTCTCCGCCGTAGCGGAACTGTTTACTCGCTGGCTTCAGCCGGGGCGGCAGCGGCAGCCACGGCGGCAGCGGCGTCTTCCTGCGCCTTCTTCAGCAAGGCGGCGCGTTCCTGCGCCTTCTTGCCCGGCTCGGCCTTGGACGGGTTGTTGCGGGCTTCGCGCTTGGCGATACCGGCTTCGTCGAAGAAACGCAGCACGCGGTCGGTCGGCTGCGCGCCGTTGCCCAGCCAATGCTTGGCGCGATCAGCGTCGATCTTGACGCGGTCGCCATCCTTGGGCAGCAGCGGGTTCCAGGCGCCGATCGATTCAATGAAACGGCCGTCGCGCGGCGAGCGCGCGTCGGCGACGACGATGTGGTAGTAAGGACGCTTCTTCGAGCCCGCGCGGGCCAGTCTGATTTTCAGTGCCATTTTGTTTCTCCTAAAGCTCTGATTCTCGTTGATCGGGTTACGGCCGGGTCCAGCCGGTTATGCTTGCGCCGTTTCCGCGGCGATCTGCTCGTGATGGCGGATCACTTCGCGGATGACGAAGTTCAGGAATTTCTCTGCGAAATCGGGATCGAGCTGCGCTTCCTTGGCAAGTCGGCGCAACCGCTCGATCTGCTCGGTCTCGCGCTTCGGGTCGGCTGGCGGCAAGCCATGCGTGGCCTTCAGAACGCCGACCGCCTTGGTGCAGCGGAAACGCTCCGCCAGCATATGCACGAGCGCGGCATCGATGTTGTCGATCGAAGCACGATAGCCTGCGAGCTGGGCGCGGGCGGCTTCCATTTTTTTCTCGTCGCTCATCGCCGCCTCACTTCTTCTTGCCGAGGCCCGGCAAGCCACCCGGACCACCGAGGCCCGGAAGCTTCAGGCCACCAGGCAGGCCCGGCAAACCGCCGCCACCGAGGCCTGGTAGACCGCCGGGCATTCCGCCCGGAAGACCCTTGCCGAGGCCCGCGGCTTCCGCCTGTTTCTGCAAGGCTTCGATCTGCTTGGGGTCCATCTTGGAAAGATCGGGCATGCCACCCATCCCAGGCATCATGCCGCCAAGGCCCATCTTGTTGGCCAGCCCGCCCATCAGGCCGCGCATCATGCCGCCGCCTTTGCCCTTGCCGCCCATCGCCTTCATCATGTCGGCCATGCCGCGATGCATCTTCAGGAGCTTGTTGATCTCGGCGGCATCGGTCCCGGAACCGGCAGCGATGCGCTTCTTGCGGCTGTGCTTGAGAAGGTCCGGGTTTGCCCGCTCGGCCTTGGTCATCGACGAGATGATGGCAAGCTGGCGGCCGAACATCTTGTCGTCGAGGCCGGCGGCCGCCATCTGGTCCTTCATCTTGCCCATGCCGGGCATCAGGCCCATGATGCCGCCCATGCCGCCCATTTTTTGCATCTGGCCGAGTTGATCGGCGAGGTCGTTCAGGTCGAACTTGCCGGACTGCATCTTCTTGGCCATCGCCGCGGCCTTTTCCGCGTCGATGGTTTCGGCAGCCTTCTCGACCAGCGAAACGATATCGCCCATGCCGAGGATACGGTCGGCGATACGCTTGGGGTGGAATTCCTCCAGCCCGTCCATCTTCTCGCCGGTGCCGATGAGCTTGATCGGCTTTCCGGTGACCGCGCGCATCGACAGCGCCGCGCCGCCGCGGCCGTCACCGTCCATACGGGTCAGCACCAGCCCGGTGATGCCGACGCGGTCGTCGAAATTCTTGGCGAGATTGACGGCATCCTGACCGGTCAGCGAGTCGGCCACCAGCAGGATTTCATGCGGGGTCGAAGCCTTCTTGATGTCGGCCATCTCGACCATCAAAGGCTCGTCGATATGCGTCCGACCGGCGGTGTCGAGGATGACCACGTCATGGCCGCCCAGCTTGGCCGCCTGAACGGCACGCTTGGCGATATCGACCGGGGTCTGTCCGGCGATGATCGGCAGCGTCGCCACCTTGGTCTGCTCACCGAGCTGCCGCAGCTGCTCCTGCGCCGCCGGGCGGCGCGTGTCGAGCGAGGCCATGAGCACTTTCTTGCCCTGGCGCTCGGTCAGCCGCTTGGCGATCTTGGCGCTGGTCGTCGTTTTGCCGGAGCCCTGCAGACCGACCATCATGACGACGACCGGCGCCGGCGCATTGAGGTCGATGGCGACGCCTTCGGCACCCAGCATCTCGACCAGTTCGTCATGAACGATCTTCACGACCATCTGGCCGGGCTTGATCGCCTTCAGAATCGCCGCGCCGACCGCCTTCTCCCGCACCTTGTCGGTGAACGAACGCACGACTTCCAGTGCGACGTCGGCCTCGAGCAGCGCACGGCGCACTTCGCGCAGCGCGGCCGAGACATCAGCCTCCGACAGCGCGCCGCGGCCGGTAAGGCCGTTCAGAATTGAGCCAAGTCGCTCTTGCAGCGATTCGAACATGCTTCTTCCTTCGATCCCGGATGGTCAGACCCGAGAGGTAATACGTCCGCACCGATCATCCAAGCAAAGCCCAAAACCAAAAAGCACCCGGGGGCGCACAGCGCTGCCGGGTGTTGGCCTCCGGGATCGCTCGGCAGCGCATCTTGACGCGCTTGCCTCGTCCCGGTCGGCTTTCGCGAAGACGATCGTCGCGGAAGTTGGCGGCCTTTGACAGGAAAAATGGCCGAGAGTCAAGGGAAATGGCTGAAATCGGCGTTTTCGGCCAGTCAACCGAGATCCGGCGCCACCCTGAGCGGCGAGCGCGGATGCAGCAGAAGCAGTGCCGTCAGCAGGCTGGATACGATGCCGATACCCGCGATCAGGACCGCATCGGTGCCAGCCCAGCCAGCGCCCTCCAGCGATCGTGCCTCGAACAGCGCAAAGCTGGAAAGACTGGCCTGGTGCGAAATCAGCAGGAAACCGAACAGGTTGTTGCCGAGATGGGCACCGAAGGCCGCGCCGAGATTCCCTGTCGAATGGACGAGCATCATCAGGACAGCCGCGAAGACACCGATGGAGATCAGTCCGGCAGCGTTCATCGCGGGCGCCGAGCCTCCACTCCAGTGCAGCGCCGTGAAGACCAGCGTTGGCAGCAGCGCCCACACCGCCGGGCTTCGGAAACGTCCGGCCAGCCCGCGCGGCAGGTAGCCGCGAAACAACAGCTCTTCCGCGGAGGTCTGCACGAAACCAAGCAGCGCGACAGGCACCAAAGCCAACAACCAGACACCAAGGCGGATCGAGCCACGCTGGATCACAGGATCGAGCAGAAACAGCAGCACTTCGGAAAAGACCGATGTGAGGATGACGGCAACAAAACCTTTGAGGAAACCGGATCGGGAAATCCGCTGGCTGTTGCCGAAAAGGGCCGAAAGCGGCTCGCGGTGGATCCATCGCATCACCAGCCACGCACCAGCCCATATGCCGCAGAATGTGACCAGCGCTGTCAGCACACCGATGGGCGAGGTGAGGAAAGCCTCCATGCCATAGCCATCCGGCCGCAACGAGGCAGGCACCAGCGCAACGAAACCCCAGCCGGCCCGCACCGCCGCAAAAGTCGAAAGTGTCCAGACCAGCAAGATGATGATGGTGCCGAAGATGAGACGCGGGAGCGTCATTTTGCCAGTCGGGCTCGAACGGTAACGCTCGAAGGCTGTCGGCTCGGAGATCATGCGGGCTCTTCTCGAATGACCCGCCTGTAACATCGGGCACCGCCATGACTAGGCGATGCCCGGAAACCTCGCAATCACGTCGCAAGGATTAGGTTAAATTTGTCGGATCGCGCCGCCGACAGTCGTTATGATTACTCGCCGACATAGACGACATGCCTGGACGACGGGCTGACGATGACCGGCTCGCCATTCACATAGGCATATCGATAGTCATAGCCGGGAACTTCACGCAGCATGACCGTATCGGGCAGTGTCGCGCCGGTCCGAACCTCATCCTGGATGTAGATCGGATCAACCGCGTTCGTCCTGACGTAGCTGCGCACTTCCATCGGCGGCACCGGCATATCCGCATCATCATCCTGGATGATCGATCCGGTCGACAGTTCATCGTCCATGACGGCGCCCGGCGTCTCGATCACGGTCACGCCTGAATCGACGGGCCGTTCTGTCAGCAGCACGCGCCTGCCGGAGAATTCGCTGGTGACATAGTCCGAATTGATCCAGGCACGGTTGTCGGCATTGCCGACGGCGCACCATTTCGAGCCTTGCAGGCAACCATCCAGCACCGCGGTCTGACCCGCAGCCAGGACACCCACCACGGGGTAACGTGAACCAGGCCCGGCGCGCATGTTGAGGTCTCTGTCGGCCGATACGAGCGTATCCGCCCATGCCGCGCCAGACATGGCAACGAGTGTTCCCGCGATCGCAGACAACAGCAATGTCCTCATTGTCTTGCTCCTCTGTCATCGTCCCTCGCACCGCCAACGCCTCCGGCATCCTGACGTTCCCGCTAAAGTTTCGATCGATGCTCACGCTTTGTTCCGGATTGTCGTTGCAGGTGAGCCGCAGGCGCCGCCAGATCGACGCCCGAATCGGCGAAATCGGCAAAAAACGCTTGATTGGAGCAGGGTTCTGGCCTTTAGCCGGAACACGGCGGGCGCCGGGGAAACGTCGGTGACAAGCTCGATGTTCGCTGGCAAATTCGCCTCGCGAGGTGATTCAGGCAACCAGGAGATGAGAATGGCATTGCGTGCCAAGGGAAAGGTTTTCGCAGCCGTGGCGGCGCTTTTGCTGCTGACCGGCGCCACCCAGGCGGCCGAATGCGGCAAGTCGGCCGCGGGGTTCGACCAGTGGAAGGCGGATTTCGCGCAGCAAGCGCAGGCTGAAGGCGTCAAGAGCCGCGGCCTTGCGGCGCTGGAAGGCGCGACATACGCCACGGCGACCATACGCGCCGACCGGGCGGTCAAGAAGGCTTTCAGCGGTTCGGTGGAAGATTTCATGAAGCGCAGGGGCGCCGCGACAATCATTTCGCGCGGCAAGTCCATGAAGAGGGCCAATGCGGCGCTCTTCAACCGGATCGAGAGCACCTACGGCGTAACGCCGGGCGTTCTGCTCGCCATCTGGGGCATGGAAACCGGTTTTGGCGCCGCCATGGGCAAGCAGAACACCGTCTCCGCCATCGTGACGCTCGCCTACGACTGCCGTCGTCCCCAATTCTTCTACCCGCATGCCATCGCCGCCCTCAAGCTCGTCGATCGCGGCGCGCTGACCGCCAGTTCGGTGGGCGCGATGCACGGAGAGATCGGCCATACCCAGTTCCTGCCGGGAAATGTCCTGAAATATGGCGTCGGCGGAGCAAACCTGCGCGACAAGGAAACCGCGCTTGCCTCGACCGCCAACTTCCTCAAGGGCCACGGCTGGCAGCCCGGTGTCGGCGCTGATGGCAATATGGGCGCAATTGCCGGCTGGAATTCGGCCAGCGTCTATCAGCAGGCAATCGCCCGCATCGCCACGGCCATCGACAACGATTGATGGGACCAGGTTCGAGCTCGGGCTCGAACTTTTCTTGCGAGGGTCGCCGGCGCGGCGATCCTCGCCTATTTCCCCTTTATGACCTTCCAGATCTCGGTGGATCGGTTCTCCTGAAGCCGATTGATATCGGACAAGGTAATGCGTCCACTGGCGACAGCCTTGGCGAGGCGCTGACAGAAAAGTCCAGGCGCGCGCTCCTTCGATACCCCCATGAAGGTCCTGATTTCCTCCTTTGCGGAGAGGGGAAAGGAAGGATAGTTTTTCATGCAGCGGGCGAAGCCGGTTTTGACGTCCGGCCTATCAGCCGCCTGGGTGGTTCGACTGCCGGAAAGCACGACGGTCGCAGCAAGTAATACGAAAAGACAATTCTTCATGGAAAGCCCCTCAGCCCGATAGGTCGCAAACCTAGGCAAGGGTGACAAAACATCAAGCCGCAGAGGCGCGCGTGTAGTTGGTCCTCAATCAGTGATTGACCGATATGTCCTCTGCGATGCCGGACGACACGCTTTTACATGACCTCGACCTTGTAGGAGCAGCCGGCAAGTACCTTGCCTGGATGCGTCTCGACTGTTGAGACATTGAGGCTGATGCGGGTGGCAAAAGTGATGCCTTCGGACGTCTCGCTCCTCTCCGAGACGACCTTTTCGCCGAGGAATTTCTGCGGTGTGGAGATCATCGGCTCAATGCCGAGCTTCTTTGCCAGATCCGGGGCTGTGATGCCATCGAGCACGGCCATCGGGCCGCTCGATGTGAAGACCAGCGTTCTTGTTTCGCTGCCGAAGGCAACCAGCGGCTTTTCCAGCTCATACTGCGACAGGAAAGGATTGCCGCTGTCGACCTTGCGCCAGCCCAGCCTGTCGGCGGCGTCCGGCTCACCCGCCAACCAGAAAGCGAAACCGTTATAGGTAGGCACGTCCGCCCGGCATTCGACCAGTGCAGGCAGATCAAGCGCAGCCGGGTCGAAATCCTGTGCGACAGCCGGCAGAACCGCCGCCAGCGCAAGAAAGCCAGCGACGGAACAACGGGCCTTGTGCACGCTCAACCGCGCTTGTTGCGGGCCGCGAGCGTGCGCAGGCGCAGGGCGTTCAGCTTGATGAAGCCGGCCGCATCCTTCTGGTCATAGGCGCCCTGGTCGTCCTCGAAGGTAACCAGCTTGTCGGAATAGAGCGACTTAGGCGATTCACGGCCGATAACCATGACGTTGCCTTTGTAGAGCTTCAGTGTCACTTCACCCTCGACGTCCTTCTGGCTGAGGTCGATCGCGGCCTGCAGCATCTGCCGCTCCGGCGAGAACCAGAAGCCGTAGTAGATCAGCTCCGCGTAGCGCGGCATCAACTCGTCCTTGAGGTGGGCTGCACCGCGGTCGAGCGTGATCGACTCGATGGCGCGATGCGCAGCCAGCAGGATCGTGCCCCCCGGCGTTTCGTACACACCGCGCGATTTCATGCCGACGAAGCGGTTCTCCACCAGGTCGAGGCGGCCGATGCCGTTGTCGCGGCCATAGTCGTTGAGCTTGGCAAGCAGCGTCGCCGGCGAAAGGCGTTCGCCATTGATCGAAACCGCGTCGCCCTTTTCGAAGCCGACCGTGATGACGGTTGCCTTGTCGGGAGCGGCTTCCGGTGAAATCGTGCGCATATGCACGTATTCGGGCGCCTCGACCGCCGGATCTTCCAGCACCTTGCCCTCGGAGGAGGAGTGCAGCAGGTTCGCATCGACCGAGAACGGCGCCTCGCCCTTCTTGTCCTTGGCGACCGGGATCTGGTGCTGCTCGGCGAACTCGAGCAGGTGCGTGCGGCTCTTGAAAGACCAGTCCCGCCATGGCGCGATGATCTTGATGTCCGGGTTCAGCGCATAGGCCGACAGTTCGAAGCGAACCTGATCGTTGCCCTTGCCGGTCGCACCGTGCGCGATGGCGTCGGCGCCGGTCCTCTCGGCGATCTCGATCAGATGCTTGGAGATCAGCGGGCGGGCGATCGAAGTGCCGAGCAGATAGACCCCCTCGTAGACCGCGTTGGCGCGGAACATCGGGAAGACGAAATCACGCACGAATTCCTCGCGCACGTCCTCGATGAAGATCTCCTTGATGCCGAGCATCTCGGCCTTGCGGCGCGCCGGCTCCAGCTCTTCGCCCTGGCCAAGGTCGGCGGTGAAGGTGACAACCTCCGCGCCAAGTTCGGTTTGCAGCCACTTCAGGATGATCGAGGTATCGAGGCCGCCCGAATAGGCGAGCACCACCTTCTTCACGTCTTTGAATTTGGACATCTTGGAGGGCAACCTTCCTGCATTTGGCCAGAACCGCTTTTTCGGCGCCACTATTAGTGCGGTTCCGATCCTGGGGGAAGCGGCCAACCGCGCCAAATTGTTTGGCGGCAAGGATGTTGGACCGGACATCCGGCAGGACATTTGGCGTTCCTGATGGAAACACTTCCTTGACCCTACTCTTCGACCGAACGGGGAACTCGCCTCGAATACCGCTGGGTTAAACCCGCATTCACGATTCAACCGCTAGTCGGTCTCGGCTTTCTTGATTGTCCCGCTCCAAAGGTCCGCTGAATCCGATGCGCGTCATCTCCTGCATCGCCATGGAACACAATCTGTGGCTCGTCCTGCTCGCGGCATTCGTTTGCGTCACAGGCTGCTGGGTCACCTCCGGTCTTTTTCAACGCGTCAGAAAAACCGAAGGCGTGCAGGCGAAGGGCTGGCTGGTTCTGACCGCCGTAGCCGCCGGCTCGTCGATATGGTGCACGCATTTCGTCGCCATGCTGGCCTATGATCCAGGCGCGCCCATTTTCTTCGAGCCGCTCCTGACTATGGCGTCGCTGGTCATTGCCATCATCGGCACAGGTATCGGCTTTGCCTGGGCAACAAGCGGCCGCCGCTTGGCGGCAGTGGTCGGCGGCGCTGTTGTCGGGCTTTCGATCTCGGCCATGCATTATGCGGGGATGGCGGCCTATCACGTCGCCGGCATCGTCGAATGGGATGGCATCTATGTCGCAGCATCCGTGCTCATCGCGGTTGTCGCAGCGTCCCTGGCGCTGAGGCAGTGGGTCGATGGGCAGAGTGCCAAGGCATTCCTCATTGGCACCGCGATCCTGGTGCTTGCCATCGTCGGACTGCATTTCACCGGGATGGCCGCGGTCTCGGTGACGCCGATGTCCTTCGTCACAGGCGGTACCAACCCGAGCGTTCTCGAAGCCATGGCCGTCTCGGTAGCGATCGTCGGACTGCTGATCGCCGGCACCGGCGCCGTCAGCCATCTCATCGACGAGCGGACGCGTTTCGAGAACTACGAACGCCTGCAGCATCTTGCCCTCAACGATGCGCTGACCGGCCTGCCGAACCGTACGAGCTTCAACGACCGTCTGGCTCACGAGATCGAGCGGGCAGGCGAGGCCGAGGACGCGAGAGTCGCCGTGATCGGAATCGATCTCGATCGCTTCAAGGAGATCAACGACATGCGCGGACATGCGGCTGGCGACCAGGCGCTGAAGACCGTGGCGCGCCGCATGACCCGCCTGTTGAAGGATAGCGAGTTCGCGGCTCGCCTGGGCGGCGACGAGTTTGCAGCCATCAAGCGGTTTTCGGAACAGAGCGACCTGCTCGATTTTGTTGCCCGGCTTGAAAAGGCGCTGTTCCAGCCGCTGCGGTTCGACGATTTCGAGATCGTCACCGGAGCCAGCATCGGTGTCGCGGTCTATCCGCACGACGGCGAGGACTGCGAGCGCCTAGTGAGCAATGCCGACCTGGCCATGTACCGTGCCAAGGCGGATGTACAGCAAGTTGTCTGCTTCTATGAATCAGCCATGGACGAAGCGGCCCGCGACCGGCGGGCGCTCGCCAACGATCTGCGCCACGCGATCGAACGCGGCGAACTGGCCCTTCACTACCAGCTGCAGGCCTCCGTACTCACCGGCGAAGTGACCGGCTACGAGGCGCTCCTGCGCTGGCGTCACCCCGAGCGTGGCATGATCCCGCCATCCGAATTCATCCCGATCGCGGAGGAAAACGGTTCGATCCAGGCGATCGGCGAGTGGGTCCTGCGCACCGCATGCCGGCATGCGGCGGGTTGGCACAATGAGCACAAGGTTGCCGTCAACCTGTCGCCGAAACAGCTGTCGCACAACAACCTGCCAAAGCTGGTCCATGAGATCCTGCTGGAGACGGGCCTGCCGGCGCGCCGGCTGGAACTCGAGCTGACCGAGTCAGCGATCATCGCCGACAAGGCGCGAACCCTGCACGCACTGCGTCAGATCAAGGCGCTGGGTGTCACCATCGCGATCGACGACTTCGGCACCGGTTATTCCTCGCTCGACACGCTGCGTTCATTCCCCTTCGACAAGATCAAGCTCGATCGTTCCTTCATGGGCGATATCGAACAGAGTCCACAGGCCAAAGCCATCGTGCGTGCCGTACTGGCTTTGGGGCGCAGCTTGGAGATCCCGGTGCTTGCAGAAGGCGTCGAGACAAAAATCCAACTTTCCATCCTGCAGAAGGAAGGCTGCAACGAGGCGCAGGGTTATCTGCTTGGCAGGCCCCAGCCACTGGGCAGGATCATCGAAGCCAAATTCGGCCCCTACATGCCCGAAGAGACTGCTGAAATCGCCGTCTCGACGCTCCCGGCGCTGAGACGCCTGGGTCGATAGAGACATTCAGCTGCACCTGGAGCAAGGCGGGCTTATCGGTTATGGCTCGGCCTGCCTGCTGCGGGGAGCCTGCAATGTCGTTTGTTCCAGATACCACCACGCTGATCCAGTTCGCCATCGCCACCTTCATCCTGGCGATCACGCCCGGGCCCGACATGACGCTTTTCGTCAGCCGTACCCTAAGCCAGGGCCGCGCTGCCGGCTTCGCTTCGATGGCGGGGGCGCTGTGCGGCACCCTGATCCATACATCGCTGGTGGTGGTCGGCATTTCCGCGCTGATCGTCGCCTCGCCGATGGCGTTCTTCGTGCTGAAGATATTCGGCGCCGGCTACCTTGTCTTTCTCGCCTGGCAGGCCATCGCCAAGGGCTCGGCTTTTTCCCCGGAGAAGAAGAGCGGACCGAAAATCTCGCTGACCCGCGCCTGGGCGGCCGGACTGGGCGTCAACCTGCTCAATCCCAAGATCATCCTGTTCTTCATGACCTTCTTGCCGCAGTTCGTTTCCGCGCACGATCCTAACGCGCCGGGCAAGCTGTTCTTCCTCGGCGCCATGTTCGTGGTGCTGTCCATCCCGGTCACCGCGCCAATGGTGTTCGCTGCGGAAAAATTCTCGGCAGCGATGAAGGCGAGCCCACGCGTGACGCGAGCCGTGGATTATCTGTTCGCCGGCGTCTTCTCGGCCTTCGCGCTCAAGATCCTGACGGCCCAGGCGAAGTAGGCGGCCTGCTGTCCCGCCACCAGCTTCCGGCCCAACGGCCGGCGCAGAGCCAGTAGAAGATGCCGCCGACCATTCCTGCACCGACGATGCCCAGGATGACGCGCGTGTCCATGACCGCGAAATCCGGGTCGCCCGATCGCCAGGCAACGCCCAGGACTATGCCCGCGACCACGCCACCCCCCAGGGCATAGAACAGCCAGTCGCGCCGAGCCAGCAGCTCCGTCACCAGGATCAGCAGCGCGGAGGGCGCAAACGCGAAATAACCGACGAAGACAGCAAGAAGTGGAATGGTGACCACCAGCGGGCCGCTTGCCAGCCAGCGGGTTTCCTCGGCACTGAAGCCGATCGCCCCCAGGAACAGCACATTGATGAAGGCACTCGCCGCCAAAACGGCGACCGCATACCCGAACAGGATGACAAGGCAGCGGATGAAATAGGCCGCGAAGCGGTTCATGCCGTCGTCCTGCCCCAGTTGCCAATTCGACGGACACACACAAGATGGAAAACGAAACCGCCGGCGAGGCCGCCAACGACGCATGGGATCAGCAGGCCCGGCGGCATGACGAACAGTCGGGTCCCGGTGAAGAAATTGAGCACAAGGATGGAGAAGACGCCGTTCAGCCCCCCTGCCAGGGTGTAGCTCAGCGGCTTGACCCAGCGAAGGATTGCCGCGGCGGATATGGCAATCAGGAAACCGGGCAATGCCGATTGCACGGTTATGATCAGGCCTACCAGGAAAGTTTCGGGCAACTGGCGCAGGTTCTTCAGCAGGCCAGCCATGTTGGCGCCTTCCGCGACGAAACCAGCGGCGAAAAGCGCGATGACCGTGACGGCGGTCGCACCGACGACCGAGGCCAGATAGCCGAGAACGACGAGGCCGAAGCGACCAAGCCAGAGCACCAGAGCGGAACTCTGGCTGCTCACGCCTCGCCGTGTCCCGCTATCATCATCGCCTCGAGCGCCAGGCGCTCGGATTTCTTCAGCCGTTCCGATTCCGACTTCAGCTGGCCGCAGGCCGCGAGAATATCACGGCCGCGCGGCGTACGGATCGGCGAGGCATAGCCCGCATTGTTGATGAAGTCGGCGAACTTCTCGATCGTCTCCCAGTCCGAGCACTGGTAGTTGGTGCCGGGCCAGGGGTTGAACGGAATCAGGTTGATCTTGGCCGGAATGCCTTTCAGCAGCTGCACCAGCGCCTTGGCATCTTCCAGGCTGTCGTTGACATCCTTCAGCATCACATATTCGAAGGTGATGCGGCGCGCGTTGGAAAGGCCGGGATATTTTCGGCAGGCGTCGATCAGATCCTTCAGCGGATACTTCTTGTTGATGGGCACCAGAAGATCACGCAGGTCGTCATTCGACGCATGCAGCGAGATCGCCAGCATCACGCCGATCTCCTCGCCGGTCCGGTAGATTTCGGGCACGACGCCCGAGGTGGAAAGCGTGATACGACGCTTTGACAAGGCCAGCCCGTCGCCATCGGAAGCAATCAGCAGCGCCTGCTTGACCGCCTCGAAATTATAAAGCGGCTCGCCCATGCCCATCATGACGATGTTGGAAACCTTGCGGCCTTCGGCCGGCACGATCGCGCCAGCCGGCGTGTCCCGGTCCGGGAAATCGCCCAGCCGGTCCCGCGCGGTCAGCAGCTGCGCCAGGATCTCTTCCGCCGTCAGGTTGCGCACCAGCTTCTGCGTGCCGGTGTGGCAGAACGAACAGGTCAGCGTACAGCCGACCTGGGAAGAGATGCACAGCGTGCCGCGCCCCTCCTCGGGGATATAGACCGTCTCGATCTCCACCGGCCTGCCGGCTCCGCGCGCAGGGAAGCGGAACAGCCATTTGCGCGTGCCGTCCTCGGAAATCTGTTCCTCGACGATTTCCGGACGGGCAATGGCAAAATGCTGGTCGAGCGCGGTGCGCAGATCCTTCGAGATGTTAAACATCTGCGAGAATTCGGAAACGCCGCGCACATAGAGCCAGTGCCAGAGCTGCTGCACGCGCATCCTGGCCTGTCTTTCCGGCACGATGCCAGCAGCAATGAGCGCCTCGGCCATTTCGGCGCGGCTGAGACCGACAAGCGAGGCCTTCTGCTGTGCGGCAGCGCGTGATGCAAGCGCGGCGCGTGTGTTGCTGTCGGTGATGTCGAGCGAAATGGTCATGGCAGATCTGGCTTGAACAGAAACAATCCTGGCTAGATAGGGTTCAGCCGGCACATATCACAGCTGTGGCGTGACGTCACGATGGCGCGTCCTTACCGCCGGAGAGGATCGAGAAAGAGGCGGTATCGCTGCTCCGGCTTGCCGGTGCGCGGATGTGGCAGCGCCTCTCCATGCGGTTGCCAACCTCCGCGTTGGTAGAATTGAACCGCACGCTGGTTGTCGACATAGACCGAGAGCCTGGCCACTGCAAAGCCTCGTTCGAGCAAGGCATCCTGCGTGGCCACCAGTGCCACGGCGCCGTAGCTCCTGCCCCATGAAGGCGGCTCGACACCGAGGTAGTGCAGTTCGGCCATGTCTTCGTCCCCGGGAACGGGTGCCACCGCCGTGAAGGCGACCGGCCGGCCGCCGTCGGCGTCCTCGAAAACCATCAGCAGGAATGAACGCTCCGAGATTTCCAGCACGCGCTTGATGATCGGGCGCGACAATTCGAGCGACGGCACGTCCTTGTCATTGTCGCGCCGGCTGGTCGCCTCGGCCCAGATCCGCGCTGCCGCATCGAGATGTTCACCTGCCTCGTCGACAACGATGCGCATCATCGGGAAGTTTCTCGCGTTTGAAAAACAGAAAGGGCCGGATATCGACCCGGCCCGCTGTCGAAATGTCGGGGTATCAGGTCCCTATTTGCACGTCGCGATCGATTGCAGCGCTGCAGAAATGCCTTTCAGCGAGAAGACGTAGGATGTCGGATTGCCGCGACCGGACTTGGCGGTGACTTTCATATCCTTGCCGGTCTTCATCGCCGCGATCAGCACCGGCTCCTCGGCGGCGTTTTCGACCCAGGCCGATTTGCCGCGTGTGAACATCGAGAAAGACTTGTTGTCGATGGTGACAGTGGCCTTCGAGTTCTTCTGGAACTCGTAGCCCGCAATGAACTGCGGCTCGTAGGAGACCTGCTGGCCCGGGCGCTGGCTGACAAAGAAGAACATGTCGCCATGGTCCAGCGTCGGCGGCTGCTTGTCGGTCGGAACGGTCAACACGTAGCACACCTTGCCGGTCTGCGCCTTGTAGCTGTAGGTGCCCCAGGCGTTGTGCTGGCCGATCTTGGTCGCCTGCTGTGCCAGCGCCGGCGAGGCAACGGCAAGCAAGACCAGACTGGTGGCTGTGAGGATCAATCCGCGCATCTTATTCCCTGTATTCCATACGGTGCGGCGCCAGGCGGACCCCCGCCCGCCGGTTCGCTTTAGTTTGATTTAATCTGGGTTACCAAAGGGTGAACTTTCCATCGAAAAGAGCATGACCTTCGGAAACCGCCGCCAATTCCATGCCGTAGCCAACCCTTCAGGCGACAACATGGTGTCCCGGCGTCGACTTGGAGAGCAGGAAAACGGCAAGAATTTGACTGGATTACCCCGACGGGGACCGCATTGACCACACCATGCGGTGACGCCGCGTCAGTCCTGTTCGGCGATTGCCTTGCGCGCCGCGAGTTTGTGAGCGGGCGTAATATGGGCGCGTACGGCGGTGATCGCCGCCGTCAGCACCGCAACGTCGTCAGTGAAGCCGATGCCCGCGACGATATCGGGGATGGCATCCACCGGCAGCACGAAATAGGCCAGCGCGCCGAGC
Organism: Mesorhizobium sp. NPDC059025; assembly: GCF_042739655.1. Lineage (NCBI taxonomy): Bacteria > Pseudomonadati > Pseudomonadota > Alphaproteobacteria > Hyphomicrobiales > Phyllobacteriaceae > Mesorhizobium > Mesorhizobium sp. NPDC059025. The sequence continues at coordinate 65,365 of NZ_JBHYIM010000004.1, read as the reverse complement.
AGGATCGCCTTGACCTTGTACGGCGTTTCCTTGTCCAGGGCGCAATAGTAGGCCGCTACGACGTCTTCCATGAATGGAACCTGGCGCGCCGCCTTCTTGGCGGTGCGCCAGAACTTCGCGCGCACGTTGTCCTCGCCGATGACCTTGCCATCGGGCCCGAGGAACTCGTAGTTGCTGCCTTGCACCATGGTGGTTTCCCTCGTGAAGCAGCAGATGCTGCCTCGCTTCGCCACGAAATGTGGTGACCTCTGCGATCCATCGCAAGATGCAACCGGCTCAGCTGCCCGCGAAGCGGTCCATCTTCTTGGCCAGTTCGAAGTCGAGCGCCGTCAGTCCGCCGACATCGTGTGTGTTCAACGTGACATCAACGGTCTTGTAGACATTCGACCAGTCGGGATGATGATCCAGTTTTTCCGCTGCCAGCGCCGATCGGGTCATGAAGGCGAAGGCTTCTGAAAAATTCTTGAATTCGAACCTGCGACGGATCGACTTCCCATCGGCGGCAAGGGTCCAGCTCTCGAGCCCGGCCAGAAGCGCCGCTACGGCCTGTCCGTCCAATTTCTCTCTCGCCATGGCTTGCTTCCGTGCTTTCCCGGTTAAGCATGTCGTGCAACAGTGCAAACGGTCTTGCGATGACGACATGCGCAAAAAACCCGATGCGCGACATGCATCAGAATTGACAGAGGATACCGTAGCGTCGGATGCGCGTGGAACCCCCAAAATCGATCCTTTTCGTCTGCCTCGGCAACATCTGCCGCTCACCGCTCGCGGAAGGCGTTTTCAGGGATGTCCTGACCACGCGTGAGCTGGAACATCGCTTTCTCCTGGATTCGGCCGGCACGGGCGGGTGGCACGCCGGCTCAGCACCCGATCCGCGCTCGGTCGAAATCGCTGCCCGTCATGGCATTGATATCTCCAGCCAGAAGGCACGCAAGGTCGCTCTCGACGATTTTTCGCGCTTCGATCTGATCTTCGGCATGGACCGGTCGAACGTCGCCGATCTCAAGGCGATGGCACCGCACGACGCACGCGAACGCATCCATCTGTTCCTGGAATACGCCGGTGATCGCGGCCGCGAAGTGCCGGACCCCTATTATGGTGGAGCGGAAGGTTTTGCCTCGGTCTACCGCATGATCCGCGACGCGTCGGAGGCCATCGCCACTCGGTTGGACGGGCGCGTGGCGGCATCCGACAGCGGCCATGCCTCCTCGACGATGTAGGGGCCGCCACCAACGGAATCGCGTGAGGACATCAGCACGAAGCGGCCGACCCTGAACGGCAGGGCCGCGAAATTGCCGCGTGCGGAGAGATAACCGGCGACCTCCAGCGGGCTGGAATTGCGTAGCCTTGCCAGTGTCACATGTGGCGTGAACTTGCGCGGATCGGTGGGTACGCCAAGGCGTTTGCAGACACGGTCGATATCGGCCTGCAGCATGTTGAGATCGGGGGACGGAATGACGCCTGCCCATACAGCATGCGGCTTTTTCTGGCCGAAAGCGCCAACACCACAGAGGGTCAGCGAGAAGGACGGGCGTTCGATGCGGTCGAGCGCATTGGCGACTTCATCGGCGACATGACCTTCGACATCACCGATGAAGCGCAACGTCAGATGGTAGTTTTCGACATCGATCCATCGGGCGCCGGGCAAGCCGCCCCTGAGCAGGGAGAGCGAAAGCGCCGCATCACGCGGAATTTCGAGGGCCGTGAAAAGACGTGGCATGGCAAGCCTCCTGTCCTCGAATCGAACTCTCGAATCACAGCGAATCACTGAAAAGCGGCGGGAGCAAGGGGTTTATTTTCCGGACACACTGACGCAGCCCATCGATCGGGCAGCCGGCTCAGGACTTCGCGGGCAACGCCTTGATCGCTTTTTCGACATCCGGAAGGATTCGCTCGACGATCACGTCGATGCCCTTTGCATTGGGATGCATCTTGTCTTCCAGCTGCAAGGCAGGGTTGCCGGCGACTCCGTCCAGGAAGAACGGGTAGAACGGCACCTCGTATTTTTTCGCCAGCCGAGGATAGAGCGTGCCGAAGGCCTCGCCATAGGCGTGGCCGAGATTGGGGGCAGCCACCATGCCGGCGAGCAGGACTGGAATTTTGCGCTCCTTCAGCCGTGCCAGCATTTTGTCCAGATTGTCCTCGACCATCTGCGGATCGATGCCGCGCAGCATGTCGTTTGCGCCGAGTTCGAGGATAACCAGGCTCGTGCCGTCAGGAACCGACCAGTCGAGCCGGGCCAGACCGCCGCTCGAGGTATCACCCGAAACGCCGGCGTTGGCGACGGCGACGTCATAACCCTTGGCGCGCAATGCCACCTGCAGCCGGTCGGTGAAGCCTTCGCCGGGGGCCAGGCCGAAGCCCGCGGTAAGGCTGTCACCGAATCCGACGATCTGGACTTGTTCGGCCCGAACGGGTGAAGTCTGTCCGAATGCAAGGAAAAGCGCGACAAAAGCAGCCAGATGTTTGAAAGCCATGCGGCAGAACCCATATCACCGGGGCAACTCCGCCCACGTTCCCTCCATATAGGACAGTTTTGCTTTGACTGAAGCCGCTATTCAGCTGAAGGACGTTTCCCTGACCCTCGGCGAGGGTGCTTCCTCGGTGAACGTGCTCAAGGGCATCAGTCTCGATGTCGCAGCGGGCGAAACCACCGGCATCGTCGGGCCGTCCGGTTCCGGCAAGTCCACGCTGCTGATGGTTCTGGCCGGACTGGAACGTGTGGACGCAGGCGAGGTGCGCATCGCCGGCCAGGTGCTGAATGGAAAGAGCGAAGACCAGATCGCGGCGTTTCGAGGTCGCAATGTCGGCATCGTCTTCCAGTCCTTCCACCTCATCCCCAACATGACCGCGCTTGAAAACGTTGCCGTTCCACTCGAACTCGCGGGCGCGGCCGATCCTTTTGGGGTTGCCGCGCGGGAACTGGCAGCTGTGGGCCTTGCCGACCGTGTCACCCATTACCCGGGCGAGCTTTCGGGCGGCGAACAGCAACGTGTTGCGATCGCGCGGGCACTGGCCCCCTCGCCGCGCATCCTGATCTGCGATGAACCCACCGGCAATCTCGATCAGGCCACCGGCAAGCAGGTGGCCGATCTGCTTTTCGCCAAGGCTGCCGAGCGCGCCATGACGCTGGTTCTGGTCACCCACGACCCTTCCCTGGCGGCTCGCTGCTCCCGGCAGGTGGCGATGCGCTCCGGCCGCATCGAGATTGACGCCGCTCCAGCCAAGATCGTGGCCTGAGAACGAACGGATGCCAGGCAACGCAGCGACCCAGACGATTTCACCGGCCCGAACCCTGGCCCTGGCCATCCGGTTTTCACTGCGCGAGATGCGTGGCGGCCTGTCCGGCTTTCTCATCTTCCTCGCTTGCATTGCGCTCGGCGTTGCGGCTATCGGCGGGGTCAATTCGGTGGCGCGTTCCATTTCGGATGGCGTCGCGACCCAGGGCCAGGCGCTGCTCGGGGGCGACATCCGCTTCCAGTTGAACCAGCGCGAAGCAAGCCCGGCGGAACGGGCGTTTCTTGATGGACTTGGCGCGGTGTCGGAAAGCTCCGGCATGCGTTCGATGGCACGCCTGCCGGACGGCTCCGACCAGGCACTGGTCGAGGCCAAGGCGGTTGACGACGCCTATCCGCTCTATGGTGCGCTGCAGACCGAACCGCCCCTCGCGCACGCGGCGCTGCTTGGACAGTCTGGCGATGTCTTCGGCGCCGCGGCACCTGACCTGCTGTTTGAACGGCTTCATCTGAAGCTCGGCGACCGCGTCAAACTTGGCAACGCCACGTTCGAATTGCGCGCCAGGCTGATCGGCGAGCCGGACGCCGTCTCCGATGGTTTCGGCTTCGCGCCACGCCTGCTCATCTCCCGCGACGGCCTCCAGGCCTCTGGTCTGGTTCAGCCGGGCAGCCTGGTTGAAAACGCCTACAAGGTGCGCCTGCCCGGGAGTGCTGGCGAAGCCGACATCGAAACCGTTCGCCGGCAGGCGACCGAGCGATTCCCCGAAGCGGGCTGGTCCATCCGCAACCGCACCAATGCGGCACCTGCTCTGTCATCCAACATCGAGCGTTTCTCACAGTTCCTGACCCTGGTTGGCCTGACGGCGCTTGTGGTCGGCGGCGTTGGCGTCGCCAACGCCGTGCGCGCCTATCTCGACGGCAAGCGTGCGGTGATTGCCACCTTCAAGAGCCTGGGCGCTTCCGGCGGCTTCGTCTTCTTCGTCTACCTGGTTCAGATCCTGATGATTTCAGGGCTTGGCATCGTTGCCGGCCTGCTGCTCGGGGCAGCGATGCCCTTTGCCGCGAGCACGGCACTGCAGTCCGTCATTCCGGTGCCTGCGGAAGGTGGTTTTTATCCCGGTTCGCTCGCCCTTGCGGCACTGTTCGGTCTGATGGTGACGCTTGTCTTCGCACTGCTGCCGCTCGGCCGTGCCCGTGACGTGCCAGCAACAGCCCTGTTTCGGGAAATGGGCTTCGAAAGCCGTGGCCTGCCGAGGCTGCCCTACGTCGTGATAGCGCTTGCCATTGCAATCGCATTGGCAACGCTGGCGATCTTCATGGCCAATGATCGCCGCATTGCCGCTATCTTCGTGGGCGCGACGGTATTTTCGTTCCTCGTGCTGCGCGTTGTGAGCACGCTCGTCCAGTTCATCGCCAGGAAGAGCCCACGTGTGCGTTCGACGGCGCTGCGGCTTGCGGTCGGCAACATCCATCGGCCGGGCGCGTTGACGCCTTCGGTCGTTCTGTCGCTGGGCCTGGGACTGACCCTCCTGGTGACGCTGGCGCTGATCGACGGCAATCTGCGGCGCCAGATCGGCGGCAACCTGCCCGAGCGCGCGCCCAATTTCTTCTTCGTCGATATCCAGGCAGCCGATGTCGATGCCTTCGCCGCCCTGGTCGGCAAGGAAGCTCCTTCCGGTACGCTGGCCAGGGTGCCGATGTTGCGGGGCCGGCTCATGGCGTTGAACGGTGTCCCCGTCGACAAGGTCAAGGTGCCACCCGAAGCGGCCTGGGTTCTGAGGGGTGACCGAGGCGTCACCTATGCTCCTGCCAAGCCCGAGAACGCCACGCTGATCGAAGGTAGTTGGTGGCCGGCCGATTATCGGGGCGAACCGCTGGTTTCCTTCTCGGCCGACGAGGCCAAGGCGCTTGGACTGAAGCTCGACGACACGGTGACTGTCAATGTGCTCGGCCGCAACATCACGGCCAGGATTTCCAGCTTCCGCCGCGTGCAATGGGAAAGCATGGGCATCAATTTTGTCATGGTGTTCTCGCCCAACACCTTCGCCGGCGCGCCGCATTCCTGGCTGGCCACGCTGTCTGACAAATCGGCAACCGTTACCGATGACGCTCGCCTGCTCAATGCCGTGACCCGCGCCTATCCGACGGTGACGACCGTCCGGGTCAAGGACGCGCTCGACGTCGTCAATCAGCTGGTCGGCCAGATCGGAACCGCGATCCGCGCCGCGGCTGGCGTGGCGCTCATCGCCTCCGTGCTCGTGCTGGCGGGTGCGCTGGCTGCCGGCAACCGGGCGCGCGTGCATGACGCGGTGGTGCTGAAGACCCTGGGCGCGACACGGCGTACGCTGATCTCTGCCTTTTCGCTTGAATACATGCTGATCGGGCTTGCCACCGCCATCTTCGCCCTTTTTGCCGGTGGCATCGCGGCCTGGTTCGTCATCTCGAATGTCATGACGCTACCGTGGACTTTCCTGCCCGAAGTAGCGATCGGCACGATCGTGCTCTCGCTGGTCGTCACCGTCGGCATCGGCCTCATCGGCACGTGGCGAATTCTCGGACAGAAGGCAGCTCCCGTATTGCGCAGCCTTTGACGCAGGGGGCCGTCAGCTGGGCGCTTTTGATTAATTTTCGGTAAGAAATGGCCTGTTTTGGTTAAAAACGGCGCGTCCTGGCCGCTCACGAAGCGTTGCAGGCCGTTACGGTCTTGTTCTTGCCGGCAATAACCCTCATATTTCGAGCAGGCATGCTGGAGCCCCGCCAGCGGCGCCTGGGTTTCGTTCGAGGAACCGGACACCCGACGGGGCAGAGCAACAGAGGAATCCATGTCTGACTTCCGCAACTATCAAACGCGTAGCGTGCCGGCTGGAACCCGTGCCGACGCCGGCATCGACGAAGGCCTGCGCGCTTATATGCTCAAGGTTTACAACCTTATGGGCCTTGGCCTGCTGATCACCGGCCTTGCCGCCGTTGGCACCGTGATGCTGGCCACCACGAGCGACCCTGCCTCGGCCGTCGCAACGCTGCCGAGCGGTGACATGCTGACTTCGTTCGGTTACGCCATCTTCGCTTCGCCGCTGCGCTGGGTCGTCATCCTCGCTCCGCTTGCCGCGGTGTTCTTCCTGTCGTTCCGCGTGCAGTCGATGAGCGTTTCAGCCGCGCAGACCACCTTCTGGATCTATGCCGGCCTGGTCGGTCTGTCGCTGTCGTCGATCTTCCTCGTCTACACGACGGCGTCGATCGCTCAGACCTTCTTTGCCACCGCGGCCGCCTTCGGTGCGCTGTCGCTCTACGGCTACACCACCAAGCGTGACCTGACCGCGATGGGCTCGTTCCTGATCATGGGCGTGTTCGGTCTGATCATCGCCTCCGTGATCAACATCTTCCTGCAGTCCTCCGCGCTGTCCTTCGCCGTCTCGGCGATCGGCGTGCTGGTGTTCGCCGGCCTCACCGCCTACGATACCCAGAAGATCAAGGAAATGTATTACGAGAACGACGACACCCTCGTCGCTGGCCGCAAGGCCATCATGGGTGCTTTGCAGCTCTATCTCGACTTCATCAACATGTTCATGTTCCTGCTGCAGTTCATGGGTGATCGTCGCTAACCGACGCGCTGGACCAGCGAAATCGAAGGGGCGGCCCAACGGCCGCCCTTTTCTTTTGAACGCGGATTTGCTGTTATTGAAGGCAGTAGATACGAGTGCATAATAAATGAGCAACTTGACGATCCGCGATGCGGAACCAGCCGACCTCGACCGGATAACCGAAATCTATGCAGACGCCGTCGACAATGGCACGGCGTCTTACGAACTTGTCCCCCCGGGCAGGGAGGAGATGGGCGCACGCTACGAATCACTGCGGGCCGGCGGCTTTCCCTATCTGGTTGCAACTGATTCGGACGGGACCATTCTCGGTTACGCCTATGCCGGCGCATTCCGGCCACGTCAGGCCTACCGTTTCATCGTCGAGGATTCCGTCTATGTCGCGCCCGAAGCGAAGGGCAGGGGCGTCGGACGGCGCCTGATGGAACAGCTGATCGAGGCGGCGCGGGCGCTGGGCTTCCGCCAGATTATCGCCGTGATCGGTGACGGCCACCCCGAAAGCGCCTCGGTGAAGCTGCACGAGAAGCTCGGCTTCGGTCACTCCGGACGCCTCGTCGGCTCGGGCTACAAGCACGAGCGCTGGCTGGATACGGTGTTCATGCAGCTCGAACTGAACGGCGGCGCTACGCTCCCGCCGGACCCGGCATCGTTGCCGGAGCGGAAATTCCGGCAAGGCTAAGCTCTGGCAACCGCTTGATAACTCAGGCTTTCAAGCCTTTACCAGCTTGAGCTTGGTGTCGAAGATGCCAAGCACGCGGGCAAGTTCATGGCCACGTTTCAGAATACGGCCGCCCGCAGCGACAACGGCAAAGGCACCCTGGCGCCGCGCGAGATTCGGATCCTTGATGATCTGGAACAAGGGCACTTCCGATGCACGACGATAGACGGAAAAAACCGCCCGGTCGGCAAGATGATCGATGGCATAGTCACGCCATTCATTGGCTGCAACCATGCGCCCGTACAGGCGGAGAATGAGATCGAGTTCACGTCGCTCGAAGGCGACCGGCATATCGAGGCGCTCGCGTCGTGCCTCGTGTAGCGGGATCAGTATTGCGGATGCTTCCCCATCCTCCGTCCCGCCACCACGGTCCATCATGCCTTTGTCCTCAGGCTGAATCGTTTGCTGGCAACAGGGTCGCGCTTTCGGATCGCAATTGCAAGGGCGCACACGAATCTGTTCACGACGTCAGCAGCCGTCACCAATGGAGCGCACGTCTACTCACATTTGCGAACGATGTGTTGGAATTGGTGATTCCTTGCCACATTCTCGCCGTCTTTTATCCGCGTTGTCGCCCCAATGTCCGACGAACTTGCGGGTGTTGCCTGAGACGGTTCGGTCCGGCACTGGCTCGTAAACCCCAAGCCCCCCGCCCACGGGTCTGAGTCGGATCGAACCAACCTCGGCTTTCAATCAGGAAAGTCGCAGCGACAATCTGGATGTTTCCAACCGGCGTCGGGCCTGAACTGACGTCGGTTTTTACATTTTAACACCCATTTCGACCGGGCCTGCGACAGATATCCTTGGCAAAGCAGGCCGACAATCACGTTACGTTTGCGATGTCGCGGGCTGCCCGACCATCGCAGCGCCTTGACTCGTGGCGCTCGCTGTATGTATTTCGTATTTATGCGAAATAACGAAGCAAATGATTCATCCAGGCACCGTCTTACAGCTTTGAAGGCACTTGCCAGCCCGGTGCGGCTGGCTGTGCTGGACTACCTCAAGGATCCCGTTGCAAACTTCCCCCCGCAGGAGGATGGCGATCTCGTGCTCGACGGTGTCTGCGCGGACTTTCTGCGCGACAAACTCGAAATCGCCGCGGCAACCGCCTCACGCCATCTGACCCTTTTGACCGACTGTGGCCTGCTGATTGCAACGCGCAGGAAAGGCTGGACCTTTTACCGGCGCAACGAAGAGGAGATCGCTCGCTTCACCAACGATCTCGCCAGCAATCTCTAACGGAGGTTATCCGTGCTGTCCTATCTGCATGTCGACGTGTTCGCACCTCACGCCTACGCCGGCAACAGCCTGCCGGTGTTTCTCGACAGCGCCGGCCTGAACGCCGATCAGATGCAGACGATCACCCGCGAGCTCCGGCATTTCGAAGCCATCTTCCTGGAAGCCGCGGCGGACGCCCGGACCTATCGCGCCCGCGTTTTCGACCTGATCGAGGAACTGCCCTTCGCCGGCCACCCCATCATCGGCGCGGCGGCTGCTCTGCACGAAACAGCGGAGCGCGAGGAAGACCAGCGATGGACATTCAACCTCGCCGACAAGAGCGTCACGGTTGTCACGCAGCGAAATGGCTCGGGTTATTTCGGTTTGCTCGATCAAGGTCCGGCCCAGTTCTTCGGCGAGGTCGCGACGTCTGACGAGATCGCCGCGGCTTTTGGCCTGAGCTTTGCCGATCTCGATCCAACACTGCCACCGGCCGTCATAAGCACCGGCCTGCGCTATCTGATCGTACCTGTGGGTCCGCAAGTGCTGGCCCGAGCCAGGATCAAGGCTGACATCAGCGGATTCCTCGCCGCCCGGGGTGCTCAATTCGCCGTGCTCCTCGACCGGGCAGCCTGCGAAATACGCCATTGGAACAATGACGGCATCATCGAGGATATCGCCACGGGAAGCGCAGCGGGAACCATTGGCGCTTATTGCCTTCGTTATTGTGGCGCCCAATCGGGAAAAGCCTTCACGCTGAACCAGGGACGCTTTGCAGGACGACCGAGCGAACTCATTGTCGAGCCGTATGGGACACCAGACAACGTCACATCCGTAAAGGTGGGTGGCAAGGTAGCAATCGTCGGTCACGGCGTGATGGTCGCACCGTGACACGGTGACATGGTCCCAGAAAATTGAGGTCTTTAACCGACCTGGCCGCGATCAGACGGATGGCCTGCGGATGAAGGACGCGCCGATGATCGGGCCGAGTTCCCCATCGCGGCCGACCGACTGCAACAGCACGGCGGAACCGGCCGCCTTGGCGATCTCGCTGGCCGGCAGATCGTAGCGCTGTGCCTTGCCGTACCACATGCCGGCGGTCTGGACATTGGAAACGGCGTTCCAGTAAGTCATCTTGCGGCCGTTGTTTTCGCCGTTGCCGACATTCACGACCTGCGGTGGATTGAAATAGACGATGACGACATGCGCCTTTACCGGAATGCCGGCGGCATCGCTGGGCGCATTACCGGCCTCGATCGAGATGCCGTCACCGGTGTTGGTCACCGTGATGTCGATCCGCATGCCTTCGCCAGTCTTGTTCAGCCTGGTCAGGGCGCCGCTGATGGCTTCGCGGCTGGCGCCGTTGACGTCGGCGCGGCCGTTGATGACCGCTTGCGGTGTATAGACGGAACGACCCTTGAAGGAGCGCATGTAGCCGTATTGACGCTCGGTGTTCTCCTTGCGCGCGAGCGAATCCTGCCAGCCGAGATAGTCCCAATAGTCGACATGGTAGGCGAGCGCGATCACATCACCCTTGGCGGCGATCTCCGCCAGGTAACGATCGGCAGGTGGGCAGGATTTGTTGCCCTGGCTGGTGAACAGCTCCACGACCCCGAGGGGTCGCACCGGCTCCTTCGCCTGAGCCGCGGTTGCGAGCATCGATACCGCCAGCCCGGCAACAGCCAGCAGCAATGGTTTCCGAGAGGACATATTTCTGGTCCCGCCAGCATGGCCGGCATGTTCGTGTTTTCTGAATTACTGCCAGAAGCGACGCTCAACCGGAAGTCACGTTGCGGTGAAATTCTTTCGTTCACAAAACAACTGTTTCCACAAAACAAGACCGCCGGAACTTTCATTCCGGCGGTCTCTTTTTGGATATGCTTGTCGGATCAGGCTGCGAGGTCGCGCAGCACGTACTGCAGGATGCCACCGTTCTTGTAATAGTCGAGCTCGTCGAGCGTATCGATGCGGCACAGGATCGGGACATTCTTGACGGTGCCGTCAGCGAAAGTGACCTTGGCGACCATCTTCTGGCGCGGCCTGATGGTCTCAAGTCCGTCGATCTCGACCAGTTCGTCGCCTTTCAGGTTGAGCGAGGCCCACGACGTTCCCTCCTCGAAGGTGAAGGGGATGACGCCCATGCCGACCAGGTTCGAACGGTGGATACGCTCGAACGACTGGGCAATGACGGCACGCACGCCGAGCAGGTTGGTGCCCTTGGCCGCCCAATCGCGCGAGGAGCCGTTGCCGTATTCCACGCCGGCAAAGATCACCAGCGGCACGCCTTCCTTGCGGTATTCCATGGCTGCGTCGTAGATCGACATCTCCTCCTTGGACGGATAGTGGATGGTGTAGCCGCCCTCGCGCCCGTTCTCGCCCAGCATATGGTTGCGGATGCGGATGTTGGCGAAGGTGCCGCGCATCATCACTTCATGGTTGCCACGTCGCGTGCCGTACTGGTTGAAGTCGGCGACGCCGACGCCATTGTCGGTGAGGTACTTTCCGGCCGGAGAGGCCGCCTTGATCGAACCCGCCGGCGAGATGTGGTCGGTGGTGATCTTGTCGCCGAACAGACCCAGCACGCGGGCACCCTTGATGTCGCTGATATGGCCGGGCTTGCTGCCCATGCCGGCGAAATAAGGCGGGTTCTGCACATAGGTCGACTTGTCGTCCCATGCATAGGTCTGGCCGCTCGGAGCCTGCACCTTCTGCCAGTTCTCGTCGCCCTTGAAGACGTCGGCATATTTGCGGGCGAACAGCTCGCGCGTGACGTTCTTCTCGATGAACTCCTGGATTTCGGCCGAGGTCGGCCAGATGTCCTTGAGATAGACCGGCTTGCCGTTCCGGTCTTCGCCGATCGGCTCCTTGGTGAGATCCTTGGTCACAGTGCCGGCAAGCGCGTGGGCAACCACCAGCGGCGGCGAGGCGAGATAGTTTGCCTGCACGTCCGGCGACACGCGACCCTCGAAGTTGCGGTTGCCGGAAAGCACCGCTGCAGCGATAAGGCCCTTGTCGTTGATGGTCTTGGAGATCGGGCCGGGCAGCGGGCCGGAATTGCCGATGCAGGTGGTGCAGCCGAAGCCGACGAGGTTGAAGCCGATCTGGTCCAGTTCCTTCTGCAGGCCGGACTTTTCCAGATATTCGGCGACGACCTGCGAGCCGGGCGCCAGCGACGTCTTCACCCAGGGCTTCTGCTTGAGGCCGAGGCGATTGGCATTGCGGGCCAGCAGGCCGGCGCCGATCAGCACCGAAGGATTGGACGTGTTGGTGCACGAGGTGATGGCGGCAATGACGACATCGCCATGACCGAGGTCATGGTCGGTGCCTTCGACTGCGTAACGCTTGTGCATCTCGGCGGCCTTCTTGTACTCGGTCTCCATCGCCTTGGCGAAACCGGCCGGGATGTCTTCGAGCGCGACGCGGCCTTCGGGCCGCTTCGGGCCGGCCATCGAAGGCACCACCGAGCCGAGGTCGAGTTCGAGCGTGTCGGTGAAGACCGGGTCGGCCGAACCATCGTGCCGCCACATGCCCTGCGCCTTGGAATAGGCCTCGACCAGCGCGATACGGTCTTCCGGGCGGCCGGACATGGTCAGGTACCGGATGGTCTCGCCGTCGACCGGGAAGAAGCCGCAGGTCGCGCCATATTCGGGTGCCATATTGCCGATGGTGGCACGATCCGCCAGCGTCATGTTGGACAGGCCGGGGCCGAAGAATTCGACGAACTTGCCGACAACGCCCTTCTTGCGCAGCATCTGTGTGACGGTGAGCACCAGGTCGGTGGCGGTCACGCCTTCCTTCAGCCTGCCGGTGAGCTTGAAGCCGATGACCTCGGGCAGAAGCATGGAGACCGGCTGGCCGAGCATGGCAGCCTCAGCCTCGATGCCGCCGACGCCCCAGCCCAGCACGCCGAGACCATTGATCATGGTGGTGTGCGAGTCGGTGCCGACGCAGGTGTCCGGATAGGCGACGGTTTCGCCATCCTCATTGTTGGTCCAGACCACCTGGCCGAGATATTCGAGATTGACCTGATGGCAGATACCGGTGCCGGGCGGCACGACGCGGAAGTTACGGAATGCCTGCTGACCCCACTTCAGGAACTTGTAGCGCTCTTCATTGCGCTGATATTCGAGCTCCACGTTGCGGGCGAACGCCATCGGTGTGCCGAACTCGTCGACGATGACCGAGTGATCGATGACCAGATCGACCGGCACGAGCGGGTTGATTTTTTCCGGGTCGCCGCCGAGGGCAGCGATGCCGTCGCGCATGGCTGCCAGATCGACCACGGCCGGAACCCCGGTGAAGTCCTGCATCAGCACGCGGGCCGGGCGGTAGGCGATCTCGACGCCGGCGCTGCCCTTGTCGGTCAGCCAGGCCGCGACAGCCTGGATCGCATCCTTGGTGACGGAGCGGCCGTCTTCATTGCGAAGCAGGTTCTCCAGCAGAACCTTCATCGAATAGGGGAGCTTCGACGCCCCGGCCAGGCCGTTCTTTTCGGCCTCGGTGAGGTCGAAATATACATATTCTCCGCCACCTGCGGTCAGGGTCCGGCGGCAATTGAAACTGTCTAGTGATTTGGACACGAGCGATCCATCCTTGTCTGTTCAGCCTGAAAGGGAACGGACTCCGATGGGCATGCTCATCACGCGCAAAGGTGCGGGTACGGCCATTTCCGCTGTCCGCTCCCAAGCAACCCGAGCCGTTCAAGGCGGCGCGTGCGCTGGTTCGGCGCAAATTCATTTTGCCTTCCCCGACCGCTGGGGTTGGTAAGGGTGCATATAGAGAAAATGATTGAATAGTTCTAGACAGGGAATTGGCATTTTTGTTGCGACGCAATGCACTGCCAGTCAGACTTTCGGCGAAGGGGAAATGATGCGGCTTATCGCCGAAAATCTGAGCGGAGAGCGCAGCGGAGAGCCAGTTTTCGAGAGCATCGACTTTTCTATCGCAGACGGCGAGAGCCTCGTGGTCACTGGACCCAACGGTTCCGGCAAGTCGACGCTGCTGCGCGTCGTCGCCGGTTTCCTGCCTGTGGCCGCCGGCAGCATGCGAATCGCCGAGGGTGGCGAGGCTTTCCCAAGCGTTGCTTCCGCCTGTCACTACCTCGGCCACCAGAACGCGATGAAGACGGCACTCACAGTGACGGAGAACCTCGCCTTCTGGCGGCACTTCTGTGGCGAAGGCTGGCTCGGCATCGCCGAAGCACTTGATGCGGTCGGGCTGGATGGTATCGGCCACCTGCCTTTCGGCTACCTGTCGACCGGGCAGCGCCGCCGCGCCGCCATCGCCAAGCTGCTGGTCTCGCATCGTCCGGCCTGGTTGCTGGATGAGCCGACCGCAGGCCTCGACAAGGCATCGGAACAGCGTTTCACCGGCCTGATCAACGCCCACTGCGCCGCTGGAGGCATCGTTATCGCCGCGACCCACCTGCCGCTGGGTCTGAGAACGGCAAGGACGCTGGAGATGGGAGGGCGATCCTGATGCTTGCCCTCTATGTCAGGGATCTCAAACTGGGCTTCCGTGCCGGCGGCGGTGCGCTGACGGGCGTCATCTTCTTCCTGGCCGTCATCGCCACCATTCCGTTCGGTGTTGGGCCGGATCTCAACCTGCTTGCGCGCATCGGCCCGGCGATCCTGTGGATCGGGGCGCTGCTTGCTTCCCTGCTCGGTCTCGACCGGCTGTTCCAGGCCGAACGCGAGGATGGATCGCTCGACCTGCTGGTGCTCAACCGTGATCGCCACATGCTGGCTCTCACCGTCTTCGTCAAATGCCTGTCCCATTGGACAGTCAGCGTGCTGCCGCTGGTCGTGGCCTCGCCCTTGCTCGGCCTGTTCATGAACATGACCCCGACCGGCATCGGTGCCACCGCGCTGACCTTGCTGGTCGGCACCCCCGCAATCACTTTCATCGGCGCCGCGGGTGCGGCGGTGGCGGTGGCACTGCCGCGTGGCGGACTGCTGATCTCGGTGCTGGTTCTGCCGATCACCATTCCTGTGCTGATCTTCGGCGTCTCGGCCAGCTACGGTGCCGTCAACGATCCCGATCCTTTTTTGCAGCCTTTCCTCATTCTTGCCGCGCTGACGTTGTTTCTGGCAGTCATCGGACCACTGGCCGCCGCCCTGGCATTGCGCCATAGCGGTGACTGATGGCGTTTTGGGGTGCGGCGTGGCGCCGGATTGCGCCCTCAAAAGGCGAGGGCTAAGGGTAGGCATGATCGCAAAGGGCCGGGAAGACAGTCTGCCTGTCGATTGCGCGCGAGGCTACGCATGAGTGCACACGCCCTTTATGTAACTGCCGCCTACGGCATCACTGCCATTGCCCTGGCTGGGTTGATCGGCTGGATCCTGCTCGACCAGCGGGCCCGTAACCGGGAACTGGCGGAGCTGGAATCGGCCGGCGTTCGCCGTCGCTCCGACAAGGCGGCCAGATCATGAAAGCGGTATTTTAAGTGAGCGAACAGACAGAAGCGCCCCGACGCCGTCGTTTCAAGCCGATCCTGCTGTTGCCGCTGGCGATCTTCCTCGGTCTCGCTGGCCTGTTCCTGTCCCAGTTGCTGTCCGGACGCGACATTTCCGCCATCCCTTCGGCTCTCATCGGCCAGGACGCGCCGGAGACCAACCTGCCGCCGCTGGAGGGAAGCAGCCTGCCGGGTCTCGATTCCTCAGAGTTCGAGGGTCAGGTCACCCTGCTCAACGTGTTCGCCTCCTGGTGCGTGCCCTGCCGCGAGGAGCACCCGGTGCTGATGGGACTTGCCCAGGACAAACGCTTCGTGATGGCCGCGCTGAACTACAAGGACAAGCCGGAGAATGCGCGCCGCTTCTTCGGCGAACTCGGCAATCCGTTCAACGTCATCGGCGTCGATGCGAACGGGCGCGCCGCGATCAACTGGGGTGTCTACGGTGTCCCTGAAACCTTCCTGATCGACAAGGACGGCAAGGTCGCCTTCAAATATGTCGGGCCGCTGACCCCGCAGACCGCCAAGGCACTGCTGCTGCCCGAAATCGAAAAGGCGCTGGCGGCAGACTGAAGCACCGCGTCCTACTCGGCGCATGCTTTACCCTGAGCCTGCGCCGTCGATCGACTTGACCCATGGTAAGCCGACTTGGCCGCATGCCCGATAGGCAAGCAAGCGGCTTTTCGATTACCTTTCCCGCAAGGGCTGCAAGGGAGGGCGCCACAACGGCGCGCGCAGTCTAAAAGGGGAGAGGACTTCCATGCAGGACAGCTCCGCGCTGACAATCTTTCTGCCGCTCGCGCTCGGCGTCATCATGCTGGGCCTCGGCCTGTCGCTGACGCTCCAGGATTTCCGCGACGTTCTCCAGAAACCGAAGGCCGTGATCGTGGCGCTGATCTGCCAGACGCTGATCCTGCCGCTGGCCTGCCTTGCCCTCATCTACCTGTTTGAACTCGAGCCGGCACTGGCTGTCGGCATGATGCTGCTGGCGGCCAGCCCCGGCGGCACGTCGGCCAATCTCTACAGCCATCTCGCCGGTGGCGACGTGGCACTCAACATCACGCTGACAGCAATCAACTCGGCCTTGTCGATCGCCACGCTGCCCTTGATCGTCAACTGGTCGCTCGCGCATTTCATGACAGGCGACCAGGCGATTCCGCTGCAGTTCGCGAAGGTGGTGCAGGTGTTCGTCATCGTGCTCGGGCCGGTGCTGATCGGCATGTGGCTGCGCAGTCGCTTCCCGGCATTCGCCGCGCGCATGGCACAGCCGGTGAAGATCCTGTCGATGCTGTTCCTGTTCGCGGTGGTCGTGGTGGCGCTTGTCCAGGAATGGGAGACCGCCATGACCTGGGGCCCGGTGGTCGGCCTTGCCGCGCTCGCCTTCAACCTTGTCAGCCTGGCGGTCGGCTATTGCGTGCCACGTGTGGCGGGTATCGACAGACGCCAGGCGACCGCCATCGGCATGGAAATCGGCATCCACAATGGCACGCTGGCGATCGCCATCGCGCTCAGCCCGCTTCTGCTCAACAATGCGACCATGGCGGTGCCGGCGGCGATCTACGGGGTCATTGCCTTCGTTACCGCTGCGATCTTCGGCTATTGGCTGAAGCGGGCGCAGACAGCATCGGCCGCCGCACAGAGATTGTCCTGATAGCAAAAGAACCCGAAAGCCGGCCGGCTTTCGGGTTCCAGAACTTTCACATCGAGCGCCAGGGATTCCTGGCGCAACGTGCGACAAGCAGGCTTAACCGTAGATCTGCTTGCGAACGTTGTAGAGCATCTCGGCGCGGTTGCCGTTGAAGTCGGCGAGGTCGCGGTCGGTCAAGCTCTGGATCTCGTTGACGAGCTGGTTGTAGCGCTTGCGCTTGTTCATGCTGTCACGAGCACGGGACACGAGGTCGAGGATCATGGCGAAATTCCTTCGCGATTGGCCGCATTGGCGCGGCGGTTAGTCCTCCCTTTTCAATTCCACCATGACATAGTTCGTGTGCATTGCAAAACAAGATGCTGCAATGCAGCATTGCGCCCTGCGCATGGCCGGTTAATGCCGAATTAATCGATTGAAGAGCTACTTTTCCGCTTTTTCCTCAACCGAATGCCGCATGATCAACGGCATCTGGCTGAGGGTGAACACCAGCGTGATCGGCATGATTCCCCACACCTTGAAGTAGAGCCAGGTGTTCTCGGAGAAATTGCGCCACACCACTTCGTTGACCGCGGCCAGGAAGAAGAAGAACAGGCCCCAGCGGAAGGTGAGCTTGCGCCAGCCTTCGGCATCGAGCTTGAAGGCCGTGTCGAACACATAGGCGAGCAGCGACTTGCCGAACAGCAGCCCACCCAACAGCACCGCGCCGAACAGCGAGTTGATGATGGTCGGCTTCATGAAGGCAAAGGTCTTGTCCTGCAGCCAAATCGCCAGCGCGCCGAACACGAAAACCACCACCGCGGATACCAGCGGCATGATCGGCAGGCTGCGTGTCAAAAGCCAGGAGACGCTCAGTGAAATCGCCGTCGCGGCCATGAAGAAGGCCGTGGCGATCAGGATCGGCTCGCCAAGTTCGGCCAGCACCGGGAACTTCTGCGCCAGCCATTCGCCGCGCAAGGTCACAAAGAAGAAGACGAGGCCAGGCCCAAGTTCCAGCAGGAACTTCAGGCCGGGATTCAACGCCTTCTTGCGTGGATCGGAGGGGTCTTTTTCGAGAATGGGTTCGTTCATCATCTATCCAACGCCGGCAATCGCCCTGGCGAAATCGCTGGCGGAAAAGGGTTCGAGGTCGTCGACCTGTTCGCCGACACCGATAAAATAGACCGGCAGCTTGTGTTTGGCGGCGATGGCGACCAGGATACCGCCGCGCGCCGTGCCGTCCAGCTTGGTCATCACCAGCCCGTTGACCCCCGCGATGTTGCGGAAGATCTCGACCTGGTTGAGCGCATTCTGGCCCGTGGTCGCGTCCACCGTCTGCAGCACGGTGTGCGGTGCTTCCGGATCGAGCTTGCCCAGAACGCGCACGATCTTTTCCAGTTCCGCCATCAGCTCCGCCTTGTTCTGCAGGCGGCCGGCCGTGTCGATGATCAGGACGTCGGAGCCGGCTTCCCTTGCCTTTTCAAAGGCGTCATAGGCGAGACCGGCGGCGTCGGCACCGAGCTTGGTGGCGATGACGGGCGATTTGGTGCGTTCACCCCAGATCTTGAGCTGTTCGATGGCGGCAGCGCGGAACGTGTCGCCGGCGGCCAGCATCACCGAAAGCCCGCCGTCGGTGAGCTTGGCGGCAAGCTTGCCGATGGTCGTGGTCTTGCCGGTGCCGTTGACGCCGACGACGAGGATGACATGCGGCTTGTGCGACAGGTCGAGCTCCAGCGGCTTTGCCACCGGTCCCAGCACCTTTTCCACCTCGGCAGCCATGACCGCACGCACTTCCGTATCGGACACATCCTTGCCGTAGCGGCTGGAGGCCAGGGAATCGGTGACGCGCAGGGCTGTCTCGACACCAAGGTCGGCGCGGATCAGCACGTCCTCCAGGTCCTGCAGCGTCTCCTCGTCGAGCTTGCGCTTGGTGAAGACACCGGCAATGTTGCCACTCAGTTCACGCGACGAGCGGGCGAGCCCCTCGCGCATGCGCTGGAACCACGAGCGCTTCGCAACCGGTTCGGGAGCCCTTTCGGGCTCTGTCTTCTGCTCGACTTTCTTGCTGACGGTAACCTTGCCGGCAGTTGCACGGGCAGCAGCCGCTTCCGCAACAGGAGTGGGAGGCACAGTCGCTTCGACCTGAGGCGCTTCCACCGGCTTGAGCGCAACTGGTTCAGGTTCCGACTCGGGTACGACTATTTCCGACGCGGTTTCGGTTTCCGCTTGCGGCACTTCCTCGACGACAATCGTCGGCTCGACTGCCATCGCAGGCTCTTCTTCGGCCTGCGGTGTCTCGGGCTGACTTTCCAGCTCGGAGTGTTCAACCTCCGGCTCCGGCATAGCGGGAGGCGATTCGGCGGCTGTATCCGCTTCCGGTGCCGGCGTTGCCTCGACTTCGGCGACGGGCTTTGGTTCTACCGGTTCGACAACAGGCGCTACCGGCTCCGGCTCGACGACTGCCTCTGCCTGTTCGACATCGATTTGCGCGACAGGAGCATCTTCAGGTTCTTCTGTAACCGGCTCGGGCGCGGTCTCGACAAACGCCGGCTGTTCGACCCGAGCTGTCAGCGCCTCCGGTTCTGCGGCAGTCTCGATCAATTCCTGGTCGGGTGCCCCGGCTTCAGGCCCCGCCGGTTCGACCTTTTCGGGTTCAGGAATGACCGGTTCCGAAGCCGGTACAGTTTCGGCCTGCTCTTCGCGCTTCAGGAAATCAGGGACTTCCTGCTCGGCGATCTCGATCGGTTCTTCGTCAGCCGCCTTGGCTTCCGGCGCCGCTGGTTCGATCTTTTCTGGCGCGGCCGGTTCCGGAGCCGGTATCGCTTCGGCCTGCTCTTCGCGTTTCAGGAAATCGGGGACTTCCTGTTCGGCGGCGGGCCTGAGCGCTTCCAACGCGTCGAAATTGAGCGGCGGCAGCGGGGCGGTCTCGTCGACCTTCTCCTCCACCACTTCCTTCTTGCCGAAGGAAAAGACCTTTTTGATGAACCCGAATGCCATGCGTCCCGCTCGTTTCAGGCTGCGCGTGCGGTCAGCGGCGCGGCTTCGAGCCGGGCGCCGTCATGGCCGGTCACCACCGCCTCGATGATTTCGCCGGGCTGGCCGGCCGCGATCGCCGCCAGCGTGAAGCCCTCGGTGCGGCCAAGACCCGCACGTTCGATGAGGATAGACTGCGTCGTGCCGCCAAGGGATGCCAGGTGCCTGGCGTAGGCTGCATCGCCTGCCGCGCGCAATCGGGCTGCGCGGCTTTTCACCACATCACGCCGCACCTGCGGCATGCGCGCAGCCGGCGTGCCTTCACGCGGACTGAACGGAAACACATGGAGATGGGTGAGGCCACATTCCTCGACGATTGCGACCGAATTGTCGAACATGGCGTCCGTTTCGGTCGGAAAGCCGGCGATGATGTCGGCGCCGAAGACGATGCCGGGCCGCAGCTTCCGCACATCCTCGCAGAATCGGATGGACTGGTCGCGCAGATGCCGCCGCTTCATGCGCTTGAGGATCATGTCGTCACCCGACTGCAGCGACAGATGCAGATGCGGCATCAGCCGGCTCTCGGTGGCGATCGCTTCGAGCAGGTCGTCATCGGCCTCGATCGAATCGATCGACGACAGGCGCAGCCGCCTCACCTCCGGCACCTGGCGCAGAATGGTCTTCACCAGCCTGCCCAGTCGCGGCGCGCCAGGCAGGTCGGCGCCATAGCTTGTCATGTCGACACCGGAAAGCACGATCTCGGCGTAACCATTGCCGGCCAGCCGCTTGATCTGCTCGACCACGGCCCCCATGGGCACCGAGCGCGAATTGCCACGACCATAAGGGATGATGCAGAAGGTGCAGCGGTGGTCGCAGCCATTCTGCACCTGCACGAAGGCACGCGCGCGCCCCTCTATGGCATCGACCATATGCGATGCCGTTTCCTTCACCGACATGATGTCGTTGACGCGGGCCTTTTCGAAATCATTGACGCCGAAATCGGGCAGCGCGCGGTAGTTGTGCGCCTTGAGCTTTTCCTCGTTGCCGAGCACGAGGTCGACTTCGCCCATGGCGGAGAAATCCTGCGGCTTGGTCTGGGCGGCGCAGCCGGTCACGATGATGCGGGCTTCCGGGTTCTCGCGTCGTGCCTTGCGGATCGACTGCTTGGCCTGGCGCACCGCTTCACCTGTCACGGCACAGGTGTTGAAGATGATCGCGCCGCCCTTCAGAGCGCCTAGGCCAGCACTTTCGGCCTCCCTGCGCATCACTTCGGATTCATAGGTGTTGAGCCGGCAACCGAAGGTGACGACTTCGATCCCCTTGGCAGGCGCTTCCGGCATCAGGCGGCGCTCTCGGTATCGCGCGTCCAGGCGCCGTTGGCCGGATCAAAGGTGCCGGAAAATTCCCATGCGGCCGGGCCGGTCAGGACAACGTTGTCGTCCCCCCGCCATTCGACATGCAACTGTCCGCCCGGCGCGGTGAGGTTGACGCTGCGTCCGGTGCGCTTGGTACGCGCGCCGGCCACCGCTGCCGCGCAGGCAGCAGAGCCGCAGGCCTTGGTGAGACCCGCACCACGCTCCCAGGTGCGGATGACCATGCTGTCGGGCGAGGTCACCTGGGCGATGCTGATGTTGGCGCGTTCCGGGAACATCGGATGGTTTTCCAGCATCGGGCCAAAACGTTCGAGCTCATAGCTCCAGACGTCGTTGTCGACCCAGAAGATCGCATGCGGATTGCCCATCGAGACGGCCGAGGGCGAATGCAGCACCGGCGCATCGATCGGCCCGATCTGCAGCTCGATCATGCGGGTATCGCGAAATTCCTCGGCCAGCGGGATTTCCTGCCAGCCGAAACGCGGCTTGCCCATGTCCACCGAGATCAGCCCGTCGGCGTGCTGCCTGGCGTTGAGGATGCCGGCGACGGTTTCGAAGGTGAACATCGTCTGCCCGGTTTCGGCGGCCAGGGCCTGCACCACGCAACGCATGCCATTGCCGCAGGCCTGCGCCGACGATCCATCCGAGTTCAGGATCTCGACGAAATAGGCGGTACCGGGCGTTTTCGCGTCATAGATCGCCATGATCTGGTCGAAGCGCGTGGCGGGATCGGCATTGAGCGCGATCGCCGCCGCCGCCGTGACCTTGTCGGCACGACCACGCATGTCGGCAACGATGATCTCGTTGCCGATGCCATTCATTTTGGCGAAGGGGGCTGCGCCAGCCATAATGGTCCCGAAATTCCACGTCTGTTTGGCGCTATATGGCGGAAACGGCCGGAAATTACCAGTCCGGCCGAGAAGTGGAGCAAATCAGGTGATGGCGAAGACGCCGAGGAGCAGCAGCAGGAACAGCACCAGAACTATGGCGATCAGAATGCGCGCACCGGTCGCTGCAGCGCCGGCCAGTGCCGGCATGCCGAGCAGGCTCGCCGCAGCAGCGACAATGAGCAGGATGAGAATCCACTTGAGCATTTATATACCCTCGCAATCGATAGACCGACGACGCTCAAACGCTGTTTCGAATACTGGGTTCCGAAAAGATGAAGGGACATCCGCGACGTCCGAACTGCGGTAACGGCACCGCTCCCGGTTGCGATAAAAATGCAACAGACGCCGGCGCAAACCCTATTTTAACCATATCGGGTTGAAATTCTGCCGCCTTCGCCCTTTTGGTGGAAGGCGCATTTTCTTTGGACGGCGCCCGTTTCGGGCCGCGGAGGTTGCCATGATCCTTTCGAGATCCGGTCTTGTTGCCGTATCGCTAGCCGCACTTGTCGCCAGCGGCTGTACCAGCACGCGCTTTGGCTCGGAGGACTCGCAGCCCGCTCCGCTCGAGCCGCAGCCTTCCGGCACCGTTTCCTCGAGCCAGCTGCCGCCGCCGGCCGCTCCGGCTCCGACCGATGCCTCCAAGTTTCCGACCGCACCGGGCGCCGGCACCCAGGTGGCTTCGCTGCCGGCGGGCGGTGGCGCCACGCCGCCAGCCAACGCACCGGACCTCACGGCGTCGGCGATTGCCGGTGTGTGGAGTGCTTCGGTCGCCGGCCAGGGCTGCAAGGTGGCGACTCCGCAGACCAAATTCGGCCAGGGCTATCGCGCCGGCCCGCTGCGCTGCCCCCCGCCGATCGACAACGTCAAGTCGTGGAACGTCGCCGGCAAGCAGCTGACCCTCTACGATCAGGACGGCGGCACTCTGGCCAGGCTCTATTCCTCGAGCCCGACCAAATTCGACGGCCAGACCTCGAACGGCCAGCCGATCTCGCTTTCCAGATAAGACCAGTCGGGATAGGTGTTCCCTATCCCCATCCGGTGACCATACATCATGCATGTGCGTGACGGCCTCCAGACCCACGCGACCGTCAGGCAGCGCTACGACCATCTCGTCGAGACCGGCGCGGTCACGCGCGACGCCGCACAGGAGCGTATCGTAGGGCGGCTCGACCGCCTCATCGATGAAATCGCCGACAAGCGCCTGGCGCATAAGTCCAGCGCGCTGGGCTGGCTGTTCGCCAGGCGACCCCGAACCCCTGCCGTCGTCAAGGGCCTTTATGTCTATGGCGGCGTCGGCCGCGGCAAGACAATGCTGATGGATATTTTCTTCGAGCTCGTGCCGGTCAGGCGCAAGCGACGCGTCCATTTCAACGACTTCATGGCCGACGTGCAGGACCGCATCCAGAAGCACCGGCAGGCCCGCAAGGAAGGTACCGTCAAGGAGGACGATCCTATCCCGCCGGTCGCCAAGGCGCTGGCCGAAGAATCATGGGTGCTGTGCTTCGACGAGTTCACTGTCACCGATATCGCCGACGCGATGATCCTGTCGCGGCTGTTTTCGGCGCTGTTCGCCAGCGGTGTCGTGCTGGTGGCCACCTCCAATGTGGCGCCGCACGATCTCTATCGCGACGGCCTCAACCGGCAACTCTTCCTGCCTTTCATCGCGATACTGGAACGCCATGCAGACGTGGTGACGCTGGACTCCGACACCGACTATCGACTGGAGAAGCTCAACCGGCTGCCGGTCTATATGACCCCGCTGGGCGAAGAGACCGGCCGCAGGATGGACGAGGCCTGGCATGCCGTGACCCACGGCCACGCCTCGACGGTGGTCGAGATCCCGCTCAAGGGCCGGCATGTGTCGGTTCCCCGTGCCGTCGGCGCCAATGCGCGCTTTTCCTTCGCGGAATTGTGTGACGCACCGCTTGGTGCGCGCGACTACCTGGCGATCGCCGAGCGTTTCGACACGATCTTCATCGACAACGTGCCGGTGCTCGACCAGACACGCCGCAATCCCGCCAAGCGTTTCATCCTGCTGGTGGATACGCTCTACGACACCAGGAAGCGCGTCGTCGTGAGTGCCGAAGCAACGGCCGACGGGCTTTATGCCGGTCGCGCCGGTACGACCGAAGCGTTCGAATTCGACCGCACCGTATCCCGCCTCATCGAAATGCAGAGCAAGGACTGGCTCGAAGGCTGGTCCGAAAGACAGGCCAAGCCGGCCCTGGCCGGTTAGAACGTGCGCCACCGCCCGCAGTCTCGACGGGCTCGCGGGGCACCTTCCCAGCCTCACCGCAGAGCAATGCGTCATCACTCGGCAACAATCTTCTGATCTCTATGGTCATCTTGCCAAAACCGGCTCTACAAGCACGTTCGAATTTTGACGTTTACGTAAATCCAAAGTAATCTAACCGATTGAAATATTTAGCCTCAAAATAATCGTTTGAATTTTTTCCACAACGGGACTATTGGGTGCGGCGAAATCTCGCGGGTTTCCCGATCCTACCGGCCTCTCCTCCGACGCCGCAATGGCGCCGTCTTTTGACAAGGGAATTGATCCTCACATGGCACGCAACAAGATAGCGCTCATCGGCTCCGGCATGATTGGCGGCACGCTCGCTCACATGATCGGCCTGAAGGAACTCGGCGACGTCGTGCTGTTCGACATCGCGGAAGGCATTCCTCAGGGCAAGGGACTGGATATCGCGGAATCCTCGCCGGTGGACGGCTTCGACACGCGTTATGTAGGTGTCAACGATTATGCCGGCATCGAGGGTGCGGATGTGTGCATCGTCACCGCCGGCGTGCCGCGCAAGCCCGGCATGAGCCGCGACGACCTGCTCGGCATCAACCTCAAGGTGATGGAACAGGTCGGTGCCGGCATCAAGAAATATGCCCCGAACGCTTTCGTCATCTGCATCACCAACCCGCTCGATGCGATGGTCTGGGCGCTGCAGAAGTTCTCCGGCCTGCCGAAGAGCCATGTCGTCGGCATGGCCGGCGTGCTCGACTCCGCCCGCTTCCGCTATTTCCTGGCCGAGGAATTCAAGGTTTCGGTCGAGGACGTCAGCGCCATGACGCTTGGCGGCCACGGCGACGACATGGTGCCGATGACCCGCTACTCCACCGTCGCCGGCATTCCGTTGCCGGACCTCGTCAAGATGGGCTGGACCAGCCAGGAGAAGCTTGACGCCATCGTTGAGCGCACCCGCAAGGGTGGCGGCGAGATCGTCGGCCTGCTCAAGACCGGCTCGGCTTACTACGCCCCGGCCGCCTCGGCGATCGCCATGGCCGAGAGCTACCTGAAGGACAAGAAGCGCGTCCTGCCTTGCGCCGCGCACCTCAACGGCCAGTACGGCCTCAAGGATACCTATGTCGGCGTGCCGGTGGTGATCGGTGCCGGTGGCGTCGAGCGCATCATCGAGCTCGACTTCAACAAGACCGAGGAAAAGATGTTCGAGAAGTCGGTCGAAGCCGTGAAGGGCCTTTGCGAGGCCTGTGTGGCGATCGCGCCGCAGCTCGGTCAAAAGTAAACGGGGACCGCTCCAGATGAACATCCACGAATATCAGGCAAAGCAGGTTCTCAAGGGTTTCGGCGCTCCGGTCGCGGAAGGCGTGCCGGTGTTCCAGGCTGGTGACGCGGAAGCCGCCGCCAAGCGGCTGCCCGGACCACTCTATGTCGTTAAGAGCCAGATTCACGCCGGCGGCCGCGGCAAGGGCAAGTTCAAGGAACTGTCCGCCGATGCCAAGGGCGGCGTGCGGCTGGCCAAGTCGATCGCCGAGGTGGTCGCCAACGTCAACGAGATGCTCGGCCACACGCTGGTGACCAAGCAGACCGGCCCTGCAGGCAAGCAGGTCAACCGCCTCTACATCGAGGACGGCGCCGACATCGACCGTGAGCTCTATCTGTCGATCCTGGTCGACCGCTCGGTCGGCCGCGTTGCCTTCGTCGTTTCGACGGAAGGCGGCATGGACATCGAGACCGTCGCGCACGACACGCCGGAAAAGATCGTCACGCTGGCGATCGATCCTGCCAAGGGCGTGACCGGCGACGACGTCGCCGGGCTGAATGCCGCACTGAAGCTTTCGGGCGATGCAGCCAAGGACGGCGAAACGCTGTTCCCGCTGCTCTACAAGGCTTTCACCGAGAAGGACATGAGCCTGCTCGAGGTGAACCCGCTCATCGTCATGAAGAACGGCCGCCTGCGCGTGCTCGACGCCAAGGTGTCGTTCGACAACAACGCGCTGTTCCGCCATGCCGACATGATGGAACTGCGCGACGAGACCGAAGAGGACGAGAAGGAAATCGAGGCGTCGAAATACGACCTCGCCTATGTCGCGCTCGACGGCAACATCGGCTGCATGGTCAATGGCGCCGGCCTTGCCATGGCGACCATGGACATCATCAAGCTCTACGGCGCCGAACCCGCCAACTTCCTCGACGTCGGCGGCGGCGCTTCGAAGGAGAAGGTGACGGCCGCCTTCAAGATCATCACCAAAGATCCCGCGGTCGAGGGCATCCTCGTCAACATCTTCGGCGGCATCATGAAATGCGATGTCATCGCCGAGGGCGTTGTCGCGGCCGTCAAGGAAGTCGGCCTGAAAGTGCCGCTGGTCGTGCGCCTCGAAGGCACCAATGTCGAGCTTGGCAAGAAGATCATCCGCGAAAGCGGCTTGAACGTCACGCCGGCCGACGATCTCGACGACGCTGCCAAGAAGATCGTGGCGGCGGTCAAGGGCTGAACGGTTTCTGGCTGAAACGGCTTCGACCATGAGCACGGCATCTTCACCCGCTCTGTCACCCGACCACCAGCGCCTGCAGGCGCTGGTTGGCGCGTGGCATGGCGAGGAGGAGATCTCAGCCACGCAATGGGCACCGGCCGGCAAGGCCACCGCCGAGATCGTGGCCGAACCCGAGTTCGACGGCCTGTTCGTGGTGCAGCGCTATCGGCAGAGCCGCGACGGCAAGGCGTCCTTCGCTTCGCACAACGTCTTTGGTTTCGACCTGCCGAACGGTGCCTGCACCATGCATCAGTTCGACACCATGGGTTTCGTGCCGGCGGCGCCGGCTTCCGGCGCCTGGATCGGCAACGAGCTGGCGCTGGTGAAGACCTCGCCGCGCGGTGCCGCGCGCGTGACCTACAATTTCGATACCGCCGACAGCTACCGCATGCGCCTCGAGTTCAAGGCGGCCGGCAGCGACGTCTGGCAAGACATGGTGAGCGGCGTCTACCGGCGCGTCTCACCTTCCTCAATCACCCTCTCGTAAAAAGGTTGGGCATGTCCATTCTCGTCGACAAGAACACCAAAATCCTGGTTCAGGGCCTGACCGGCAAGACCGGCACCTTCCACACCGAACAGGCGCTGGCCTATTACGGCACGCAGATGGTCGGCGGCATCCACCCGAAGAAGGGCGGCGAGACCTGGACCGGCGCCAAGGGCGAGACCCTGCCGATCTTCTCGTCGGTGGCCGAAGGCAAGGAGAGGACCGGTGCTACCGCCTCCGTCGTCTATGTGCCGCCGGCAGGCGCCGCCGAGGCGATCATCGAGGCGATCGACGCCGAGGTTCCTTTCATCGTCTGCATCACCGAGGGCATCCCGGTGCTGGACATGGTGCGGGTCAAGGCCCGGCTGGAAAACTCCAAGTCGCGCCTG
Source organism: Mesorhizobium sp. NPDC059025 (assembly GCF_042739655.1). Taxonomy (NCBI): domain Bacteria; kingdom Pseudomonadati; phylum Pseudomonadota; class Alphaproteobacteria; order Hyphomicrobiales; family Phyllobacteriaceae; genus Mesorhizobium; species Mesorhizobium sp. NPDC059025. The sequence continues at coordinate 37,628 of NZ_JBHYIM010000004.1, read as the reverse complement.
CTTGGCCCCAACTGCCCCGGCGTGCTGACGCCGGAACAGTGCAAGATCGGCATCATGCCCGGCAACATCTTCAAGAAAGGCTCGGTGGGCGTTGTTTCGCGCTCGGGAACGCTTACCTATGAAGCTGTGTTCCAGACCTCCAATGTCGGCCTCGGCCAGACCACTGCAGTCGGCATCGGCGGCGATCCCGTCAAGGGCACGGAGTTCATCGACGTGCTGGAGATGTTCCTGGCCGACGACGAAACCAAATCGATCATCATGATCGGCGAGATCGGCGGTTCTGCCGAAGAAGACGCCGCGCAGTTCCTCAAGGACGAAGCCAAGCGTGGCCGCAAGAAGCCGATGGCCGGTTTCATTGCCGGCCGCACGGCTCCGGCCGGCCGCACCATGGGTCACGCCGGCGCGGTGATCTCGGGCGGCAAGGGCGGCGCGGAAGACAAGATCGCAGCGATGGAATCGGCGGGCATTCGCGTGTCGCCGTCGCCGGCGCGCCTCGGCACGACGCTGGTCGAAGCGATCAAGGGTTAAGGGAATAAGGGATTGGGGCAGTAAGGCATCGGGACCGGAACATTCCCCTACTGCCTTGTTGCCTTACTCCCCTTCACAAAGGAGACGGAGCGAGCGCTCCGAGACAAAGATGGCACGACAAGATCAGGCCAACGACCAATTTTCCCTCACTTCGTTCCTCTATGGCGGCAACGCCGACTACATCGATGCGCTTTATGCCGCCTATGAGGACAATCCGGCGTCGGTCGATCCGGAATGGCAGGATTTCTTCGCCGCGCTGAAGGATGACGCTGCCGATGTGAAGAAGAACGCCAAGGGCGCATCCTGGGCGCGTCCTTCCTGGCCGCTGGTCGCCAATGGCGAGCTGGTTTCCGCGCTCGACGGCAATTGGGGCCTGGTCGAAAAGACCATCGAGAAGAAGGTCAAGGAAAAGGCCGCCAGCAATGGCGTCGCCGTCTCCGAGGCCGATGTCCATCAGCAGACGCGCGATTCCGTGCGCGCCATCATGATGATCCGCGCCTTCCGCATGCGCGGCCACCTGCACGCCAATCTCGACCCGCTCGGCATTGCCAATCCGCTCGAGGACTATAACGAGCTGTCGCCGGCCAACTACGGCTTCACCGAGGCCGACTACGACCGGCCGATCTTCCTCGACAACGTGCTGGGCCTCGAGTTCGGCACTATCCGGCAGATGCTGGAGATCCTGACGCGCACCTACTGCTCGACGCTGGGTGTCGAGTTCATGCATATCTCGGACCCCGAGGAAAAGGCCTGGATCCAGGCCCGCATCGAAGGCGCCGACAAGGAGATCTCCTTCACCGCCGAAGGCAAGAAGGCGATCCTGCAGAAGCTGATCGAGGCCGAAGGCTTCGAGCAGTTCCTCGACGTCAGGTACAAGGGCACAAAGCGCTTCGGCCTTGATGGTGGCGAATCGCTGATCCCGGCGCTGGAGCAGATCCTCAAGCGCGGCGGCCAGCTCGGCCTCAAGGAGGTCGTGCTCGGCATGGCCCATCGCGGCCGCCTCAACGTGCTTTCGCAGGTGATGGCGAAGCCGCATCGCGCCATCTTCCACGAATTCAAGGGCGGCTCCTATGCCCCCGACGATGTCGAGGGTTCGGGCGACGTGAAGTATCACCTCGGCGCCTCCTCGGACCGCGAGTTCGACGGCAACAAGGTGCACCTGTCGCTGACCGCCAATCCGTCGCATCTGGAAATCGTCGATCCGGTGGTGATGGGCAAGGCCCGCGCCAAGCAGGACCAACTCGTCGGCCGCGAGCGCGGCGAGATCGTGCCCTTGGCCGAACGGGCCAAGGTCATGCCGCTGCTGCTGCATGGTGACGCCGCCTTCGCCGGCCAGGGCGTGATCGCCGAAATCCTCGGCCTCTCCGGCCTGCGCGGCCATCGCGTCGCCGGCACGCTGCACTTCATCATCAACAACCAGATCGGCTTCACCACGAATCCACGCTTCTCGCGCTCTTCGCCCTATCCGTCGGATGTGGCCAAGATGATCGAGGCGCCGATTTTCCACGTCAACGGCGACGATCCGGAAGCCGTGGTGTTCGCCGCCAAGGTGGCGACCGAATTCCGCATGAAGTTCCACAAGCCGGTGGTTGTGGACATGTTCTGCTATCGCCGCTTCGGCCACAATGAGGGCGACGAGCCGGCCTTCACCCAGCCGATCATGTACCGCAAGATCCGCACGCAGAAGACCGCCGTGCAGCTCTATGCTGATCGCCTCATCGCCGAAGGCCACCTTGCCCAGGCCGATTTCGACAAGATGAAGGCGGACTGGCGCGCGCATCTGGAAAGCGAGTGGGAAGTCGGCCAGGCCTACAAGCCGAACAAGGCCGACTGGCTCGACGGCGCCTGGTCCGGACTGCGCTCGGCCGACCAGCAGGACGAGCTGCGCCGTGGCAAGACCGCCGTGCCGGTCAAGACACTGAAGGAAATCGGCAAGAAGCTGACCGAGGTGCCGAAGGATTTCGAAGCGCACAAGACCATCGCGCGCTTCCTCGACAACCGCCGCCAGGCCATCGAAACCGGCGAGGGCATCGACTGGTCGACCGCCGAGGCGCTCGCCTTCGGCGCCATCCTGCTCGACGGCAATCCGATCCGTCTGTCCGGCCAGGATTCGGAACGCGGCACCTTCTCGCAGCGCCACTCCGTGCTCTACGACCAGCGCGACGAGACCCGCTACATCCCGCTCAACAACCTTTCGCCGGCACAGGCGGGCTACGAGGTCATCAATTCGATGCTCTCGGAAGAGGCCGTACTCGGCTTCGAGTATGGCTACTCGCTGGCCGATCCGAAGGCGTTGACCTTGTGGGAAGCCCAGTTCGGCGACTTCGCAAATGGGGCGCAGGTGGTGTTCGACCAGTTCATCTCGTCGGGCGAGCGCAAATGGCTGCGCATGTCAGGCCTCGTCTGCCTGCTGCCGCACGGCTATGAGGGTCAGGGTCCGGAACACTCGTCGGCTCGCCTCGAGCGCTTCCTGCAGCTCTGCGCCGAAGACAACATGCAAGTCGCCAACTGTACGACGCCGGCCAACTACTTCCACATCCTGCGCCGGCAGCTGAAGCGCGACTTCCGCAAGCCGCTGATCCTGATGACGCCGAAGTCGCTGCTGCGCCACAAGCGCGCGGTGTCGACCATCGCCGAGCTGTCGGGCGAGAGCTCGTTCCACCGCCTCCTGTGGGATGATGCCCAGCTGTTGCCGAACCAGGCGATCAAGCTGGTCAAGGATTCGAAGATCCGTCGCGTCGTGCTGTGCACCGGCAAGGTCTATTACGACCTCTACGAGGAACGCGAGAAGCGTGGCATCGACGACATCTACCTGTTGCGTGTCGAGCAGCTCTATCCGTTCCCGGCCAAGGCGCTGATCACCGAGCTGTCGCGCTTCCGCAACGCGGAAATGGTGTGGTGCCAGGAAGAGCCCAAGAACATGGGTGCCTGGTCATTCATCGACCCGTATCTGGAATGGGTGCTCGCCCATATCGACGCCAAGCATCAGCGCGTGCGCTACACCGGCCGTCCGGCAGCCGCTTCGCCTGCTACCGGCCTGATGTCCAAGCATCTGGCGCAGTTGGCCGCCCTTCTCGAAGACGCGCTCGGCGGTTAAGCCGGGCATACCGAACCCAACCGAAAACAACGGACAGGCACATGGCTACCGAAATCAAAGTCCCGACGCTCGGCGAGTCGGTCACCGAAGCAACCATCGGCAAGTGGTTCAAGAAGGTTGGCGACGCCATTGCCGCCGACGAGCCGCTGGTTGAGCTGGAAACCGACAAGGTGACGGTGGAAGTGCCTGCACCTGCTGCCGGTACGCTGGTGGAAATCACCGTGAAGGAAGGCGAGACGGTCGGCGTCGGCGCTCTGCTCGGCACGATCGGTGCCGGCGCGGGCGCGCCAGCCACCAAGCCGGAGGCGGTTGCCCAGGCTTCGGCGCCAACCGCTGCCTCGACCGTCAAGGAAGCCGCCGCCCAGAGCAACCAGGTTGCCGGCGAAGGCCCGATCGAAGCGCGCACCATGCCGCCGGCGCCGAGCGCCGCCAAGCTGCTCGCCGAGAGCAACATCGCGGTCGACCAGGTTTCGGGTTCCGGCAAGCGCGGTCAGGTGCTGAAGGGTGATGTGCTCGACGCCATCTCCAAGGGCGCGCCGTCCCAGCCCGTTGAAACGCCAAAGGTCCCTGCGGCGCCGCGCGCCCCGTCGACCGAAGGCGATGCGGTGCGCGAGGAACGCGTGCGCATGACCAAGCTGCGCCAGACCATCGCACGCCGCCTCAAGGATGCGCAGTCGACCGCCGCCATGCTCACCACCTTCAACGAGGTGGACATGAAGGCGGTGATGGACCTGCGCGCCAGGTACAAGGACATCTTCGAGAAGAAGCATGGCGTGAAGCTCGGCTTCATGGGCTTCTTCACCAAGGCCGTGACCCATGCGTTGAAGGAAATCCCGGCCGTCAACGCCGAGATCGACGGTACCGACATCATCTACAAGAACTATGCCCACATCGGCGTGGCCGTCGGCACCGACAAGGGCCTCGTGGTGCCGGTGGTGCGTGACGCGGACGCCATGTCGATCGCCGAGATCGAGAAGGAAATCGGCCGCCTTGGCATTGCCGCGCGTGACGGCAAGCTCTCGGTCGCCGACATGCAGGGCGGCACCTTCACGATCTCCAACGGCGGCGTTTACGGATCGCTGATGTCGACGCCGATCCTGAATGCGCCGCAGTCGGGCATTCTCGGCATGCACAAGATCCAGGAACGGCCGATGGTGGTCGGCGGGCAGATCGTCATCCGCCCGATGATGTATCTGGCGCTCTCCTACGATCACCGCATCGTCGACGGCAAGGAAGCCGTGACCTTCCTGGTCCGCGTCAAGGAAAGCCTGGAAGATCCGGAACGCCTCGTTCTGGACCTGTAAGGGCGTTCTCCATTGCCGTCCGAGGAAGATTTTCGTCGTGGCCGGTCGAAATGACCGGCCGGCAAACGACTTTCGCTTGTAACTGAACGTAGCGGGGCGCGATGCGCCTCTCGACAAAAGGGGACAAGAAATATGGAAGCTGTTGCGGCATCGACGGAAGTCCAGGTTCTTGGCTGGAGCGCGGCGCTCCTGATCATTCAGGTCGTCGCCCAGGCCTCGACCATCGGAGATCTCGGCCCGAAATATCTGTTCAGCGCGCGCGACGAGGCCCGTGTTTCGAAAAGTGTGCTGGCCGGACGCCTGCTGCGTGCCCTGCACAACCTGCTTGAAACCTACCCGGCCTTCATCGCTCTGGTTCTGGCGCTTGCACTTACCGGCAAGACCGGCGGCATTGCCGCGACCGGTGCGGTGTTGTGGATCGTTGCCCGCGTGCTTTATGTCGTTTTCTATGCGGCCGGGGTGCCGGTGGTGCGCACCATCGTCTGGACCGCCTCCATTGTCGGTCTGGTGATGATGCTGGTCCGACTGATCGCCTCATAGGACACGAAGAACAGGAGGAATGATGGAAGCCGCAGCAGCGTCGACCGAAATCTGGGTGTTCGGCTGGAGCGTTGTTTTCCTCCTGGTTCATATTCTGGTTCAGGCCCTGTCGCTCGACCTGTCGAGTGATCTCGGCCTGAGATATCTGCTTGGCCCGCGCGATCAGCCGAAGGAACCGGGAAATGTTCTACCCGGTCGGCTGAAGCGTGCGCTCGGCAACTTTCTGGAAACCTATCCGGCCTTCATCGGCCTGGCCCTGGCGCTGACGGTCACCGGCAAGACCGGCGACCTCGGCGCGACCGGTGCATGGCTCTGGTTTGTTGCGCGCATCGTGTATGTATTCCTCTACGCGGCCGGCGTTCCGGTGCTGCGCACACTGGTCTGGTTCGTCTCCATCCTCGGCCTGGCGCTGATGGTGGTCAGGCTGATGGCCTAGACCGGCCACAACAAGGGCTCCGATCGATGCACTATGTCTATGAGTTTCTCGGCCTGATGGCGGTCTTTTCGGTGCTGGTGGTCTCGCCTGGCGCCGATTTCCTGCTCGTGGTGCGCCAGAGCCTGGTGCATGGCCGCCGTGCGGCCATCGTCACCAGTTTCGGCATCGGCGCCTCGCTGCTGTTCCACATCGGCTACACCATCCTCGGCATCGGCATCATCGTCGCGCAGTCGCTGTTCCTGTTCGGCCTGCTGAAATGGGCGGGTGCTGCCTATCTGCTCTATCTCGGCTGGAAGTCACTGCGTGCCGACGCCTTCGAGATGCCGGACGAAAAGACGGAATCGCAAACCGCGGCCGCCGCACCACCTTCGACATTGCGCCTGTTCCTGCTCGGCTTCGCCACCAATGCGCTGAACCCCAAGCCGGTTCTGTTCTTCCTGTCGCTGTTCACCGCGCTGGTCAGCCATGACACGCCGGCCCCGGTCCAGGCCATCTACGGCCTGCTGATGGCGGCGACCCTGATCCTCTGGTTCGTTGGTGTCTCGACCTTCTTCACGGTCGCCTCGGTGCGCGAACGCTTCGTCGCCTGGGGCCGCTGGTTCAATCGTATCACCGGCATGATCTTCATCGGGTTGGGCATACGCCTGGCAACGCAGCAGGCAAGCTGAGCACACCATGCGACTGCCTGCCATGATCTCTTCCCTGGAGCGTTTCCGTTTCTCACGGAAACGCGGAAACGCAATTCCCGACGGAAAACCGCTACGCATTTTTCCTGGAATTGCTCTGGCTTTGTTCGGCGTTTCGCCAGCTTTGGCGGCTTGTCCGATCGAGCTTGCCGTCTATGGCGAACGCGAGCAGGTGGCGGAGATCGACTTCCGTCCGACCATGGGCTCGGCCACCACCACCAACAGCTTCAAGATGCTGCTGGGCAACGATCTCGTCCTCGACGGTGTGGTGCTGTGGAGCAGCGATGCCGCGCGCCCGCATGGTACCCTCATGCATCAGTGCCCGGAAGGCGATGTCACCGGCGAGGAGCTCGCGGCCTGTACCGTCTGGGAAGGCGTGATCTACACGACGGATGGCGCCGGCGCGGTCGATCTTCTGCCCAATGAGCATAAGGACGCGCCCGGAAAACTGATCTTCCCGGATCTCGCCGGACAGCTCAGCCGCTCCGCCATCAAGGACAAGCTGCCCAAGCAGCCCTGGGATGTCTTTGCGTTGAAGGGATGCCAGGAATGACCGCTGCCGCAAAGACACTGCTTGTCACCGGCGGCAGTCGCGGCATCGGCGCGGCCGTGTGCCGGCTTGCGGCCAAGGCTGGCTATCGCGTGGCAATCAACTATGCCTCGAACGAGGCAGCCGCCGCCGCGCTGGTGGCTGAAATCCAGGCCGGTGGTGGCGAGGCTTTTGCCGTCAAGGGTGATGTCGGCAACGAAGCCGATGTGGTGGCGATGTTTTCAGCCGTGGACAGGACCTTCGGCGGGCTCGATGCCTTCGTCAACAATGCCGGCGTGGTCGACCGCAAGGCGCGCGTCGACGAAATGAGCATCGAACGGCTGGAGCGCATGATGCGCATCAACGTCGTCGGCTCGATTCTCTGCGCCCGCGAGGCCGTCAGGCGCATGTCGACGCTGCGCGGCGGCAGTGGCGGCTCGATCGTCAACCTCTCCTCGGCCGCGGCAACGCTCGGCTCGCCCGGCGAATATGTCGATTACGCCGCGTCCAAGGGTGCCATCGATACCTTCACCATCGGGCTTGCCCGCGAAGTCGCCAACGAAGGTGTGCGCGTCAATGCCGTGCGCCCGGGCATCATCGACACCGAAATCCATGCCTCCGGCGGTCAGCCGGGACGGGTCGCTGCCATCCGCGATACCGTGCCGATGAAACGCGAGGGCAAGGCCGAAGAAGTCGCCCACGCCGTGCTCTGGCTTTTGTCGGACGCGGCATCATATACGACGGGCTCCATTGTGAACGTAAGCGGCGGCCGTTGACCGCCAGGCAGGAAGGACAAGATCATGGCTTATGACGTCGTCGTTATCGGATCCGGCCCCGGCGGCTATGTGTGCGCCATCAAGGCCGCGCAGCTTGGCCTGAAGACGGCTGTGATCGAAAAGCGCGAGACCTTTGGCGGCACCTGCCTCAACATCGGCTGCATCCCGTCCAAGGCGCTGCTGCATGCTTCCGAAATGCTGGCCGAAGCACAGCACTCCTTCGACACGCTCGGCGTCGAGGTGGGCACGCCGAAGCTCAATCTGAAGAAGATGCTGGCGCACAAGGACGCGACCGTCGCCGCCAACGTCAACGGCGTCGCTTTCCTGTTCAAGAAGAACAAGATCGATGCCTTCCGCGGCACCGGCAAGGTGGTGTCGGCCGGCAAGGTCTCCGTCACCGGCGAAGACGGCAAGGTGCAGGAGATCGAGGCGAAGAACATCGTCATCGCCACCGGTTCGGACGTTGCCGGCATCCCCGGCGTGAAGGTCGACATCGACGAGAAGGTCATTGTCTCCTCCACCGGCGCCCTGTCGCTGGAGAAGGTGCCGGGCCACCTCATCGTGGTTGGCGGCGGTGTCATCGGGCTGGAGCTTGGTTCGGTCTGGGCACGCCTTGGCGCCAAGGTCACGGTCGTCGAATATCTCGACACCATTCTCGGCGGCATGGATGGCGAAGTGTGCAAGCAGTTCCAGCGCATGCTGGCCAAGCAAGGTCTCGACTTCAAGCTCGGTGCCAAGGTGACGGCCGTCACCAAGGCCAAGAAGGGCGCGACCGTGACCTTCGAACCGGTCAAGGGCGGCGCTGCCGAAACCATCGAAGCCGACGCGGTGCTGATCGCCACCGGCCGCCGGCCCTACACCGACGCGCTCGGTCTCAAGGAGGCCGGCGTCGACGTGGACGAGCGCGGTCGCGTCAAGACGGACGCGCATCTGCGCACCAATGTGCCGGGCATCTACGCGATCGGCGACGTGGTGGCCGGTCCGATGCTGGCGCACAAGGCAGAGGACGAGGGCGTCGCCGTGGCCGAGACCATTGCCGGCCAGGCCGGCCATGTGAACTACGACGTCATTCCGAGTGTGGTCTATACCAGCCCCGAGGTAGCCTCCGTCGGCAAGACCGAAGAGGAGCTGAAGAAGGCGGGCGTCGACTACAAGGTCGGCAAGTTCCCGTTCACGGCCAACGGCCGCGCGCGCGCCATGCTGCACACCGACGGTTTCGTGAAGATCCTGGCCGACAAGGCAACCGATCGCGTGCTCGGCGTGCATATTCTGGGCTTCGGCGCCGGCGAGATGATCCACGAGGCGACGGTGCTGATGGAATTCGGCGGCTCGTCGGAAGATCTCGCCCGCACCTGCCACGCGCATCCGACCATGTCGGAAGCGGTCAAGGAAGCAGCGCTCGCCACCTTCTTCAAGCCGATCCACCTTTGAGATTGCAATTGGTCCGAAAGAGCGGCCATCGCGCCGCTCTCGCCTGGTCAAACGAAAAACGGCCCGCCGAAAGGCGGGCCGTTCTGTTTCATGACGCTGCCGGTTATTGAGCCGGGGCAGCCGGAGCCGGGTTTGCCGGGGCAGGCTCTGCAGGCTTCGCGGGTTCGGCAGGCTTGGCCGGTTCGGCCGCGGGTGCTGCCGGAGCCGGAGCAGGTGTGCTGGCCGCCGGAGCTTCGGCAGGCGCCGGATGCTCACCGCCACTGCGGCCGAAGACGAAATACGCGACGACGGCCAGAACGACGATAACGAGTGCGATCAGCCAGCCGCTGCCGCCACCACCAGAGCTTGGAGAGCTGTTGGATGAATCCGCCATGGAAGTCCTCCTGGGAGAAAGTTATCAATCAACGCCAATCGACGCGCAACGCGTGATTGTTTGTTGAATCTAGAAGCCGCAAGGCGTCAAAACAACGACAGTGGCGCTAAAATCAGCAAATCGCCCAGCTTTTTTACCTTCAGGCAGGGTAAAATCGAGGGATCGAAATCTATAGCTGGCTTTTTACTGATGAAAATCGCGCCGCCGATACCAATCCTCGTTCCGCGACGGCGACATTTGGTCAGCTGATTCTATGGCCGCGACGACGCTAGAATTGACGTTGCTCCGTACCTTTCGCAACCTCGGAGCAACCGGAGATGGCTGACATGCACAATCTCTCCAGACATCAAAACATCCTGCCGGCGGCGCAGTTCTTCGACCGCTATTCGATCGAAATCGACGGCCAGAACCTTGATGCACGCACCGCGGCGGAACGTGTGATGTTGCGGCGGCCCGCCTGGATCCGCTGGCTGATGGCACTCCGCAACCTCGTGGTCCTGCCATTCGGTCTGAAGACAGGCCCCACCGACATCCCGGCCGGTCAGGAACGGATCGGTTTCTTTCCCTTGCTCGACGAAAGCCCGTCAACCGTGGTTCTCGGCCTGGATGACCGGCATCTCGATTTTCGGCTGCTGGTGGAAGTGGACGAACTCGGCGGCGGCCGCCAGTCGATCAGCGCCACGACTTTCGTCGCAACGCACAATCTGCTCGGCCGGGCCTATCTGTCGATCGTCATGCCGTTCCACCGCGTCATCGTGCCGGCGATGCTGTCGCGGGTCGCCTGAGAGAGCCGTCAGTCGACTGCGGTAACGGTATATCCCGCCTTGCGGAAATGCTCGACCAGACCCTCTTTTCCGGGCAGATGCAACGCACCGACCGCCATGAAGGTATTTCCCTTCGCCAGGATCGGCAGAGCCCGTTCGGTCATCGTCTTGTTGCGCTTGGTGATCATGGCTTCCTCGAAAGCCGCATAGCCTTCCGCGTCTTCCGTCGCCTCCGGCAGTGCGACCCGAAACAGCGGCCAGATCATGCCGATGTCGCCGCGCTGGTAGAGCACGATCATCGTTTCCGACACGTCGTTGATCCTGTCGCCCAGCTTCAGCGTCTCGAGCAGACCCTTGACGTGCTGTTCCATCGGCAGCGAGGCCATCGCACGCAACTGGTCCGCGGCAGTCTCCAGCCCCTGCAGATCCTTGCCCGCCGCCTTGGCCTGTTCGGCCAGATTGACATCGAGCACCGGCTTTCCTTCATTCTTGCGGGCCATCTCGCAGGCCGGCAGTGAAACCATCGCCGACAACATCCAGGGTTTCATCCTGGCGACGGAAGCAGGAGGAATGCCGCGCGCATCCAGCCCCTTGTCCAGTGCCTTGATATCGTCCGGCGACAGGAAGGCATTCAGTGTCTTGCCGTCGGTGAACATCATCAGCTCCGGCTCCTTGGCCAGCGCCGCCATCATCTTGCCCGGGTCGAGCACATCGGTGGTTTCGATGATCACGGTATCGGCGCCGTCGAAGGCCTTCTGCGCGGCCGGCGGCAAGGTCACCACACGCGGGTCGGTCATGTGCATGGTGCCGAACAGCCAGGACGGCTTTTCGCCGGCCCTCTCGAGCTTCCACAGCAAGCCCTTGCCGTTGGGTACGGCCGCCGCTTCCGTTTCGATTGCGGCATAGGCAGCCGGATCGCTCTTCTGCAGACCGGCAAGCATGTCGGCGCCGCTGCAGGTCACCGCCTCGGCATGCGCACGGCTGGAGGCGAGCAGCGCCACCGCCACGAAGGACAGGAACAAAAGCACGTTGATCGCCGCAAGCAGCTTCAACGACAGCTGCGCGATACGGTCGGCTTTTGTCGGAGCAAGTATCATGGCGATTGTTCTAGGCGCCAAAGGCGGCAAAACGGTTAACCGGGCGATGAAAATTGTCATCGCTTCCGACAGGCTCACGCGCGAGGGTGCGCCGCCTCGTAGATATCGAGCAATCTCGCGGTATCGACGCCGGTATAGATCTGGGTCGTCGACAGGCTGGCATGACCAAGCAATTCCTGGATGGTTCTAAGATCGCCACCGCGTCCCAGCAGATGCGTGGCGAAGGAATGGCGCAGCGCATGCGGCGTCGCGGTCTCGGGCAGGTTCAGTGCCGAGCGCAGTTTCACCATCTCGCGCTGGATGATCGCCGCATTGAGCGGCCCGCCGCGAGCACCACGAAACAACGGGCCATCCGCGCCGAGATGGTAAGGACAGAGCCTGCGGTATTCGGCTATCGCCTGGAACGCCACCGGCAGGACGGGCACAAGCCTGACCTTGCCACCCTTGCCGGTGACGCGTAGCACCGTCTCCGACGCATGCGCGAGATCGGCACCGGTCAGGGCAAGCGCCTCGGAAATACGCAGGCCCGAGCCGTAGAGCAAAGTGAGGACGGCCGCATTACGCGCCGCGATCCAGGGCTCCTCCGCCATCTGCTCGCCGGTCGAGACGATCCGCCGCGCATCCGCCGCCGTCAACGGCTTTGGCAGTGACTTCGGCTGCTTCGGCGCGCGCAACGCTGCAGCGCCCGCCGCGTTCGCCAGCCCTCGCCGCTCCAGGAAGCGCAGCAGTGATCGCACACCGGCGAGCCCACGCCCCAACGTGCGGGCACCGGCCCCTTCGTTGCGGCGCTGGGCGAGAAAACCGCGCAGGTCCGCAGGGCGCAGCCCGGCGATGTCGGCAATGCCGGCAGGACCACCGACATGGCCGGTCAGGAACTGCAGGAACTGGCGCGTATCGCGTTCATAGGCTTCCACTGTCAGCGCCGACAGCCGACGCTCGCCCGCCAGCCCCTTCAGCCAGCTTTCGCGGGCGGCCTGGAGGTCCGGCTTGGCGGCGATGAGGAATTCCTGCATTGGCAGAGCGGGCCCTGTTGACTAGAACACCTGACAGACTTTCATCGGAAGGCGGTGCTCCAGACCAGCATTTGCCTTTCAGGTTACCAAGCGATGAAGCCCGGCCAATGACCAAACCAAAAAATCCTGTCCTAATGGCCGTGATCGGCGCTCCTCATGGTATCAAGGGCGAGCTGCGCGTGAAAACCTTCACCGGCGACCCGCTGGCGCTCGCCGACTATGGTCCGCTCTATTCGAAGGACGGTCGCGCCTTCGCGATCAACGACATCCGCCCCGCCGGCAATGTCGTCGTGGTGCGTTTCAAGGGCGTCAATGACCGCACTGCCGCCGAAGCACTGACCAATGTCGAGCTTTTCGTCGACCGCTCGGCGCTGCCGGACGATGGCGACGAGGACGAATTCTACCATACCGACCTGATGGGCCTTGCCGTGAAGGACGACTCCGGAGCCATCATCGGCAAGATCGTGTCGGTGCAGAATTTTGGCGGTGGCGACATCCTCGACATCACGCTCGGCACCCGCAAGGGCGTGCTCATCCCGTTCACCCAGGCGGCCGTGCCCGAGGTTTCGATCGCCGGCGGCTTCGTGCGCATCGACGCGATCGCGGCCGGCCTTGTCGAGGATGAGGACGGCGACGGCGAACCCGACGGCGAGACGGCGCCAGGCGATGACGGCTTCGATGCGAAACGCCGGCCGCGCGGTCCGAAGGACGCCGGGGGCAACCGGTGAACTTTTCGGCGTCGGTTCTTACCCTCTATCCGGAGATGTTTCCGGGCGCGCTCGGCCTCTCCCTGGCCGGCCGGGCGATGGAACGCGGCGACTGGTCCCTTGAGCCGATCCAGATTCGCGACTTCGCTTTCGACAAACACCGCACCGTCGATGATTCGCCGGCTGGCGGTGGTGCCGGCATGGTGATGCGCGCCGACGTGCTGGCCCGCGCCATCGATCACGCCGCGCCCGAAGGCGATCCGCGCCCGAAGCTGCTGATGAGCCCGCGCGGAAAGCCGCTGACGCAGGCGCGCGTGCGCGAACTGGCGGCGGGACCGGGCGTCGTCATCCTGTGCGGCCGCTTCGAAGGTGTCGACCAGCGCGTGATCGACGCACGAGAGCTGGAAGAGGTTTCGATCGGCGATTTCATCCTGTCCGGCGGCGAACCGGCGGCGCTGGTTCTGCTCGACGCCGTCGCTCGGCTCCTGCCCGGTGTCATGGGCAATGAACGCTCCGGCGAGGAAGAGAGTTTCGAGAACGGCCTGCTCGAGCATCCGCACTACACCAGGCCGCAGGAGTTCGAGGGCCTGCCCATTCCCGACGTGCTGATCTCGGGAAACCACGCCAGGATCGCCGCATGGCGGCACGATCAGTCAGAGAAGCTGACGGCGGAGCGAAGGCCTGATCTGCTGGCCGGGAATTCTAGCGACGGGCGCGGCTAGAGCGTTTCCGTTTTTTCACGGAAACGCTCTAAGTTTTTGTTTTCGTCGCATTTTTGCAACGCCAAGTGATACCACTTGGCTACAAAATGCTCTAGGCTTTCAGGAAATAATACGCCGCCAGGAACAGTCCCACGGCGATGACGAAGCCGCGCACCGCGTTCTGCGGCACGCGCTTGGCAATCCAGACGCCGACATAACCGCCGACCGCGACGGCCGGTATCATGACGATCGCCTGCGGCCAGGACACCACGCCGCCGGACACGAAGATCAGGATGGCGACGGCGGCAATGACGATCGAAAACATGTTCTTCAGCGCATTGAGGCGGTGATAGTCGCCACTCTGGGTCAGGCCCAGCGTCGCCAGCATCATCACGCCCATGCCGGCGCCGAAAAACCCGCCATAGATGGCGGTGGCGAACTGCATGAGAGCGCCCGGCACGGTGCCGACGGCAGCCGGCTGACCAGGCTTCGGTTTCGGCTTCAGCCACGGTCCGGCGGCGAACAGTGCGGTGGCAGCGATCAGCAGCCAGGGCACCATGACGCGGAAGGACGGGTTGTCGAGGGCGAGCAGGAGGAGCGCGCCGCCCAGCGCGCCGATGGCCGAGACGATGCAAAGCAGCAGGGCGCTGCGCCAGATGGCGCGGATATCGCTCCAATAAGCCAGCGTCGAGGTGATGTAGCCGGGAAACTGCGTGATCGAGGACGTGGCATTGGCCGAGATCGGCGGAATGCCCAGCACGCTCATTGCCCCGAAAGTAAGGAACGTGCCGCCACCGGCTACGGCGTTGACGATGCCGGAAAGCAATCCGGCGGCAAAGAGAATGGCGGCGTCGATGAACGTCAAGGCTGGCCCTGTCGAATGCTTATCCGGCAGGTTTAGGGGCGTCGCCGCCTGCACGCAAGCAAACTCAGGCCTTGCCCATCAGCTCCAGCAACGCTTCCGCCGTCGCTCTGGGTGCCTCTTGCGGAATGTTGTGTCCGACGCCCGGCAGGATCCGGCGTTCGAACGGGCCGGAAAATTGATGGCCGTCCTCCGCGTCGGGTGGACCGACGCCGTCGTCGGCCCCGCACAGCGAGATTGTCGGCACTGAAATCCGCGGCTGCTTCTCCAGCCGGTCCTCGATCGGCTGCAGTGCCGGGTCGCCGGGTGCGTAGCCGTAGCGATGCCGATAGGAGTGGATGACGATGTCGACGAAATCAGGATTGTGAAAGGACGCAGCGCTGCGCGCGAAGTCGCCGTCGCTGAAGGCCCAGCTCGGCGACCACAGCTTCCACAGCAGCCGGGTCAGCGCCTCGCGGTTTTCGGTCAGCCCACGCACGCCGCGCGCCGAATGAAAATAATACTGGTACCAGTAGCGGTATTCGTCCTCGGGCGAGGCCGGATTCACCGAAGCCGGGATGTTCTGGATGTTGTAGCCGTCGCCGGTTACCAGGCAGCGTGTCCGTTCCGGCCGCAAGGCGGCGACGATGCAGGCGGCTCGACCGCCCCAGTCATAACCGGCGAGTGCCGCCCGTTCGATCGACAGCGCATCCATCAGGTCGATGAGGTCCTGCGCGATCGCCGCCTGCTGGCCAGACCGCATTGAGCCGTCCGAGCGGAAGCGGGTCGGCCCGTAGCCACGCAGATAAGGCACGATCACGCGATGTCCATGCAGCAATGGCCAGACCTCATCATAACCGCGCGGATCGTAAGGAAAGCCATGCAGCAGGATGATTGGATCGCCGTTTGGTTCGCCGTGATCTTCATAGGCGATGTCGAGCAGCGCGGTGCGTGCGAAGCGGATGGGATAGGGTTCGGTCATGGTCAGCGCTTCCCTTTGGTCCGACTTTTTGGCATTGAGTGCCGGCCTGACCAACCGGCCACGGTAAAAAATACCGTTGGACAGGTGACAAACGCGCGAAATAGCGCTATGTGCCGCGCCGAACCGGACAAGATCGTCCGGACCCGTCAACAATGGCGGTGTAGTCGCCCCTGCCGGACATCTTCGGATGAAAGGCATAGCCAAGCGGTCTGGAACTGCAAGGCAAGTGCAGGGCGCTCTGGCTGTCGGAAGAACAAGAAGTGGATTTTAAGATGGATCTGATCCGTCAGCTCGAGGCCGAACAGGCCGCCAAGATCGAAGCCAAGCGCAAGCTCCCCGAATTCCAGCCCGGCGACACCGTGCGCGTCCAGGTGCGCGTCACCGAAGGCAGCCGCACCCGCGTGCAGGCTTATGAAGGCGTCGTGATCGCCCGTTCCGGCTCCGGCTTCCAGGAAAATTTCACCGTCCGCAAGATCTCCTACGGCGAAGGCGTGGAGCGCGTGTTCCCGGTCTACTCGCCGATGGTCGAAGCGGTCGAGATCGTCCGCCGCGGTAAGGTTCGCCGCGCCAAGCTCTATTACCTGCGCGATCGTCGCGGCAAGTCGGCTCGTATCTCCGAGAACACCGGCGTGCGCGCCCGCAAGCTGAACGACGAGGAGCGCGAGGCGCTCGCTGCCGAGAAGGCCAGGATCGAAGCCGAAAAGGTCGCTGCTGCCGAAGCGCTGGCCGCCGAAAAGGCCGCCCAGGAAGCTGCCGAGAAGAAGGCTGCCGCCGAGGCCGCTGCTGCGGAAACCGCTGCGGCTGAATAAGATCTTCGGATCCTGCTGATTTTGGAAAGGCGGCTTCGGCCGCCTTTTTCATTTCTTGCTGCTGTGTGGCCAAAGGCGAACTTTTGCAATCGCCGCTCCGGTCTACGAATGCAGTTGCGAAACTCAATCCGCGATTGCACCTTGGCGGAAGCGTACCCTTGTCGAGGTTGATCCCCCAAGCTCCGTCCATGCCCTGGCTGTTGATCGCCGAAGGCGCGCCTCCACCGACGCCGATACCGCCGGCAGACGCGACACCTAAGGCGCGGCCGGTGTTCATCACAAAATTCAGGGTTGACTCCATTTAATTTGTACACTAATCATTTGCGTACAAATTAAATGGAGATGCCGATGTCTGCCTTGTATTCCACCGAAGCCCGTGCCGTTGGCGGTCGCGCCGGCCATGTGAAGTCCTCTGACGGCCTGCTCAGCCTCGACCTCGCCATGCCGAAGGAGCTGGGCGGCAAGGGCGGCGCCACCAATCCCGAGCAGCTTTTTGCCGCCGGATATTCCGCCTGTTTTGAAAGCGCTATGCGTTTCGTTGCCGGCAAGCAGAAGCTGCCGCTGGCGGATGCCGCGGTGACGGCCAGGATCGACCTTCTGCCGAACAGCCAGGGCGGCTTCCGGCTCGGCGCCGAGCTCATCGCCGAAACCAAAGGGCTTGATCGGGCAGCGGCGGAGGCGCTGGTTGCCGCCGCGCACAAGGTCTGTCCTTATTCCAATGCGCTCAGGGGCAATGTAGACGTCGCTCTTTCGGTGAAGGCGGGATGACCGTTTCGGACACGATCAAGCAAAAAACGGATACGAGCCGGGTGCAGACGCCCCGGCTCGATCGTCAGCTGTGCTTTGCGCTCTATACGGCCAGCGGACTGATGACGAAGCTCTACCGTCCGCTGCTGGCGCCGCTTGGGCTGACCTATCCGCAATATCTCACCATGCTGGCATTGTGGGAAAAGGCGCCACGCACGGTCGGCGAACTGGGCGATACACTCGGCCTCGACCCGGCCACGCTGACGCCGCTGCTGAAGCGCATGGAAGCGGGCGGTTTGATCAGCCGCCGTCGCGACCCTGCCGACGAGCGGCGCGTGCTGGTGCAACCGACCACCGAGGGTGAAGCGCTGCGCACTGCAGCCAACGACATCCAGGAAGCCCTCGGCTGCCAGCTGCCGCTCGAACCGGCCGAACTGGCCGGGCTGCGCGATACATTGAACAGGTTGAGCAGTCAGTTGCGTATTGCAGAAACCGAAACCGTTTTTGCCGAACCGCCTGACGGAACCGAGCGATAACCCACCCCAATCATGCCCCGTCACCGCCATCGAATTGCACTTTCTTGGCGTGTAGCGCAATATCGTGCCTTGCAAGGGTCCGATAGAACGCTAATGTCGGCGCGCAATTGATTGGACCGCCAACGGGGTGTGGGCTCGGTCCTCGTTTCTCGAGGGATACATCATGATCAGATCCAAACTCGTGCTGGCCGCGATTGCTGCCTGCCTTCTCGCGCCGATTGCCGCCGCGGCCCAGACCTTGCCGGACCTTGCCGGCAAGAAGGTCGTGGTGGTGACGGAAAACGCCTACCCGCCGCTGCAGTTCGTCGACCCCAAGTCGGGCAAGCAGATCGGCTGGGAATACGATTTCATGAACGAAATCGCCAAACGGCTGAATTTCAAGGTCGAATACCAGAACACCTCCTGGGATGCGATGATCCAGTCGGTGGCCGACAAGCAGTACGACATCGGCATGACTGGGATCACCATCAACGACGAGCGCAAGGCCAAGGTCGATTTCTCCGACCCCTACATGCGCAACGAACAGTTCATGCTGGTGCGCGGCGATGAGAGCCGCTTCAACGACGCCAAGAGCTTCGGCGCCTTCAAGGATGGCCTGATCGGCGCGCAGCCGGGCACCTCGCCTTTCTACACCGCCGTCTATTCCGTGCTCGATGGCAATGAGCAGAACCCGCGCATCAAGCTGTTCGAGACCTTCGGCGCCACCGTGCAGGCGCTCAAGACAGGCGACGTCGATGTGGTGCTGACCGATTCCACCGCCGGCAAGGGTTATGTCGACGCTTCGGAAGGCAAGTTGAAGCTGGTCGGAGGCCCGCTCGGAACCGAGGATTTCGGTTTTATCTTCGCCAAGGGCTCCGATCTGGTGAAGCCGGTCAATGAAGCGATCGCGGCCATCAAGGCCGACGGCACCATCGATGGCCTGAACAAGAAGTGGTTCCTCGACTACAAGGTCGGCCAGTAGGTTATCGCCTAGATCAGCCGGCGCCATACCGACTGGCGCCGGCATGATCGATCATATAACGCCACGAGCCATCGGCCTGCTTGCGGATGATTTCGGCGGTGAAGCCGGAATAGATGACGAAGCCTTTGCCGTCAGTCAGCGTGAAATCGGCGCGCAGCAGCGCCAGATCGCCATGCTCCACGCAGAAGGTATTGTTCGACGCCATCATGCCGGGCAATTCGATCAGCTTCTGCAATTCCATCGCGATTGCCACCTTGCCGGTGAGACTGGCCCCACTCGCATCCACAAGCAACTGCGCATCGTCTTCATAGAGCGAAAGCAGTTCATCGAGATCTCCGGCATTGCGGGCGGCCGCAAAAGCTCCATTCATCTCAGCCGGCTGATAGACTTTTCTTGACATTGGCTTTCTCCTGTTTCGAGAACAGAACCATGTCGTTTCAGAACTATCCAAACGGGAACCCAGCATGACCGAACCGGCGACGGCCGAAGCCTACCCGCAAATGCCCGCACCGCGACGACCGGATCTTTGTCCGGTCGAGGATTGGCTGGCTTTCCTCGGTCATCGCTGGAATGCGCTGGTGCTGTGGCACCTGTCCGCAGGCGCCAAGCGGCACGGCGAGCTGATGGCCTGCTTGCCCGGTATCACCGCAAAAGTGCTGTCGGAACGGCTGGACGGCCTCATGCAACGGGGACTGATCGAGCGCAATACGATTTCCACCTTCCCGCGCGGTGTCATCTATGCGCTGTCCGAAGGGGGCCGCCAGATGATTGCCATCCTCGATCGCTTCGAGGCGCTGCCTTCCTCCTTTCGCGAGCCACGACATTGACCCCGTCCGTGTCTGGCAAGCAGGCCAAGGAATTTCCCTGGTGGCTGGCAGTAGCTGTCGCCATCGCCGTGGTCGCTGCGTTTGCGATCGCCACGAGCGAGGTCTATGCGCAGGTCTTCGCCACCGTCGCGCAAGGTATCGGCATCACCATCTTCGTCGCGCTGGTCGCATTCCTTCTGGCGGCGACGATCGGCCTTGGCTTCGCGCTGATGGGGCTGTCGGGATCGATCTGGTTGCGGCAGGCCGCGCGCTTCTATGTCGAGATCATGCGCGGCATTCCGGTGCTCGTGCTTTTGTTCTGGATCGCTTTCGCCGGCGTCCCCGCTTTCGTCGCAGGCTGGAACTTCATCACCTTGCCGCTGCAGCAGGCCGGCTACATGGACGCACTGCTGGTGCGCGAGGTGTCGCTGCTGTGGCGCGCCATCATCGCGCTTGCCTTCGGTTACTCTCCCTTCATCGCCGAGATTTTTCGCGCCGGCATCCAGTCGGTCGACATCGGTCAGGTCGAAGCTGCGAAGGCGCTCGGCTTAAGCCGCGGCCAGCGTTTCAGGTTCATCGTCATGCCGCAGGCGATCAGGGTCATCCTGCCACCGCTCGGCAACGACTTCATCGCCATCACCAAGGATTCTTCGCTGGTCTCGGTGCTCGGCGTCGCCGATATCACCCAGATGGGCAAGATCTACGCCTCCGGTTCATTCCGCTTCTTCGAAACCTATTCGATCGTCGCCTACATCTACCTGACCCTTACCGTCAGCCTTTCTTTGGCGCTGAGGGCCCTGGAACGACGCATGCGGCGCAGCCAGCGCCTGGGTTGACGCAGGCGTCGTTCGCTTCCACCTTGGCTGGAACGGCTGCTGGGAGACACGCGATGAACACCGACAAGGCGCATGCGGCGCTGGATTCCGTCTATGGCGCAGATACACCCGAAGCGCTCGATGCAGCCTATGCCGCCTGGGCGGCGAGTTATGACAGCGAGACCGCCTCGCTCGGCTATCTGCTGCCGTTCCTGATCACCGCCTGGGTGACGCGTTATGTTGCGGCAGGCGAAGGCCCTTTGCTTGATGCCGGTTGCGGCACCGGCCTCACCGGCCCGCAGCTCAAGGCGCTCGGCTACGCCGATCTGGCCGGGCTCGACCTTTCCGACGACATGCTGCGGGTCGCTGCCGGCAGGCAGGCCTATGGTGACTTGAAAAAGGCAATGCTCGGCGGCCCGCTGCCTTGGCCGGACAGGCATTTCCGCGCTTTTTTCTCCACCGGTGTCTTCACCATCGGCCACGCCCCGGCTTCCGGCCTGCATGAGCTGGTGCGCATCACGAAAGCCGGCGGCCATGCCATCTTCACCGTGCGCGACCAGGTGTTGGAAACGGGTCGTTTCCGCAACGTTTTCAACGAACTGGAACAGGCCGGCAAATGGCGGCTGCGCGAAGAAAGTCCCTGGTTCCGCTGCTACGCCGTTGCCGACCCCGACGCGCAGGTGAAGGCTTTCGTGTTCGAGATTTTCTGACGCCGGAGGCCAATCGGAACGCCTCAGACCTCTGGCGCGAAACGGAAGTGGCCAACGATGCGGAAGGCGAGCAGCGTATCCTCGACCCTGGCACCGGCGCCGATGTTATGGACCACCAACGGCCGCTGGCCATCCGGCGTCATTTTGCTGGTGACGATGGCGATATGCGGCAAATTGCCGGGCAGCCGCTGGGTGACCAGGTCGCCCGGCCGATAGGCCGCCGGATCGTCGACAACCTCCAATGCCGCGCCTTTTCGCTTGAAGAAGGTCTCCAGATTGGGAACACGGCGGTGATCGATGTTGCGGTCCGGCTGCTTGCGGCCCCAGATCGTCGGATAGGCGGAGAACGCCGCACGCATGTCCTCGTTGACCAGCCGTTGCAGATCGACGTCGAACGCCTTGCGGTAGGCACGCACCACCACGTCCGTGCATACGCCGCGCTCGGCGGGCACGTCGCCATCGGGATAATCGAGCCGTACATAGGCCGGATCGTAGATGACGGTCACGCCAACCTGATCGAGCGCCGCGTCGACCAGCCGTGTGGTCCACGGCTGCGATTGCGCAGCGGCCAATACCGGGCGCGTCAGCAGCACCGGACAGGCAGCCAGCGCCATGGATTTCAGCACTGTGCGACGATCGATCATGGGGGCTCCTCGTTTCGCCGCTCAAGGCAATCGAGCTTTCAGGCTTATTTGCGACCTGGCGCACATGCTCGAAAAGCGTGCTTTGCGCGTCCGGACGGACGCGCGGCGCTCTAGTCGCCGCCAATTGCCGATCCGGCAAAAGATTGGTATGAGCGAGGCGATGGAAGAGCTTTTCGGCGATCCGGCCTACAAGGGCTTCGTGCTGCAGGACAAGAAGCGCCTGCCTGCGCGCTTTTTCGCCCGCATTTCCGGCGCGCTGACCAGCCGACTTAGCCTGATTTAACGGCCGAACGCGCCTATTTTCCGGCCGGCGCGTCCCTGCATCTTCCCTGCTTCATATCGACGGATTTACGCACATGAGCGCACCGCGCACCCTCTACGACAAGATTTTCGACGAACACGTGGTCGACCGCCAGGACGACGGCACCTGCCTGCTCTGGATCGACCGACACCTCGTGCATGAAGTGACCAGCCCGCAGGCCTTCGAAGGCCTGCGCATGGCTGGCCGCAAGGTTCGTCATCCGGAAAAGACCCTCGCCGTCGTCGACCACAACGTGCCGACCTCGCCGGACCGTGTGAACGGCATCAAGAACGAGGAAAGCCGTATCCAGGTCGAGGCATTGGCCAGGAACGCCGCCGACTTCGGCGTCGAATATTACTCCGAGAAGGACCGCCGCCAGGGCATCGTCCACATCATCGGCCCCGAGCAGGGCTTCACCCTGCCGGGCATGACCATCGTCTGCGGCGACAGCCACACCTCCACGCACGGCGCCTTCGGTGCGCTGGCGCATGGCATCGGCACCTCGGAGGTCGAGCATGTACTCGCCACGCAGACGTTGATCCAGAAGAAGGCCAAGAACATGCTGGTGCGTGTCGATGGCCAGCTGCCGGAAGGCGTCACCGCCAAGGACATCATCCTCGCCATCATCGGCGAGATCGGCACCGCCGGCGGCACCGGCTATGTCATCGAATATGCAGGCGAGGCGATTCGCTCGCTGTCGATGGAAGGCCGTATGACCATCTGCAACATGTCGATCGAAGGCGGCGCCCGCGCCGGCCTGATCGCGCCGGACGAGACCACCTTTGCCTATGTGAAGGACAAGCCCCGGGCGCCGCAGGGCGAAGCCTGGGACATGGCTCTGGATTACTGGAAGACGCTGCACTCGGACGAGGGCGCCCACTACGACAAGGTCGTCGTGCTCGATGCCGGCAAGCTGCCACCCATCGTCACCTGGGGTTCCTCGCCTGAGGACGTGACCTCGGTGCTCGGCGTCGTGCCGAACCCCGACGAGATCGACGATGAGAACAAGCGCAATTCCAAGAAGCGCGCACTGGAGTATATGGGCCTCGAACCCGGCACCAGGATCACCGACATCAAGCTCGACCGCGTCTTCATCGGCTCCTGCACCAATGGCCGCATCGAGGACCTGCGTGCCGTCGCTGCCGTCGCCAAGGGCAAGAAGGTCGCTGCGACCGTCAACGCCATGATCGTGCCGGGCTCCGGGCTGGTGAAGGAACAGGCCGAGGCCGAGGGCCTGGACAAGATCTTCATCGAAGCCGGTTTCGACTGGCGCGAGCCGGGTTGCTCGATGTGCCTGGCCATGAACGACGATCGTCTCAAGCCGCATGAGCGCTGCGCTTCGACCTCGAACCGCAATTTCGAGGGCCGCCAGGGCTTCAAGGGCCGCACCCACCTGGTGTCGCCGGCCATGGCCGCTGCCGCCGCGATCGCCGGCCACTTCGTCGACATCCGCGACTGGAACTGATCGCAGAGCGATCTTCTCACAAAGAAAAAGGCCCCGGCAGAACCTGCCGGGGCCTTTTTCGTTAAAGATGTTTTCGAAACAAACTTCAGATCTAAGCCCGCGATCGCAGCCCAACGGTCAAAGACCGCAAGCACGACCGTGTGTCGCGCCTCGTGGCGCGCCCCGTCCGGAGCGAGCCGCGAAGCGGCGACATCGTGAGGACGAACTAAGCCGCCTTCTTCTTCGGCTGGATCAGGCCGCGCTCGACGAGCAGTTCGGCGATCTGCACGGCGTTGAGAGCGGCACCCTTGCGCAGATTGTCGGAGACGATCCACATGTTGAGGGCGTTATCGAGCGTCGAATCCTCGCGGATGCGCGAGATGTAGGTGGCGTCCTCGCCTGCGGATTCGATCGGCGTGATGTAGCCGCCGTCCTCGCGCTTGTCGATGACCAGGCAACCAGGTGCCTCGCGCAGGATGTCGCGCGCCTCGTCGGCCGTGATCGGCTTCTCGAACTCGACATTGACCGCTTCGGAATGGCCGATGAACACCGGCACGCGCACGCAGGTGGCCGTCAGCTTGATCTTGGGGTCGAGCATCTTCTTGGTCTCGGCCACCATCTTCCACTCTTCCTTGGTGGAGCCGTCTTCCATGAACACGTCGATATGCGGAATGACGTTGAAGGCGATGCGCTTGGTGAACTTCTTGGCCTCGACCGGATCCGCCACGAAGACGGCGCGGGTCTGCGTGAACAGCTCGTCCATGCCTTCCTTGCCGGCGCCCGACACCGACTGGTAGGTCGCCACGACGATGCGCTTGATCGTCGCCGCGTCATGCAGCGGCTTCAGCGCCACCACCAGCTGCGCCGTCGAGCAGTTCGGATTGGCGATGATGTTCTTCTTGGAGAAACCCTCGATCGCGTCCGGGTTCACTTCCGGGACGATCAGCGGCACTTCCGGATCGTAGCGGAACGCCGACGAATTATCGATGACGACGCAGCCCTGCTTGCCGATCTTGGGCGACCATTCCTTGGAAACGTTGCCGCCGGCCGACATGACGGCGATGTCGGTGTCGGAGAAGTCGTAGCCTTCCAGCGCCTTCACCTTCAGCGTCTTGTCGCCGAAGGACACTTCGGTGCCCTGGCTGCGCCGCGAGGCGAGTGCGACCACCTCGCTCACCGGGAAGCCGCGCTCTTCCAGAATGTTCAGCATTTCGCGGCCCACATTGCCCGTGGCGCCGACTACCGCAACCTTGAAACCCATCGAAAAATTCTCCTGTCGCTCTCCGCTCGCTTTGCTTGGAGAAACCCGCCGGCCACTGCGGGTCTCGCCTCCCTCGGGCCAGACCCGGGGAGAGGGCGAGAAGGCCAAGGGAGATCAGACCGTGGTGACGGTGGTTTTTTTGGCCATAGTTTTGGTCGAGGACAGGAGCGCACGCTGCCGGCCTCCCGCAACCATGTTGCCATGGCCGGGGAAGTCGAATGCGAAGAGAGCCATGATAAGGCCGCGCATGAAGACGTTCCTGTTCGGTGCCGGCTTTTACGCCGATTGCGCAAAGAGTCAATCGCGGCCAAAGGCCGGCGGCGAAGTTCAACCCGGCTGTGGCGGTCAGATCACGTTGAGCTCGCGGAACGGCCGGCCTTCCGCCACGCGGGCATAGCCGAAAGCCGAGCAGTCGATCGTGCGATAACCGCCATGCAGGATCAGTTCGGCCAGCGCCTTGCCGACCGCCGGCGCCTGCTGCAGGCCATGACCGGAGAAGCCGTTGGCGAAGATGAAGTTCTTCACCTCGGGATGCGGACCGATCACCGCATTCTGGTCGAGTGTGTTGTAGTCATAGTGGCCAGCCCAGGCGCGGGTCATCTTGATCGCCTCGAAGGCTGGAATGCGGGTGGCCAGCACCGGCCAGATCGTTTCCTCGAACAGCGGCCAATCCGGCTCGAAGTCGGTCGGGTCGGCGGCAAGCTCGCCTTCCTCGGGCTCGGCGCCACCGGTGATATAGACCGAGCCTTCCGGGCGCACATAGATGCCGCTCGGATCGACCAGCAGCGGCAGGTCTTCGTAGCGCTCGCGCGCCTCGAACACGAACACCGAGCGCTTGCGCGGCTCGACCGGCAGTTCGATCCCGGCCATCGCCGAAACCTTGCCGGCATTGGGACCAGCGGCGTTGACGACGATGCCGGCCTGCAGCGTCTCGCCATTGTCGAGCGTCACCGACCGGACCTTGTCGCCGTCACGGGCGATGGCGGTGACGGAAGCGGTGATCAGGTCGACCGACTTGCCGCGCAAAGCCTTGCGGAACAGCTGCAGATAGGCATGCGCGTCGAACCAGCCCTCGCCGGAGCGGCCATAGGCACCGGCGGTGATGCCTTCCGCCGACAGCCATGCGAAACGGCGGGTCAGCGCCTCGGCGTCCTCCAGCACGATATCGGCGCCTTCGGCGACCTGCACGTCGTGGTTGGCCCTCAGGATCGGCAAGCCGTTCTCGCCGGCCAGGATCAGATAGCCGCCCTCGCGGAAACCGATATCGGCGTCTTCACCGAATTCTTCCTTCAGCCGCCGGAACAGCTTCAGCGTGAACTGCGACAGCCGGATGTTTTCCGGGATCGAGAACTGCTGACGGATGGAGGCGCAGGACAGCGTCGTTGCGGCATGCGCGAACTGCGGATCGCGCTCGACCAGCGCGATGGAGCCGGTGAAGCCTTCCTCGCGCAGATAATAGGCAACCGAAGCGCCAACAATGGCTCCGCCGATGATCACGATGTCGTATTGCGCCATGAAGTCTGTTCCGGATTGCAGTTCTGGAGGTTAAGCAGGTTCAGCCACCCTCCCGCAAGCCCTTGCAAGGGCCAGCTTTGGCGGGCAAGAAGACCAGATGGTTGAAAATCCCTATCGTCCGCGCCGTTCCGTTCTCTACATTCCCGCCGCGAACGAGCGCGCGCTGGCCAAGCTCCCGGCCCTTGCCTGCGACGCCGTCATCATCGACCTGGAAGACGCCGTAGCCTCCGGCGAAAAGGTTTCGGCGCGTGACCGGCTCGGCACGATCTTCGCCAATCGCCCGCAGCGGCGCTGCGAGATGGTGGTGCGCATCAACCGCTTTGGTGGTGAGGGCGGGCCCGAGGACCTGGCCGCGGCCCTTGCCTGCCAGCCGGACGCCATCCTGCTGCCCAAGATCAACACGCCACGCGACATCCTGGAAGCGGGCGACGCTCTCGATGAGGCTGATGCGCCCGACGAGGTGAAGCTTTGGGCGATGGTCGAGACCCCCAGGGCGCTGATCAACATCGCAGCCATTGCCGAACTCGGCCGTGATCCCGCGTCGCGGCTCGCCTGCCTGGTTGCCGGCACCAATGACCTGATCAAGGAAACCGGCATTCTGGCCACGCCGGACCGACGCTATCTGGCGCCATGGCTGATGCAGATGGTGCTGGCCGCGCGTGCCGGCGGCATCGCCCTTCTCGACGGCGTCTTCAACGATTTCCGCAACCTGGACGGATTTGCCCGCGAATGCGCCGATGCCGCCGGCATGGGCTTCGACGGCAAGACGCTGATCCACCCGGCGCAGATCGAAGCGGCCAATGCGGCTTTCTCCCCCTCGGAGCAGGCCGTTGCGGAAGCCAGGGCCATTGTCGCGGCCTTTGCGAAGCCGGAGAACACCAACAAAGGTGTAATCGCACTGGAAGGCAGGATGGTTGAGCGTCTCCACTTGGTCCAGGCCGAAAAATTGCTGGCGAAAGTCGCCAGCATCGGCGCATGATCGGATAGCCGCTGCAAGGACAGGACCATGCGCCTTTACCGCTTCCTCACCGCCGTCGACGACGCCACCTTCTGCCACAAGGTGACAGCCGCGCTGAACAAGGGCTGGCACCTCTACGGTTCGCCGACCTATGCCTATGACAAGAAGGAAAAGGTGATGCGCTGCGGCCAGGCCGTGGTGAAGGATGTCGATGGCCAGGAGTACGTTGCCGGCGAAACCAAGCTGAGCGACTGGTAGGTCTCTGGAGCGTTTGTTCGCAATTCCAGACGGAAAGCCCTAACAACTTTTCCTGGAATTGTGCGCTACAGGCCGAGCTTTTTTCTCAAGATTTCGTATTGGGCGGGCGAGGTGTCGGCCATCGCCTCGGCGCGATCCGAAGGCAGGTCTTCGAATGGTATCGGTCGATCGAATTGGCTGATGGTGAGGTCCCATTTGACGCCATGGACCCGATTATAGAAGTGCGTACCACCCGTTGTGCGGGTCTTGAGGATATCGCCGCCGAGGATATCGTGGACGGCGATGGCGGTGACGCTGCACTGACCTTTTGCCGGATTATCCGGTGTCCAGTTGCTTGACGTTTCCAGGCTCCAGGCCTGTTTGAGCTTTTCATGCAGCTGAAGCGGAGTCATCTCGTCGCCCTTTGTCATTCCGCCGACGCCTCGATGCGCTCCATGTCATCGTCGGAGAGGCCGAAATGGTGGCCGATCTCGTGGATCAGTACATGGGTAACGATGTCGCCCATCGTTTCCTCGTTCTCGGCCCAGTAGTCGAGAATGGCACGGCGATAGAGCGTGATGCGGTTCGGCCCTTCGCCGGTCGCGGGGTTCCAGCGTTCGGCGATACCGCGGCCTTCGAACAGGCCGAGCAGGTCGAAGGGGGTCTCCAGCGACAGGTCGTCCATGATCTCGTCTGTCGGGAACTCCGCCACCTGGATGACGATCTCGCCGGTCAGTTTGCGAAATTCCTCCGGCAGATGCGCGTAGGCTTCCAGCGCCAGCAGCTCAAGCTCCTCGAGAGAGGGGGAAAGCTCGTTGTGCCAGGTGCGGGTCTTGTAGATGCGGGCCATTCTTTATCCTTTGATCCCGGCATATAGGCTGTTGCGGCAAAATCGGCAAATAAAGCATGCTCCCGGACTGACAGGCGGCGCTGCAAAAGGCTGCAGGCTTTCGGAAAACAAGCGCGGCGCACATCCGGGTACTGTTTTCACCGTGACAGGAGAGGAATAAATTCTCCATGAGTCCGCTTGACTCTCATTCCGCCCTCTGGAATCTATAAGAACATAACAGGAACAAATTGACTGGACGCTGACCGACATGGCGATAAACGCCGTGGCGCGAGACACTGTTTTTGCCTTGCGCCGCCAGATCGCGAAGATTGAAGGAACGCTGCCGGAGCGCCTTGAGGTGCCTGTCGGCTTCGACGCGGACCGTATGCTGGTGCGCCGCAGCGGCGTGGCCGAAAGCCATGGCTTGCTCGCCACTGGTGCGAACCGCTTTGATGCTGCCTTGAATGGCGGACTGCCCAAGGCTGCCTTGACCGAATTCCATGGTGTCGAGACCCGCGATGCCGGCACCGTCGCCGGCTTTGCGCTGGCGCTTGCCGGCCTGCTGCTGAAGTCGACGGAAATCCCGGCACCCATCCTGTGGGTCGGTACCACCGAGATCTTTCGCGAGGCAGGTTTTCCGTACGCGCGCGGACTTGAGGCCAATTTCGGCATCGCACCAGAGAACCTGCTTTACGCCGAGGCGCCGAAGATCACCGACGCCTTGTGGATTGCCGAAGAAGCGGCAGGCTTGAGCGCACTCTCTGCTGTCGTGCTGGAGCTGCGCGGCAATCCTGACCGGCTCGACCTTACCGCCACGCGCCGGCTGCATCGCCGCGCGCTCGCCGCAGAACGGCCGGTCTTCCTGCTGCGTCAGGCCGCCTTTGCCGAGCCGACCGCTGCCCCCGTCCGCCTCGTTGTCGCGCCGGCGTCGGCCACATTGCGCAAAACCATGGCCGGCCCCCTGGACGGCACGATCGGCTGCCCTGGCATCGCTGTCACCATCGGCAAGAGCCGCGCCGCACAGCCCGGACAATTCACATTGGAGTGGAACCCCGATGAACGCACATTCCTGGATCGAACGCACGCGGGCGCAACCCACCAGCGGCCATGGAACACCCAGAACCGGGCAAAGAATCCTGTCGCTGTGGTTCCCTTATCTTCCGGCGGAACGGATCCTGCGGCAGCGGCACGGCCGGTCCTGGCGTTCCCGTCCCGCCAGCCATTGCCCGCTGGTGATCAGCCATCGCGACCGCAACGCCCAGCGCATCGCCGCGCTTGACGAACGGGCCGAGGCACTGCGGCTGAAACCCGGCATGGGCATTGCCGATGCCCGCGCCATGCATCCGGCAATCGATGTTGTCGAGGCCGACCCACAGGCAGACCTGCGTCTGCTTGAAAGCCTGGCCGACTGGTGCGATCGCTACACGCCGCTGGTCGCGCTCGACGGTGCCGATGGCCTGTTCCTCGACATCACCGGCTGCACACATCTGTTCGGCGGCGAGCACGCCATGCTTGACGAGATCCTGGCCCGCTTCTTCCACCAAGGCTTCGATGTTCGTGCCGGCATCGCTTCAACAGCGGGGGCAGCCTGGGCTGCCGCCAGGTTTCGCGGCCGCTGTATTATCGAAATAGGACAGGAAGAGGCCCTTCTCATCCCGCTGCCACTCGCGGCACTGCGCCTTGAACCCGCCGTCCGCGGCAGCCTGGAAAGCGTTGGTCTGCGTACGGTTGGCGCTGTCCTGGCGGCACCACGCGCGCCGCTGGCGCGCCGTTTCGGCGTTGCCTTGCTCCTGCGCATCGACCAGGCGCTCGGACGGCAGGACGAAGCCGTCTCACCACGCCTGCCCATCGCTCCGCTTTCCGTCGAACGCCACCTCGCCGAACCCATCACCTTGATCGATGACATCGAACGGCTGGTGCTTCTGCTAGCAACGGCATTGAAAACCGATCTCGAGCGACGGGGTGAAGGCGCTCGCGCGGTAGCGCTCCTGCTTTTCAGGGTCGATGGCGTGGTTACGCGTCTTGTCGTCGGCACCTCGCGGTCGATGCGCGAGCCGCGGTTGATCCTGAGATTGTTCCAGGAAAAGCTGACCGCGATCGCCGAGGACTTCGACGCCGGCTACGGCTTCGATCTGGTTCGCCTCGCCATCTTGGCGACCGCTCCTTTCGACATGCATCAGGCCGACCTTGCCGATACCACCGAAGACAGTGGGGAAGACCTGGCACTGTTCGCCGACCGTATCCGTGCGCGCCTGGGCGAAGGGGCCATCCTGAAACCGGTCACCGTCGAAAGCCACCTGCCGGAACGTGCCGTTGCGGTGATCCCTTATTGGCAGGACGCACCGCGGCGGATTTCGCCGCCGAAGAAGCCGGCCGGACCCAGGGAACTGCCTTCCGCCGTGCCTTACCAGCCGGAACGTCCGATCCGGCTGTTTCAGGCGCCTGAACCCGTCGAAGTCCCCGCCTCGGAAATTCCGGACGGTCCGCCGCGGCAATTCCGCTGGCGGCGGGCACTCTACCGCGTCGCCAAGGTCGAAGGGCCGGAACGTCTCGCCGCTGAATGGTGGCGCAAAGACGAACCAACGCGTGACTATTTCCGCATCGAGGACACCGACGGCCGCCGTTATTGGCTCTACCGCCAGGGCTTCTATGATGCTTCGAAGCCGCCGCCGCGCTGGTTCATGCACGGGGTGTTTGCATGAACATGATTGTTCAGCGCGCACCGGCCTATGTCGAATTCGGCGTGCAGTCGAATTTTTCATTCCTGCGTGGCGCCTCGCGCCCCGAGGAACTGGTCGTCACCGCGAAACTTTATGGTTTTTCGGCGGTCGGCCTTGCTGACCGCAATACGGTCGCAGGTGTCGTACGCGCCTGGCAGCAGTCGAAGGTCGAAGGCATAGCCTATCATCCCGGCTGCCGACTGGTTTTCGGCGACGGCACTCCCGACATCCTGGCCTATCCGCAGGATCGCGAAGGATGGGGGCATCTGTGCCGCATGCTCACTCAGGCCAATCTGCGTCCCGAGACGGAAAAGGGCGCGACGCTGCTTGAGCGGGGCGACCTGCTGGAATGGGGCGACCGCCTGTCGCTCGCCGTCCTGCCTGATCTCCTGGGCAAAGGCGAAACGCAGCTGGCCTTGCTGCGCCAATTGAAAGATCGCTTCGACGGCAATCTATGGTTGGCGGCGGCTCCCGATTATCAAGGCAACGACCGCTTCAGGCTGGAACAGGCAGCAGCCCTGGCCGCCGCGGCCGGCCTGCCCCTGATGGCGACCAATGACGTGCTCTACCACACGCCCGCGCGCCGGCCGCTCCAGGATGTGGTCACAGCGATCCGCCTCAATGTCTCCGTCGCCGAAGCCGGTTTCGAACTGGCGGCGAATGCCGAACGCCACATGAAACCGGTTGCCGAGATGGCGCGGCTTTTCCGCAGGTATCCGGACGCGCTGGAACAGACGCGGCGCTTCAGCGAGACGCTGCGGTTTTCGCTGAGCGAACTCGAATACAACTACCCCGACGAACCGACCCTGTCGGGTCTCGGGCCACAGGAAGAATTGGCCAGGCTGGCTTGGGAAGGCGCAGCCAACCGCTACCCGGCCGGCGTACCGGCTGGTGTGCGCAAGCGCATCCTTGAGGAACTGGCACTTATCGAGCGCCTGAACTATGCGCGCTATTTCCTGACGGTGCACGACATCATGCGTTTCGCGCGCGAGAAGGGAATTCTGTGTCAGGGACGCGGTTCGGCCGCCAATTCGATCGTCTGCTTCTGCGTCGGCATTACCGAAGTGGGACCTGAGCGAATCGACACGCTTTTCGAGCGTTTCATCTCCGAGGAACGAAACGAGCCACCGGATATCGACGTCGACTTCGAACATGAGAGGCGAGACGAAGTCATCGCCTACATCTATGACAAGTACAAAGAAAAGCACACCGCACTCGCCGCTGCCGTCACCAGCTATCGCGGCCGCTCGGCCCTGCGTGAGGTCGCTAAGGCCATGGGTCTGTCCGAAGATGTTCGAAGTGCTTTGTCCAGCTCGATCTGGGGCTGGTATTCATCCGAACTCGGCGAACGGGAAACCCAGGCAGGCGGTCTCGATCGGAGCGATCCCTTGACCAGACACGTGGTCGATCTCGCCAATGAGATCATGGGTTTTCCGCGCCATCTCACCCAGCATGTCGGCGGCTTCGTCATCACCAAGGACCGGCTCGACGAGATCGTGCCCATCATCAAGACGGCGATGGACGAGCGCAAGATGGTCGAATGGGACAAGGACGATCTCGACGCGGTGAAGATCCTAAAGGTCGATGTGCTGGCGCTCGGCATGCTGTCTTGCCTGAAGCGCGCCTTTACGCTGCTGGAAGATCATTATCCCGCACGCGATGGGTTCGGCCGGCCTTATACCCTGGCGACACTCCCCGAGAGCGATCAGCGCGTCTACGATATGATCTGTCGCGCCGACACCCTGGGCGTTTTTCAGATCGAATCCCGCGCGCAGATGTCGATGTTGCCGCGCTTGCGGCCACGCACTTTCTACGATCTCGTCATCGAGGTTGCGATCGTCCGCCCCGGTCCCATCCAGGGCAACATGGTGCATCCTTATCTGCGGCGCAGACAGGGCAAGGAAGCTGCCGAATACCCCAAACCGGAATTGAAGGACATTTTGGGGAAGACCATGGGCGTGCCCCTGTTCCAGGAACAGGCCATGAAGATCGCCATCGTCGCCGGCGGCTTCAAACCAGGAGAGGCCGACCAGTTGCGTCGCGCCATGGCGACATTCAAGCGCACCGGGACCATCGGCAACTACCGCGACCGCATGATCAATGGCATGGTCGAGCGCGGCTACCCCAGGGAATTTGCCGAACGCTGCTTCAAGCAGATTGAAGGTTTTGGCGAATACGGCTTCCCGGAAAGCCATGCCGCCTCCTTCGCTCTGCTCGTCTATGCGTCCTGCTGGTTCAAGACCTTCTATCCCGACGTGTTCTGCGCCGCGATCCTCAACTCGCAGCCGATGGGCTTCTACCAACCCGCCCAACTGGTGCGGGATGCCCGCGATCATGGCGTCGAGGTCCGCGACGTCGACATCAACACCTCCGTCTGGGATTGCACGCTTGAAAAGGCATCCTTTGATGCCGATCGCATCGTGAACCGTCATGCCGGAATGCGCGGCGTCATCGTAACGGATCATGCCGTGCGATTGGGGTTTCGCCAGATCAAGGGCTTGTCCGAAGACAGGATGAACACCTTCATCAAACAGCGCGGCGACGGCTACGAATCCGTTCGCGACGTCTGGCTGCGCTCCGGCCTCGACACCGACGAGATCGAAAAGCTCGCCGAGGCCGATGCCTTTCGTTCGCTCGGTATCAGCCGGCGTGACGCGCTGTGGGCGGTGCGCGCTCTGGATGGTCGCAAGGCTGCGGAACGACTGCCTCTTTTCGACCAGCCCGACGTAAGGCTTCCGGATCTAGAGCCGGCAACGAAACTGCCAATGATGCAGTCGGGCGAACACGTCATTCACGATTATCGTTCGCTCGGCCTGTCGCTCAAGGCGCATCCGGTCTCGTTCCTGCGCGATCGGCTTACCCGCAGCGGTGTTACGCCGAATGCGCTGCTCTCCTCGGTGCCGGACGGCAGGCGCGTCACCGTCGCCGGCCTTGTGCTGGTGCGCCAGCGCCCGGGTAATGGCAATGCCATCTTCCTCACCCTCGAGGATGAAAAGACCGTCGCCAATGTGATCTTCTGGAAATCGACTTTCGCGCGCTTTCGGCCGATCATCATGGGCGCACGCTTCGTCCGCGTCACCGGCAAGTTACAATGCGAGTCGGATGTCATTCACATCGTCGCAGACAGGATCGAAGATCTGACGCCCTGGCTGTCGACCTTGCTGGAAGACACGCACCCAGACCTCGCCAGATCGGCCGACGGCAGGAAACTTCTGACCGGTTCCGCTGGCCGAAGTCACGGCAGCATGCCCGAGCTGCAACGGAAGCCATCGGAGCAGGATTTCCGCACGCTTGCCGATGAGACGCAGAGCGTCATGCCGAAAGGCCGCAACTTTCATTGACCCGGCCAGAACCCGGATTGGCAGATGCTTGCAAAGTAGCCAACAATTCCAGGGATCAACCCTTACCGGGCGCTATCGACCGTGCCTCGGAGGGCAGCATGATCGGAATCCCGTCGCGCACCGGATAGGCCAGCCTGGCAACGCGCGAGACCAGTTCGCTGCGTTCGGCGTCCCAGCTCAGAGGTCCCTTGGTCAGCGGACACACCAGCAGCTCCAGCAGCTTGGGGTCGACATCGACCTTCTTGCCTTCCCGCTCACCCATGCTTTGCATCTCCAGCCTTGTTGCAGGGTTTCTACTGCAAACCTGGCCCGGAATCCTCGCCCTCGCGCGCCAGCGTCATTTCGGTGATGGCGATCAGCGTCTCGGCCCGGTTCTTCAGGTCCTGCGCCTCCAGAAGTGCCTGCTTTTCGGCCGCGCCATAAGGCGCCATCATCGACAGCGCATTGACCAGCATGGTGTTGTCGGCCCGGCTGACGCTTTCCCAGTCAGCTTCCAGATCGTTGGCCTGCAGATAGGCCCTGAAGGCCTTGAGCAGGGCGGTGCGATCAACCGCCGATGCTGACGGATCTTCCTCCAGGTCTGCCAGGAAGGGTGCCACGCGGCATTGCCGGAAAGGTGTGCGCACCGAGAGTTCCTGCGTGACCCGGAACCGGCAGACTCCCTGAAGCGAAACGACATAACGGCCGTCGCCGGTTTCCATGTAGGAAGTCAGCCTGCCGATGCAGCCGATGCCGCTCAGTTCCGGTTCGCCGTCGTCACGCAGTGCACCATCGAGACTTGGCTGGATCATGCCGATCAGCCTGGAGCCGCCAAGAACATCGTCCACCATCTGCAGGTAGCGCGGTTCGAAAATATTCAGCGGCAAACGCCCGCCGGGCAGAAGCAGCGCCCCCGCCAGCGGAAAAACCGCGATCGAGGCAGGTAAATCGGTTTCGAGCCGATACCGCGTGTTTCCCGCGCGCATTCCTTTTCCTGTCCAGTCACATGCCTCGCGAAAAACCGGCTGATGCCCCTCGAGGCTTGCCGGGCTCCCAGCGAGGGCTCGTCCGCGCTGTGCTTTACGAAAACAGCAGCGAGGACAGTTTGCGGCGCGTCGACAAGGTGACCTCGTCGGTCATGCCCCAGGCTTCGAACAGCTGCAAAAGCTGCGCACGAGCGCCGTCGTCATTCCAGGCGCGATCGGCCTTGACGATCGCCAGCAGATTGTCTGCGGCTTTTTCGCGTTCGCCGTTGGCGTTCTGGATCATGGCCAGGTCGAAGCGAGCCTGGTGATCCTTCGGGTTCTCGGCAAGACGCTTTTCGAATTCCGCCGGGTTGCCGAGTTCGGACGCCTGCGCGGCAAGCGCTATCCGCGCCCGCACGGCGCTGATCGCCGGTGCATCCGCCTTTCCTTCCGGAACCTGGGCCAGCACGGCTTCCGCACCAGCTGTATCGCCGGCATCGAACAGGATCTCGGCAAGGCCGGCTATCGCTTCGACCGTGTCGGGCGCCTGCTCCAGGATCGACTGATAGATATCGGCAGCGGTCTGGATATCGCCGGCGCCACGAGCCTCGGTTGCGGCAGCCAGGGCCTCGGCGAGCTGCGGCTGGCCGCCGCCTTTACCGCCCACCCGCTCGATGAATTCACGGATCTGGCTTTCGGGAATGGCGCCCATGAAGCCGTCAACCGGCTGTCCGTTCTTGAAGGCGATGACTGCCGGAATGGACTGGATGCCGAGTTGTCCGGCAATCGAAGGATGGTCGTCGATGTTCATCTTGACGAGTTTCACCGTGCCGCCGGCGGCGTTGATCGCCTTTTCCAGCAATGGCGTCAGCTGCTTGCACGGCCCGCACCAGGGTGCCCAGAAATCCACCAGCACCGGCTGGTTTCGTGACTCCTGGATAACGTCGGCAGTAAAGGTCGCCGTGGTCGTGTCCTTGATCAGGTTGCCGGCTGCACCATTTGCCGGCGCGGCTCCACCGTTCTGCCCGCCATACTGCACGGTTGTCGTATACGCGTTGCCCATGCCGCTGAACGGATTTTGGTCACTCATCATCTTGTCCTTTCGGGTCGCCGGCAAGAACGGCGGCCCAGTTCTGCAGGGGCTGGTTTTGCCACCAATGTGGCGATCACGCCGAGACTTTCAAGATAACAGGCTCGTGGCCTGTTGCCTCGATGAATCTGATCAGGTCGCCCGAAGTAATCGATGTGGTCGCTTCATTGGTCAACGGATGCGCGTTGATGACCGGGTTTTCCATCAGCGGCGCGTCCAGCACGATCTTGACCTGCTTTTCGCTGTCGTTGATCAGTCCGAAGACGGTGACGGCGCCGGGAACGACGCCTAGCAATTCCAGCAGCTTCTCGGGCTTGCCGAACGAAACCCGGCTGGCCGCGCCGATCAGATGGTGGATCTGCTTCAGGTCGACCTCCGCTTCCTCGTCGACGGTCACCAGGAAGAAATTGTCCTTCTTGTCCTTGAGGAACAGGTTCTTGGTGTGCCCGCCGGCGATTTCGCCGCGCAGCGCCTGCGAATCGGCGACGGTGAACAGCGGTGCATGCCGGCGTGTCGAAACTTCGATGCCCAAACCGGCCAGGAAAGCGAAAAGCTCGTCTTCTGTCTTGGCCATGATGCTCCACTCAATTGCCGCACAGGGATTCGACGTGGCCATCCATGCGCCACTTGAACGCGTATCCTCCTGATCCATAGAGCAGAGGGAGCCTGCAAGCCAAGGCGTTTTGGTCAGTTTTGCCAACGATGCAAAAAGCGCATTTTTCCCTGTTGCATTCGGCGCGGTCTTCGGCCATATAGGCCCGGCTTGCGGCCCAAGGCCGTGTGAGCGGGTGTAGCTCAGGGGTAGAGCACAACCTTGCCAAGGTTGGGGTCGGGCGTTCGAATCGCCTCACCCGCTCCAGTTTTCCTCCGGAAAACCAAGCTGTTAGAAAAAGGCTGCCGTTTGGCGGCCTTTTCTGTTTTTCGCTTGGCCGAAACATGGTTGCGGCGCATCTCCCCAGGATATCTGAGCATGCGAGGCTCCATCCGGTTTCGGCTATTCCGGTTTGATGGGGGCTGTCAGGTGGTGGATCTCAGGATGTGGAGCCGCCAGCCGGCTCGGTCCTTCGCCTTCCGCGCCATTCTGGGTCAAGGCGAGAGGCAGTCTCAAGATGACGAGCGTGCCACCACTCGAACGATTCTGAAACGACATCGATC